>CADAYP010000024.1:0-43508 GCA_902792235.1 Ruminococcus flavefaciens
CAAGAAAATTGGCGTACTGACAAGCGGCGGTGACGCTCCCGGAATGAATGCCGCTGTAAGAGCAGTTGTAAGAACAGCTCTCAGCAAGGGCATGGAAGTTTATGGTATCCGCAGAGGTTACGTCGGACTTATCACAGGCGACATTTTCCAGATGGACGAGAGAAGTGTTTCAGATATTATCCACAGAGGCGGTACTGTCCTTTATACAGCAAGATGCCCTGAATTCAGAACTGAAGAGGGTGTTGAAAAGGCAAGAGCTAAGTGTGAAGAGCTTGGTATCGAGGGTCTCGTAGTAATCGGCGGCGACGGCTCATTCAGAGGTGCTGCTGATCTTTCAGCCAAGGGTATGCTCTGCGTAGGTATTCCCGGTACTATCGACAACGATATCGCTTGCACAGACTATACTATCGGTTTCGATACAGCTATGAACACAGCTATGGAAATGGTAGACAAGCTCCGCGATACTTCACAGTCTCACGACAGATGCTCTGTTGTTGAGGTAATGGGCAGAGGTGCTGGTCATATCGCAGTAAATACAGGTATTGCCTGCGGTGCTACAGATATCATCACAAAGGAAGTTCCATACGATATCGACAAGATCGCAAAGGTAATGCTCGAAAAGAAGGCAAAGGGCAAGCAGCATTTCGTAGTTATCGTTGCTGAGGGCGTCGGTCACTCACAGGAGATCGCTACAATGCTTCAGGAGAAGACACATATCGAAACAAGAGCTACTATCCTCGGTCACGTACAGAGAGGTGGTAATCCTACTCTCAGAGACAGAGTTGAAGCTACAAGAATGGGTTACTATGCTGTTGAACTCCTTGAGCAGGGTGTCGGCAACCGTGTTGTAGGTATCAAGGACAGCAAGCTTGTTGATTATGATATACAGGAAGCTCTCCAGATGCATAAGCCTTACGACGAGAAGCTCCACCACATCGCTGAGCAGATCGCATTCTAAGAGTAAACGCATAAAATTAACGGCTGAGGATAAACCTCAGCCGTTTTTGTTATTCATTCAGTTTTGCAGCTGCACTGTCGTATTCGTACAGGCAGGCAACTGCTGTAATATTGTCATTTCCGCCGCGTATAAGAGCCGCAGCAGCAAGCATATCAAGTCTTTTTCTCAGCGGCTTAGGAAGCTGCATTATCTCCTGTATTTCATAGGAACTGAGGAAGTCAGAAAGTCCGTCACTGCAAAGCAGAAGGATATCGCCGTATTCGAGACCGTCCTCAAGCTCGGTTATGTCGATTGTAGGGTCATTTTTCATATTGCCGAAAGCAGGGGAGATGATGTTGCGGTGGACGTAGTCTTTTTTCTCTTCAGCAGTGATAGTCCCCTTGTCGATGAGCATTTGTACGAGCGACTGGTCACGCGATATCTGACGGATACGTCCCTCACGGAAACGGTACAGGCGAGAGTCTCCAACATTGAAGACAAGTGCCTTATCATCAGCAGTTACAGCAAATCCGCAGAGTGTAGTCTGCATATTACGGCTGACCGGGTCAAGCTGACTGTAGCCTGAGAGCCGTCTGTGAACGTCCATGAGACTTTCTCTTAGCTGTTCGGGAGATGTTACCTTAATATTTCTGACGAGTTCAAGGCACATCTGAGAAGCGAATTCTCCGGCATTCTCACCCGATACTCCGTCAGATACAGCGGCAATAAAAGGCGGACCGAGTGTACACTCGGTCTTTCCGTTTATCAGTACCTCTCCGCCGATGAGAAGAGCGTCCTCGTTATGGGGGCATTTGCCCTTTTCGGTAATACCGCAGCAGTAAAACATAAATGACCTCTTTAAATAGAATAAATCCTTTTAGCGTTCTCGCAGGTGATATCGAGGAGTTCCTGAACGCTTATTCCCTTGATTTCAGCCGCTTTTTCGGCTGTATAAGCTATCATTGAGCTGTCACAGCGTTTGCCCCTGAACGGGACGGGTGCCATGTACGGACAATCAGTTTCAAGCAGGAGACGGTCGAGAGGGACAGTTTCCAGTGCTTTGATAGCTTTTTTAGCATTTTTGAAAGTGATAACACCGGTAAACCCGATGTACATACCGAGCTTTATGACCTCTTTTGCTGTTTCAGCCGAACCGCTGAAGCAGTGGAGTATACCTTTTGGACGATGCTTTTTCAGGATAGTCATGGTATCCTCTGTAGCGTCGCGGCTATGAACGATAACAGGCAGGCCGAGTTCTTTTGCGAGAAGAATCTGTTCCTCAAAGAAACGGATTTGTTTATCGCGGTCGTAGCCTTCGTAGTGGTAATCGAGACCAATCTCGCCTATAGCTTTTATTTTTGGACTGCTCAGGGCAGTCTTTTTTACGATTTCGAGATAATTTTCGGGGTCGGTGTCGACGCTTTCGGGGTGAACTCCCGAAGCCGCGTAGACGTAGTCATATTTTGAAGCGAGCTCAGCATTTTCGGCAGTATCTTTTAAAGAAGAAGAAGCGAGCATGATATAGCTTATTCCCTTCGAGGGAAGCTCTGCGAGAACCTTTTCCCTGTCCTCGTCGAAGGCTTCGTCAGCATAATGTGAGTGAGTATCGAATATATTTTTTATCATTCCGCCTGCTCCTTGTAGAATCTGTCCTTGAAGTCGGCAATGAAGGCTTTGTTAGGAATGAAGTCTTCCTCGGAATTTGTTCCGTCCATGATGAAGAATGACGAAATTGAAGTACCGCGTTCAAGCATGGTCTTGACAGCAACTTTGCGCTTTTTGTAGTCGACCGCAGTGATGTTGGTATTTGTCATGTTAACGATAGTATTGAATGATGAGTCTAAGCTGTCAGCGAGACGAACTCCGTCGCTCTGATTTACCATATCTGAAATGAGGGCACTTGCGGTGTACGCACGCTGACTCTCGCCGCCTTCAAAGAGTGAATAGGTAACGAGACGGTCTATCTGTTCAGCGTTGAGATACTGTCCTGTGCCGTCGCCGTTGAATCCGACAACTTCCTCGGGAACAGGGTAAGTAACACCGCCGAGAATGTCGCAAACCTTGATAAATGCGGCTGAATCGAGTTTCATGTATCTGTCAACTTCGATGCCGAAGAGGTTATCAATGAAGCTTACAGCGGCAGACTCTCCTCCGTTTGTGTATGACTCCTTCAGATTAGCCTGTTTGCCGTCGATAATCGTGATAGTGTTAGAAGGTACACCGACGAAAACGACCTTTTTATCCTTTGGAATAGAGCGCATGAGCATAAAAGTAGCTGAGCATTTCTGGTCAGGTTCGTCGAGAATGAAAAGAATGGTATGGCTGTCCTCATAGGTCGTGGTAGCGACCTGACGCGGAGTCGGCTCGGAGAGTTCTTTTTCGGAGTCGATGATACCGAAGTGTTTCAGCATGAAGAATGAAGCGCCGCCGATAACAAGGATACCGATGAAAATGGTGACGAGGTAGGGGATAGCGATACTGCCGGTCTTGTGATTTTTAGACATAAAAATGCTCCTTTCAGATGTATAAACTGTCTGTATAAATCATAATAAACTATACGTATAAGATAAAATGTGAATATTCATAAATACATGAATAAAGAAATTTTACAAGATAGTTAGTCTTTTGTCAAACGACGCTATATAGTGAATTAACAGGCTTTTCAACATTTCAACAGTAAAGTGACTGTTTAAACAGCAAATTCAACAGAACGTTGAAAACGAACACGTGTTCACGGAAAATCCACATTTTTCACAATATGCTGTGCTGACGATTCTGATTGTAACTATATATCCAAAGTAAAATATTATTTCCGGTACTTGAAAAATTCTGAGATAGTGGTATAATGTTAATATACGTTATTCCACAGCGTCGAAAGCGTTGGGAAGGAATACTATCTCTCGTTTGATTTTTTCAATGTCGGGACCTGCCTGACTGATGATGCCATGAATGTCTTCGACACCGAAGCGGCATATCTTTCTGCCGTTGCGGTAAGCATAGTTGACCGTCTGAGAAGTTCCGGAAGCGAAACTGTCTTTATTGAGAAAAGCTATTACCGCAGACGACTGGTCAACCATGTAGTAGTTGCGGTCGCGGTAGAGTGAAGAACCTGCACCGCTTCTTGAATAGACGATGTCAGGGTCAGTGTTGACAGTGAGCAGAGCGTCTGAGTTGTGCTCGACGAGTTCGAGGACCTCTTTCCAGTATTGAGAGAAGTGGTCAGCGTGGCGGAGATACGGCATTACACAAATCAGTCTCAGTGACGGATGTGTACGCTTCT
The DNA here is from genome assembly GCA_902792235.1 of Ruminococcus flavefaciens. GTDB lineage: Bacteria > Bacillota > Clostridia > Oscillospirales > Ruminococcaceae > Ruminococcus > Ruminococcus flavefaciens_AE. Next base: position 4,218 of record CADAYP010000024.1, read on the forward strand.
TTACCATTACACTCTGAGCCGCCCACAGGTCTGCACCGCTTGCGAGACCGCTTATGAAAGTGGTGTAGCCTCGTTCGACTGCCATATCGATATATCGGCTGAGCATCAGCTTTACTGCCGTAACAGTAAGTTGGCGGTACTGAGGGTCTCCCGAATATGGAATGATACTTTTCTCGCGGTGACCACTGATACAGACTGTTCTTGGTCTGTCCGGTATGAAACTGTAAGCAGGCGATACCGGTTCGCCCGATATAAGAGAACTGAACATGATTCACCTCGATATTTCAATGATAATAATTATATCATAAAGTTTAACGTATTTCAAGTTTTTTTACAAGCTGTAACTGTTTTTTAATATAGACACAATACAAAGAAAGGACACTAACGAAATGAAACCTTATCTGAAAAGAGCATGGGCAGAAGTATCTCTGTCTAAACTCAGAAAAAATGTGGAGATTATAAAGTCTCTTAACTCCGGAGATACCGATGTTATGGCGGTAGTAAAGGCAGATGCCTACGGTCACGGAGACGAGCATATAGTCCGCACTCTTGCTGAGGACTGCGGTATACACTATTTTGCAGTATCAAATCTTGACGAGGCAATAGCGGTACGCAAATTCGCTCCCGAAGCTGAAATACTTATACTCGGCTATACTCCGCCCGAATATGCACATGAGATATCAATGTACAACATAATTCAGGGAGTCGTTTCGACGGAATACGCTGAGGCACTTGTAAAAAAATCTGCCGAGCCTATCCGCTGTCACATAAAGATAGATACAGGTATGGGACGTATCGGTCTCAAACATGATACACCGGCTGAATGTGCCGACGAGATTGCTGAAATGATGAAAATGGAGAAACTCTCAGTAGAGGGTATCTACACCCATTTTGCAGTCGCTGACAGCGATGACCCCGACAATGTTGCCTATACTGATATGCAGGAGAAGTTCATACTCGATACATACGACGAGCTTTCAAGCCGCGGAATAAAACTCCGTCACTGCCACTTCATGAACAGTGCCGCTACCTGCTACAGAAATACATCACGCAGTACACTCAGCCGTGCAGGTATTATCCTATACGGTCTGCACCCTGATGTTAGCCTTGATATACCTGCCGGACTTGAACCGGTCATGGAAGTAAAAGCAGTTATTTCCCACGTCAAGACAGTCGGCAAGGGCGACTGCATAAGCTACGGCAGGACCTTCCGTGCTGACCGTGAAATGCGCATAGCTACTGTAACTATCGGCTATGCGGACGGCTACTCTCGTCTGCTTTCGGGTAAGGGGGAGATTCTCGTCCACGGCAAGCGCTGTAAGATAGTCGGCAGAGTGTGCATGGACCAGCTTATGATGGACGTTTCTGATGTACCGGAGGCAAAGTCCGGCGACATAGTGACCATGATAGGACGCGACGGAGACGAAATCATCACAGCCGACGACCTTGCACAGGTTTACGGTACTATCGGCTACGAAGTAGTATGCGGAATATCAAAGCGTGTACCGAGAATTTATATTGACTGAGGTGAATATGAAAAAGAGATTAGCAATTATAGCGGCATCTGCAATGCTTCTTAGCGGCTGCGGTGCAGGACAGGGGCAGACTGACAGTGAAAAAAATACTGGCTTAAACAGCAGTATCACGCTCAAGGCTGAGGACGAGAGTCTGCTTTCAGAGTGCACACAAGTGGCTGAGGCAAGGCTTATGGCAGAATACCCGCAGATTGAATGCAAGGTCAGCTATAAAAGCAGCGATTCAGTTTCGATTATTTCATTTGACCGTCCCGACAACTGGAATGACGACATTCTTGACACGATTTGCAGGTACGGCAGGCTGACATTCAGAAAGGGTACTGATACTCAGAAAGATGCCGACGGTAATGTTGTGCCGACTGGTGAGATAGTTATTGAGAATTCTGACATAGATGTAGCATCATCGACGGTCATACGTACTGAAAAAGGTCAGGAGTATGCAGTAGCAATTACAACGAGCGAGTCGGGAAAGACTAAATTGGCTACGGCTACCGGTGAACTTGCGGAAACGAATATTCCGCTTTCAATATGGCTTGATGACGAACTTATTTCTGCGCCGACTGTTGCCTTTCAGATAACTGACGGCAACGCTATCATAAACGGTGACCTTACAGCAGAAAAATCAATGGAGATAGCAGCTGCGATAGACAGCGGTGCGCTTCCCTGCGGACTAAAAGTAATAGATAAACATATCGGAGATGATAAGAAATGAAAAAAGCTATGACCATTTCATATGAGGTAGGAGAGAATCTTTACCTCAACCTGACAAATAAATGTCCTTGTGCGTGCACTTTCTGCATACGCAGTCACGCTGACGGTGCATACGGCTCTGACCCGTTATGGCTTGAGCATGAGCCGTCTTTTGACGAGATAATGGCTGACCTCGGAAAGCGCAATATCAGCGGATACAGCGAGATAGTATTCTGCGGATACGGCGAGCCGACTGAGCGTATCGACATGGTCGAGCAGGTCGCAAAGGCACTCAGAGCTATGCCGGAATGTCCTAAGCTGCGTATAAATACTAATGGCCTCGGTGACCTCATTAACGGAAGAAGTGTTGCAGATGAGCTTTGCGCCGTTATGGACACAGTTTCCGTAAGCCTTAACGCAGGCACAAAAGACGAGTACATGAACGTTACACGTCCGAAGTTTGACGATGCGTGGGAGGCTATGCAGAGGTTTACTTCCGACTGCGTTAAAAACGGTAAGCCCGAGGTCGTGATGTCGATAGTTGACGTTATCCCTCAGGAGCAGATAGATGCTTCACGTAAGGTTTGTGAAAGTCTTGGAGCAACTCTCAGGATAAGAACGTTCGACGATTAATAGTCAAATTGCACGAAATATACCGATGGTTTTTGTCTATGTTTTTAACTCTTTGCTATGGAAAATGACTGGGAAATATGTTATAATTACTGAAGGTGTATTATCCATTTACCCAAAAAGGAGGAAAAACTATGGATAAGAAAACTAAAATCATACTTGCAGTTTCGATTTCAGGAGCTGTAGTCGCTGTAAGCGCTGCCGCTGCTGCAACAGTAGTCGTCTGTAAGAAGATATACGAGAAGAAGTACTTCTCGGCTGACTGAGTTTATCATTATTCCGCTGTCAATGATGACTGCGGAAAATATTTCAAAGAAGGTTGAATAAAATGGAAATCAAATTCACAAAAGCACAGTCTTTAAAGGCTAAGCCACAGGCTGGCGACAAGCTCGGCTTCGGTCACATCTTCACTGATTATATGCTCGTTATGCCTTATGACGAGGGTCAGGGCTGGCATGATCCTGAGATCAAGCCTTACGGTACTATTGATCTCTCACCTGCTGCAATGTGCTTCCACTATGGTCAGGAAGTATTCGAGGGCATGAAGGCTTACCGTACTGCTGAAGGCAAAGTACAGCTTTTCCGTCCCGAAGAGCCTTATGGAACTCCTCAAGGTCGAGAAGGACTGGGTTCCCTCAAAGGAAGGCGAGTCACTTTATATCCGTCCGTTCATCATCGCTGTTGACCCGTTCCTCGGTGTTAAACCCGGTGAGCACTACCTCTTCATTATCATTCTTTCACCCTCTGGCGCTTACTATGAGAGTGGTCTCAATCCTGTAAATATTTACGTTGAGAGCAAGTATGTCCGCGCTGTAAGAGGCGGTATGGGATTCGCTAAGACCGGCGGTAACTACGCTGCTTCTCTTATCGGTCAGGACGAGGCTCACAAGCAGAACTACTCACAGGTTCTCTGGCTTGACGGTGTTGAGCAGAAGTACATCGAAGAAGTCGGCGCTATGAACATCTTCTTCGTTATCGACGGCAAGGTAGTAACACCTATGCTTCAGGGTTCTATCCTTCCCGGTATCACAAGAAAGTCTGCTATCGAAGTATGTAAGAGCAAGGGTCTCACAGTTGAAGAGAGACGTATAGACATTCAGGAGATCGCTGATGCTTACGATGCCGGCAAGCTCGATGAAGTATTCGGTACAGGTACAGCCGCTGTAATCTCACCTGTAGGACACCTCAAGTGGGGCGACAAGGTTATGGAGATCAACGGCAACAAGATCGGCAAGATCTCACAGATGCTCTACGATACAATGACAGGTATCCAGTGGGGCAAGATCGAAGACACATTCAACTGGATCGTTCCTGTTGAATAATTGACCTTTTCATAAATAAAAAATCCATGACAAGGGAGTAGCTTTTGTCATGGATTTTTTTATAAAGAGAGGAAAACTATATGGAAGAATTTATCACACTTGATGAAACGTATCTGCCGGAAGTTGCAAAGCTTTATAAAAATGCATTCGGACGTGAGCCGTGGAACGACAACTGGGACGATGAGACTCAGCTTATGGAGTACATAAAAGAGATATCGTGTTCGTTCAATTCGCTGAATTACGGACTCTTTATCGACGGCAAGCTTGCGGCGGTCTCTATCGGAATGATACGTCACTGGTGGGAGGGGACGAATTACAATATCGAAGAGTTCTGCGTTTCTCCCGATTTACAGCACTGCGGCATAGGGTCAAGGTTCATGGAGATGATTGAAAAGGACATTCTCAGCCGCGGACTGAATGGCATATTCCTGCAAACAGACAGCGACAAGCCTGCGTACAGATTCTATCAGAAGAACGGCTTCGGCGAACTTTCCTCACACGTAAGTTTTTACAAACGGATAGGCAAGTAAATTTATAGCCATAAGGAAATAAACTTCCTTATGGCTGTTTTTTATATGATGTAGAACCAGTGTTCGTCCTGTTCAAGCTCTTTCTGCTTGTTGTCGTAATTGAAGCGGAGTTCGGGGTTTTTGATACTAACCTTCGCTCCTGCCGGAACCGACTTTGTAATAAATGCGTTACCGCCTATAACCGCGTTTTTGCCGATAACGGTCTCGCCGCCGAGAATAGAAGCTCCAGAATATATTGTAACGTTATCCTCGATAGTAGGGTGACGTTTTTTATTTTTCAGAAGCTGTCCGCCACGTGTAGAGAGGGCACCGAGTGTAACACCCTGATATATTTTGACATTGTTGCCGATTTCTGTGGTCTCGCCGATAACTATTCCGGTGCCGTGGTCGATAAAGAAGTATCTGCCGATAGTAGCACCGGGGTGGATATCTATACCTGTTTCGCTGTGTGCGTACTCGGTCATGATACGTGGTATGAGCGGGATACCGAGCAGGTGGAGTTCATGGGCGATACGGTTAACGAGTATCGCGAAAAGTCCGGGGTATGAGAAGATTATCTCGTCCTTGTTGAATGCGGCAGGGTCGCCCTCGAAAGCCGCCTGTACGTCTGTCTCGATGTAGTCCCTGATTCTGGGAATAGTGTCTAAAAAGGCGAAAGTAAGCTGTTCAGCGCGGGCTCTGAGTTCTTTTGATGAAGCGTTTTCATATTCCTGCGCGTATGGCAGTACAAGTGCAGTCTGCCGTGAGAGCGTGTAAATAATGTCTTCGAGGAGCATAGAGATATTGTTTCTTACCGTGTACACCTGAAAACGGTCATTTTTGAAATAACCGGGGTATACTATATTTCTCAGCTGATATATCATGCCGATGATTTTTTCTCTGTCGGGCTGTTCACAAGCGGCAGTACGGTCGATAGTTCTGCCTTGTTCGTAGTCGCTGAGGAGAACATCAACCAAGCCGTTGATACGTTCTTCAAATTTATGTGCCATTGAATGACCTCCATTCTAAACCTACAATACTAATATATTATATCATACAGTGTTATAAAATGCAACTCATTTATTTTACCTTAAAATTACAGAACAAATTTTCGCAAAACTATTGCAATTAAGGAACATATGTGCTATAATATTCAAAAGAACATATATTCGCAGCGGTGAAAAGATTCCGGAAAGGAGCAGTATTATGGGAGAAAACGACCGCATTTACCTTGCAATTGACCTGAAATCATTCTATGCCTCTGTCGAATGTGTCGACAGGGGACTTGACCCGCTGAACACAAATCTCGTGGTAGCAGACCCAACACGCACCGAAAAAACTATCTGTCTTGCGGTGTCTCCCTCGCTTAAATCCTACGGTATATCGGGCAGAGCGAGACTCTTTGAGGTCGTACAGCGTGTGAAGGAAGTAAACGCCGAACGTCGCCGGAATGCTCCGCATAGGTGGTTCAGCGGCAGTTCCCACTTTGATGACGAGCTGAAAAGTGACCCCTCACTCGAACTCGACTATATAACAGCACCGCCGAGAATGTCGCTGTATATGAACACAAGTGCGAAAATCTACAGCATTTATCTGCGCTATATCGCCGCCGAGGACATACACGTTTACTCAGTTGATGAGGTTTTCATCGACGCAACAGGTTACCTGCGCACCTACAAAACCGACGGACGCGGTCTCGCGATGAAGCTTGTGAAGGCGGTGTTCGAGGAGACCGGTATCACCGCAACTGCCGGAGTCGGGACTAATCTCTTTCTCTGCAAGGTGGCTATGGACATAGTTGCGAAGCATATGCCTCCCGACAAGGACGGTGTTCGAATTGCCGAACTTGACGAGATGACGTACAGGCAGTACCTGTGGGGACACACTCCTATCACTGATTTCTGGATGGTCGGCAGGGGAACTGCTGAACGGCTTGAAAAGTACGGTATGTACACTATGGGCGACGTTGCGAGGTGCTCGCTTGGTGACAGGTTCGACAGGCTGAACGCTGACCTGCTGTACAAAATTTTCGGTGTAAGGGCACAGTTCCTGATAGAGCACGCATGGGGGTATGAGCCGTGCAGGATAGAACACATCAAGGCATACCGTCCGGCGAGCAGGAGTATGAGTACCGGACAAGTGCTGAAAACTCCGTACGAACCGGAAACGGCATTGCTGATAGTGCGTGAAATGGCTGAACAGCTCAGTCTCGACCTGCTTTCAAAAGGGTGCGTGACAAAACAGCTTGTGCTGACTGTGGGGTACGACACTGAGAATTTCAAGTATCCTGAACGCATGAGAAATTACCACGGCGGCATAAAATTTGACCACTACGGCAGAAAAATACCTGCTCACGCGAGAGGGACAGTCAACCTTGAAATGTACACCTCCTCAACGAAAATGATACGCAACGCGGTCGCGGAGCTGTATGAGAGAATAGTGTGCGGAAGTCTGCTTGTGCGAAGACTGAACATTGCCGCCGGACACGTTATACGTGAATCAGAAATACCGGAAGAACCTCCGCGTCAGCTTGACTTTTTTTCTCCGCCGGAGGAACAGATCGCGGGTGATATTGCCATGAAAGCATCTCTTGCCAAGGAAAAGGCACTGCAAAGTGCGATACTCGGCATAAAGCGAAGATACGGCAGAAACGCTGTGCTGAAGGGAATGAACTTTGAGGAGGGCGCTACTGCACGCGAGAGAAATGCGCAGATAGGCGGACACCGTGCGTGAAACCGCTGAGATGACGCTATGATATTTGTGCGGAGTTGCCTTGACAGTTCGGCGCAAATGTGATAAAATTAAGTCAACGCGTTTAAGAGGTGTATTTATGGAAATTATACTTGCTTCTGCTTCGCCGAGAAGGCGTGAACTGATGAAGCTTATAACAGATGATTTTACCGCAGTCGCTATAGATGCTGACGAGACTCTGCCCGAGGGTATACCGCCGCTTTTCGCTTCGGAGTACCTCGCAAATATAAAGGCTCTCGCCGCTTCTGTGAAGTATCCGGACAAGCTCGTTATCGGCTGTGATACGACCGTTATCGCGGACGGAGCTATACTCGGCAAGCCTGCTGACAAAGAACACTGCCGCGGCTATATGGAACTCCTTTCCGGACGCACTCATCAGGTCGCAACAGGCTGTTCGCTGATTTACGGCGGGAAAACTGCCTCATTTACTGTAGTGACCGATGTTACGTTCCGCGAACTCTCTGAAAAAGAGATAGAGGACTATATATCCACCGACGAGCCTTACGATAAAGCCGGAGGTTACGGTATACAGGGCAAAGGCTCACTTCTTATAGAGAAAATCGACGGCGACTACTTTAATGTAGTGGGACTTCCGGTCTCACGTCTTAATCAGGAGATTATTAAATTCAAAGGAGAAATAATATGAACTCAACTGCTTTCCACAACGCTGATATCCTTATCCCGAACATCTCGGCAGACATGAGCAAGTGGGCTGTTATTGCCTGCGACCAGTACACAAGTGAGCCTGAATACTGGGACGCTGTATCTGTTAATGTGGGCGGAGCTCCCTCTGCGCTCAACCTCATACTTCCCGAGCTTTACCTCGAAAACGATGACGTTTCTGACCGTATCAGCAATATTCATGCGGCTATGGAAAAGTATATAGCTGACGGTGTGTTCACTGAGTACAAGAACGCTATGGTATACGTTGAGCGTGTACAGAGCAACGGCATTGTCCGCAAAGGACTTATTGGCGCTATCGACCTTGAGAAGTACGACTTTGCAAAGGGCAGTACATCGGAAGTACGTGCGACCGAGGCTACAGTTATTGAGCGAATCCCTCCGATAATCAAGGTAAGACAGGGTGCACCGCTCGAACTTCCTCATATAATGATACTCATTGATGACCCCGATGATACAGTTATCGGTTCACTTGACAAGTCTTCCATGAAGAAGCTGTACGATACTAAGCTTATGCAGAACGGCGGAAGTATTGAAGGCTACCTCGTGGACGAGAGTACACAGGAGAAGATAGATTCAGCACTTTCTGCACTTGCTGACCCTGATACTTTTAATAAGAAGTATGGTCTCACCGATACACCTGTTCTCCTGTATGCTATGGGCGACGGAAACCACTCCCTCGCAACAGCTAAGGAGTTCTATGAACAGCTCAAAAAGTCAAATCCGGATAAGGACTTCTCAAACCACCCTGCACGCTATGCGCTTGCCGAAATAGTTGACCTCCACAGCGATGCGCTCAAATTTGAGGCTATATATCGCCTTGTGTACGATGTTGACTGTGACAAGCTCATCGCAGGAGTTACAGAGTCTCTCGCGCTTTCCGAGGAAATTTCCGACCAGTGGGTAGAGATAGTATGCCGTGGAAAGTCGAAGAAACTCTACATTCACAATGCGACTTCCAACCTCTCCGTAGGTTCACTTCAGAATTATCTTGACGGATATATCAAGGAAAACGGCGGAAAAATTGACTATATCCACGGAATCGAAAACGTAAAGGCTCTCGCAGAGAAGCATGACGGTATTGCGTTCATACTTCCCGATATGGACAAGTCACAGCTCTTCCCGACTGTTATCAAAGACGGTGCACTTCCGCGTAAGACCTTCTCAATGGGTCACGCAGATGACAAGAGATTCTATATAGAGGCAAGAAGAATCACTGAGTGATATAACTATCAATCAAAAATTGCTATAAGAAAAATACTCTGACCATATATTGCGGTCCGAGTATTTTTTTATTTTTTTTATTGACAAACGTTAAAAAGGGTGCTATAATATATCTGTACTAAGACATATAGTACGGTATACACACTGACGGTCAGTTTTTTTATTATTACATTACTGTAATTTTTGTTGACAATTTATAGAGCGTGTGATATAATTGTCAATATTAAAATGAAGGGAGAAAATTCCATATGAACAAAAAAACTTTACTGAGAACAGCAGCAGTATTATCCATATCTGCTACACTTCTCTACAGCACGGTTTCCTGCGGAGTTGCAGACATTATGAAAATGCCTAATACTACATATACTCTCGAACATACTGACGTTGAAAACTACATCAGCGTTACCGGTAAGGTAGAGGGCTCAAATATCGTAAAGGTGACAAGTGAGGTTTCAACAAAGGTAAAAACTCTCAATGTAGGAATCGGCAGCAATGTCAAGGAAGGCGATGTTCTCTGCGTATTCGACAGCTCGTCTTTCCAGGAAGAGTACGACAGACTGAAGGAAAATTCTGATATGGCTGACGAAAAGAGCGAGAGCGTTCACGCAAGAAATGCAAAAGCTCTTGAGAGTGCAAAGTCGGACAAGACAGAGCAGCTCAAACAGGCTCAGCGTGTTATAGATAACGCTAATTCCGCAAAGGAAAGAACACAGAAGAAGTACAACGAGGCTGTTGAAGAGAGAGATAACTACTACTCACTCTACGAGAGCGAAGAGGATTACTACTACAAGGCTTATCTGACAGCAAAGGATGTATGTGAACAGCTTTCAGATGCACTTATCCAGTGCGATAACGCTATACAGGACGCTAAGGACGCTTATTCGGCAACAGAAAAGCGCTGCAATGAAGCGATCAATGCTGCACAGGATATGATAGACAACGAAAAGTACGACAAGGATACTACAATACAGGGTCAGCTTGACAAGCTTCAGGAAAGCATTGAAAAGTGTACAGTAAAGGCTCCTACAGACGGTATCATCACATCTCTCAGCGTTGCAGAGGGAAGTATGCCTTCTGCTGAGGCTATCATGACTATTGAGGACAATTCAAAGCTCAGAATAAACGTATCTATCAACGAAGCTGATATCCTCAACGTACAGGAAGGTCAGAAGGCTATTATCACAACTTCTGCAACAGGTGATGAAAAGTTCACAGGTAAGGTATCGCGCGTTGTAAATATCATGAGCGGTCAGAAAGAAAACGCCATCACAGGTGAAACAAGCGGAGGCGGTTATTCTGCTGAGATAACTATCGACGAAGGTTCATCAAACCTCCTTATCGGTATGAATGCAAAGGTAAAGATTGTTATGGACCAGAAGGACAATGTTCTTGCAGTTCCTTACGATTCTATCAAGGAGAACGACGACGGAACATTCTCTGTATTTGTTGCCGAGAAGAAGGATAAGGGATATGTTGCTAAGGAGTACAAGATAACTAAGGGCATGGAGACCAACTACCTTACAGAGATAGAGTCTTCAGAACTCAGCGACGGTGCTCTTATTCTTACAGAAATATCCGGAATAGCAGACGGTGACGAAGTAACCGTTTCAGAAGGTTATGTTGACCCTGAGAGCACTGAGGGTGAGTGAGCATGGCAAGAAAACTGATAACGATGAGAAATATCATCAAGAGATATTATATCGGTCAGCCTAATGAACTGCAGATACTCAATGGCATAAACCTTGATATCCATGAAGGCGAATTTGTCTCTATAGTCGGTGCATCAGGTTCGGGCAAGAGTACACTCATGAACATGATAGGTGCTCTTGATAAGCCTACAGAGGGTACATATTACCTCAACGATACCGATGTTAGTTCTCTTAATGATAAACAGCTCAGTGAAATAAGAAACAAGGAGATAGGATTTGTATTTCAGACATTCAATCTTATCCCGCGTACAAATGCACTGAAAAATGTCGAGCTTCCGATGCTCTATGCAGGAATCGGCAAAAAAGAACGCGAAAAGCGTGCTATGGAACTCCTCAGAATAGTTGAAATGGAGGACAGATACACGCATAAGCCGAATGAACTTTCGGGCGGTCAGAAACAGCGTGTAGCGATTGCGAGAGCAATGGCAAATAATCCTTCGATAATACTCGCTGATGAGCCGACCGGTGCTCTTGACAGTAAGACAGGTCACCTCGTAATGGATATATTCCATAGGCTTCATAAGCAAGAGGGAAAGACAATTGTCCTTATCACTCACAGCCCCGAGCTTGCAGCTGAAACAGAGCGTATCATCACTATAAGCGACGGCTCTGTTATCTCTGATACCGGCTATAATGGCGGAGACGGCAATTCTGAAACGGAGGTGAACGCATAATGAACCTCTGGGAAAATCTTAAAATGGCATTAAGCTCTATCGCGGCAAACAAGCTTCGTTCACTGCTTACAATGCTTGGTATCATCATTGGTATATGCGCTGTTATCACTATCACTACTCTTGGTAATACACTGCGTTCGACAGTAACCACAGCACTCAATTCACTCGGTTCAAATGTTATGCAGGTATATATTACTCAGAGAGCCAGCGAAAGCTTCTACGACAATGTACAGATCGATGCTCGTGATGATGACCTTATCAAGCTCGATGATGTTGAAGAGCTTACTGAAAAACACCCTGAGATCCGCATTGCTGAGGAAAATCCTATCGGCGGCGGTTCACTCAAAAACACTATCGATAAGACTATCAACGTTAACATTGTCGGCGCTTACGACGGTACACTCGACCAGAACGGTTCACGTATACTGGCAGGCCGTTCGCTTACTATGGAGGACGTTAAACGTCAGAAGTATACCTGCCTTGTATCGAGTATATTTGTAAGACAGTACTTCAAGAATCACGAAGACCCTATCGGAAAGAAAATCGAAGTTACCGCGGATTCGGGCGTATCATACGAACTTACTATCGTAGGTGTGTTCAACTATAATTCACTCATAAACGGTTCACTTGACGGTGACGAGGATAAAAAGGTAACTCCTATTTATATCCCTAACTCTGTTGCAAGAAAGATGCAGGGTCAGTATGACGAGGAAAGAAAGTTCTACTGGATCCTCTCCTTTGACCCGAGAACCGACGGTAAGTCTGCTAAGCAGAATATACAGGATTTCTTCGATGAGAAGTATGCTGCGAATTCTGACTGGAAGCCTATGGTTTACAGTGCACAGGAAGAGATGAAAATGATTGATATCATTATCAATGTCATCACGATAATCGTTTCTGTAATTGCTGCTATATCGCTTATCGTAGGCGGTGTCGGAGTTATGAACATCATGCTTGTAAGCGTTACAGAGCGAACCCGCGAGATAGGTGTACGAAAGGCGCTTGGTGCTAAAAAATCGACTATCAAGGTACAATTTGTTACCGAGGCTATCATAATGTGTCTCATAGGCGGAATTATCGGCGTTATCTTTGGACTTATAAACGGCGAGATAGCAAGTCTCATTGCAAATCTAATTATCAAGTCTTCTGAGGCTGCAAGAAGTGTACTTGGTACTATCACCATGACACCTTCGCCGCTGGCAATATTCGTATCCATCATCTTCTCAATGCTTACAGGCGTATTCTTCGGTTACTACCCCGCAAGCAAGGCTGCAAAGATGAATCCTATCGACGCACTCAGATACGATTGATTTTACATGAAACTGCATGTTTTAGACTATTTGTCTTCAATATGCAGTTTTTTATATGACTAAACTCTTGATTTTTCAGGCAAAATGTGGTAAAATGTATATATAACTTACCGACAGGAGGTATTGCCATGCTGAATGCTGATGCCCGGGAATTTGTATTTACTTCCGGTTTCGACAGCCTGAATGTCTCTGCGCTTATAGCCAAACCCTCAGGAAACATAAATGGCATAGTTCAGATAGTTCACGGTATGTTTGAGCATAAAGAACGCTACTTCGACTTTATGGATTACCTCGCAGGCGAGGGATTCATGACGGTTATACATGATAATCGCGGTCACGGAAAGAGTATATGTACGCCTGATGATTTAGGATTCATGTTCAGAAACGGCGGAAAAGGCTTTGTTGACGATATCGTACAGCTTAAAAAGTCTATACACGATGCCTATCCCGACCTTCCTTATTTTATGATAGGTGAGGGCATGGGTTCACTCGGTGTGCGCTGTATGCTGAAAGACGATTCTTCCGGACTTAACGGAGTTATTCTCCTCGGAACTCCGTGTTACAGCTTTTTTACACGGTTTTACTGGAATCTCCGCTCAGCTATGGCGAGTGGACTCAAGAGCCGTGAAAGAAGCGAAAAGGTATATAACGCAATGGAAAAAACTTTCCGTGCAGGAAGCGAACCGCGTTCATGGCTGTGCAGCAGGAAAGACGTTGTCAGCGAGATGAATGACGACCCGCTCTGTAATTTCAATTACACTATAAACGGCTGGGAGGGCTATATGCACCTTCTCCGCGAAGCAAACAGTAAAAACGGCTGGAACGACGTTAATCCCGGTCTGCCGATACGCTTTATTTCCGGACGCGATGACCCTTGCCTGATATCGGAGCACAGATTCATGAAAAATCTGCTCCTTCTCGACGATGTCGGCTACGAGAGCGTTTCGCACCGCTTATTTGACAATATGCGTCACCTCGTTCTGTTCGAGAAAAACGAGCAGAACGTTTATAAAGACATAGCAAAGTCGCTGTATTCATGGCTCGACCGTATGAAGAACCCGAATCCGTGGTTCTGAGTTACGGCGCGTGAAACAGCAGAGAAAGGATAATCAAACACATGGATATCAACAAGACCCTTGCAAACGAATTCGGACTCAGACAGGAACAGGTGGACAACACCGTCGAACTTATCGACGATGACAAGACTATCCCGTTCATTGCGCGTTATCGTAAGGAGCTTACTGGCTCTCTCGATGATACGATACTCCGTGAGCTCTACGACAGACTCATGTACCTTCGTAATCTTGAAAAGCGCAAGCAGGAAGTCACAAATTCTATCACGGAGCAGGAGAAGATGACTCCCGAGATAGAAAACGCTATCAGTGCCGCTATGACACTTGTCGAGGTTGAGGACATCTACCGTCCGTTCAAGCCTAAGAGAAGAACAAGAGCAAGTATCGCCCGTGAAAAAGGTCTCGAACCGCTTGCTGAACTCATTCTCGCTCAGGATAATTCTACAGAACCTGAGAAGGCTGCCGAAGACTTCGTTAACGAGGAGAAGGAAGTTGCCGACGTTCAGGCTGCGATTCAGGGAGCTATGGACATCATCGCTGAGGATATCTCCGACGATGCCGATATCAGAAAGAAACTCCGTGCACTTGCAGGCGAAAAGGGTGAGATGACCTCAAAGGCTGCCGACCCCGAGGAAGAGACAGTGTACATGAACTATTACGAATACAGCGAGCCTGTTCCTAAGGTTGCTGACCACCGTGTTCTCGCACTCGACAGAGGTGAAAAGGAGGGCAAGCTTAAAGTCAGCCTTACACTTGATGAAAGTCTTGCAACTGATATCATTTTCGGCAAATATGTAAAGGCAAACAATGCCTGCGGAGAACTTGTGCGTGCTGCGGCTTCCGACAGCTATAAGCGCCTGATTTTCCCGTCTATTGAGAGAGAAGTACGTTCTGACATGACCGCTAAGGCAGCAGAAGCTTCAATCAAGGTTTTTGCGTCTAATCTTCGTCAGATGCTCATGCAGCCGCCTATGAAGAGCAGCGTAGTGCTCGGTCTTGACCCCGGTTACGCTCACGGCTGCAAGACTGCTGTTATCGACAGTACAGGCAAGGTGCTAGACCATGCTATAATATACCCGGTAAGAGAATCTGCGTCTGCATCAAGAGTAGAAGAGGCAAAGCGCATCGTAAAGAAGTTCATCGAGAAATACAATGTAAACGTTATTTCTATCGGTAACGGTACAGCTTCACGCGAGACTGAGACTTTCGTTGCCGATATACTCAAAGAAATTCCGCAGGAAGTAAGCTACATGGTAGTAAGCGAGGCAGGTGCATCAGTTTACTCTGCTTCCGAGACTGCTGCAAAGGAATTCCCGGACTTCGATGTTTCCATAAGAGGTGCAATATCTATCGCACGCCGTCTTCAGGACCCCCTTGCTGAGCTTGTAAAAATCGACCCGAAGGCTATCGGTGTAGGACAGTATCAGCACGATATGCCGCAGGCAAGAATGAGTGAGGCACTCACAGGTGTAGTTGAGGACTGCGTTAACTCGGTCGGAGTTGACCTCAATACTGCATCATATTCACTTCTTTCGTATATATCAGGTATAAATGCAGCCGTTGCCAAGAATATCGTTGCCTACCGCGACGAGAATGGCGTATTTACTGACCGCAAGGAACTTCTCAAGGTTCCGAAACTCGGCAAAAAGGCATTTGAGCAGTGCGCCGGATTCCTCAGAGTACGCGACGGAAAGAATCCTCTCGACAACACATCAGTTCACCCGGAGAGCTATGCGGCAGCTTCGTCACTTCTTTCAGAGTGCGGATTCACTCTCGCTGATGTTTCAAGCGGCGGTGCTTCGGGAATCTCTGAAAAGGCTGAGAGTGAGGGAATCGAAAAGATAAGCGAAAAGCTCGGTATAGGTGTTCCTACTCTTACTGATATTATAGGCGAACTTAAAAAGCCCGGACGCGACCTCCGTGACGAGCTTCCGCCTCCGCTCCTCAGAAGCGGCGATGTTATGGATATCAAGGACCTCAAACCCGGTATGGAGCTTGTTGGTACTGTCAGAAACATCATTGATTTCGGTGCATTCGTAGATATCGGTGTACATGAGGACGGTCTTGTCCATGTTTCACAGATTTGCAGCAGATACATCAAGCACCCGCTTGAAGCTGTAAAGGTTGGCGAGGTCGTAAAGGTAAGAGTGCTTGATGTTGACCTCAAGCGCAACAGAATCTCCCTGACAATGCGCCTCAATGACGAAGAAGAGAAAAAGCAGCAGCGTAAACCTCGTCCGAAGCGTGAAAAACGCGAAAACAAGGGGTTTGACGCGAATAAGATTCACAACAGTGCATTCCGTATAAAGCAGAAGTAATGTACTTCGTATACATTATACGATGCAAGGACGACACGCTCTATACCGGTATCACGACCGATATAGAGCGTCGTTTTCGTGAACACTCCGGCGAGGCTGCGAATGGTGCAAAATATACACGTTCGCACCGTCCTGAGAGGATAGAAGCTGTGTGGAAATGTCCCGACAGGAGTGCCGCTTCAAAGCTTGAATATGCGTTAAAGAAGCTGCGCCGACCTCAGAAAATCGCGCTTATATGCGGAGAATCAGCTCCCCGCGGCATACCTTTCCCGGATATAACTATGGAGGGAAATATGATCAGAGAAATCGGACTTGACGATGTTTCCGAATGTGTCCGGGTTATCAGAGAAAGCTTCATGACTGTTGCCGACGAATTCGGCTTCACACAAGAAAATGCCCCTCTTTTCACTGCCTTTGCTGTTGATGAAGCGAAGATAGTTCAGTGGCGAGATGAACAGCACCGTCCGATGTACGGCTATTACGAAGGCGGTAAGCTTGTCGGTTACTATAATCTTCTCGTCAGCGGCGATGAATGTGAACTCGGAAGTCTGTGTGTACTGCCGGAATACAGACATAAAGGGGCAGGCGACGCTCTGCTCAGTGACGCGCTTTCGAGGGCGAAATTACTTGGATGCACACTTATGAAATTTTCTTGCGGATACCTTGAGATAAAGCTTCACTGACGGCTTAATTGTAAGGAGAGTGTTACAATATGAGTAAGTATACTGTAAAATATAACGAACTGACTGCGGAAGAATTTATTTTACTGTGGGAGACTGTCTGGGGTCAGGGTCCAACTTTAGAACAGACAAAACTCGCAATGGAGCATACTCTTTTCCGCGTATCCGTATTTGACGGCGATACTATATTGACGGCGATACTATAGTTGCAATGGCAAGAATGATAGGGGATATGGGACTTGATTACTATATCAAAGATGTTATTGTAAGACCCGAATATCAGGGCAAAGGTATCGGTCGTATGCTTATAACAGAACTGCTGAAGTTCATTGAAGAGAATGGAGTCAGTGGAACGAAAATTTTTGTTGAGCTTTGTGCTATGCCGGACAAGATATCGTTTTACGAAAAGTTCGGATTTGATTCCAACGAAGCACAGCGTTTGAAACTCTATATTAAGCCCGAATAATATGTATCATCGGCCCGGAACTGTTTCCGGGTCGATTTTTTTGAAATTTTTTTCGTCAGACTATTGACAAATGCCTGAACATATGATATCATAAACATATGAACAGTTGTTCATATGTTTGAAGGAGGCTGAACATATGGAAAAAACTTTTGAAATCCGCAACCTCGGCTGTGCGCACTGCGGCGGCAAGATAGAGGAAGCTATAAATAAGCTTGAGGGAATAGAGTCGGCGGTACTGAATTTCCCGATGAGAAAAATCAAGGTAAAAGGCGAGTGCAGTGAAGAAGTTCTTGCGAAGATGAACAGTATTGCGAACTCGATAGAGCCGGGTGTTGAGATAGTTCCGGCGGACTCGAAAAAGCATAAGCACCATGAACATAGTCATGAACATGGTCACCACCACGGAGAGCACTGTGAGTGCGGACACGACCACGAGCATGAACATCATCACGGAGAGCACTGTGAGTGCGGACATGACCATGAGCATGAACATCATCACGGAGAGCACTGCGAGTGCGGACATGACCACGCACACGAACATCATCACGAGCATAGCAGTGAAAAGGCTGAGTTTATTCCGCTTATAGCCGGAGTCGTATTTTTTGCGGCGGCGGTTGCGGTACATCACCTGACGGGACTTCTGCCGCTTGCAATTGCTCTTTACGTCGCGGCATATTTTATTCTTGGACTGAATGTTCTTAAAGCAACGGTCAAGAATATACTTGCCGGAAACTTCTTTGACGAGAACTTCCTCATGACTATTGCGACGCTCGGAGCTTTTGCACTCGGTGAGTACGCGGAAGCAGTCGGAGTTGTGCTGTTCTTCCGTATTGGTGAAATGTTCGAGGACATCGCAGTAGCGAAAAGCCGTAAGGCTATCACAGATGTAGCGGAGCTTCGCGTAGATGAGGCGGACGTACTTCGTGACGGCGAGTTTGTAAGAATAGATGCAGACGATATCGAGGTCGGCGACATTCTTAGAATAAAGGTCGGCGAGCGTATTGCTGTTGACGGAGTTGTAGCATCGGGAAGTTCGAGAATAGACACATCAGCTGTAAACGGCGAGCCTGTGCCTGTTACTGTGAACGAGGGCGACCGTATATTTTCCGGCTGTATCAACATTTCGAGTGCATTTGAGCTGAGAGCAGAAGCTGTTGCAGACGACTCAATGATATCGAAAATTGCGAGAGCGGTCGAGGACGCTTCCGCTGAAAAGCCACAGATAGACCGCTTTATTACGCGCTTTTCAAAGGTGTACACACCGTTTGTCATTGCGGTTGCAGTATTGACTGCCGTAGTCGGAAGTCTGCTGACAGGTGACTGGCAGAAATGGATCTATTCGGCACTTACATTCCTTGTAATCAGCTGTCCGTGTGCGCTGGTACTGAGCGTTCCGCTTGCCTATTTTTCGGGAATCGGAGCCGCTTCAAAGCTTGGTATACTCTTCAAGGGCGGCAACTCTCTTGAAGCACTCGGCAAGGTGAAGGCAGTAGCATTCGATAAGACAGGCACTCTTACTGACGGAAGCTTCTCGGTTACTGAGGTCAACAGCTTCGGAAGCTTCGATAAAACTGAACTTCTTCGTCTCTGCGGAAGCTGTGAGCAGATATCGACTCACCCTGTTGCTGAGAGTATTGCGGCGTACTGCCGTGAAAACGATATACACCTTTCAGACCCCGAAAATGCTTCTGAGATTGCAGGCAGGGGAGTTGAAGCAAAAGTTGACGGAAAAATTGTGCTATGCGGAAACATGAAGATGATGAGTGAAAACAAGGTTGCCGTCCCCGAGACATCGGCTGACGTCATCGGTACCGCGGTTTACATCGCTGTAGACGGTAAATCCGAAGGCATGATACTTGTATCTGACACTGTCAAAAAGTCGTCTGAGGGAGCTGTAAAGTCACTGAGGGACATGGGAATAGCGTCTGCGATGTTCACAGGAGACGTTCCTGAGACTGCTGAAAAGGTCGGAAACAAGCTTGGAGTAGACATAGCAAAGGGTGGACTTCTGCCCGATGAAAAGCTTGCTGAACTCGGCAGACTGCGCGAAAAATACGGACCTGTCATGTTTGTAGGCGACGGTATAAATGATGCACCCGTTCTTGCAGGTGCTGACGTAGGCGGAGCTATGCAGAGCGGTGCTGACCTTGCACTTGAAGCGGCGGATGCGGTGTTCATGAGCAGTGAACCGGATTCGGTAGTTACAGCAAAGCGTATTGCCGATAAGACACTTCGCATTTCTTATGAGAATATTATTTTTGCACTTGCTGTAAAGGCGGCAGTCCTTATGCTTGGACTTATTGGTCACCCTAATATGTGGCTTGCGGTATTCGCAGACTCAGGTACGGCAATGCTTCTGATACTCAATTCTATCCGTGCACTCAATACTAAAAAATACAAGTAAGGAGGTCCTGAAATGTTCTGGGACAAAGTTGCACCGCTATATGATTTCTTTGAGGACCTGATAAACCATAAGGTCTACAGCGGTACAGGACAGTGGATAACGGGGGAGATATCGTCCGATGATGCTGTGCTTGAATGTGCAAGCGGCACCGGTGCTATAACGAAGTATATCGCACCGGTTTGCAGTAAACTTGTGGCGACTGATATGTCGAAGAAGATGCTGATGCAGAACGAGAAAAACTGCCGAGGATACGACAATGTAAAGTTCCGGTATGCTGATATAATGCACCTGAAGTGTCCGGACGGAAGTTTTGACAAGGTGATTGCCGGAAATGTCATACATCTCCTTGATGAGCCTGAGCTTGCCGTAAAGGAGCTGTGCAGAGCGTGCAAGACCGGCGGAAAGGTCATCATTCCGACCTATATCAATGACAAAGGCGGCAAGCTGAGCATAAGTGCGAGATTCCTCGAAATGATAGGACTGCGGTTTACACGCGAATTCAGCGAGGAATCTTACAGAGAATTCTTCCGGAATGCCGGATATGACAACGTCAGATTCCACATAGTTGAAGGCAATATGCCGTGTATGATTGCGGTAATTTCCAAGTAAAAACGCAAACAGACGACTTCGGGTATTCCCGCAGTCGTCTGTTTTTTAAAGATTATATAGCCTTCCCTGCCACGTATCAAGGTCTGCGAGACGCTTGTCGATTCCGCCAAGGACGGCAATTTTGTCAGCGCTCCACATCGGTGCAATGAGTTTACGTTTGTCGCCGTCACCGGTTATGCGCTCAATTACTGTTTCAGGCGGAAGAAGTTCAAGCTGACTGACGATAACATCTATATATTCGTCACGCGAAAGAAGCGATATATCGCCACTTTTGTACATCTCTGCAAGTTTTGTACCCTCAATGACATGGAGCATTTGCAGTTTTACACCGTCAGGAGCAAGCTTAGCAGTCTGCCTTGCGGTCTCGGTCATCATTTCGGGAGTTTCGTGCGGCAGTCCGTTTATTATGTGCAGACACACCCTTATACCACGGCTTTTCAGCTTATTATAGCCTTCAAGGAATTCTTCATGCGTACAGCACCGGTTTATCAGGTCGATAGTAGGTTCATGAACAGTCTGCATACCGAGTTCGACGGTAAGGTTTGTGCGGTCACTTAGTTCGCAAAGCAGGTCTAAAACCTCATCAGAGAGGCAGTCAGCGCGTGTACCGATGGATAATCCGGCGATATATGGGAAAGATAGAGCAGTGTCGAACTTCTCCCTCAGTACCGAGACCGGAGCATACGTATTGGTATTTGCCTGAAAATAGGCTATTATCGGGACATCGCCGCATTTCTTGAAAATGCGTTCATGTTCACTGCGTATCTGTCCGGCAACATTCAGCGCGGACCGCGTAAAATAGCCGCTTCCGCCGTCACAAAAGATACAGCCGCCATACCCCTTGCTGCCATCGATATTCGGGCACGTAAACCCGCAGTCGATCACTGCTTTGCAGAGCTTTTTGCCGTAAACACTGCGAAAATGGTAATTCAGCGTATGGTAGCGTTTATTGTCGGAAGAATACAAAAATGGACTCTTTTTCATGTTTTCACCCCCGCTTTTATCGTAACATATCAAGCTTATCTTGTCAATATATTGTTTTATAGTGTAAAAATATACTGTATATTGAGGTGAAATACTTGACAAATTTCACGATTCGAGGTACAATATAAAGAGGTAACGTTGAAGAAATTTGTGTTCTTTGTCAGAAGTGTACAAATCAACATAGCTAAATAAGATGAAATGCACAATTTTCTGATATGTACAAAAAACACCTTTGACAAAATCTACATTTTGTGATATAATGTACATTAGGATTATTATTAAAGTCAACTATAAAAATGCTGACAATTCAATGCGATAATATTGCCTCGCAGATCCGCAAACAGCAGACATCAGGACTGCCGTTTGTTTAAGGATATTTTTGCAGATTCCGATCTGTCAATAATGGCTCCGGATATCGGAAAGGAAAATCTATGTCAAAGATCATTGCTGTCACATCAGGCAAGGGCGGTACGGGAAAATCAACAGTCTGTGCCGGACTTGGATATACTCTCGCAAAGCAGGGTCACAGAACTCTCCTCATCGAGCTTGATTTCGGACTCAGATGTCTCGATATCATGTTCGGTCTCGAAAACAATATAAAATATGACCTCGGCGACGTTCTCAGCGGACGTAAAAGTGCACTCGATGCTGTTTGTCAGACTCCTATGGCAAATAACCTCAGCCTTCTCTGCGCTCCTAAGACTCTTACAAGCGTTACTGCTGAACAGATCGTTGAGATATGCCGCTCGGTAAAGAAGTATTTTGAATATATCATTATTGATACTGGTGCGGGTATCAGCTCACACGTTTTCGACATAGTTGAACAGGCTAACCTTATTCTCGTTGTTTCGACTCCTGACCCTGTGTGCATGAGAGATGCAGGTCTTATGTCAGACGAGTTCTACAACCGCGGAAACAAGAGTCAGCGCCTTATCATAAATAAGATCAGCAAGAAGGTTATCGGTGATGCCCTCGTTTCAAACCTTGACGAGATCATCGACAAGGTAGGCGTTCAGCTTATCGGCGTTATCCCTGATGACTTCAAGATGACAGTTGCAACAGGTAAGGGTAATCCTATACCCACAGATTCTGCTGCACTCAAGGCATTCGATGCCATTTCAAAACGACTCGGCGGAGAATTTGTTCCGCTTACAGTAAAAACTGCTTGATCAGTTAAAAAAGATCCGCTCAGCGGGGAAAGGACGGAAAAATGAAAATTGCGATCATTGCCCATGATGCCAAAAAGGAGCTCATGGTACAGTTCTGCAGTGCTTACTGCGGAATCCTCTCCAAGCATACTCTTATGGCTACTAATACTACAGGAAAGCAGGTAAGTGAGGCTACTGGACTGCCTATCAAGCGCTACCTGAGCGGACGCGGCGGTGCTGAACAGATTCTTGCACTGCTTTCATGCAACGAGGTAGATGTGCTTCTCTTCTTCAGAGACCCCATTAACCCGAAGGCTACTGATGTGAACGATATGAATCTTCTCAGATTATGTGACGTTCACAACGTTCCCGTGGCTACTAATATCGCTACGGCAGAAGCTCTGATCCTCGCGCTCGAAAGAGGCGACCTCGACTGGCGCGAAGTCGGAAATCCAAGCATATGAAATTAAGGCTGACTGCGTTTGCAGGTATGCCCAAATTGTCCCTTGGTAAAGGGACAATTTTCATGTAAAGACGATTTGCTTTATTGTATAAAGAAATATAACCGGAAAGGCTGAAAATTATGGCTATTAACATCAAGCGCCCAAACGGCACAGAGGACGTTCTCCCGAAAGATGTTCACAAGTGGTACACCGTCGAGAAAATCGCTCGCGAGACTGCTGAAAGCTTCGGATTCGGTGAGATAAGAGTTCCCACATTTGAGAATACCGACCTCTTCCTCCGCTCTGTCGGCGAGACTACCGACGTTGTACAGAAGGAAATGTACTCGGTAAGAGCTAAGGAAACTGAGTTTACACTCCGCCCTGAGGGTACTGCCGGAACTATCCGCGCAATGCTCCAGAACGGACTCCTCAACGAGGCTCTCCCTCAGAGAGTGTTCTATATACTCTCATGCTTCCGCCACGAAAGACCACAGGCTGGCAGACTTCGTGAGTTCCACCAGTTCGGACTTGAAATGGCTGGAAGTTCTTCACCTGCTGCGGACGCTGAAGTCATCAGTCTTGCTAAGAGTATTCTTGACAGACTCGGACTCAAGAAGATAGAACTCCACATAAACTCTATCGGCTGTCCGACTTGCCGTGCTAAGTATCATGAGGCTCTGCGAGCTTATTTTGAACCGCACAAGGACGAGCTCTGCGATACCTGCAAGGAGCGCCTCGTCAAGAACCCTATGAGACTTCTCGACTGCAAGAGTACTGAGGACCGCGAAATAGCCAAGAACGCTCCTGTTATCCTCGATTATCTTTGCGATGAGTGCAGCGAGCACTTCACAAAGCTGAAAAAATACCTCGATAATGCGGAAATATCATATGTTATCGACCCCAAGATAGTGCGCGGACTTGACTACTATACCAAGACAGTTTTTGAGTTCATCACCACCGAAATAGGTGCACAGGGTACTGTCTGCGGCGGCGGACGCTATGACGGACTTATTCAGCAGCTCGGAGGTCAGCCTACTCCTGCACTCGGCTTCGGCATGGGAATTGAGAGACTCCTTCTTGTTATGGACAAGCAGGAATGCGATTTCCTTGCACCTAAAAAGTGCGATATTTACTTCGCTACTATGGGTGAAGCTGCTCTCGAAAAGGCTATGGAACTTTCAAGGTCACTCCGTGAGTACGGCTACTTTGCTGAATATGACCTCATGGGACGCGGTCTCAAGGCACAGATGAAGTACGCTAACAAGATAGGTGCTGCGTTTACCGTTGTTCTCGGCGATAACGAACTTGAGAACGGCAAGGCTAAACTCAAGGAAATGGAAAAGGGCGAGGAGACAGAAATTCTCCTGAACGATAAGTTCACGCTCTCTTTTGAGGACGTTTACTTCAATAAAATGCTTGACTTTATGGACGAGGAGACCGGCGGAAACGGTTCACTCTTCGCTTTCACAGGGGAGGATAAATAAAATGGCAGATAGTATGAAGGGACTTAAAAGAACGCATTATTGCGGAGAAGTCACCGAAATCGGAAAAGAAGTCGTAGTTGGCGGCTTCGTTGAAAGAATAAGAGACAAGGGCGGCGTAATTTTCATAGTTCTCCGCGACAGAACAGGTGTTGTACAGCTCATGTTCAACGACAAGACAGACCCTGCTGTATTCGAGAAGGCTGCTTCGTGCAGAAGCGAGTACGTGCTTATGGCTAAGGGCGAGGTTATCGAGCGCGAGAGCAAGAATGACAAGCTCAAGACTGGTAACGTTGAGATATTTGTAAGTGACCTCCGTATACTCTCAAAGGCTGAGACAACTCCTTTCGAGATTACTAATGAGACTAAGGTAAACGAGGAACTCCGCCTTAAATATCGCTACCTTGACCTCAGAAGAGCTCCGTTACAGCACAATATCATTATGCGCCATGAGATTGCAAGAGTTACACGTGAGTACTTTTATGAGAACGGATTCCTCGAAATCGAGACTCCTATGATGATGAAGTCAACTCCCGAGGGCGCAAGAGATTACCTCATTCCTTCACGAGTTCACCCCGGTCAGTTCTATGCACTGCCGCAGTCTCCGCAGATTTATAAGCAGCTTCTCATGGTTGCAGGCTTCGATAAGTACATTCAGCTCGCACGCTGCTTCCGCGATGAGGACCTCCGTGCAGACCGTCAGCCTGAGTTCACTCAGATAGACCTTGAAATGTCATTCGTTGACGCTGAGGACATTCAGGAGTGCGTTGAAGGCTTCGTTAAGAGACTCTTCAAGGAAGTTATCAATGTTGATATTCAGCTCCCGCTTCAGAGACTTACTTTTGCTGACGCTATGAGCCGTTACGGTACTGATAAGCCTGATACCCGCTTCGGCTTCGAGATTCAGGACATCACCGACACTGTAAAGGACATCGATTTCGTTGTATTCAAGAGTGCTATTGAGGACGGCGGAAGTGTACGTGCTATCAATGTCAAGAACGGTGCTGCTGCATATACACGTAAGGAAATCGACAAGCTCGTTGAACACGCTAAGGGTATCGGAGCAAAGGGACTTGCTTACATTCGTTGGGCAGATGAGCCTAACTGTTCGTTCAAGAAATTCCTCGGTGAGGGAGACCTCGAAAAGATTTGTGCGGCTGTTGACGCTCATGAAGGTGACCTCGTTCTTATCTGTGCTGATAAGACTAAGACTGTTCTGTCAACTCTCGGTGCTATCCGTCTTATCTGTGCTAAGAAGCTTGATGTTATCCCCGAGGATAAGTACAACTTCCTGTGGATAACAGAAATGCCATTCTTCGAGTTTGATGAAGAGAATAATACATGGGTCGCAGCACATCACCCATTCACAATGCCTATGGAAGAATGCATCGAATATCTCGACACTGACCCTGCAAATGTGCGTGCTAAGTCGTGGGACCTCGTTCTCAACGGTACAGAGCTTTCAAGCGGTTCTATGCGTATCACCGACTATGAACTTCAGCAGAGAATGTTTGAGGCTCTTGGTATGAGTGATGAGGAGATAAACGCGAAGTTTGGATTCCTTGTTGACGCTTACCGTTACGCTTCACCTCCGCACGGCGGCATGGGAATTGGTCTCGACCGTATTGCAATGATTATGTGCAAGGCAGACAGCCTGCGTGACGTTACAGCGTTCCCGAAGGTACAGAATGCAAGTGAGCTTATGAGCGAGTGTCCGTCACCTGTTGACAAGGAAAACCTCGACGTACTCGGTATCAGCGTAAAAGAAACAGAATAATCGAGGACACTGCCCTCGAACTCACGGCAGGGAGCGAGCTGCTTCCTCCACCCGGAAATCCACGTTGTCTCTCGCAAGCTCGCTTACTTTGTACAATGGGCGAGTTTGCTACCGTTCAAAGATAGCGATGAATAATAAAAAGGCACTATCATTTCAGATAGTGCCTTTATTTGTGTCCGCGAGTGAAAGCAGACTATACCTTTTGTACTGAGTATGCCCGCGAATTGGGAGTTCGGGGGACAGTGCCTCAGTTGACTGTCAGGCAGAGCCTTGACAAAAGAAACATTAAAGTGCTGCGAAACCTTTTTTGAGGTCGTCGAGAATGTCGTCAACGTTTTCGAGTCCGACAGAAAGTCTTATCATGCCGCCGTTGATTCCGCACGCAACAAGCTGCTCGTCTGTGAGCTGACGGTGTGTTGCACTTGCAGGGTGGAGTACACAGGTGCGGATATCAGCAACGTGTACCTCGTTGGAAGCAAGTGAAAGAGAATCCATGAACTTGACTGCCTGAGAGCGACCGCCCTTGATTATGAATGATATAACACCGCTGCAGCCGAGGGGGAGATACTTCTGAGCAAGCTCGTGGTACTCGTTGCTTGCGAGACCGGGGTAGTTTACCGACTCAACGTTCGGGTTTGCTTCGAGGAACTCTGAAACTATCTTTGCATTTTCGCAGTACTGCTTCATTCTTACTGCAAGAGTCTCAAGACCGAGATTGAGGTAGAATGCAGACTGAGCTGACGGATAGCAGCCGAAGTCTCTCATAAGCTGCATTCTTGCTTTAACAATGTAAGCAGCTTTGCCGTAAGCCTTTGTGTAGACAGTGCCGTGGTAGCTCTCGTCAGGCTCAGTGAACTCGGGGAAATTGCCGTTAGTCCAGTCGAAATTACCGGAGTCAACGATAACACCGCCGCCCTGTACTGCGTGACCGTCCATGTACTTGGTAGTGGAGTGGATAACTATATCAGCTCCGAACTCGAAAGGACGGCAGAGAATAGGAGTCGGGAAAGTGTTGTCGATAATGAGCGGAACACCGTGAGCGTGAGCAATCTTAGCGAACTTTTCAATATCGAGAACTGCGAGTGCAGGGTTAGCGAGAGTTTCGCCGAAAACAGCCTTTGTATTAGGCTTGAATGCGGCATTTATCTCGTCCTCGGAAGCATTTGCATTAACGAAAATGCACTCGATACCGAGTTTTTTGAGAGTATAAGCGAAGAGGTTTACAGTTCCGCCGTAGATAGTAGCGGCAGAAATGAAGCTGTCACCTGCTTTGAGAATATTGAGCAGTGAACAGAGTGAAGCAGCCTGACCGCTTGATGTGCACATTGCACCGATACCGCCTTCAAGAGCGGCAATTTTCTCCTCAACAGCCATAACTGTGGGGTTCTCGAAACGGGAATAAATAAGGCTCTTGGTAGGGTCGTCGAAAACAGCGGCAACGTCATCAGTTGAATCGTAAACGTAGGTAGTGCTCTGAACTATTGGTACAACTCTTGGTTCTGTGTTTTTGGGAGTATAACCTGCGTGCAGGCATTTAGTTTCGATTTTCATAGATATCCTCCTTGGAATAATGGTGTGTTTTATTTTTAGAGACGATTTTTCTTACCTTGGGTACGCAGAATTCAAGAACAGCGCAGTATTTATCCACAAAGGTTATGACAAAAGTCTCTTTATAACTTGGCAAAGGGCGTGTTGCAGGCCACATATGCTTTTCTATCATGTCACGCTCGATATCGGAGATATCAGTCAGCATGACGGCATTTTTCAAAGCGATGTCGGAGTGACAGCGGCTGTGTTTAGGCTGACCCTTTTCACGCACGGAATTATAAGTCTTGCGGTCGTAATAGAAGAGATCGTGCATTAGACCTGCTCTTGCCGCAGAACGTGCATCGAGTTTCAGCTTGCGGCAGACAATGTAGCCGTAGTAAGAAACATTTACACAGTGCTGAAAACGGGTCGTAGTGATGTGATGCTTTATAGTTTTGAGCTTTTCAAGCTCAGGTGAACCGATAATATCGCTGATGCAGGCATAGTATGTGCTTCCGGACAGTTCCTTGCGCGAACAAATAGCTTTTAGCATATCTATTATCCTTTATCAATTTATTCGGTAAAAAACCGTTACATATATTATACTATACAATCATCGAAAAATCAATAGGTAATTGATAATATGTTGCGTGATGAATTAGTGAATATGTGTGATAAAATGGTGTAGTTTTAACAAATAATTGATTAGAATCCCCATATTCGCTTGACAAAAAAGTCAGGGGTGTGTATAATATTTATAGCGGCGGACGTAGTTTTACAAATCTGCCATGCGAAAGGAATTGAGTATAAATGAAAAATATTACTAAAAAGATTATCGCGATTTTTTCTGTAGTTTGTGTAGCGGCATCGTGCCTTGCAAGCTGCAGCTCCAGTGATAAAAAGAGCGAAAGCTCAGATGAGACTGCTATCAAGCAGTACGCACTTGAAATAGGCTCGGCTGATGATGCTAACCCTATCACTCAGGACAAGAATAAAGTTGATATCGACGCTGAAGACCCTACAGGTGCAAGCAGTGAAAGCTCTACAAATGCATCAGGTGCAGCAGTTGAAGACACTACTGAGATACAGGACGTTACTGATGCAAACGGTGAGCCTGTTACAGAGGCGGCTACTGTTACAGACGCTTCCGGTGCAACTGTTACTGATACAGCGGGAAAGCCTGTTACTGAAATGGTAAAAGTTACAACTGTAGTAAAGAAGTCAGGCGGTACATCTGCAAGCAGCGCAAATACTGATACTGCTACACAGTCTAATGAGTCTTCCTACACTTCAAAGCAGGACGGCAGATATGCTATGTGGCTCGATATCTCCAAGGACGAGAACTTCTTCTTCGAGGGCGATTTCCTCCACGTTAAGTTCAAGGTTAAGGACGATGTTCCGGACGGCGACTATAAGATCAAGATTTCTCCTGACCTCTCAGACGTTGGAGGTAAAGCAGTTTACCCGAGCAAGGTACTTGAGGGTACTATCAGAATAAATAACGGTTCTATCGAACCTGTTGATGTTTCAGGTGAGACAGGAATGGTATTCTACGGCGACAACGTTGCCTGCAAGCAGGGCGATGTTATCGATTACTACATCAACATCAAGAACAATACCGGACTTGTTGCATTCGTTATCTGGTTCTATTTCGACAGCAACGCTCTCGATTTCATCAGTGCTGAGGCAAGCGGTGAGTTTGAGGAGATTGCAAGAAATACTGAGATAGGCAGTGCAAAGAAAGCAGCTGAATAATGAATATGAAGAATCCCGATAGTTTCCTATCGGGATTTTTTTATGCTTTGAGTTCAGTTTTCATTAGTGTAAGGTCGTAGATATCGAGTCTGCCGTCTTTGCAGAGGTCGGCTGCCTGCCACTTTTCAAGTTTTGTATCGGGTACTGTGAGGAGCCATTTCTGTAATTTTACAGCGTCTGCGACGGTGAGATTACCGTCAGCATTTATGTCTCCGCGTACAAATGGACAATACGGCTGCCATAGATTGCTTAACCAGTCTGCACGTTTCTCTATGTACTGTCTGACTAATTCTGCCGATTCCATTGAGTTACCACCGCTTGTAGCCGCATTGAATACCGAGTATTTGGGGCCGCCGTACATATGCCACATAGCATTGTTCATATCAGCTGAGGGACGTATACTTTCTGCAAGAGTTGTCATGTATGAATCGGTCAGCTTATTTAGGAATGGCTCAAAGTCATCGAAGTAGACCTCTCCGACCTGTTTTACAAAGTCGTCATTTTTATATAGCTGACCTATCCAGCTGATACCGACTGTCGGGCGTCCGCTTCCGGTCGATGACGAAATACCGCCGTCGTCGTAGCCATGTATAGGGAAATATGCGATGAAGAGGTTATCGGGTCTGTATGAGAAACCGATGTTGCCGTCGGAGTTTTTGCGTGCGGAGGGGAAGTTGTTGTAGCTGAGGTCGAAGTCCCATGCAGGACTGAAATGAAGTTTGCCGTCACCGGTCTTGTCTGAGTCTTTCCAAAGGTAAAAGCTTGAAGACGTGCCGTCTAAGTTTTCACTTATTTCCTGCACGAGATAGGCTTTGATAAGAGATTCTACGTCGATGTAATCGCTGTAGTGCCTGCCTTTTGAGTTTACACCGTTTTCGGAGTAGACTGCGTCCTCAGCGTCCTGAACGAACGAGCGAATGTATTCTGCCTGTGCCTTTGAAGCGTACTCCGGACCGTCTATATCGACAGACTGTCCGCGCGATGTTATAAATCCGCTCTGACACTTTGTTCCGTATCTGTTCCATTGCTGAAATTGCAGGAGATATCCGCCGGTGATATCGTCGGGGTCATTTGGAATATCGTAGTATTTGTAGCTGTTTTCCATGTAGTCGGTCGCGTATTTGGTACCCACGACCTTCTGCTGATATTTTTCGAGGTCGCTGGAGTTCAATTCTTCAGTTTCCTCTTCAAGGTCACGGATATTGATACGGTTTTTCTGTATCTGTACTCTCTCCGAAAGCTGGTATGTTCCGCGGTATGCACCGTCGGCATAGAGGTCTACGAATACTGAGTCCATTATATATTCCATTCCGGCTTCTCTGCACATTTCCTGAGTAAGCTTGTTGCGAAGCATTGAGTGGTCGATATAGTTGGAAAGCAGTGCCCACTTTTTTGCCTTGCCCATACCAAAGAGGTCGGCTTTTTTGGGAAGCTTGAAATTATACGGCTTCTTTACACTGTAGTCCCATGATGAATTACCGCGGGAAGTAAGCTTGTCGAGTTCACCGCTGTACTGGGTTTTTCCGGTATTGTCTAAAATCAGTATCTTACCTGTTTCAGTGAGGTACCTGTTTTCATCGAGAGGTTTCAGTCCGCCGTGACTGGTTGAAAGGTAGATACTTCCGAGGTTAGACTGCATAACTTTCAGTGTGCCGCAGATTTCAGTGCCGACTTTTATCTCAAAAGTGTCAGATTTGCTCAGAATCGCCGTGGTTTTGCCTGATACGATGGATTCACCGTTAAGGTAAACAGTTTTGTCAGCAGAGTATGTGATAACGAGGTTAGTGCGGTCGGCGGTTGCCGGAAGAAAAACGTACCAGCAGTTGTCCCATTCGCTGTGCCACCAATCAGTATAGTCGAGGTCGGTAGTGACAGTGGGGGAGAGGTTGCTGACTCTTAATGCCGAGACAGGCATGGTCTCGTCGTTTTCAGCCGGACCGGCGGCGAGTAATTTCCGTTTATCGGGCAAAGCCGGTGGTGCTTCATCAGGAATGTACAAGTCTGCGGAACGGTCGTACTGCTTTATTTCCCCCGATACTGTATCAAGCGGCGACGCTGACAGAAGTGTCGTAAAAGCGAGTGCCGCGCATATTGCAATAGTTTTGATTCTCATATAATTTCCTCCCTGACTTAATTCTACCATTAATACGCTGCCTTGTCAATCGCCACATATAACCAAGTTACTGCCGAATGTTCAGTGAATTGGACTTCTTTTATAGTTTAAAGTCGGCACTATACAATTCGTTTATAGCACTTGAGTAAAAATGGTAAATTAATACTTTCTTAACAAAATTTATATTGAAAATTGATAATTTATGTGCTATAATAATACACAGAAGATTACAGAGAGTATTTGAATCTGAGGCTTTTCAGAAACGGTCATACGTACCGTATCTGCCTTGTTTTGAAATTTTCTTCTCTAAAATTTTCCTTTCATATTCAGAAAAACCGCAGTTCTCCACCCGAACTGCGGTTTTTCGTTACTTTGTCATGCTCTGCATATGTTCACAGCAGTGGACGAGCATATTCCATGTTCCGCTGTCAACTTTGCCATTCTGCGGCAGACCGCTCCATCGCTGAAAACGTGTTACTGCTTCGGCAGTGGAATCGTCGTATCTGCCGCATATGTCTACATTCGGGGCATTGTCGTAGCTTTTGCCGATATCACTTAGCATTGCCTGCAGAATGTAAACAAGCTGACCGGCGTCACCCTTTGCCGCAACGTACTTCGCTGACGGAAAAACAGCATATGGCAGTGGGGCACTGTGTTGAATACCCTTGTATACGCTGACTATCCTGTTCCACGTAGCACTGTCGGTATTACCTGTGTCGGGAAGTCCGTACTCACGCTGAAAAGCCTTTACGGCGATTATAGTTTCGTTTCCGTAAGTGCCATCGGGTATGATAAGCGGGATTTTACTGTTCATGAGTGCGATTGCATGAAGATAGGTCTGAAGTTCATATATATGCTGTTTGCGCTGTGCATTTGAGTAAGCCATGTGTCAACCTCCTGTAATGGTGTAGCCGGGTTCCTGATATGGACGCTTGTCGAATCCGTATTTGAGGTCGGAGTAGACTCCGGCAATAGCGTCCCATGTAACGGCGCCGACTATGCCCGATACGTCTATGCCGAACTGCCGCTGAAACTCCATGACTGCCTGCTTGGTAATCGGACCGAAGTAACCGGTATTGTTCACGGCAGGGATATTGCTGTAGGTCTGATGTATGAACGTCAGGTATTCCTGTATTATCCGCACTGAACTGCTTGAATCGCCCTCGCGGAGTACTGTTCCCGGATACAGCGCGACTGCTGTGTAATCCGGCTTTACAGAGTCTGCAATACCCTTGTATGCACGGTAGAGGTCATTACGTGTCGCGCGGTCAACTTCTCCTGTCTGCGGAAGTCCGAACACCCGCTGGAATGACTTGACTGAGCGTTCAGTGTATTCGCCGAAATAGCCGGTAATGTCTACCGGCTCGACTGCCGCGTAGTATGCGCCGATAACGGCAAGGTAGTACTGAAGCATTCTTACTTCAATACTTTGCATACCGATTTTGAGGTCTTCAGTGAATGCAGGAGTTATCTCCTCAAGACGTACACCTTCTGAGTCGAGTTCAGCAATGCGCTTGACACTTGTGTAAATACTCGTTATCTTGTACCATGTCGCCATGTCAACAACACCGGTCACGCCGAGACCGAACACCTCCTGAAATGTACGGACTGCCTCCTCTGTAGCGGCATCAAAAATGCCGTCGGCGGCAGGTATCTTCGGGATAGCCGGGTAGTTGCGCGATATGCGGTTGAGGTAGATTTGCAGGGATTTTACGTCGTTTCCGGCTGAGCCGAATCCGAGTGCGATACCCGGATAAGACGGCTGAGCAGTTTTAACAGGAGCGTCCTTCACGATGTCGATGTCCTTTCCGTAGTAGTATTGCAGTATCTCATAAGGTGTGTAACCGCGGTTTGCGAGAGTGACAGTTCCCCATTGTGAGAGTCCGGCACAGGTTGAGGTTGTACCGTTGCAGAAGGCAGTGAACAGCGGCTCGACACTTCCCTGACGGCGTACATAGTCGTTATATAGTTCATCAACGAGGTAGCTTATATTCTGGAAGTACTCGCGGCCGTTTATGAATTTCTGGTCGTACTGGGTAGTTGCGGTTATGTCGAAGTCGTATCCGCGAGAGCGGTACCACTCGGTATAGATACGATTGAGAGCGAAACTCACTATCGCGTAAATATTTGCGCGCAGAGCGCTCTCAGGCCATGTCGGGAATATTTCGCTCGATGCAACGTTTTTGACGTATGCCGGAAAGTCAACAGTGACGTTCGGGGCATCGGAATCGGGAGTTCCGAGGTGGACAGTGATAGTCTCCGGAATAAACGGTTTACCGGTAAGCATAGTGTACCTCCTTTAGTTTTTGCCGGACATATCTGAGGGTTCCTGATTGAAGAAAGTGACTGTCTCGTCAGTCGGAGACATCATCGCCGGAACCGGTATCATGCTGAAATTCTGAACAGACGTTATACCTGCAAAGACAGGTACGTCCACACTTCTGGCATTGAAAAAACCGTCCGCAGTCACGCTTACGTCGTATAGACTGTATGGACGTGAAGAACTGTCAGGAGCCTGCGAGAAGCTGTTATCAGGAGCGGGCACGCTGAATTTTTCAGTTGTACCGCTGTTATTTGTCAGACCCTCAGCAAGAATGAGTCTGTTGCCGTCGAGTATGGCGGTCACAAGGACTGTCGCTCCCTCTATTGGTGCTGACTCGTCTCCGGTGCGGACGTTAACGAGGATATAGCCAGTTCCGCTGCCCATGCTCTCCTCCGAGACGTACTCTGGCGGTACGCGGTTGTCATGCTCCGGAACCTGTGTATCATTGCCAAGTCCTGTAAGGTCAGGCTCGGGGAAGCGGTCGCTGTAGTCGTTTGAGTCTGCCTTGTTTTCGGATTCGTTGTACGGAAAGTAGGCACTCTCGTCCTGCTTTTCTTCGATTGCGGGAGTTTGCTGCGGAGTTGGAGCAGGTTCGGGAGCAGGGGGGATGTCGGCGGCGGAACGTCTGCCGTAAAGCCTCATCATCTCCTGTTTGTAGTGTTCGCTTTTATCAATATTCATCTTATCGCCTCCGTGATTTGCTGATGAATTATATGCGTATATACATTCGTTTATGCTTGTTCAGAATAGAAGCGAGGCAGCTGTTTCACTTTTTGGTCCGGAATTATATAAGAAGCGTATATTGGCTGAATATACAAACTTTTAATAATTACTTTGTTTAAACCTACAAAATATGTCCAAATCACTTTAAAAAAGCTCGGGCATATGTTATAATATTATAAAGTTATATGTCGTGATAGTATAGTATGTATACTTCACGGCTTTAAAGGAGTTTTATCTATGCAGGGTAGTTCGTTCAGGAAAGTGCTCCAGCGCTTTATGATGGCAATAGAGGGCCTTCCGAATACTCTTGTTCCGCAGTGCGGAGGCGCTCTTGACGAGATCTGTGAGGTCCTGAATATCGGCAGGATCTTCGCTGTATATTATGAGAGTGTCAAGGCAGAAGCTGACGGTGACTGCGAAAACTATATGCTCTTTGATTCTGATGATTTCGATGAGCAGACCGAACACGTCGTCGAGAAGCGTACTCCTGTCGGAACTGTTATAATATATCGTGTTTTTGCTAAAAACGGACATTTGCAGTGGGACGACGATGACCTTGAACGCATTGATGTCTTCATCAAGATGCTCTTTGTCTTCAACGGCAGAACCAAGCTTATGCACGCGAATTATCGCCTTATGTTCTTCGACCCCGACCTTGAAGTATACAACCTCAAGTTTTTCTTCAAGAACATTTCTGAGGTGCTGAGAAACGGCGATATACAGCAGTATGCGGCACTTTATATAAATCTCAGGCACTTTTCGGCAGTCAACCTTCAGCTTGGCCGTCAGCTTGGTACTCTTGTTATGCGCCGCTATATCACTCACATCGGCAATATGCTTAAAGGTTACGAGCATATCGCACGTATCGGCGGTGACAACTTCGCTATTCTCGTTAAACAGGAAAACCTCGAAAATGTTCTCGAAGCTCTTGACGGTACCGCTATTACCTACGATGACAAAACACAGGACCGTATCCTTGTTTCGGCTTCTGCCGGAGTTTACATAATAAACGGCGATATACCGGTAAATTCATTCAACGATATCATGGACAGGGTAAGTGTTGCTATTGCTATTGCCAAACGTAACAGCCAGTCTAATTTTGCGTTCTTTGGTACTGAGATGATGAAGCAGAATGAGCATATGCTCATGATAAGTTCACTGTTCCCGAGTGCGCTTGAAAATGAGGAGTTCATTGTTTACTATCAGCCGAAGGTGTCTATGGTGGACTGTTCTCTCGTTGGTGCTGAGGCTCTTTGCAGGTGGAGACACGACGGCAAACTTGTCTCGCCGGCTGAGTTTATTCCTATCCTTGAACGCGGTATCGACATCTGCAAACTCGATTTCTATATGCTCGACCACGTTTGCCACGATATAAGACGGTGGCTTGATGAGGGAAGGTCGGTCGTGAAAGTGTCAGTAAACCTTTCTCGCCGTCATCTCTCGGATATGGACCTGCTCGAACATATTGTAAATATTATTGACCGCAACAATGTGCCGCACAAGTACATCGAGGTCGAGCTTACGGAGACTACTACCGATGTAGAGTTCAATGACCTTAAACGCGTAATAAGCGGTTTGCAGGAACGTGGTATATCCACTTCCGTTGACGACTTTGGTATCGGATATTCGTCACTTACGCTTATCAAGGATATGCCGTGGAATGTCCTGAAAGTAGACAAGAGCTTCCTTCCGGAGCAGAATGAACACTACGACACAAAGAAAGAGGTAATGCTAAGGTACGTGGTGGGAATGGCTCGCGGTATGGGACTTGAATGTGTCGCCGAGGGTGTTGAGACACTCGAACAGATAGACCTGCTTTTGTCGAGTTCATGCGATATCGCACAGGGATTTTATTTCGACCGTCCTATGCCGGGTGAGGAATTCATAACCCGCCTTGACAATTACAGATACGAAATCAAACGATAAAATAAGCCGCTGTTGTAATAAACAGCGGCTTTTATGTGTGTTACAGAGCAAACGAGGTCACTGCTTTTTGCCGGCTATGACCTTTTTACGGAGGAGTACCATGTCAAACGTATCTGCCCTTCCGTCGGAGGTGAGGTCGGCGGCAGACTCCTGTGTATACGTCAGGGAGTCGCCTGCGAGCAGGTAGCGGCTGTACTTGACGAGGTCGGCGGCTGAAATTGTACCGTCGGAGTTGACGTCTCCGCGCAGTACATAGCTTTTGGTATCAAGCGAGTACCAGTCTACAGACTTGTTCTTGTACTCTGATACTGCCCATATTATAACGTCGTCCTGAACTATGGGGTCTACGGAGGTAGAAGAAAGTCTTGCGTTTGTTACGACTGTTTCCGGCTGTAATATCTCACCCTTACTGCTGAGAATCTCATAGCTTATGTGGTCGAACTTTCCGTTTTTCAGCACTTCCCAAAGTACACAGTATCTGTCGCCGCTGAGTGCGGCTATTTTTATATTTCCTGTCCTGAAGTCGCCGGAGCTGTCGGTGAGCCAGATTACGTTGGTATCGGCAGTTTCACCTGTAGATTCGTCTATGCGGTCTGTACCGCCGATGCCCGAATTATCGCCGGTTCTGCTGATAATGCGTACAAAGCCGTCGTATATACCTGTTTTGTAGTTCTTGTAGTTGGAAGACGTGTAAAAGCGTTCAGACTTTCCGACTATCGCATAGGTAGACTTGTTGTAGGCGATGCCGCCCATATGGGTGAAGGTGGCATTCTGATGTTCACCGGGTTCAGCGTAAATACCGCTGATATGCCATGCGAGCTTTTGTTTTATTCCTGCTCTTGAAGTATCAAGTTCCTGCATGACTATACCTCTGTCGTAGCAGTCGCCCTTCTGTATTGACACGAATCCGGTATCAGTGGGGATAAGGTCGATACCAAAAGAATGCGAACAAACGTTGGTATCCTCTATATCGAATTCGCCTTTTGCGGTGTCGAGCCGGTAAAGTTCAGCACCCTGATGACCGCTTTTCCATTCGGTATCGAACATAATAACGAGCTTGCCGTTCTTGTAAGCGAGTCTGCCGTTGCCTGCGTCGAATGGGATCGTGGACTCAGTATCAGCACTCGAAAGGGTATACATTTTCAGAAACTGTCCCGACTTAGTGAACTTTGTTATCATGACATTAAGCTCGTCCACTGAGCTGTTATCGAGAGTTTTACCCCATAGGGCATAAATGCAGTCGTCGTCACCGAAAGTCGCGGAGGCGAAAGTGTAGCCGGGGTTGTTCATGATAGTGTGGTGGAAGGTGGACTTCTGTATTACAACAGCTTTATCCTTTGTACCGAGTGCGGCGTAAATCTCTCCGGTACTGTCAGTCATTTCAGTCAGGTAGTCAAGTTTTCCGAACATATCATATCCTTCGATCTGTGAGGAAGTCTGGCGCTCGGTCTCAAAGCTTTCTGACTGCTTTACAGCCTGATTGAAGTAGTCGCCGTCACCTGAAAACTTCATAAGACCAACAGGTTCTGTAACAGTAACAGGCTTGGTGGTAACGGTTGAAACCTGAGGAGAAGTTGTGGGTGATGAAGCAGTTGCCGACGTCGTTTTAGTCGTTGATGCTGACTTTGAAGTAGTCGTGACCGGAGCAGTCGTCACACCGTCACCGGGTATGGTTATATGTATCACGTACACATATTCTGAAGGAGTTTTTACTGTAATATCGGCATATCCCGGCTTAACAGCCTTGATAACTACCTGTGTGTCACTGCTTACCGATGCAGTACACGTTGAAGTATCTGAAGAAGTTACTTCTGTAACACCGATGTCGAACGTGTAGGTCAGCGTGACATTCATTTTAAGTGTGTAGTCGAGGTCAACGGTTTTGGCAGCGTTTGCAGTCTGAACCTGCGCGAATATTACTTCTGATACGTTTGAAGGTACAGCAGCGGCTGCTGTCACGGCGATAATTCCTGACAAGAGTGCCGATACCGGTTTTATGAATTTCATGGAATCACTCCCTTGACTGTTATATGATAATCATATTATAGCATATAGTATATAAAATATCAAGGTACACGGAAGAAATTAACATATTTTTCATTTTTCGCAGGAGATGAAGTTAAGTCACGACGATATTGGTTTAGGTTCAGAACAAATTCAGACAAAATGCATTTTGTCCACCTTTCTTGCGCATCGTGGGTTTACCATTGGAAGATATTAACTTAAAATGAATATATCATAAGTAAAAGCAAATATGTGAAATTCTTAACAGGAGGGAAATAGTCATGGGTTTACATAAAAGAATGAAATCCATAGCTGCGGGAGCGATTGCCGGCACAATGTTCATAGCCGGACTTTCAGTATTTCCCGCTAATAATGGCACTCAGGATTTTGAAGTAAATGCCGCAAGTGCCTGCACAATCAACACCAACAAACTCTATCAGCGAATCCGCGGATTCGGCGGTATGAACCACCCTGAATGGCAAAGTTACAACGTTCAGAACGG
>CADAYP010000025.1:0-21872 GCA_902792235.1 Ruminococcus flavefaciens
AATGGGCGCTAAGAAGGCTCCTTTCTATCGTGTAGTTGTTGCTGATTCAAGATACCCCAGAGACGGCAGATTCGTTGAGGAGATCGGTTACTACGATCCTACAAAGGAGCCCTCTGTTGTAAAGATCGACGCTGATAAGGCTAAGGAGTGGATCGGCAAGGGTGCACAGCCTACTGACACAGTTAAGGCTATCCTCAAGAAGGAAGGCATTCTTTAATCAGCTTTGCTTAGGAAGAGGTGGGACATAACGTCTCTGCCTCTGTTCCGAAGGCTTTTCGGAGGTTACGTAATGAAAGATTTACTCTATGCGATCGCTGCTGGTCTTGTTGAAGATAAGTCGGCTATAAAGATCGTTGAGGACGAGCCTGATGCAGAGGGAGTAATCGTATTCCATCTCTCAGTAGCTCCTAACGATATGGGTCGTGTTATCGGTAAGCAGGGTAGAATCGCAAAGGCACTCAGAACTATCATGAGAGCCGGCGCAGCTAAAAAAGACCTTAAAGTCTCGGTTACGATCGAATAAGAAATATCCGCCCGAAAAGGCGCTATCCCCCATTAGAGTAAAGGAATGGGTGCGGCGCTTTTGGCAAGGCGGATTTTTTGTGGGATAAAATTATGCTTTTCTTTTACAAATAATAGACGGCATATCAGCTTATAATTGATAAAATCCACAAAAATATGTGAAATATTTGTGGTACTACTTGAATATAGATTCCATATATGATATAATATATTTCAAATATATAAGAGAGAGGATAGAACTATGAAACTGCAGCAATTGGAATATGTCATTGCGATCGCTCAGGAAGGCAGTATCACTGCTGCCGCTAAGAAATTATATCAGGCTCAGCCTAATATAAGTATAGCTCTTAAAGAGCTTGAATCCGAGATAGGTACTCAGATATTCTGGCGTACCCCTAACGGTATGGTGCTTACCCCCGAGGGAGAGGATTTCCTCGTAAGAGCTAAAGAAATAGTTGAGAGTATGCACAGCCTTGAATCAGATTATTCTCACAGAGCCGACGATACTATCGCCCTCAGAATTGAGGCAAACATATCTACGTATATGGCTGCCGCAGTCGGAGTATGGGTGAATTCTCTCGACCCTGCTGATAAGCTTAATATACACCTCATCGAGATCCCATCAAACAAGGTCATCGACGATGTAAGCAGCGGAAGAGCCGATATTGGTATTATCCGTATCCCTTCAAGTCAGCTCGGTGTCTATGCGGAGCAGCTCAAGAGCCGAAAGCTCAGCTGCCGTACAGTAACAGAGTTCACTATGAAGCTTCTCATGCGTGCAGACAGTCCCCTTGCAAAGTATGACGACGTACCGATAGAAGAACTGAAAAAATACGTACAGATCCTTCACGGCGACGACGAGATGAACCTCTTCGGCAAGAACTGTGTAAATGCCGAGTTCGATGACGACCCGCCGCACCGTATCCTTCACGTTTACGACCGCGGAAGTAAAATGGCTCTTATGAGTATACTCAAAGACGCTTATATGTGGGTGTCTCCGATGCCGAACAATGCGTTTCCGGCTGATGCTGAGGTTGTGGTAAAGGACTGCTCGTATGCGAATATACGTATGCGCGACCTTGTTATATGCAAGAAGTCGAGTGAAAACAATCGCCTTATCAAGGAGTTCCTCGAATTCCTCAATGTATTTGTTGACAAGGCATTTGGCCCTGAAAAGCAAGCATAAACAGTAAAAAAGCTCCCTGACGGGAGCTTTTGTTATTGATTCTTGAAGCTTTTTTTATATTTGTACATTGCCGCGTCAGCACGTTCAAATACGTCTTGAACCCTCATGTCAACACTGCGGTCGAAGTCGGAAATACCAAATGCGACGGTAACTTTTCCCTCGTCTTTATTTCTGAGCATATTGCCGCGGAGGGTGTCTAACAGTTCAAGGCGGCAGTCGTAATCGTGACCTTTCAGCAATACTGCGAACTCGTCTCCGCCGATGCGGAAAACGGGACTATGCTTGAATATAACGCATATTTCATTGCAAGCGGTCTTGATGAAGTCGTCGCCTGCACGGTGACCCTGTGTGTCATTCACGAACTTCAGTCCGTTAATATCGCATACAACGATTGCGAAATCGGGTGCTGTGTCGTCCTCAATGAGGGCATCGAGTTTTTCCTCTTCCTGAAAGTAGGCGTGCTTATTTTTAACACTTGTAAGAGCATCGCGGTTAGCCATATCCATAGCACTGCCGAGTGCTTCACGGAACGCATTTTCGCGTCGTTTAGCGGCATCTACGTTTGCAACAGCGATGATGATATGTTCTGAGTCCTCTTTAGGGCGAATCGCAAAAAGCGTGACATATTGTGGTCTGTCGTCGAGAATGAGGCGGTAATTCAGCGAAGTAGAGCCTGTTTCGCGGAGGTTGCTGAGAAGAGTAGACTTGTTCATCGACTCTGCCATCATGTGGTAATCATCGGGGTAGATATCGCGTTTGAGGTTACGTTTTGTTTCTTCAAAGAAGTCGTTACCGGTGACTCCGATATCGAGTTTGGCATATTTTTCGCTTGAAGTGTACTCTTTGTACTCGTTGGTAATAATATTAACATAGTATATTACCTCATAGCGCATAGCGAGTGCCTTGATAATCTCGCTGAAAGTGGCACTTTCTTCCGCCATGACCTGTTCACGGCGAATCTGGTCATCAACATTTATCACACCTACAACGATGTGATTATCCCCCTCAACTGGACGTACAACGACCATTTTCAGGTATTGCAGCCTGTCATCGAGGGTTTGTCTGTATATGAATGATATGTTATTGTGGTTATTATCAAGTTCACTGAGCATAGCGTTCTTATCAACAGAATTAAGAAGCTGACGTCTGTCCTCGTGGTAGACGTATTTTTTTATATCAGCAGCAGCGGCTTTGAAGAAATCGTTGCCTTTCTTGACGATTCCGAGCTTGGAAAAATTTTCACTGGAGCTATATTCCGTATAGTGATTAGTATTTGTGTCGACGTAGTAAAGCACCTCATAACGGCTTGCAAGAGCGCGGGAGATGAAACCGTATATCACGTTTTCCTCTTCGAGAGTTTTAAGACGTCTGATTTGTTCATCTATGCACTGAACACCTATGACGATATAATCGGAATTGGTAGCATCTTCAAAGATGGTTTTGAGGTAGTAAAATTGCGGTTTATCGTCAATAACAAGGCGATACTGTAAATAGAACGATTTTCCGTTTTTGAGAGACTCCATGACATTTTCTTTCTTGAAGCTTGCAAGGAAGTTATCGAGGTCTTCATGGAAAACGAGTTTTTTAGCGTTAAGAGGGACATCTGCGTAGAAATCGTCGCCCCATGAAGCCTTTGTAAGGGATTTATCCTCACCGGAGACGGTGTATTCTATGTAGCTGTCGTCCTTGGTATTAATGAGATAGACGCTGTTGTAGTCGCTTGCGAGAGCGAGAGCGATACGTGCGAATGAAACGTTGTCATTGGTTCTGCTGTATATTTTTATATCTTTGTCATACATCGGAATCATCACCTCATAACTTGCGAAAAAGCGAAGTCGTTTAAATTATTATAGCATAGAAATTATGCAAGTTCAAGCAAAAAAAGCAGATATATAATAATTTTATGTGAAATGTTATGAATTGTGGACGATATTAGCAAAAGCCGAATTTCGTCACTACATAAATATAAAAGGACCTCTTAAGAGGTCCTTTTGGATTAATTATTCGATATCGCCGTGATGAGCCTGTAAAGACTTTACTTCGAGGCATTTATTCTGCTTCTTAGCCTTTATACCCTCAACGCTTGCCTTAGCAGCAGCCATTGTAGTGATATAAGTTACACGGTGCTTGATAGCAGCCTTACGGATGTAGCTGTCGTCGTAGATACTTGTCTTGCCGGCAGGAGTATTGATGATGAGCTGAATTTCGCCGTTTGCGATTTCGTCAGCGATATTCGGACGACCCTCGTATATCTTGTAGATACGCTTGCAGGGGATACCTGCTTCCTTGATCATCTCGTAGCTTCTGCCTGTAGCGAGGATATTGAAGCCGATCTCGTGGAATCCCTTAGCGATTTCGAGGAGTTCGGGCTTGTCTCTGTCACATACGGAGAGGAGAACAGTTCCCTCTTCGGGGAGCGGGTTCTTAGTAGCTTCCTGAGCCTTGTAGTAAGCCTCGCCGAACGACTTGGCAATACCGAGAACTTCGCCTGTTGAACGCATTTCAGGTCCGAGAACAGGGTCAACTTCCGGGAACATATTGAATGGGAAAACAGCTTCCTTAACACCGTAGTGGTTTATCTTGCGGTCCTTAAGTTCCGGAACGGGAGAAGGTCTGCCTGTGAGAGAGGAAGTGATGATATCTGTAGCGATTCTTACCATGTTGATATCACAAACCTTTGAAACGAGCGGAACTGTTCTTGAAGCACGCGGATTAGCTTCGAGCACGTAAACTGTGTCGCCCTCGATAGCGTACTGCATATTCATAAGACCGCAAACGTTCATCTCGACAGCGATCTTCTTTGTGTACTCCTTGATAGTAGCAACCTGCTTTTCTGTGAGGTTCTTT
Organism: Ruminococcus flavefaciens; assembly: GCA_902792235.1. Classification (GTDB taxonomy): domain Bacteria; phylum Bacillota; class Clostridia; order Oscillospirales; family Ruminococcaceae; genus Ruminococcus; species Ruminococcus flavefaciens_AE. The sequence continues at coordinate 4,556 of CADAYP010000025.1, forward strand.
GAAGGAAGGATACAAGCCGAGTCGCCTGAATGAACACCTGCGAGCTCGATATGTTCCATAACAGCAGGAACGAAGCAGTGTGTACCGTCGGAGATAGCGTCAGCCTCGCACTCTGTAGCGTGGTTGAGGAAGCGGTCGATGAGGATAGGTCTGTCAGGAGTTACACCGACAGCGGCGTCCATATAAACCTTCATCATTTCGTCGTCGTGAACTATCTCCATTCCGCGTCCGCCGAGAACGTAGGAAGGACGAACCATAACGGGGTAGCCAATGCGGTTAGCGATCTCGATAGCCTCATCAGCGTTTACAGCCATGCCAGCCTCAGGCATAGGAATGCCGAGCTTGTCCATCATAGCGCGGAAATGGTCGCGGTCCTCAGCGAGGTCGATGGTCTCAGGAGTTGTACCGAGGATATTTACCCCGTACTTCTTGAGGTCACTTGCGAGGTTAAGAGGAGTCTGACCGCCGAACTGAGCGATAACTCCGACGGGCTTTTCCTTTTCGTGTATAGAGAGAACATCTTCAAGAGTGAGAGGCTCAAAATAGAGCTTATCAGATGTATCGTAGTCAGTAGAAACAGTTTCGGGGTTGCAGTTAACGATAATGGACTCGAATCCGAGCTTTTTGAGAGCGAGAGCAGCGTGAACGCAGCAGTAATCGAACTCGATACCCTGACCGATACGGTTAGGACCGCCGCCGAGGATCATGATCTTGGGCTTATCGGTATTAACGGGGCTCTTGTCCTCATCGAGGTGATAAGTTGAGTAGTAGTAAGCCGCATTTTCTGTACCGCTTACGTGAACACCCTCCCAAGCTTCCTTGATACCGAAGCCGATGCGGGCATTTCTGATCTCTTCCTCAGTAACTTCGAGGAGTGAGCTGAGGTAGCGGTCGCTGAAGCCGTCGAGCTTAGCTTGCTTGAGAACATTTTCAGCGGGAACGCTTCCCTTGTTAGCGAGGAGCTGTTCTTCCTCGTCAACGAGTTCCTTCATCTGCTCGATGAAGTACTTCTTTATCTTTGTAAGCTCGTGGAGCTCGTCAACAGTAGCGCCCTTGCGGAGAGCCTCATACATAACGAACTGTCTCTCACTTGTGGGGTAACGGAGTTCAGCGATGAGCTGATCCTTAGTCATTTCGTGGAAGTTCTTAGCAAATCCGAGACCGTATCTGTCCTTTTCGAGTGAACGGATAGCCTTCTGGAAAGCCTCCTTGTAGGTCTTGCCGATGCTCATTACCTCGCCGACAGCGCGCATCTGAGTACCGAGTTTATCCTCAGCGCCCTTGAACTTCTCGAATGCCCAGCGAGCGAACTTGATAACGATGTAGTCTCCGTCGGGAACATACTTGTCGAGAGTGCCGTACTTGCCGCAGGGGATCTCTTTAAGGGTGAGACCGCAGGCGAGCATAGCGGAAACGAGAGCTATCGGGAAGCCTGTAGCCTTTGAAGCGAGGGCAGAAGAACGTGAAGTTCTGGGGTTGATCTCGATAACAACGATACGTCCTGTTTCGGGGTCGCGTGCGAACTGGCAGTTACAGCCGCCGATAACCTCGATAGACTCGATGATACGGTATGACATATCCTGAAGAGTCTTCTGAACGTCTTCTGGAATAGTCAGCATAGGAGCTGAGCAGAACGAGTCACCGGTATGAACACCGATGGGGTCGATATTTTCGATAAAGCAAACAGTGATCTTGTTGTTTTCAGCATCGCGGACAACTTCAAGCTCAAGCTCTTCCCAGCCGAAGATACATTCTTCAACGAGAACCTGTCCGACGAGAGAAGCCTGAAGACCTCTTTCGCATACTACCTTGAGTTCGTCAACGTTATAGACCATACCGCCGCCGGCACCGCCCATAGTATAAGCGGGACGAAGTACAACAGGATATTTGAGCTTTTCAGCTATCTTAACAGCTTCGTCAACAGAGTAAGCGACCTGACTGCGGGGCATTTCGATACCGAGAGCGCTCATAGCGTTCTTGAATTCGATACGGTCCTCGCCGCGCTCGATAGCGTCAACCTGAACACCGATTACCTGAACGTTGTACTTTTTGAGTACACCAGCGTTATCAAGCTCTGAGCAGAGGTTAAGACCTGACTGACCACCGAGGTTAGGAAGAAGAGCATCAGGACGCTCCTTTTCGATTATCTGAGTAAGTCTTTCGAGGTTAAGGGGCTCGATGTAGGTAATATCAGCGACATCGGGGTCTGTCATGATAGTAGCCGGATTAGAGTTAACAAGAACGATCTCGTATCCCAGATTTCTGAGAGCCTTACAAGCCTGAGTACCTGAGTAATCGAACTCGCAAGCCTGACCTATAATAATAGGACCCGAGCCGATAATCATTATCTTGTTTATATCCTGTTTCTTGGGCATATTATTCTCCTGACCCGTGCATTAATGTGCACGACATAGATTTACCATTTAAAGCATGGCATAATTTCTTACCTTATATAATAACACATTATGAGACAAAATGCAAGAAAAAATCCGAAGAATATATTACTTGATATTGATTTTTTATCTGAGGACTGCTAAGTTATACTATATTTACAGTGATATTGCTGTTTCGAGACCTATTTCCATCATGTCGAGGAAAGTAGTCTGTCGCTCTTCGGGAGTTGTAGCGAGTCCGCGGAGAGGACAGTCGGAAATAGTGAGGATAGCGAGAGCATTTTTTCCTGCGCGGGCGGCATTCATATAGAGCGCCGCCGCTTCCATTTCGATAGCGAGAACGTTCATTTTCTGCCATTCAGCGAGTGAGTCCTCATCGTCATAGAACATATCGCTTGAAAATACGTTTCCGACGTGGAAAGTGCTTCCCTTAGCCTCAGCGGCTTTAACAGCGGCAGAGAGTATACTCCACGAAGCCGTGGGAGCGTAAGTGCCGGGCAGACGGAACTGATTTACGTAAGCGGAATTAGTGCTTGCGCTCATGCCGATAACGATGTCGCGGAGGTTTACGTTGTCCGCAATAGCGCCGGCAGTACCGACACGAATGATATTGTCAACATCGTAAACGTTGAAGAGTTCCCACGAGTATATGCCTATTGAGGAGTTGCCCATACCGCTTCCCTGAACAGAAACGGGAACACCCTTGTATTTGCCGGTATATCCGAACATTCCGCGTATCTCATTATAGCAGACAGCGTCCTCGAGGTAATTTTCGGCGATGTACTTAGCTCTGAGCGGGTCGCCCGGCATGAGGACAGTTTTAGCTATATCGCCTTTTTTTGCGTTATTGTGTGGTGTAGACATAAGTGTACCTCCTTATTATTATACAAGACCTTAACAGGTCTTTTGATTCAGCGTCTGAGCAGTTTTTTTACTGTCAGGAGAAGAGCCTGATAATTCAGTGCGATAACGATACAGCAGAGCAGGAAAAGTCCGGCTATCCAGAATTTCGGCGAGGCGATTATCAGCCAGCCCATGAGGAAAAGCAGACCCGTATTCAGCAGTGACTTCATCGCGTTGAATCTGAACGGAACATAGTAGCGTGCGTCGATTATTCTTGCCCAGAAGCAAACGTAGTAGCTGAGGAATGTAGCGATAGATGCGCCCTGAATGCCCCACTCGGGAATGAGAGCGATATTGAGGATAATATTTACTGAGCAGGCGATAAGAGCGGTCCAGAAGCTGTTTTTAGTATGCTTTGTAGCGGAATAGATACTGCCGAGGAACTGATTAAGGCTCATGTAAAGAACAGCCACAACGAGTATCGGAGTATACAGGTAAACGTCGGCATATTCGCTGTAGGTAGAGGAAACGACGAAGAATCCGGTAACAGGTTTGATGAGGAGAAGGAGTCCGGCGGAAGCTATGAACAGGATAGCCTCGTAAGTACCGTAGACCTTCTCATAGAATTTGTTTCTGTCGGCGGAGTCGTTTTCGGTTATCGCGGACATATTCCACGCCTGAAAGAATATGGTAGAAACCATACTGATCAGGTTGGGTATACGGTTAGCGTAGCCGTAGATAGATACGGCAGATTCGCCGAGCTGAACGCGGTCACTCTTCATGTTGCGGATAAACATACGGTCGGAGAGACTTGTGATAGTCCACATAACGATAGTGGGAATGAGCGGAGCGGCGAATTTCATCATATCGCGTGCGAGAGCAGTGTTGAAAGCATCGGCACGGACGAATTTGCGCAGGTCAGCGACTATGAACAGGAAAAGTGACGAGAAGAGGTCGGAGAGGATAACAGCGAGCATAAAGCCGCGTACTCCCATATGCAGACCTGCGATGAATACGAGGTTGAATATGAAGAGGGTCAGCGTCGCGAGTATGCCGTCGATAGAGAACAGCTTTACCATATCGCGCGAGCGGACGAACTGCTGACAGAGCATTCTCAGCGACGAAGTGAGAATATAAATAATCAGCAGAATAGTGTAACCTTTTATATAGTCGAATGCCGGAATAAGGCTTAATACAGGCACAGTCAGTGCCATGAGGACCATGCCTGCGAGGGTTATGGCACCCGATGTGGTAAAGACTTCACGTTTGTCGCAGTTTTTATCAAGACCGAAGCGAATGAGGTATTCCTGCAAAGCGAAGGTGAAAATCGGCTGAAGGAAGAGGGCAGTCGGCTCAAGGAGTTCCTTGATACCTGAGCTTACGGGGTCGAGATGACGGGAATACAATCGGGTGAGGAGTATAACCAGTATTTTCGAGCCGAAGCTGCCGATAGCGAATATCACTGTATTAAGGGCGAGCTTTTTGTATTTATTCATTTTGCATTCTCCAAAAAATATTATTTCAACATATATTATAGCACAAACTCAGAAATAAAGCAATACAGCTTCCCCTGATGTAACAGCTTGCACAAATGAAGCTTTTTTGTTTGTCTTATAAAACGCGATTTTGACGGTTTTTCTAAAAAACGTTGACATCTTTAAAGTAATGTGTTAATATTTAATCAATAAGATGGGAAAATATCCTTCTTTGACGCTTAGAATTATGGGACGGAGGTAATAACAATGAAGAGTAACAAATGTTTAAAAGTATTGACAGCTACAGCCGTATCGGCTGCGGCACTGTTTGCAGTTCAGAATGCGTCTGCGTTTGCAGATGGTGACGTGGTTGTTTCGGAAAATGTCAGCGGAATTGCAACTCAGTTTGGTGATGCAAACTTTGACAAATCCGTGGGAATCTCGGACGCGGTACAGCTTCAGCGTTATCTGCTCGGTCAGCAAACTGAACTCGGTAACTGGCTCAATGCTGATATCGATGAGGACGGCGTGGTTGACGTATACGATTTCACAATGCTCCGTAAGCAGGTTCGCGGACAGAAGGCTGAAAATGGCGGTACTCTCAGTATCAGAGTAGTTGATGTGATGACAGGAAAGCCGCTCGAATCTGTAGAAGTAGAGCTTTTTGGACATTGCAGCGACTATTGCTATGAACTTGCAGACTGGGAATACACTCCTGACGACGATACAATGTTCAGCGGACTGCCTACAGACGAGAAGTATTCCTACATGATAAATCTGAAAAATCTTCCCGAAGGCTACGGTACACGCTATGGTGAATGGGACCAGCAGTATACGTTCGGATTTGACGGCAAGACCGACAGGGACATTACGATTCATGTACGTCCAAACGATGCCGAAAACAACGTTAGTATAGCTATGTTTGACTGGGCGGCGGAGCAGGATATCCCCTATTATCCGTATGGAATTGTCAGTGTCAGCGATAAGGACGGAAATCCTTATTACCCGTTCATGCATACTCCGGATATCGCGCTCCCCGACGGAGAGTACCATGCGGATATCCGACTTTTCGACTGCCCTGCTGAGCTTCTCGACCCCGAAAGTGACTTTGCAAAGCATATGAAGGAGATTTATCCCGACCTTGATTTTGAGGACAAGAGTAATGGCTTTGACTTCACAGTAAAGGACGGAAAGGCTGACAGAGACCTCAGCTTCGATTTTGCACCGAAAGCCGGAACTTCCAACTACCTCACCGTAAACTGTATCGACACTGTAACAGGTAAACCGCTTGAAGGTGTAAAAGTTTCACTGATTGAAGCCCCCGATACATATGCAAAGAAGGTGGCTGAATGGACTTCCGACAAGACCGGTACAACTACATTTGATAACCTCATTCACACAGCATACAGAGATACACGTGCGTATATGCTTCATGTGGATAAAGTTCCGGAGGGATATAGCGGAGGATTTGACAAGTATTGTTACTGGGGTTATGTAAACGAGTATACCGACAGCGTGACATATTATTTTGCTCCTGACGAAATGGCGAAGGAAGTTTCAGCAAACGTGTTTGACTTTATTGACGGTACACTCCGCAACGACGTTGCAGGTTTTGATGTATGGAGACTGATTCCCGGTGATAATATCGGCGATTCTGAACAGGTGATGAAAGGAGTTAAGTGCGGCGAGAAGTTTGCACTTAGCGACGGCGAATACTTTGCGGCACTTGATGGACGTCAGGCAATGGCGAATGGATATCACGGTATAGCATTTTATACCAAAAACGGTAAGAAGCTCACCGAAAACCTCGATAAAGAGGGATTTATAGGAAGTACAAGCGTGATAAGCTTCACCGTCAAGGACGGCAAACCTGACAGAGACCTCGTCTTCTACGTTAAGGACTATGACCCCGCAGACGATGAAATCGAGGAAGACATAGATGAATTCCCCGATAAGACTGAAGAAGAATAATAACTAAGTAACGTAAAATCGCACAGGAAGGGCGTGTCCCCCTTTGGGCGGTTCGCAGGATACCGGATATATGCCGCAAGTTTACGGCTCGGTAACCCGCGATTTCCGCTAATGGGAACACACTAATCCTGTGCGGTTTATTTTTTATCGTCTTGTTGAGCGGGAAGTGGTGGATTGAGCGTCGTTTTCGGTACTTCCGTCGAGACCGTCAATGACGTCTCTTGCGGCATCACCTACACCGCCGACAATATCCTCACCTGCGTCCTTAGCACCGTCTACAGCGTCGCGGGCATGGTCACCGGCAGAGCGGTCGTTTCTGTCGCCGTCCCTGTCGTAGTCATAGTGGTCGTAGTAGGAATCGTCGTCACGGGAGTTGTCTCTATCCGAGCCGCAGCTTGTGAATGTGCACGCAGTTAAAAGCAAAGCAGAGCTTATTGCTAATAATTTTTTCATAGTTATCAAATCCTTTTCTATAATTTATTGCGGAGGAGTTTTCCACAATACATTTTTTATTCTTTACACGTTTTCCCCGTTTATCCACAGAGTTTTCAACTTTTACGCATTGTAAAATTCTGTATATAGCGTTGTTTTCCACACTCTCCACAAGGTTTTCAACAATTGAAGTGTGGAATCAACTCCTGTTTCAACACAGTGTTGAAAAGTTTTTGACATCGAAGTGGAAAGAAAAAAGGATAATATTGCTCTTATTTTTGTTTCTCAGACTAATATTGTTATTTATTGAACGATGTGATATAATATTATCATATTGAAAAAATGAGGTATTATTATGTTTCAGGGATTTTCACATGAGGCACTCGATTTCCTTCTTGGTATAAGATTCAACAACGATAAGGAATGGTTCGAGCCGCGCAAAAAAATATACACGGAAAAGGTCTATGAGCCGATGAAGGCACTTGCGGAGGAGATTTACGCTCCGTTTGAGAAGACAGGCATGATTTGCAAGGCGGGACGTATCTACCGCGATGAGAAGTTTCCGCCGTATCTGCACTATCGCGACACTATGTGGATATACGTCCGCTACGAGGCGTGGTACTGGAACAGGACTCCTACCCTGTATTTCGAGCTTTCGCCGGAGGGAGCGGAGTTCGGGTTCCGCATTTCAAAGCCGGAAGCCGCTGTCATGGAGCGTTTCCGCAGTCAGCTCAGCGAGGACGCAGACAAATTTCTCTCACTTGCGAAAAAGCTGAAACGCCGGGGAATATGCTTTGGCGGTGAGGAGTATAAGCGTCTCAAACCCTGCAATGTACCCGATGCAGAGGAGTTTTTCCGCAAGAAGGGACTTTCGGCATATGAAAGAGTCAGCGATATAGCGGAGCTTTCGTCGCCGGAGCTTGTAAAGCGTGTCATAAGCAACTTCAAGGCGGTAATGCCGCTGAATGAGATGTTTCACGAAATCGTCGGGGTTGAGGCACTCGCAAAGGAGCTTTTGAAGGAGGAAGCGTCTCAGCCGGAACGTGAGGCAGTCAAAGCGCCGGAGCAGGAATTTATGTGGTAAATCCGGTAATACTTGACAATATATATATAATAGTGGTATAATCATACTGTATTGTTAAAAAACGGTACTATTATAATAGAGAATAGAAACGGAGTTAATAAACATGGGTATCAGCGTTTGTTTGCTGGCATATAAAGAGGCGGAAAATCTTGCTTTTCTCCTTCCTAAAATAAAGGAAATGCTCGACAGCCTCCCGGAACCTTATGAAATACTCGTTATCGACACTGAAAAGCCGCTCGATAATACATCGGAAGTATGCGAAAAGTTCGGTGCAAGATATATAAATCAGGAGTTCCCCGGATTCGGAGGAGCTTTTAAAACAGGTATAAAGTACGCGGAAATGGACAAGTTCCTTATCCTCGACAGCGACGGTTCACACGACCCGAAGTACATTCCCGCGATGTACAAGAAGTTCACAAGTGAGAAATGCGACCTCGTTATCGGTTCACGCTACACTGAGGGCGGCGAGACTAACGATGCTAAAAGTTCAATAATAATGTCGCATATCCTCAATACCTTTTTCCGCATATGTCTTGGAATAAAGGCTAAGGATATCTCCACCGACTACCGTATTTATCACACAGACCAGCTTAAAAAGGTCGGCGACAGCCTTGAAAACGTAAACTACGATATATTGCAGGAAGTACTTCTGCGAATGAAGCAGAATAAGCCTGACCTGAAAATAGGCGAAGTTCCGATATCGTTCCAGAAGCGTATCTACGGCGAGTCAAAGCGCCGCCTCATACCTTTTATAATAGGCTACATGAAGTCGCTTATCCGCTTCACATTCATCAGATACCCTATCCTGCGCAATATCCTGCTTTACGGAGTTTTCGGACTCCTCGCATTCGTGCTTGATTACGGCATTTCTGTCGGACTGACAAAATCGGTAATGAAGGAAACTCCGGAAATTGCGAGCATTATCGGTAATATTGCCGGATTTGTATTCACGTTCACTACCAACACCTTCTGGAACTTCAAAACCAAGGGAAAATTCCTTCTTCGCGCGGCTTCATACGGCGGTATAACTCTCGTGGGAATGGGAATATCGACAGCTTGTATACACTTACTTAAAGGCTCAATAAAATTCGGACTGCTGAAACTTCTTGTGCTGGTATTCGTATCGGCGATACAGTTCGTACTCAATAAGCTGATAACATATAACGAAAAAATTATCCCGAGTGATAACAAATAACAGAAAGGGTGTATAGAAATGTCAACCGCTCCTAAAAAGGCGCTTACCCGTGAAAAGAAAATAAGTATAGGCTTTGCGGTACTCCGCTATCTGATAGTATTTTTAGTTCCGCTGATAACCGGAATAGTCATATTCAAGAAAAAGGAAATAGCGCCGTTTGGCAATAACGACGTTCTTTCTATCGACCTGTGGGGACAGTATTTCCCGATGTACCGCAAGTTCGCATTCGACAGCGGTATTTCCGAGGCAATGTACAACTGGAGCGGCGCTCTTGGTTTCAACAACTGGGTGCAGAATGCTTTCTACTGCCGCAGTATCTTCCTGATACCTTTCCAGTTTATATCTACTGACAACTCCATAACTTATATCGACATCGTTTGTCTGCTCAGATTCGGACTTGGCGCTCTTGCGTGTCAGGCATTTCTTGAGTATAAATTCAAGAGCAGAAATCCCATCATAATGGCAACTTCAATATGCTATGGACTCTGCGCATATTCAACAGCATTCATTATGCAGTTCATGTGGACTGACGGACTTTTCCTCGCTCCGCTCGTACTGCTCGGTCTTGAGAGACTCATCAGAGGCAAGTCGCCGGCGATGTATACTCTCATGCTCGCATTCACGATTTACACCAACTTCTATACCGGCTTCGGAGTATGCCTTTTCACCGGCTTCTACTTCGTTGCTTACTGGCTCAGCAAGAGCTACACAGGCAAGGACGGTTCACGTCTTACTGTTAAGGAAAACCTTAAGGCGCGCGGTAAACTCTTCGGACGTTTCATGCTCTACTCCGTTCTCGGCGGTGTAGCGACAGCTGTAGTGCTTGTCCCCACAGTAAAGGGACTTTCCAATTCAGAGTCGGCAAACGAAGGCGTGCTCAATTTCAGCCAGTGGTACCACACAATGGCAGAAAATGCGGCTTCAATGCTTCCTGAAACTCCTGCTTCACTCGAATTCGGAGTACCGAATATCGCAGTCGGACTTTTCGCATTCATACTCATTCCGCTGTTCTTCCTGAACGCTGAGATAAAGTTCGCAGAAAAACTCGCGGCAGGCGGTTTCCTCGGACTTCTCTATGCCGGTCTCAACTACAATCCGATGGACTGGCTCTTCAATGGCTTCCACTTCCCGAATCAGCTTCCCGGACGCTGGAGCTTCCTGTTCTCTTTTGCAATTACAATAGTTGCGGCAAACGGACTTGCCAAGGCAAAGGGAATAAAGGTCAAGAGCGTGATAACCTCTCTTATAATAGGTATGTTCTTCGTTGTCTACGCAAAGTATGGCAACCTCGATTCCGCTCGCCTTGACAAACTCGGTCACTGGAATCTTCTCCTTGCAGTATTTGCAGGACTTATGATACTGAGCATAGGATTCAGCTTCTTCAGCGAGAAGCTTGCCGACAAGGCTTCAGCCGCTGAAAAATCCGAAACAGAAACAAAGACTTCTGAATCTGCTGAAAATCCCGCTCCAAAGGCTGACAAGCTCAGAAAGAGCGCATTCGCATTAAAAGCCTGCGCTTTTACAACAAGCATCGTTATAGCGGCGGTTGTAGCAATTCAGTCCTGTCAGGACACTGTTGACGTAGCCGCAAAAGAAGGAGCAGGCATACCCATTTCGGATATGGAGTCCTTCAACAAGGTCAGCGACGTTATCTACGATTTCGGGCAGAAGCACGGATGTGGAAAAGACGAATTCTACCGTATGGAAGCTTACGACGGCTGGACTTTCAACACCAGCATGATAGGTGACTTCAATGGTATCGGTTATTACGGCTCAACTCTCAATTACGGAGTATACCAGCTTCTGAAAGACATGGGTAACAGAGTTTACGCAAACAATGTAAGTTCAGTATATAATACCACATCGCTCTTCCAGAACAGTCTTTTCGGCATTAAATATGTGCTTGACAGGTCGAGGGTTTTCCTCTCCCGCTCCGGACAGGGCTACAATATCGCTGAGGACGGCGAGAATGGAATAGTCTGGGAGAACCCAACTGCACTTCCTATTGCATTCGGTGCTTCAAACAATATCCTCGATTTCAAGGTAGACCCCAACGAAATCAGACCTATCGCTACTCAGAATGAGATGCTCAACAGAATCTGGGGACAGCCTGTAAATGTATTTGAGCACAGCGACCCCTCGGAGTTCACCTATGAAAACTGCGAATTCGCTCAGAATGACAACTGGAATGATAATTACTTCTACAGAACAGATTCAACTTTACCGGTAAATGTTACATGGACATATGTCGTTCAGAATGAAGACCCGCTTTATTTTGAGCAGAATTTCCGTGCGGGAACTCTCCTTATCAACGATACAGAACAGGTAGATATCGGTGCAGAACGTTTCAGATGTCTCGGTTCTTATCCGGCAGGAACTGTTTTACAGTTTAAATATAATTGTTCAGACGTAAATATCGGCTGCTTCGGATTTGACCTCTACAGCTTCAACATGACAAAATGGAACGAAGTATACAACGGACTCAGCAGCAGCGGACTCGAAGTTACATCGTTCAAGAATACCGATATCAAGGGCAAACTCAATGCACCTCAGTCGGAAATGGTGTTCACTTCTATACCGCAGGACGGCGGCTGGAAGGTTTATGTTGACGGCAAAAAGGTCGAGGACTTCAAGGCACTCGGTACTCTCATCGCATTCACAGTTGACGCAGGCGAGCATGATATCGAGTTCAAGTACCATGTTCCAGCGTTTACAGCCGGACTCATCATGACTATAGTGGCATTGCTTATGTTGGCGGTATGCTGTTACGTATTCCGCGCAGGCGGCATTAAAAATGCACTTGGCAAGCTTTCAAAGCCGGCAAAGCAGACAGCTGTTCCGGCAAGTGAAAAAACTCCCGAAGCGGACGAGAAAAAAACAGAAAACTCGTCTGATGAAAAAACTGCGGAAGATAAACAATAATAGCAAGACCCTCTGCTTATGCAGGGGGTCTTATTTTTGAATGGGATAGATAATACCTGCAATGCCAAAAAACTTTACTTTTTTACAATATCAGCTATAGACAACGTCAACAAAATGTGATATAATAATTGTGAATATACGACGAGACGCTTTGCATAAACGCAAATCTGCGCCTCTATCAATGTCTGCGGAAAACTCAGCGCAGGCAGGAAAGGATCAAAAATGCTTCACGAAAAATCATGCGGAGCTATTGTTTATCGTAAATATCACGGCAACACAGAGATACTGTTGATAAAGCATATCAACAGCGGTCACTGGTCTTTCCCGAAAGGGCACGTCGAAGCAGGCGAAACAGAAGTTGAGACCGCAATGCGCGAGATCAAGGAAGAGACTAACATCGACGTTATCATTGACCCGACTTTCCGTGAAACCGTGACGTATTCACCAAAAAAAGACACCATGAAAGTAGTTGTATACTTTCTTGCCAAGGCTAAAAATGTTGATTATTATCCGCAGGAGGATGAGATCGCAGAGATACGCTGGGTAGATATTTCATATGCGTCAAATATTTTATCATATGAAAACGATAAGACCATAGTTACCAAAGCAAAGACCGCTATCAAAGAGGCAATATGAACCGAAGCACCGCGATATACCGTACCTGAAAGTACTTATGTCGGCGGTGTTTCTATATGTGAAGATAATTGGTTTATATATATAATAAATAAATATGGGTATCATATAAGCGGATAAAAATTATATATTTGATTCTCCGACTATCGTGTGATATAATAAAAGCATAGAAAGAGCGGATACATCATAACACACGCTTTCTTAAAGTTTTTCTCTAATTTCATCCTTTATAAAAAAGAACACGAAACTGTCCCCCAAGAGTTTCGTGTTCTTTTTTTGTTTTAGTTTGCGGCGATAACGCCGCCTCGCGTTGCCGCAGATAGTTCAATGACATAAACATCAAAATCTCAATTTAATTTGTTGAAACTATTGCAAAACCGCAAAAAATGTAGTATAATAGTAAAGATATTATAATCGGGTAATATGGCGAAATTTGCCGCCCGACAAAAAAGGAGGAACAAACTTGGCAAAGACAAAAGCTGTCGGCTCAGCTCCTTCGTACGCGAAATATCCCGTAAAACCGCCGGAATACGTTAAGTTTCGGTTTGCGTATATAATCGCGTCATTCCTTATACCGGCTCTGCTGACATTAATCGCTTACGCGCTCTTCGGAGTTTACCCCTTCGGTGAACGCTCTGTACTGACTCTCGACCTTAACGGTCAGTACGTTTACTACTTTGAAAATATCCGCGACGCTTTCTGGAGCGGCAGAAATCCGCTTTACAGCTGGGCACGAAACCTCTCAGGAGGCTATCAGGGTGTTATCGGCTATTATCTCGCGAGTCCGTTTACGTTTATCGTAATACTTCTTCCGCGAAAGATGATAGTTGAAAGCCTTATGATAATGCAGCTCTGCAAGGTCGGAGCGTGCGGCGCGACCTTCTGTGTATACGCTCAGAAGGCGAAAAATGTAAAGCCTATACCGTCGGTGCTCTTTGCGACAATGTATGCGCTCATGGCATACGTTGCTATCCAGCTCATCGACCCCATGTGGGTAGACGGTCCTATCTTCCTTCCGCTCATAATACTCGGTCTTGAGTACCTTGTTGACGACGGCAGAAAAATAAACTATATCATTCCCCTTGCAATAATGTTCATTGCAAACTTCTATATCGGCTTTATGATAGCTATTTTCGTTGCTATCTACTTTGTATACTATCTCTTCTTCGGTACAAAGAGAAAGTTCCAGTTTGCGGACTATTTAAGAGTTATCGGCAGAATGATACTCGCAACAGGTGTTGTAATGCTTTGCAGTTACATCATGATAATGCCGGTATACAAGGCTCTCGCACTTGGTAAATTCGACTTCTCCGAGCCGGATTACAGCCTGAGGACGATGTTCAATCCGCTTGAACTCATTCCTACGCTTATGCCGAACCAGTACTACTCCGTCAACGTTGACGAGGGCACAAGAATGTACGGACGTCCCGAGATTTACTGCGGAGTTCTCACATTTATACTCGTTCCGCTCTACTTCTTCAATAAGAACATCAAGAGAAACCGTAAAGTCGGCTATGGACTCCTCATCTTCATACTTTTCTTCAGTATGTGGATAAAGCCCTTCAATATGATGTGGCACGGCGGTCAGGACCCTAACTGGCTTCCTTACAGATACTCATTCCTCGTATCATTCGTCCTCGTATCAATGGCGGCAGAGACATTCTCCAACCTCGAAGGCTATAAGATGAAGATAGGTCTTCCTGCCGGAGTATTCGGAGTTCTCGCGGCACTCGTTTTCGTATTCGAGTCGATAATGCCGAGCCTCAATTATAACGAGGATAGATACAAGTACGTAGCCAAGACTCCCTACACCACCACCGAAACTATAAACGGCGAGAGTGTAAAGCACCTTTGGCTCGGTACTCTCATGTTCGGACTTGCTCTTGCGGCAGTTTATCTTTGCTTCATGTATATTTACAGCAATGCCAAGACTAAGAAGTCGCGCAATTATATTTCACTCGTATTGGCTGTATTCGTAATCTTTGAGGCTGGCTACAACGTGTACGATACCATTCTCAAAATCGATAAGGAAGTATACTACTCCTCAAGGAAGTCGTATGCGGCTATCATGGACGCTCCTAACGTAAAGAAACAGCTCGATGACTACGATGACGGCTTCTACCGTACAGAAAAGACCTTCTTCCGCAACGTAAATGATAATCAGGCTTACGGATTCAGGGGACTCTCTCATTCAAGCTCAGTCATGAACACGAGAATAATCCACTTCATCGAAACTCTCGGCTATTCAACAAAGAGCTACGAGACAAGATATGACGGAAATACTCCTCTTGCAGACTCACTTCTCGGCATCAAGTATGTCCTCAATGACCCTGCAAGAAACAATGCTGACGGAAAATCACTCCTCAGCCCCTACTACAATAAGGTTTATACAAGCACATATCAGAATGATAACGGAGAGGCTACACTCGAAGTTTACGAAAACCCTGATGCTCTCCCGATAGGCTTCATGGCAAACTCTGATATTCTCCGCCTCAGCTTCCTCGGAAACGATAACCCGTTCAACAGCATGAACAACTTCCTCAGCTCAATGACAGGAAATACTCCTGACTACTCAGGTGCTCTCGAGCCTAAGGCTTACTTCAAGCGTATAGATGAGAATCCTGACGTAGTGCTCAATGAGTGCTGGGAATCCAATTACAATGGTCAGCATTGCTACAATGCTAACGCAGGTGCGGCTGACCCGACTGTACGTATCCACATTACAGCACAGTCAGACGATGCACTTTATATGTTCCTCAAATCGGACAACCCTAAGAAGGCTAATCTTTGGGTATCGTCCGAGAAAAATGCCGAGACAGGTGAATTCGAGAACTTCAAGGGCTTCGGATGCTACTATGACGGCTACGATTATTCTATCGTTAACCTCGGCAAGTACCCCGCAGGTACAGAGCTTGAGGTGCGTCTCACTGTACTTCAGCAGGATAAGACCGGTAATAACGAGTACGTAATGATAAAGGACTTCCAGTTCTATCATTTCGATTATAACGCATTCCATGAGGATATTGAACAGCTCAAACAGAACCCGTGGAACCTCGACCTCAGCAAGACTAAGGACGATTACCTCGTTGGCGAAGTTGACGCAAAGGCTGGTCAGATACTCTATACTTCTATCCCCTATGAACCCGGCTGGACTATCAAGGTTGACGGCAAAAAGGTAGATGAGTGCTTCAAGGACGTTATCAACGATGCCGGAACAAGTGTTATGGTAAATGATACCGACGGCAAGGACGGCGAGGTAGTAATACTCAATGCACTCATTGGTCTGCGACTCCCTGAGGGACACCATACAATAACTATGAAGTATTCTCCTCCCGGATTCAGAACAGGCTGTGTATTCATCGTATTCGGCATTGCGGCAATAGTTCTCCTGTTCATCTACGACAGAAAGAACAACATGATAATGATTCAGGAACGCGAGTATGCTGAAATGCGCAAAAAGGGCATAACTCCTCCCGCAGAGGGAAACAGTGTTCCTGTTGCACAGATAATCAAGTCAAAGGGCGCAATAACCGAAAAACCGCTCAAGGAAGAGGTAAAGGAAGAATCCGGTGACGATGACGGCGAGACGGAGGAAACTCCCGAAGAAACTGCCGATGAAGCAGTTGAAGAAGCTGTAGACGAGCCAAAAAAAGAAACTCCCAAGCCTCAGCCGAAGAATAATAACCGTCCCAAGAACGGCGGTAATAAAAACGGCGGCAATAAGAAAAAGAAAAAGTAAATTCCTTGTGCAAAATGCCTATGACATTTTTGCGGAAAATATGCTAAAATAGAATTACAACGTGTATTCGCTTATCCGATGTAAGTCCGGTTGTCGAGCGATACACGTTGTATTTTTTTATGGAGGTAAGGATATGTTCAAGGTAAATGACGCGGTTGTATATGCGGCATATGGCGTATGCGAGGTCAAGGCGATAGAAAAGCGCGACCTCACCGGTGAAGAAGTCGAATACTACGTGCTTCAGCCGGTCGGCGATACTAAGAATAAATTCTATGTTCCTACCGACAGGGGAACTCTCAGGGAGAAGATGCGGAAGGTGCTTTCGCGTGAGGACACCGATATGCTCATATCTTCTATGTCAGGCGAGAAAGACATATGGATAGACGACGATATCCGCCGTAAGGAAGAGTACCGCCGTATTATCGACAAGGGCGAGAGACATGAACTTGTCCGCCTCGTGAGAACACTCTATCTGCGCAGAAAAGCCCTTGCTGCAAAGGGTAAAAAACTCCATGCCAACGACGAAAGATTCCTTTCAACTGCCGAAAACCTGCTAAGCGAGGAGTTTGCATTCGTCCTCGGGATACCGCGTGAAGAGGTTGTACCTTACATAAAGGCTCATATATGAAA
>CADAYP010000026.1:0-42148 GCA_902792235.1 Ruminococcus flavefaciens
CAGCCATTCTGGCACCTCCTTACAAAGAGCTTCACAGCTCGTTTTGATTTAGATGATCGCAGGTCGATTCGTTGAGATCGCAGCCGCAGATCATACACAGACCCTTGCAATCATCTTTGCAGAGGTTCTTGGTAGGCAGCTGGAGCAGCAGATCGGTAACTGCAATTTCATTCAGTTCAATGCTCTCTCCGTCCGCGACGATATACTCATCGTTATCGCTGTTAGCGGAAGGAACGACAATATGGTCGAAATCGTAGTGATACGCTCTTTCAAGCTCTTTCAGACACCTGTCGCAGGTGATGAGAAGAGTCATATCCACGGAATATTCAAGGTAGACAACGCCTGCCCTGTTATATATTCTGCCCTTTACCTCTACAGGAGAAGCAAAGCTGCGCCCACGGATATCTGAAAGCTCGTCCGTACTGATAGTATACGCTATTTCACGGGATTCTCCGACAATACTGAAAAGCTGTTTAAGGTTTATCTTCATAATACAAATCCTTCAGAGCACCATAAAATATATTATACACTAATTGACGGAATATGTCAATAGTTCTTCCGGACTTTTTTTAAATTACTTGAGGAACTGCTTTACGCTCTCGGGAAGCTCGCTGTCATCAGCAGAAACAGTGAATACAACAGTAACGTCGTCACCTGTGAGCTTGTCGAGTTTCTCAAGGAGAGTGCCGAAAGCGTCGTAGTCTCTGCCGCCGATGCGGAAGATACCGTCAACGAAAACGTCTGTGATGTCGTAGTTGCTTGCGAGAAGACCAGCAACGAAGCCGTAGAATGTATCATATCCTTCGATTCCGTAGTACTCAGTATCGCACCATCTAACCTTACGGCTGATAGAGTATCTTACTGTAGAACCTTTCTCTACGCAAACGATGCTTCCAGCAGAAGCTTTTACAGTCTCGTTGATATTGTCGATGAGTATCTTAGTTTTACCTGTGCCTTTTTTACCTGTTATAAGTTTTATCATGGTTTACTCCTTCCATTGCCTTGCGGCAGTGTGTTATTGTTATATTTAAAGCCAGCCGGGATCAGCCGAGCTTAGCTTCAAGAGCAGCCTTTGCACCTTCATAGCCGGGCTTACCGAGAAGAGCGAACATATTTGACTTGTAGCTCTCAACACCGGGCTGATTGAAGGGGTTAACTCCGAGTACATAGCCTGAAATTGCGCAAGCCTTCTCGAAGAAATAGATCATGTATCCAACGCTCTCTTCAGTTGTATCGTCGAGTTCAAGAATGATGTTGGGAACTCCGCCCTCTGTATGAGCAAGAACAGTACCCTCGAATGCTTTTCTGTTTACAACAGACATATTCTGGTTTGTGAGGAAGTTGAGACCATCAAGGTTCTCAGCATCGGGTTCAAGGAAGAGGTCTGTCTTGGGGTTCTTGATATCAACAACAGTCTCGAACATGATACGAGCGCCGTCCTGGATATACTGACCCATAGAGTGAAGGTCTGTTGAGAATGTAACAGATGCCGGGAAGATACCCTTGTTGTCCTTGCCTTCGCTCTCACCGAAGAGCTGCTTGTACCACTCACTCATCATCACGAAGCTCGGGTCGTAGGAAACGAGCATCTCAACAGCTTTGCCCTTTCTGTAAAGGATATTTCTGAGAGCCGCATACTTGTAGCAGTCATTGTTATCGAAGTCAGCGCAGAAATCAGCCTGAGCCTTTGCTGCACCCTTCATGAGAGCGTCTATGTCGCAGCCTGCAACAGCGATGGGGAGAAGACCAACTGCTGTGAGAACTGAGAAACGTCCGCCTACATCATCAGGAATAACGAATGTCTCGTAACCCTCAGCGTCTGAGAGGTTCTTGAGAGTTCCTCTTGCCTTGTCAGTAGTAGCAAAGATACGATTCTTAGCCTCTTCCTTGCCATACTTGTCCTCTACCATCTTCTTGAAGATACGGAAAGCAAGAGCAGGCTCAGTAGTTGTACCTGACTTTGAGATAACGTTAACAGAAAAATCCTTACCCTCGCAAAGAGCGATTATCTCGTTGAGATATGTAGGATTGATGCTGTTGCCAACGTAGTAGATGTCAGGAGTATCCTTCTTTATATTATTGTAAAGGGGCGACTTGAGCAGCTCGATAGCAGCTCTTGCGCCAAGGTAAGAACCACCGATACCGATAACGATGAGGATATCGGAATTGCTCTTTATCTTCTCGGCAGCAGCCTTGATGCGAGCGAATTCGTCCTTGTCGTAATCAGTAGGAAGGTTTACCCAGCCTAAGAAATCATTTCCAAGACCTGTCTTATTGTGAAGAGTTTCAGCAGCAGCCTCTACCTGAGACTTGATACCTGTGAGCTCGTCAGCGTTGACAAAATCCTTAAGATATTTTGTGTTGAGCTTTAATGACATTTGATTTACCTCCATTATGTGCGGACATAGCTTGCCCCACATTATAAATTACCAATCTTATGATACTATATTTTAAGAAAATTTTCAAGTCCCTTTATAAAAGTATTTCCACTTTTATACTTTATGCACAAAACCAACACAGTTAATTCAGCGAATTTAACAGCATTTTCGACAAGATATAACTGTAACTTAGTGCCTCTACGTCATCATCAACGATAATATCCGTCTCGCATACCAGTTCCTTTTCACTGTAAAACCCTGCGGTACCTATCCGCTGCCCCTTTTTCAGAGGTGCTGAAACGTATTCAGGAAGTACTGTAACGGTGCACAATTCCTTCACTCCTCGCGGCACAACTATCCTCTCCTGCGAACGTATACGCACCGGCACAGCCTCCTCTGTACCGCCCTTAACATTCAAAGGACGCATCATCTCGTCCGGAAACATCGTCGCAGTAACCTTGTAATCGTGAAATCCGGTGTTCACAAGTTTTTTCGCTCCCGACAGCGCGGTATCAGTGTCCTCAGCCCCAAGAATCACAGAAATGTAACAGGTACCGCCTTCGTTCATGCCACCCTCGGCAACGCAGTGTCCGGACATATCCGAGTGACACGCTTTGAAACCGATATGACGGTCATATGTGCGTGCGAGACTATTCTCGCTGACAAGCTCAGTTTTCCCCTCTTTGACGAAGTCGCGCCACGTACGGAAATATTCCCGAAGGAACTCGTACCTTGCAAGCCGACAGCACACTATGCCAATATCATGTGCCGTCGAATACTCACGTTCATCAGCAGAGCCGTACGGCGAATAAAAGGCTGTATTACGCATTCCGAGGTCGAAAGCTTCACTATTCATCCGCATTACGAACTTCTCTGTAGTCTGTTCAGACTTCTCCGCAAGTACAGTCATCGCGTCATTTGCATTTCCTATTATCACGGATTTAAGCAGGTCTTCAACTGTTATTTTATCGCCGGGCTCAAGCCATATGACAGCTCCTTTAGTACCCTCAACACTCTTAGAAGCAGTAAGTTCTGTAGAAAGCAAATAGCGTCCGGTCTCTATATCCTCAGCTATCAGAAGCAGTGACATCAGCTTGCTAAGGTAGCCGCAATTATACTGTTTATCGCCGTTTTTCTCTGCAAGTACTGTTTCTGTTGTCATTTCCATAAGTACATATGCATTGGCATTTTCATACGGTTTCGCTGACTCTGCCGACGCACTGACCGGAATAACAAGCAGTGCACAGAGCAATGTCATGATAAGCGCAATGTATCTTTTCATAGTATCACCTCACAGCTATACTATGCATAAAACAAAGCGGATATGAAACGAAAGCGGTCAGCTTGATGCTGACCGCCATAAATCACTTTTTAGTTGTAATTATAAATCCGTCAGAATTATTTCCGGAAATACTGTAGTTGCCGCTGAGCGGTACTCTTGCAGGAGTTTTCTCACCGGCAGACGGTATGTAGTAAACCATATAGCCTGCATCGTCATATGAGCACTCATACGGGTCATCAATACTATAAGTTTTAAGAGCTTCAAGGTACTCTTCAAGGCAAAGTCCATTCTTCTGCATATTTGAAGCGTGAAGCTTTCCTACATAGCGGAGATGCCACGGACAGTAGCTCTCGCCGGTCTTTTCGTCCTTATCTTTAGGATATCTTACGATAAATCCGTACTTAACACAATTCTCGATTATCCAGCCCTCTTCATCGAGTCCGTCATAATCAATTATCGAGTCTGCACCTAAAAGTGCGAGGTCAACAGTGTTTCCGGTAACTCGCTCCTGAAAATAGCGGTCACAGCTCGAACCTGAACCAGTGAATGTATCAGTTGTACCATATACAACAAAATCGTCAAGTTCTGTAGCTGAGTTATAGTCAGCCATCATACAGTTGAGTGCCTCTGCCGCATCAGCGTTGAGGTAAACGTGTTCCTCTTCATCTGCAAGCGAATAGAACTCGTTTTTGCAGTCTGCAAGGTCAACCATCGAATCCTTATTTGCAGCTGCAACCGGATGTTCAGCATCAGCAAGGACAAGGAGTCCCTGATTGATATCAGATGAGTCGATTTCCGTCTCATTGAATCCGGCATATTTTATACCTTCAAAAGCAGTTGTAGGCTGTCCATTTTCATCAAGTGTGAACGGAACTGTTTCTCCCGCATTCGCATTTGAAACTCCGTTAGACCTGAACGAGCCGTCTACAACGATACTGTTTGACGTATCAGTTCTGAAAATCTGACGCTTTGCACCGTCAAGAATAAAAATAACAGCCACAAGCATTCCGGCTGTCAAAGCGAGCTTACGCTTCTGTAAACGCATCTTTTGCATTGAATTGTCCCCCTTTGCGTTTATTTGTTCTGCACAATGTAAAAGAGAGCCGCTACTCTCCATAATTTTTGAAAGATACGCAAGGCTTGTCCTCGTTCAATACGCATTGCAAAAATAAAAACAGGCATAACGGTTTTCTTATTCTGCTATCAGACTACAAGAAAACAGCTATGCCGACCCAAAACGGATAATAAAGCAATGCGTTCCCTTCTTCTGTTCATTCTACACCTTGCGTAAGGCTGACTTTTTTTCTTTATGTCAGCTTTTATATCTCTGTAGTTTCCATTATAATACAATTTGCGACTATTGTCAACCAAAAAAACTAAAGTCTCCAATTTGCACAAAGAAAGGAAGCTGACTTTTCAACGCTCAACATTTTATCTGTGGAGAACCTGTTGATACGTTGTTGATTTAATGTTAGAAAAACGTGGATTGGGGTTGAAATTCTTTTGACAGAATGTTTGTTTTGTATCTTTTTACAAATCGGACATTTTACAAAGTGTCAAAAAAATACGCTTTTTCAAACACTGTAAATTAAAAACCGGAAGAAAAACTTATTTGTTCTTCTTCCGGTTTTGTTACTTTATTTGCCGAATACAGCAAGAAGGAATCCTGCTGCAATTGCAGAACCAATAACGCCTGCAACGTTCGGTCCCATTGCGTGCATGAGAAGGAAGTTTGAAGGATTTGCCTTCTGTCCCTCCATCTGCGATACTCTTGCAGCCATAGGAACTGCGGAAACACCTGCTGAACCAATGAGCGGGTTAACCTTTCCGCCTGTGAGTATGTACATAAGCTTACCAACAAGAAGTCCGCCGATAGTCGAGAATGCGAACGCTGTAAGTCCGAGTGCGATTATCATGAGTGTCTTGATGTTGAGGAAGCTGCTTGCAGCTGTTGTAGCACCAACTGATATTCCGAGGAATACGGTTACGATGTTCATGAGAGCATTCTGAACTGTATCGGACAGTCTCTCTGTAACGCCGCACTCTCTCCAAAGGTTACCAAGCATAAGGCAGCCAACGAGCGGAGCTGTTGAAGGGAGAAGAAGGATAACGAACATTGCTACGATTATCGGGAAGATTATCTTCTCTGTCTTTGTAACGTTTCTGTTCTGTTCCATCTTGACCTTGCGCTCCTTCTCAGTTGTGAGAAGCTTCATAAGCGGAGGCTGTATCATAGGGATAAGAGCCATGTAGGAGTAAGCAGCGATAGCTATAGGTCCGAGAAGCTCGGGAGCAAGTCTTGTTGTAAGGAAGATAGCAGTAGGACCATCAGCACCGCCGATGATTCCGATAGAAGCTGCCTGATTGCCTGTGAATCCGAGGCATACGGCACCAAAGAATGCGAGGAATACACCCATCTGTGCAGCAGCTCCGAGGAGGAGGCTCTTCGGGTTAGCTATAAGCGGACCGAAGTCTGTCATAGCACCGACACCGAGGAATATCAGTGACGGATAAATTCCGGCTTTAACACCGATATAGAGGATATCCAGCAATCCGCCGTGAGCCATTACGTGTCCGTAGCTGTGGTAATACTCACTCGATTCATCAAGGAACTGAGTCCATAATTCGGGGTGATAGAGTGCATCAGTGGACTCGGGTCCGAAATACGAAAGGTTAACGAGCAGGCATCCGAATGCTATACCAACAAGCAGAAGCGGCTCGAACTTTTTTACGATACCGAGGTAAAGAAGAACGCATGATATTGCTATCATGATGAGGTTCTTCCAGCCTCCGTCAACGAAGAAGCTCTGGAAGCCGGAATCGTTCCACAGCTTTTCAAGGGTCTCAACAATATTCATTATTTGCCCTCCTTACGCTATAATAACGAGCGGAGCGCCTGTGTCAACTACTGCGCCCTTGCTTGTAACTACCTGAGCAACAGTACCGTCCTTAGGAGATACGATCTCGTTCTCCATCTTCATAGCTTCGAGGATAACAAGTATCTGACCAGCCTTTACAGTATCGCCCTGTGCAACGTCAACGCGGAGGATATTGCCGGGCATAGGAGCTGCAACTGTCTCGCCTGCTGCAAGATTTACAGGAGCAGCGGGTGCGGGAGCTGCCGCAGGAGCAGCAGGTGCAGCAGCAGCGGCAGGAGCTGCCTGAGCAGCCGGTGCAGGAGCAAGTGCCTCATACTCGTCGAGGAGAATAGCCTTACCCTTTTCTACTTCAACTTCATAAGTTTTACCGTTAAGTTTTACTTTATACTTCATTGTTATTTGACCTCCTTAATGGAAATAAAGCGCAGCTCATTGAGCGGAGTCTGCATTTTATCGGCAACGATAGCCATTATCATAGCGGCTTCCTTATCAGGTACACCGTGGAGTTTTACGTGTCCGGCAGAACCGGGAGCTTCAGGCTGAGCCGCAGGAGTAACAGTGAGGGGCTTAGCCTCAACTTCCTTCTTTACGTTTTCAAGTGCAGCCTTCGCCTTAGCGTCCTTGCTCTTGAAGATAGCGCCTGTGATATAAAGCACGCACATCAGAAGAACAAGTCCGAAGAATACGACAGCATAGCCGAATACAGCTGTTATGGCAGCGTCGCTTATTTCCATTTTAGTGCCGCTGTCAGCAGTCTGAGCGGCAAGTAATGTAAAGTTCATATCCGCAGACCTCCTTACATTTCCTCGATGGTGTAAACTGCCTCATTCTCCTCCTGAGCCTTGCGGTCCTTAAGGAACTTCATTGTCTGGTCGGGGTAGCAGATGTAGCTCATTACATCTTCCTCACAGCGGCAGAGGTCACCGAGAGCCTCTCTTGCAGAGGTGAACTCCTCACCTGTACGCTTCTGGTCCTCGATACGGCAGTCAACAGGAGCTTCGTCTCCGAGAACGCTCTTTGAGAGTGCTTCGTCAAGAGGAGCCGGTGCAATACCATACTCGCCCTTTATGTAGTTCTTTACTTCCTTTGAGATGTTCTTATAGCGCTCGCCGATAAGGACATTTGTTACTGCCTGATTTCCTACCATCTGTGAAAGAGGTGTAACAAGCGGAGGATATCCGAGGTCTGCTCTTACCTTCGGAATCTCAGCGAGAGCCGCATCAAACTTGTCCATAGCGTGCATATCTGTGAGGTTTGCTATCATATTTGAAAGCATACCGCCGGGAACCTTGTATACAAGTGCCTGAGCGTCTGTTGCAAGGCTCTTCGGGTTGAGCTGACCGTTGTCAACGTATTTCTGCTTGATGGGTTTGAAGTAGTCGTTTACCTTATTGATGATATCCTCGTCAAGACCTGTTTCAATGCCGTACTGCTTGAGTGCGTAGTACATTGTTTCTGTAGCAGGCTGTGAAGTACCGCCTGAGAAGCATGATGTAGCAGTGTCTATAACGTCGATACCCGACTCAATTGCCTTTGTGATAGTCATGTATGCCATACCTGTTGTGCAGTGGGTATGGAGGATAAGAGTCATGTCGCCGATAGCGTCCTTGATGCCCTTGATGAGGTGCTCAGCCTCGTAAGGAGACATTGTACCTGCCATATCCTTGAGGCAGATAGTATCAAATCCCATAGTCTTGAGTTCCTTGCACATCTCAATGTACTTGTCAACAGTATGCACTGGGCTCTGAGTGTATGAGATACAGCCTGAAGCGATAGTTCTTTCAGTTGCATACTTCTTTGTAGCATTGAGGGCAGTCTCGATGTTTCTGAAATCGTTGAGAGCGTCGAAGATACGGATAACGTCGATACCGTTCTTGATAGAAAGCTCTATAAACTTCTCAACAACATCATCGTGGTAGTGCTTATATCCGAGAAGATTCTGACCTCTCAGAAGCATCTGAAGTCTTGTGTTAGGAAGGTTCTTTCTGAGTCCGCGGAGTCTCTCCCACGGGTCTTCACCGAGATATCTGAGACATGAGTCGAATGTTGCTCCGCCCCAGCACTCTACGGAATAGTATCCGGCCTTGTCCATATCAGCGAGGATATCCTCATAATCTGAATAAGGCAGACGCGTAGCCATGAGAGACTGGTTAGCGTCACGCAAAACGGTTTCTGTCAGTTGCACTTTTTTCATGTACAAGCCTCCTCAAAAATAAATCTGCTAAGCAGAATTTCATTACTTTCAGCTCCGGTGGAGCATAAAGGTCTATTGCGTCTTTGCAAATGACCCAATCGAATTAATTATAACACATATAAAAATAAATTTCCACTATTTTTTCAAGTTTTTTTATTTATTTTATCAGTTTCACGATATTTATTTCATATAGCGTCGATATATTGGACCTATCACAAAAAGGCGGACTTTAGTCCGCCCTTAAAAATCTCAGTTATCAAGAAACTCACGAATAGCTCTGTCTGCCGCACTGACACGTGCTTTTAATTCCGCCGCAGAAATGCGCATCGCACCGTTTCCGAAAATTATCATCTGCTCCGGACCGTCCGAGGTCGCAACTCTTACGCGGTGATTCTTCGACAGCTCACGGCTCACTCGCTCGATGTACGTATCGGCAGTTTCCGATTCCTTGGTATATACTATATTTATATTATAGTACCTCTCGACGTCGCGATGACGTCCCTTGACCTTATATGCATCAAATACGATTATTACTTCATATCCACAGTAGCCCTGATAATTGCACATTATCTTTACAAGCTCAGCTCTTGCCGCGTCGAGGTTTTCGTCTGCGATTTTTTTCAGGTCGTCCCACGCGAATATGATGTTATATCCGTCAACGAGAAGATAATCGGGTCCGTCGTAGTCCGGCAGTCTTACGGGTTTGCTGTAGTCTTTTTCAGTTTTCGTGCGCTTGAACGCTTTGCGCGGGTCACGCTCTATCTTGCCGTAAGTACGCTCGAATATCTCCATCAGCTCCTCATCGGACGCTGCCCGCTCGAAAAATCGCTGTACCTTACGCTGCTTCTCATTCTCAGTTTCAGCAGTTTCAGCCGACAGACACGACGGCAGATGCATATGCTGAGGTACTTCGTCCCACTTGACCACATAACCTGCTCCATGACTGCAAAATACCGAATCTGCACTGTTTTCAAGGTCGCCGTCACAGTCATAAGCCATATCAGCTATGACCTCATCTGCATTGTGACACGGTCTGTATCCCGAATTCACACAAGAAAGCCGTCCCTTGCCTCGTGTATACCCTATAAGCTCCGACTGGTAATCACTCATCTCAGAAACCGGCGCTGTCCCCTTTATCACAGACATCTCCCCTGCTGTTTCAGGAGTTGAAAATTCTGCGGACATATGCTGTAAATCAGAAATCGCCCTGCCGACAAATTCCGACGGAACTTCAAGTTCATAATCGTAGTACGGCTCAAGCAGTACGCAGCCTGCGGTGCGGAGTCCCTGCCGTACAGCACGATAAGTCGCCTGACGAAAGTCGCCGCCCTCAGTGTGTTTGAGGTGTGCCTTGCCAGAAACAAGTGTTATCTTCATGTCAGTTATCGGTGAACCGGTGAGTACGCCGATATGCGGCTTTTCTTCAAGATGTGTAAGGATAAGCCGCTGCCAGTTGCGGTCGAGGACGTCCTCGGAACAGTCAGTGTCAAACTGAAGTCCGCTTCCCAAAGGCAGAGGAGTCATAAGCAGATGTACCTCCGCATAGTGCCGAAGAGGTTCATAGTGTCCTACACCTTCCGCTTCTGCGGCTATAGTTTCCTTATAAGCAACTGCTCCGCTCCCGAATTCAACATCGTAGCCGAATTTTTCCGATATCACGCGGCTCAGGACTTCAAGCTGTACTGCACCCATAAGCTGAATATGTATCTCTCTCAGCTGTTCGTTCCATACAATGTGAAGCTGAGGGTCTTCGTCCTCAAGCCGCCGCATATCCCTGAGTACATCATAGGCATTTTTCTCAGTCGGAAACAGTACCTTATATGTCATTACCGGTTCAAGTACTGCGCGGTCTGAGTTTCTGATACTGCCTATACCCTGTCCGGCAAAAGTTCCGTCGAGACCGGTCACGGCACAAACCTCGCCCGCTGCTGCACACTCTGCGGTACGGAATTTTTCACCTGAATAAAATCTGACAGAGCTTACCTTGCCTGTGACCTCACTGCCGTCAGCATCGGTATACATTATCTCGTCGCGCACACGAAGGGTCCCGCCCATTATTTTCAGATGAGTCAGACGTGTTCCCTTGCTGTCGTATGCTATCTTATAGACTTTTGCCCCGAACTCCTGACTGTGTTCAGGCTCAGATGTAAACCGTCCGAGTGCACTGAGAAACTCCTCAACTCCGTCCATTTTCAGTGCCGAACCGAAAAAGCACGGAAATATCTTACGCTCAGCTATTGCCGCTGTTATGCTGTCGTCGGTGAGACTGCCCGATTCGAGGTATTCCTCCATCAGCTTTTCATCGCATGATGCGGCATTCTCACATAGTTCATCTTCCGGAAGCGTAAAATCTGTACAGCCGTCCGAAAGCTGACGGCGAAGCTTTGAAAGTATCGACACTCTGTCCGCACCGATAAGGTCCATTTTGTTCACGAAGATGAAAACCGGTACCTCATACTTCATCAGAAGCTTCCACAACGTCGATGTATGGCTCTGTACTCCATCTGTACCGCTTATAACAAGTATAGCGTAGTCCATCACACGCATAGTCCGCTCAGTTTCAGCAGAAAAGTCAATATGCCCGGGAGTATCGAGCAAGGTGATGTGCTTATCGCCGGAAGATAGTTCTGCCTGACTTGCAAATATCGTAATTCCGCGGTCACGCTCTATAGAATCGGTATCAAGAAATGAACTGCCGTTGTCAACGCGTCCGAGTTTGCGTATCTGACCGGATTTATACAGCATCGCTTCAGCAAGGGTAGTCTTTCCGGAATCGACGTGTGCAGTTATGCCGACTGTTATGTTTTTCATAAGTCCTCCCTCAGCGTTTACGCTTGAATTTCGGCATCAGCCGCTTGATATATATTTTGTATACAAAATCAAGGTTGATGTCGTACAGTATGAATACCACATTACATACTGCAAACATTATATAGCTTCCGTATTTTCCGAAGTCACTCATATCATCAAGCATTTCCTTTATGCCGAACAGATACACCGTCACGTAAAAAAAGCTCACTGCACACACATTGAATACAGCCATTTTTGCCGCAAATCTTATAGGCGAAAGCTTTATCTTTTGCAGATAATACCGCAATATCGGGTAATGCCCGAACAGCATTATAAATATCAGTGCCGCCTCTTTGTCTGCGGTTATGAACAGTGAGAGCAGACTTACCGCAATATATGTCAGAAGTGCCCAGCCAATGCTGACTTCCTCAGCAATGATAAGCAGAAGAGTACCGGCTATCATCGGAAGAAGCAGATACAGCGGTGTCATTATGCCTGCAAGAAACATCGTAACAAGGCACAGAGCCGATACTATTCCCCCGAGAGCGACTCTGTAACTTATGTCCTTCATGAAGTTACAGTCCTGCCCTTGCCGTCAACAGGCTTTTTCCTGTGCTGTATGCCATAGGTTATTGCCGACATCAGTTTCAGCGGTACAAATCTTGATGCGATAACACCTGCTCGTACTGATAGTCCCGGAATCGCAACAAGCTGACCATCAAAGGTCTTTCTGAGTGCATATTCAGCAACATAGTCAGCTGTAAGCGGCTTTATGCTGAATGTAACTCCTGCACGATTGTTGAAGTTTGTGTCGACCGGTCCGGGACAAAGTACTGTTATGCTTACGTTAGACTTGTCACGGCGAAGTTCTTCTGCTATCGCAAGGCTGAGTCTTACAACGTAGTTTTTAGAAGCGTAATAAGACGAAAGAAGCGGTCCTGTCATGAATCCTGCTGACGATGCAACGTTTAGAATCATACCGTGGTCGCGTCTCTTGAAATCACGCAGAAAAAGCTTTGTAAGAATGTGTACTGCTGTTATATTTACGTTTATCATGTCAAGCTCATCTTCGAGGTCAGTATGCTCGAATCTGCCGAATATTCCGTAGCCTGCATTGTTGATGAGGAGGTCGATATTCTTGTCCTTGCAGAATTCATATACTTTGAAAACGTCCTCTTTTTTAGAGAGTTCCGCAGTAATAATCTCTGCTCTTCCGAGTTCACACTGCAATCCCCTGAGTACACGCTCATTTCTGCCTGTGAGTACGAGTTCCCATCCGCGCTTGCTGAGTTTTCTTGCCATACTCATTCCAATACCTGATGTTGCACCTGTTATCAATGCCTTCATAACGTTTTACCTCATTTCAATATATTTTAATCCGCTGTCGCCTACTGAGTCGATTCCAAACAGGAACAGCGTCTGTTCATAATCGTCGGGAGAAATGAACACGTTGAGCGGACGGTCCATAAGTTCCGGTCTAACAAATGTTATCTCGCTGTAATGCTGTACAAGAAACGGAACAAAGCTTGCGGCACATTTGCTTCCTATCAGCAGAAGATGCCGGTCATTGTTGCCGTCTGTACGTATTCTCACGAGAGGGTGTTCGGCTCCAAGATAGAGAGAATACATATCGTCGCTGTTGACCGCTTCCTCATCGTAGAGTTCGAGCGGCTCAGCATTTCCTTCATTGTCGTATCCCATACAGCTTTTTATTGACGTACCTTCAGGATATTCATATACGTCGAGAATATCAGGTTCACATTTCATATACAGCGTTTTCCTGTATAAATCACCGCAGTACTTATCGGTAACGTGACGGATATGGTATTTGTCGTAAGATACCGGCTGTAATCCGAGTTTCTGTATTACTGTTCTGTATACACAGTATGCCCCGTACATCGTCCATTTACTATCACTGCGCATATATACCCTTTCCTCACTCATCATTTTCATGAGGTCGTATGTGTTTATCCGCCTGATATTAGAGTCAAGAGAATCGTACAGACTGTCTATAAGCTGTTTTTCTGCACCGCGTGACAAATAGTCGGGGAGCTTGTCTCCATAAACTCCGGCAGACGTCGGGACTGCCGCAAAGTACACTGCTCCGTCATAATTTCTTGTGAAGCTGTTGACATACTCCGCACTCTCGCTGAATCCCTTTTCGCTTATTCCTTCTGCCGATATAAGGCGGTCATCAGCCACGTATACTCCGTTCACGATGCTGCCTTTCATCGCTGAATCAAGTCTTGAACCCAAAGCTATCCAACCGTCTCTGCCGGCAAATTTTTCTGCTGCTGCCGCTTCAAATCTGCCTCCGCAGCCGCTGCCGCTGATTTCCGGAGCAACTGCGATATTGTCCTTATCGCCGGATATTGCTATATTCACAAGTGTTGCAGCTCCTACCACTGATATGAACAGGAGTACTGCTGCCGCGGTCAGCCTGTTTGTAAGCTTAGTCAAATAGCTCCCCCCTTACAGTTGCATAATTAGCATTCCCGAACTTCCGGTATATGCGATAAGTGCCGTACAGATTATCAGGACTATCACCATGCTGACCGGCGATATTGCCCTGAGAGTTGTGCGTATGCGAGTTATTTCCGAACGCAGCATCATGTTCCTGAACAAATCAGTCGAAGCATACATGGTCATAAGCATTACCACAAGATATGACTTCAGCAGATACACGGTCAGACCGTCAGCAAGTGCATGGTTACTTCCAAGCATTGCCAATACATACTCAAGCGAATCGGATACACTGTCACCCATGAGAAATACCGCAAACAGAGTAGTGAGTATAAACGTATAGATGATTCCAGTCGCCTTGAGCATTTTAGAATTGCTGAGCTTATTTTCGATTATAATCGCCGCACCCATGAGTACTCCCCATACCGCACTGCTAAGGTCGAATCCGTACCAGTATCCGGCAAGCGCCCATGCAAGAATGAACACAAGCTTGCTTATATGGCGGTTATCGACCCTTGAAGTCAGCGGACGTGTTATATACTTCCTGAACCAGTGTATTACCTGAACGTGCCATTTTGCGGCAAAATATCGTATTCTGCTGCTGAACATCGGATAGTTGAAGCTCTGTGGGAAGCGGAATCCGAAACAATATCCGATACCTGTGCCCATATCAGAAATACCCGAAAGAGTGAAGTAGAGGCAGAGAAGGTATGCCGCAGCACCAAGCCAAGCCGTTCCTGCTGAAATACTTTTAAGGTCAGCTGCTTTTACCGCCATATACATAGAGTACAGAGTGTCAGCAGCTATCACCTTCTTTGCAAGTCCCTTTATAAATATCGAAAATCCTTTGCTAAGTTCCGGCATTCCGTATTTACGGCTGCGGAGTATGCGTGCGAAAATGTCATATCTGAGGACCGGTCCCATCAGCAGGCGCGGAAACATCATAATGAAAAGCGAAAAACGTATAACGTTTTTTTCTGCTTTTATTTTTCCGGTGAATACATCTATAAGGTAACCTATTGACGAAAGAGTAAAAAATGATATTCCTATAGGAAAGAATCCGTCGGGGAAACGAAGTGCACTTGTTATCCATGAAAAACAGCTTATTCTGAATAAGAATACAGCCGCTATGTCAAATGTAATACCGAATGCAAACGGTATTAATGCACATCTGTTTTTTTTCTCGCGCAATGCTCCGACACTCCTGCCGCAGACATAGTTTACAGCAGTATATACAAGCAAAAGGACAAGGCTGCCTGCACCGAAAAGTCCGCTGAAAACCATACTTAGCATCAACAAAGCAAGGTCTCTGTACTTTTTCGGCGACAAATAATACACTACGAGTGAAAGAGGGAAAAATGCATAGATGAACAGAAGGCTGCTATACTCCATGTTCTTCCTCCTTCATTGCTTCCACTTCAGCCGCAAGTTCCTCCGCAGTCATCATTGTATTGAGTACCTCAACAAGTGCACCAGCCGAGAGGAGTGACGGAAGTCCGAGACGCTTCTGAAGCTGTCTGCGAAGTGCTGAGCTGTTACTTCCGCCGCTCAGTCCAAGCTCATACAGCGTAAACTTTGTAATGTCCGGCTCGCTGTCACGCTCTGAAGCGGTAATTCCCGCTTTCTCAAAAGCTGCAAGAAGAGTAGCGCCGTCGATACCTTCAACTCCGAGTTTTCCTTCTGCCGAAGGCTTTGTCTTGCGTTTTTCTTTGCCGAATACGTCGGGTATATAGACATTTTTCACGCAGCCATTCTTTACCGCACCCTTGATATATCCTCGTATCTTGCGTCCGGCACTGTCGGAATCAGTGAGTATAACTATACCCGTCCTTTCAGCATAGTAACGTATAAGCTCAAGCTTTTCCGCATCTTTGAAAATGCCGAAACCGTCAGTAACTATGATGACGGCGTCAACGACCGAACAAAGTCTTATCTTGTCATATTTTCCCTCTACGATTATAGCTTCATTTATTTTTATCATCTTTGCCTCCGGACAGGTCTGAGTACGAGCATTTCAGTTATTGCCTGCTCGATAGCAGTTCGCGGGTCAACCGGACTTGAGTTCAGTTTAACGGTAGTATCACGGAGTATTATCAGGCACCTCCGCAGACGCTCTATACCAAACTTCTGAGCGTCCCGCATTGAGTTTTTCATTACAAATGACCGCTTAGGACCGTATCCGAAATCAGCTGCGGCAGTCTCGGGCATGACCCTGAATTTCGACGCACACGCTCCTCTGTACAGATCAAGAAAAACTCCCGTCAGCGCATAAAGTGCCGCTCCCCTGTTTTCATTGTCGATATTGAGCTGTCCGACCGCTTCGTATGCTGCCTTCGCGTCCATTGATGCAACAGCATTTGCAAGATTATATATAGTTGTGTCATTCTGCTCGTGGACAAGTTCACCCAGCATTTCCGATGTTATCTCACTGCTTCCGGCATACGCGCAAAGCTTGTCTATCTCGTTTGAAATCGTAAGCTCGTCACAAAGACACATTTCAGCCAGCTCTTTTGCAACAGGTATCGACATCATTCCTCCGCGTGCCGATATTTTTGTCGCGATCATCTTGGCTAACTCACCCGAACTTTTCAGTTCCGCCATGCAGAGTATACCGTTTTTTTCCGCATAATCCGCAAGTTTCTTGTTTTTGTCAACTATGAGATTAGCACCGGACTTATAGTCATATTTGGTTTTTATCTCAAATCCGGTAACATTGAATATCACGACGGTCTGCTCAGGTA
Organism: Ruminococcus flavefaciens; assembly: GCA_902792235.1. Taxonomy (GTDB): domain Bacteria; phylum Bacillota; class Clostridia; order Oscillospirales; family Ruminococcaceae; genus Ruminococcus; species Ruminococcus flavefaciens_AE. The sequence continues at coordinate 16,728 of CADAYP010000026.1, forward strand.
TATCCTTCAGAGCATTCATAAGCTGTTTGTTGATGTCGTCAGCTTTGTGACCGCGCATATCATCGTACGGTTTCTCGCAATTATAGTCGTTTATCAGTATGCAGTTATACTCCGAAAACATCGGAGCCATTTCTATAAGGTCGTGAAGTGCCGGAATATCGAGTTCCTTGCCGTTGAGCTTCGTGAGGGCGAGGTCGTCCTCACCGCCGAGAGCAGTATTCAGCACGAGCTTTGTAGCCTTTTCAACTCCGACAACGTCCGCTCCGCAGATGTAGTATATCCGGCTTACACCATTCTTTTTCAGGGCTGTTGCCAGTCCCTTGACATCGGTCTTAGGCATTACAGCCTCCTTATCCTGAATCTGTCTGCGTCGGCAGTTATCTCAAGATTATTGCCGTCCGTATACAGATCTATATTTTGTCTGTCCGTATCATTCTCGCTGTACGGAGCATTTTCTTTTTTATATCTTCCATAAAAGACTGTTAAGTCGCCGTCGGGTTTACCTGACACCGCAGGTACGAATACGATATCCGTATCTTCAGATGATACCCTCAGTGTACCTGAATCATAATCAAGTTTATAACCGTCACCTTCAACAATAAAGCTGTCGCCGACTTTTTCATCTCCGGACACTATCCAGTTTTTCACCCCGAAAAGTCCGAGTTCGTACTCATACAATGGATATTCACTTTCAGCATTTTTTGTAAGTATAACCGTATCCGTGGATATCACACCATTCACCATGAGATACTTCCTTACATACTCAGCTGAACGCTTATTGCCGCTAAGGTCAGTTATACAGGTATGTCCGTCATGCATTACGACTACCGCCGCATTTGCACCGCTTCCCAGTACAGCTACTGTACACAGGCTTCGACGGAAAAGTCCATACGTCGCAGACCAAACCGAAACCGCCGCAACACCTGCCGCAGTAAGTACAGCTGTGAGTCTCCGGCTTTTCCTGAACATATGGAAAAATACTACTGACGCCGCACATACTATAAGGAGCGCACGCAAAGTACCGGTTGAATCAGACACATGAAATATACCTACAGAAGCTATCTTGTCAGAAAGAAATATCACACTGCGTATGATGTTTCCGGCAAGCGGTAATATCGGCAGTAAACCGAATGTAAATACGTAGATAAATCCGATAACCATTGCCGCTGTACACATCGGCACAAGAATAAGATTTGCAAGCGGTGATATGACTGAGGTCTCGTCGAAGAACCACAAACTCACAGGGAACACCGCAAGAGTTGTACATATACCGGTCACGAGACTTACTGTGAACTGCTGAAATGCAGTCTCACGTTCCATTTTCTTTGTCATGTATGGTGCAAACACCGCTATACCGAATGTTCCGGACAGCGACAAAAGAAATCCTGCACTGCAAACACTGTAAGGGTCAGACACCGCAATAATAAGTGCCGCGACTGCAAGCGAATTGAACGAATCGTTCTGCCGACGGAACAGCTTTGCAGAGTACATTATATCAAGCATTATTGCCGCTCTCAATGCCGAAACAGGATAGTTCGCCATAGCTGTCATAACAAGAAGAAGCACGTTCATGACCGCAAATGCCGCAAATCTGTTGACATTAAGACGTGAAAGCAGAGTCCATATCAGTGAGGCGATTATTGATACGTGAAGTCCGGAAACAGCGAGTACGTGACCGATTCCGGTCCTGTAAAGGACAGTACGTGTGTTTTCATCAAAGTCGGTCTTGTCGCCGAAAACCATTCCTGCAAGAAAACTTCCGCACTCGTTACCGAGTTCAGACTTGAACTCAGCTATCATTTTGTCACGGTAGGAATCAAGCTTTCTTTTCAACAATCTCCTGTTCGTATGTTCAACTCTTATCCCACTCAGGATACTCGCTTTGAGGAAAATGTGCCGTGAGCGGTATATCCGCTCAGAAGCATATAAATAGCTGTCTTCCGGCTTGAAGAAAGTGCACTTTTCAAAGCTGATATTATCGCCGGTCTGTGCACCGAGTTCACCGGAATAAAAGCATATCTTCGCAGGGACAGTTCCGTTTATTCTGCCTTTCAGTGTATAGGCATTCTTGCCGTCTTCGTAGTGTCTTATCTCAGTAACACTTCCGGTGAAACTGCCTTTTTCACCATCATAAGCAACGACACGGTCATAATTATAAGCCGTATAAGAAAGGCTTATAATTACCGCTGATACAAAGGAAACTGCGATAATGGCATGGTCGGCAATGCTGAAACCTCTGCGTCTGCCATATATGAAAACCGCCGCAGCGGCAGAAACATATATCAGGATTCCCTTAATATCGGTAAAAAACAAAGCGAAAAACAATCCCGACATATATGCTGCTGCCGCTCCAATCATTTTTCGCTTCATATGTTACTTATTTAAAGAAAAGAGGCAGTTTCTCAAGGAATATTATATCAGTTCTGTCAGCAGCGTCGCCCTCAGCAAGGACAGCTGCTTCTGCAGCGATATTTCCTCCTGCAGCCTCAACAAGCTTTTCGAGAGCCTTCAGTGACTCGCCGGTACTGATAACGTCGTCAGCGATGAGTACCTTTTTGCCTTTGAGCATTGCAGCTTTTTCAGCTGAAATGTGCAAAGTCTGCTCATCAGCGGTTGTTATCGACTTGACAGTTACTGAGATAGGGTCAGTCATGTAAAGCTTGACGGACTTTCTCGCAACTACATAAGGCTTACCGCTCTGTCTTGCAAGTTCATATCCGAGCGGTATTCCCTTCGACTCAGCTGTAATGATAACATCAAAGTCAGGGCACTTCTTTAAAAGTGCCTCCGCAGCTGCAACTGTTATCTCAACGTCTGAAAACATTACAAATGCTGCTATATCAAGCTTATCACTGATAGGACATATAGGCAGTTCACGTTCAAGACCTGCTATGGTCATTTTATATGTCTTTGCCATAGTGCCGTCTCCTTATTCAGTTTTGCCGAGTGACTCAGGTCCCCAACCCATCTTTACTCCTGCGAGCATATGGAAATGGAGGTGTTTTACAGTCTGACCTGCATCGTCTCCGCAGTTATTGATTATACGGTAGCTCTCGATACCCTCAGCCTTTGCAATCTTTGCAGCAGCCTCGAATACCTTTGCAACGAGTGAAGAGTTCTCCTCTGTTATCTCGTTGGCACACGAAATATGTGCCTTCGGGATAATGAGATAGTGTACCGGAGCTATAGGAGCGATGTCCTTGAAGCTGTAAACGTATTCATCTTCGTAAACCTTGTTACTCGGTATCTCTCCGTCGATTATTTTGCAGAATAAGCAATCCATATTATTACTCCTTTACTTGATTATTTCCGAAACAACACTCTCAAACTTTCCAAGAGCCTCGTCTATCTTTGTGATGTCGCCTGCACCTGCCATAGCACCGTCCGGCTTACCGCCGCCCTTACCGCCTGTTACAGCTGCAACTTCACGTACTATCTTTCCGGCATTTCCGCCCTTTGCTACTGCTTCCTTAGTGCATACGCAGTAGAATGTACCCTTCTCGCCTACTGTTCCGGCAAAGAGTGCGATAATCGCCTCGTCCTTGTCCTTTACACTGTCGCCAAGCTTGCGGAGTGCATCAGGAGTTGAACCGTCCATGCGTGCAGATACAAGCTTAACACCTGCAACTTCTTTTGCATTGTCAAAGAGTGCGGCAGTTTTAGCGTTTGCTATCTGCTGTGTGAGACTTTCAAGCTTCTTGTCCTTGTCCTTGAGCTCTGCTGTTACAGCTGCACACTTCTCAGGCAGCTCGTTCACATTTGCAAGCTTGAGTGCCTTTGCGGAACGTGCAATAGTATCCTTGAACTCATTGAGAAGCTCCATTACTCCGAGACCTGTTACAGCTTCGATACGTCTTACACCTGCTGCTACAGAGCTTTCGGAAACTATCTTGAAGAGTCCTATCTGAGATGTATTTGAGATATGTGTACCGCCGCAGAATTCAACCGAGTGGTGAGCGGTAACAACTCTTACTGTATCGCCGTACTTCTCACCAAACAGTGCCATAGCTCCGAGTTTCTTAGCCTGCTCTATCGGCATTTCCTCCATAGTCACAGGAAGTGCACGCATTATCTCATGGTTTACGAGGTTCTCTACTCTTGATATCTCCTCGGGAGTCATTGCTGAGAAGTGGTTGAAGTCGAAACGGCAAGCCTTCTCGTTAACAAGCTGTCCTGCCTGATGAACGTGGTCACCGAGTACCTGACGGAGTGCATACTGGAGAAGGTGTGCAGTGGTATGGTTTCTCATGATAGCAAGTCTGCGCTCACCGTCGATAGCAGCTGTTACCTTGTCGCCCTTGCGGAGTGTACCCTGCTCGATAGTTGCGATGTGGAGGAAGTGTCCCTCAGACTTGATAGTATCAGCAACACAGGCAAGGTTATGACCTGTCATGATAGTACCGATATCGCCTACCTGTCCGCCGCTCTCAGCGTAGAAAGGTGTAACGTCGAGAACGATTGCAACCTCGTCTCCCTCGTCAGCGTAGTATACTTCTGTACCGTCCTTGTACATATACTGTAGGTGCTGCGTCAACTCTTATGCTGTTGTCAGCCCATGAAGAGCTTGCCTTTGCAGCGTGGTCAGCCTTTGCACGTGCCCTCTGCTCCTTTGCAAGTTCTGTGAAACGCTCGCGGTCAACAGTGAGACCCTGCTCCTCACATATTTCCTCTGTAAGGTCTATCGGGAAGCCATATGTGTCAGAAAGCTTGAATGCGTCATCGCCTGAAAGAACTGTTTTGCCCTCTGCCTTGAGTGCAGCAGTGAATCCGCTGAGAAGCTCTGAACCCTTGTCAACAGTCTTAGCAAAAGCCTCTTCCTCAACACCGATTATCTTCTTGATGTAATCACGCTTTTCAGCAAGCTCGGGATATGCATTTGCATTTTCGTTTATAACTGTGTCGCATACCTCGCAAAGGAAGGGTCTTGTGATACCCAAGAGTCTGCCATGACGTGCTGCTCTTCTGAGAAGACGGCGAAGTACGTAGCCGCGTCCTTCGTTTGAAGGCATGATACCGTCGCCTACCATGAATGTAGTACTGCGGATATGGTCAGTGATAACGCGGAGTGAGACGTCGGTCTTGTGGTCTTTCTTGTACTCAACTCCTGCAATTTTTGAAATGTGCTTCATGATGTTCTGAACAGTGTCGACCTCGAAAATGTTGTCAACGTCCTGCATTACGCAGGCAAGTCTCTCAAGACCCATACCTGTATCAATATTCTTATTCTTCATCTCAGCATAGTGACCCTCGCCGTCGCTGTCAAACTGGCTGAATACAAGGTTCCATATCTCGATAACACGGTCGCAGTCGCTTGCCTGCTCGAAGTTCTCGAACGGACCATATGCCTCGCCGCGGTCGAAGTGTATCTCCGAACACGGACCGCAGGGACCCGAACCATGCTCCCAGAAATTGTCCTTTTTGCCGAGACGGATTATTCTTTCGTGAGGGATACCTATATTGTTCTCCCATATCTGTTCAGCTTCATCATCGCTCTCGTAGATAGTGATCCAGAGGCGGTCAGCAGGGATCTCAAGTTCCTTTGTGAGGAACTCCCATGCCCATGCGATAGCTTCGGGCTTGAAGTAATCGCCGAATGAGAAGTTTCCGAGCATTTCAAAATATGTACCGTGGCGTGCAGTCTTGCCGACACTTTCAATATCAGGTGTTCTGATACATTTCTGGCAGGTAGTTACTCTCACATTAGGAGGTGTAGCCTGTCCGAGGAAGAATTTCTTGAGCGGAGCCATACCTGAATTTATGAGAAGGAGGCTCTTGTCGCCCTGAGGAACGAGTGAAGCGCTCGCCATACGTGTATGGTTCTTGCTCTCAAAGAATGAAAGATACTTTTCGCGTAAGTCGTTAAGACCTGTCCACTGCATAATAAAAATCTCCTTTAATAAAATCATTTTCGGGACAAAATATAAAAAAGCCCCGTCGCCAAATGGGACGAAGGCTCTCGTGGTACCACCCAAATTCAAAGGAGCATACTGCCCCTTCCTCTGATCTCTTTAACGCAGAGTTACGCCGCAGTTTCCCACGGAAGCTCAGGGTAAGCACCTGCCAAACATCTGAAAGCTCGCACCGTCCGCTTTCTCTCTGAAAAGACGCAAAACAGCAGTCAGTCCCTTCAACGCTATACGCATATATTATAACCCCTGCCGCCAAAAAAGTCAATAGTTTTTTTGCAATTTATCGTTTTCACTTCATTATCCCATCAGCGATCTCAGCGAATACAGGCGCCGCCGCGTCGTTGCCGTAACCGCCGTCCTCGACCAGTACCGTCACCGCATAGGTAGGTGAGCTTGCAGGAAAAAAGCCGGTTATCCACGCATTGCAATATTCCTCACCGTCGTCGCCGATACGTCCGGTCTGCGCGGTAGAGGTCTTTGCCGCTACTCTGATATATCTCGCACGTGCATTTGAATTCTCATTTTCATACACAGCCGAAATCATCATCTTCCGGAGTTTCTGAGCAGTCTCTTCCGACATAACCCTCGCTTTGCGCGGAAGCTTTTCGTTGCCGACACTCTTTCCGTCAAGAGTGATACCTCGGACTATATCAAGCATTACAAGTTCGCCGCCATTCGCTATCGCACACGTAAGAGCATTTATCTGCAATGGAGTTGCTGTGAGTTTGCCCTGTCCGAATGAGAAATTTGCAAGCTCCGCAGGGATAAGGAGTTCCTGCTCCGTAGGAAGGGTTCCGGCAGAAGCAGTCATTCCGGCGCAGAGGTGTGTCTCTCTTCCGAATCCCATGTCGAATGCAAGCCGTCTGTATGCAGGAACGTCAAGAAGCCGGCTGAGTGATATAAAGTATGTGTTGCAAGAATTTGTCATTGCCGCCGTCATATCCTGTACTCCGTGACCGTCAGTCTTATGGCATCTGAAAAGCTGTCCTGATACGTCGATACGTCCGCCGCAGTCATAAATATACCCTTCATAGCCTTCGTTGATACCCTCACAGGCTGTCACAAGCTTGAAAATTGAGCCAACACTGTACGAGTAAAGTGCACGGTTAATAAGCGGACTCCGCTCATCACAAAGTGCCGCGCCTATATCATTTGCATTGTACTCAGGAAAGCTTGCCAGTGCAAGTATATTACCGCTTTCAACGTCGCTTACTACTATCGCACCCTTGTCAATACTCTTTCCTGCTGTCTCGCATATCTGCTGTATGCGGCTGTCTATAGTAGTGACAACACCGGTCTGAGTTTTTTTACTCCGTACCACCTGCTTCTCCGCACCGATCAGAACATTTCCGAATCCGTCTGTCGAATACGTAACGCTGTTTTCAGAATTTCCTCCACGCAGTAAACTGTTGTATGCATACTCTATTCCCGAAACTCCTTCCCCCTCTGAAAGATACCCGACAATATGCGGTGCTATAGGCTTTTTCATACTGCGGACAGGCAGTTCAAAAAATGTAAGTCCTGCTGACTCAGTACCTGTTCGGCGGCAGCTGAATGTAAATGGTCTACCCTTTTTATATTCTTTCTCAAGTGCAGACCTGTCAATTGCAAGGTCGCAGAGTTCGTCAAGTGTAACGGCTGACGGGACTGCTGCCGCAACAATTTCTGTATCAGCATTAGTAAGCGGTACAAAATTGCGGTCATATATAGTCCCCTGACTATCGCCTGCATTCACAGTAATAAAAGAACTATCAGCCGCCGCACGTACATACTGTTTCTTCTCCGCAAGCCTCATATAATTCCATACAATAACTCCAAACATGACAAGGAATGCTCCCGTAACTATAAGTATACCGCGTTCAGCACGTCTGCGCATAAAAAAATCACCCCGCAGATATTATCTCTCTGCGAGGTTGAATTTATTCAAGAACTATCGTAAACGGTCCGTCATTAACGAGTTCAACTTTCATATCTGCACCGAATATTCCGGTCTCGACGTGTTTTCCCTTACTGCGGCAGTATTCGGCAAAGTAATCATATAAACGCTCTGCCTCGTCAGGTTTGCCTGCCTGTATGAAATTCGGACGGTTTCCCTTGCGGCAGTCCGCATAAAGCGTGAACTGCGACACGATAAGAAGTGAGCCTTCTACGTCTGAAAGTGAAAGATTTATCTTGTCATTCTCGTCGGAAAAAATCCGCAGATTGATTATCTTATCCGCAAGTCTGCGGCAGTCTTCTTCCGTATCACCCTGTCCGACTCCAAGAAGTACAAGATATCCTTTTCCGATACTTCCTGTAACATTTCCGTCTACCGTCACACTCGCAGATGTTACTCTCTGCAATACTATTCTCATGCCGTCACTTCCTTACAATGTCCATCTCAAACGGTTCAAGTTCGAGCTTTTCTTTGCCGCGTGAATGTATCATGCTGTACATCGGCTTCGGCAGAGATATAGTTTTAGGCTCGGACGAATTGTTGAAGAAGCAGATATACTCATCTCGTCCGTTTGTACGGGTCGTTACTTCTATGCCGCGCGGAAGTCCCTTCAGCTTAGGGATACCTGTCTGTGTCATAAGATTAGCCGCAAAGCTGTCATAGAAATCTGAGTGGCATATCGTTCCTACGTAGTATGCTACACCGTTGCAGTAGCGGTTAAGCGTTACTGCAGGAGTACAGCTGTAGAAGCCGTCGTTATACTCTGCATATGCACGTGCAGTTGTCAGCTGCAAAAGGTCGCACCACTGCGTACACCTGAATTCGTTTCCGGCAAAATCACGTATAGTTAATTCATTGCTTCCTATCGGGTCATATTCAGTTACCTCTGCACCTACAAGCTCCTTGAATACTGTCGGGAGCGTGTCCATTATGCAGTTGTTGAACTCGTTCTTAGCTCCGCTTCTTGCAGTCAGAACAAGTGTACCGCCGTTTATTACGTAGCGGTAGAGGTTCTCTGTAGCCTTTTTCTTATTGATATAAAGTGCAGGAGCTACAACAAGCTTATAGTGCGACAGGTCTGTTTCAGGAGAAACTACGTCTACATTAGCTCCGAAACGCATGAACGCTGCATGATACGCTTTAAGCTGCTCCATATAGCTGAATCCCTCTACCTGCGGCTGTATCTTGAATGCCGCATCCGTTTCGGGCGAATAGAGAATCGCGATATCGGATATTACCTCGGTGCTGTCGAGGATATAAAGCTGTGCTACTTCCTTGCACAGCTCTGAAAACTCGATATATCTGCGGTTAGGTACATTGCTGTGGTCGAGTATGCCATGCCAGTGCATCTCTGCTCCGGTTACGGCTGTGCGCCATCTGAAATGAAGTACCGCGTCTGCACCGTGAGCTATCGCCTGCAATGCGTAACCCTTTATCTGCCCCGGACGAGGAGTCGGCGACATCGGCATCCAGCTTCCTGTCGGACCGCTCAGCTCCTCCATTACCCAGAAATTCTGCTCCTTGATACCGCGCATCAGGTCAAGTTCAAATGCATGAGAATACACTTTTTCAGGGTCATCAGGGAGTATTACCGGGGGATAATTATCGAACGAGACAAAGTCCATGAAATCAAACAGCTTGTAAAAATCAGGCATATTCTCTGTGATGAACGTGTTCGTGGTTATCGGAACTTTCGTGTCTTCAAGTCTTATTACAAGCATTATCTCTTTCAGGAAATTTGCCGTACTCTCAGAAGTGAATCTGTACCAGTCAAGACAAAGCGCAGGATTCTGCCACGCCTTAGGATACGCGTTAGGCGGCTCTATCTGCTCTATACTTGTGTAAGTACCGCTCCATACGCTTGTTCCGAATGCACGGTTAATATTATCAAGATTGTCGTACTTATCTTTCAGCCAGTGTCTGAATTTAGTCTTGCAGACATCGCATGAACACGGATATGCTTCAAGTTCGTTGTCTATCTGCCATGCGGCTATAGCGGGATTTCCGGCATATCTGCGAACAAGCTGTTCGGTAATGCGCTTTGCATAGAACACAAATGCCGGAGAATTCAGACACCTGTGTCCTCTTATTCCTGTCTGTATCTGATTACCGTCAGGACCCACGCGTATCATCTCCGGATACGCTTCATAAAGCCACTGCGGCGGACAATTTGTGGGGGCGCACAGAATGATACCGATAGCATATTTCGAGAATATCTTTATTACCTCATCAAGCCAGCCAAAATTGAACTCTCCGTCGCGAAGTTCAAGCATCGACCATGCAAATTCACCTATGCGGACAAGCTTGACACCAGTTCTCGCCATAGTTTCGGCATCTTTTTCCCACATTCCCCTGTCCCACTGTTCAGGGTAATAATCAACACCTATTTTCACGTTGAGCCTCCTGTTACGTTATACTCTATTATCTGACAATTTCCCATAAACCAGTTATCGAAAGTCTTAGTTGTCATGTCGTTGAAGTAGGTTTCAATTATACGGCAAACTCCTCCGTGACTTACGATAAGAACATTTTTATCACTGTATTTTTCTATTATATTATCAATCGCTGAATAAACTCTGTGCGAAAGCATTAAAAGCGATTCACCGGACTTACCCATTCTTACAGCAAATTCATGCTTCCCTTCAGCAAACCCTTCGGTATATCGTGACTTGCCCTCATATAAGCCATAATCCCATTCGCGAAGACGTTCATCTGTTACTATCTCAAGTCCGCAGAGTTCCGCAACTTTTTTCGCAGTCATCTGCGCTCTCAGCATCGGGGACGCTATAATTATGTCTATATCCCCAAGCTTTTTTACCTCTTCCGCAAGCTTTTCAGCCTGCTGACAGCCTGTATCGTTGAGCGGCAAATCAGTCTGACCGTGCCGTGTAGAATATATCTTCATATTTCAGCCGCCTTTCTGAGTTCAGCTTCAGCATTTTCAAGCATCAGCTTACTCGGGTGATCACCGCCCATTATTCGGGCGATCTCGGCAGTTCTGCCTGCAAGATCCAGCTTCGTTACACTTGTTTCAGTCCGGTCTCCTACTATTTTCTTCTCTATCATAAGGTGGTCATCAGCCATAACGGCTATCTGTGAGAGATGTGTAACACATATCACCTGACGCACCTTGCCTATCTGCCGGAGCTTTATCCCGATTTTCTGTGCCGCCTTACCGCTTACTCCCGTATCTATCTCGTCGAATATCATCGTGGGGATACTGTCCTTATCGGCGATAACGCTTTTAAGTGCAAGCATTATACGCGAAAGCTCACCGCCCGACGCTATCTTTGAAATCGGCTTAGGCTCCTCACCCTTATTTGCTGATATCAGAAACTCTACGCTGTCCATACCGTTGACCGTGAGCTTGCCTTTTTCGTGTCTGACAGCAATCACAACTCCCGACATATTGAGAAATTCAAGCTCAGCCGTTACCTGCTCCGAGAATCGCTTTGCAACCTTTTCACGGTATTCAAAGAGTTCCTTTGCCTGCTCAGTGACCTTGTGCAGAAGCTCCTCACGCTGCTGCATCAGCTTCGTAATCTCGTCTGAACTGCTGTCAAGCTGTGACATCTCGCGGCATGACTCATCATAAAGCTTTACAAGTCCATCGCAGTCAAGAGCGTACTTCCGCTTTAGCTTGTTTATCGCGCTCAGCCGTTCGCTGAGATATCCGAGACGCTGACCGTCAAGTTCTATCTTTTCCGCAGCTTTTTCAAGTTCAGAAGCAATATCTGCAAGCTCTATCTCAGCCGCAGAAAGTCTCTCATACAGTGCTTCAAGTACAGGATCTCCGTCAGAAAACGCTGCTATCTCGTTTTCAGCGGCAGCTATCATGTCGTTAGCCGCTTCCTCACCGGTTATAGCATTGACCGCATTATTTACTGCAACTATGGTCTTTTCCGAATCTTTTGCCGCAGTGTACTCTTTTTCAAGAATATCGTCCTCACCCGCACTGAGTTCAAGCTCGCCTATATCGTCGATGACCTCATTGAGATAACGGCTTCTCTCGATACGGGTCTGCTCAAGCTTTTTGAGTTCGCCGAGTTTTCGCGCAGTATGCTGAAGCTCGCGGAATGTAACACGGTACGCTTCAAGAAGCGAGTTGTCACCTCCGAAGTCGTCGAGAATCTGCATATGCTTCTCACTGTCAAGGAGTATCTGATTATCGTGCTGACCGTGAATATTTATCAGCAGTGAACCTATCTCCTTAAGCAGAGACGCTGAAGCTGTACGGTTGTTTATTCGCGATACACTTCCGCCGTCTGCACTTATTTCACGGGTAAGTGTCATTTCATGGTTATCATGTTCGATGCCGAGTTCATCAAGCTTTTTTTCGTGCTCGGGCGATAAATCTGTAAAAAGTGCGGTAATTATCGCCTTGTCACAGCCTGTGCGGACAATGTCTTTCGTACTGCGCTGACCGAGTACTGCATTTATACCATTTATCAGTATCGACTTACCGGCACCGGTCTCGCCGGTAAAAATATTAAGCCTGTCTCCGAGAGGTATCACAGCCTCTTTGATGACAGCAAGATTCTTTATATATAATTCCTTTAGCATCAGCCTGTTACACTACCTTCCGGGGAATACCTCGCTCTTGAATTTCTTTGAAAGCTTTTTCGCGTCAGCCTCGCTTCTGACGAGGATAAAAATAGTATCATCACCGGCAATAGTTCCAACTATTCCTTCGTGATTAACGAGGTCTATCGCGGCACAGGTTCCCTGCGCCATTCCTGCACGGCATTTGAGTACTATCGTGTTCATGGCATAATCAACAGATATTACAGATTCCGCGAAAATGCTCTTCTCCGCAACTGCCACCGCCGGGAGAGTGTATCTGTAAACACCGTTCTCATCGCGCTGTTTAACGAGTGAAAGCTGCTGTATATCGCGTGACAGCGTTGCCTGCGTGGTCTTTATACCTCTTTCGGCAAGCAGTGATATGAGCATTTCCTGCGTTGAAACAGGCTGTTCACTGATTATTTCAAGTATGACATCATGTCTGCGGTCTTTCATTTTTATCTCCGTTATTTTATTGGTCGGCAAAGCTTTCTGCAAAGCGATTCATGGAACGAATTTCCTATGAGATTCACAAATCTGAGATTGTTCCTGCCGCGCATTATCTCGACTGATTCGCCGCCTGAAAGAGTTTCGATAACTTCGCCGTCAACGCTTACTACCATCTGCTCGCCGACTGTATTTGAGTTTGAGAGCCTGAGCTTTCTCGACGGTGAGAACATCGTCGCACGCGAAAACAGACTGTGCGGACAGATAAGTGTCATTTCTATACATTCAAGGTCGGGCTCAATAACGGGTCCGCCTGCTGAAAGAGCGTATGCCGTCGAACCGGAAGGGGTGCTGAAAAGTACGCCGTCGGCTCTGTATTTTCCGACAAGGTATCCGTCAGAGAAAACCTCAAAATCGCTTATCCTGAAACTTCCGGAACGTGCTGATACTTCGTTTAACGCTGTGTATACCCTGTCTCCGCCCTCTTCATGAACTACCATGTCGATGGTCATACGCTCGGATATTTCGTAATCTCCGGAAACAAGCAGGGAAAGCTTATCAAGCTGATCAGCTTCGAGTCCGGCCATGAATCCTAGAGTTCCTGTATTTATTCCGAGAAGCTTTGTATCGATCCCCATAAGATGCTTCGCACAGCGGAGTATAGTACCGTCTCCGCCGATAGCAAGAACTATGTCCGCTGTTTTTGCAGATTCGGTTATAGGCTCGAAATTCACAAACGGCTTATCTGAAAAGTCATCTCTGAATTTAGGACTGACACTCACCTCTATTCCGGCACTCCTCAGTACATCACACGCTTCACGCGCACAGCCAAGAGCGTTCTTTTTCTGAAAATTCGGATACAAAGCCGCTTTCATATTTGCCTCCTAAAGCGCGGAGAATGCCTCTCCGACAAGTTTCCTGAAATCATACAGCGGCACTTCGTCCGCCGATTTTATAAGTTTCACAAGATATTCTATATTTCCGCTTCCGCCCTTTACCGGCGAAAACGTGTACATTTCCGGTGCAAATCCGGTAAGGCGTGCAAAGCTGTCAATTTCCGTGAGTACACGCTCATGTACCTTTCTGTCCTTAACTATGCCTCGCTTGCCGATATCGCTTTTACCGGCTTCAAACTGCGGTTTTATCAGTACTGCCGCAACGGCTCCGCCTTTGAGAAGTTCGTGGATCTTCGGCAGTATTTTCGTAAGGGAGATGAATGAAACATCTGCACACACAAAATCTGCCTGTCCGCCTATATCTTCGGAACATACCTCGCGTATATCCGTGTTTTCCATGTTCACGACACGGCTGTCGGCTCTCAGCGAGTCAGCAAGCTGACCGCTTCCGACATCAACTGCGAATACCCTCTCTGCTCCATGCAGAAGCATAAATTCGGTAAATCCACCTGTTGATGCACCTATATCAAGACAAATCTTACCACCAAGGTCAAGTGAAAAGGTCTCATATGCCTTTTCAAGTTTAAGTGCTCCCCTGCCGACGTATAATTCCTGCTCGGACGAGGTTAACTCGTCCGAGGGACAGACCTCATCAGACGGCTTTTTCGCTGTCTTACCGTTGACGGTTACTGCTCCGGACTTTATCATTTCCTTTGCACGCTCTCTGCTCCTTGCGATACCTCTCGCAACAAGCTCAGCATCAAGCCTTGCCATCATTCATACTCCTGCGGCGGATATAATCTGCCATTTTATCGCAGGTGAGACCATACTTGCTGAGTGCTGAACTGACTGATGCCTGTTTTACAAATCCGTCAATTGCAACTCTTGTATAATCACCACTGTAACCCTTCCACACAAGCATATCTCCGACTACAGACGATACACCGCCGTTTTTCTGTGCTTCTTCAAAGAACACTATGCGTTTATAATCCTTTATTTCCTTGATAAGCTCCTGTGCAATCGGGTAAATCTGTGTAAGCTTTAAAATGTCACAGTTTATACCGTCGGCTTCAAGCAGACTCTGTGCCTTGTAGGCTTCATTGTATATTCTGCCGTATGTTATGATAAGTGTATCACTTTTTTCATTGTGGATAAGCAGGTGCTCAGTACTTATATAGTTTCTGTTGAAATCCACCTTTTCCGCACCGCGCGGATACCTTACAGCAACAAGTCCTTTATTCGCATATATCGCCTTTTTAAGGCAAAGCCGGAGTTCCTCATAACATGAAGGTGAATATATAACTGTATTCGGTATAGACGTAAGCATAGGAACATCAAAAAGTCCCTGATGAGTTTCACCGTCTTCACCGACTATTCCGGCACGGTCAACTCCGAGCACGACATGAAGCTTTCCTATCGCTACATCGTGTATCAGCTGGTCGTATGCACGCTGTAAGAATGTCGAATACACGGCAAAAACAGGTATCTGTCCCATAGAAGCGAGTCCGCCTGCAAAGGTAACTGCGTGCTCTTCGGCAATACCTACATCATAAAAGCGCTCGGGAAATCTCTTTCCGAAAAATTGCAGACCTGTTCCGTATTTCATAGCCGCTGTAATAGCGCATATACGGTCGTCCTGCTCGGCAAGGGCGAGAAGCTCCTTGCCGAATACTGTAGAATAGCTGTCACCGGCAGATACTTCCGGATTACCGGTAACTATGTCAAATTTGGATATACCGTGGTACTCGCCGGGGTTCTTTTCAGCCGGAAGGTACCCCTTGCCCTTGGTAGTTTTTACGTGAATGAAAACCGGCTTGTGGAATGACTTTGCCATATGCATTACCTGTTCAAGCTCAGTAAGGCTATGTCCGTTAACTGGTCCGAGGTAGATGAAACCCATGTCCTCAAACATGGTACGTTCGAGAATAGTTGACTTTATCGCGTCCTTTGCGTACTTCATGCCCTTTGCCATTTTAGTACCTACTACCGGTACTTTTGTAAGATTCTTCTCGACCTTTCTCTTGGTGTCGAGGTACTTCTCTGAATTGCGGAGAGAAGTGAGATATTTCCCCAGTGAGCCGACACTCTTGGAAATAGACATATTATTATCATTGAGAATAACAATAAGGTTGCTGTTTTCTTTGCAGCAGCAGTTATTCATCGCCTCATAGAACATACCGCCGGTCATTGCACCGTCGCCGATTATCGCAACGGTATAGTTGTCTCTTCCCTGAAGCTTCATAGCCTCGGCTATACCACAGGCAACTGAAACGGAAGTTGTGCTGTGTCCGGAAATAAACGAATCATGCACAGATTCCTCCGGCTTCGGGAAACCGGAAATACCGCCCTCCTGACGGAGCGAAGCAAATTTATCAGCTCTTCCGGTAAGGATTTTATGAACATATGCCTGATGTCCTACGTCCCATACGATCTTATCGTCAGGCGAATCAAAATTGCGGTGTATCGCCATTGTAAGCTCTACAACACCGAGATTTGAAGCAAGATGTCCTCCGGTCTTTGAGACTGTCGAAATAAGCAGATTTCTTATCTCACCGCACAAAGCTTTGCACTGTGGAAGTGAAAGCTCCTTTAGATCTTTCGGCAGGTCAAGGTCAGATAGGCTTATCCTGCTGCCTTCATTTATTAACTCGTTCATTTTAACTCAGGCGGAGAATTACTCCGCAGCTCCTTGTTTAATTTTTACGTCTTAAAAGTTTTTCAGTAAGCTCTTTGAGGAAAGCATTATCCTCGATCGCATCAAGCCACTCAATAGCCTCTGATGTAGCTTTATCAGCAAGTTCGATAGCTTTTTCAAGTCCGAAAAGTGTAACGAAAGTAGTTTTATTCTCACGCTCGTCACTGCCGATAGGCTTGCCGAGTTCCTCCTGTGTACTTGTAACATCGAGGATATCATCTATTATCTGGAATGCAAGTCCGAGACGAAGACCGTACTCAGCCGCAGACCTCAGTGTTTCCCTGCTTGCGTCAGCACAGATAGCTCCCATTACTGCGGAAACCGCAATGAGCTGCCCCGTCTTGCAGCGGTACATATTTCTGAGCTCGTCCTCAGTAACGTCACTGCGCTCCTCATTGAGCATATCTATTACCTGACCGCCAATCATACCGTCTCTGCCGACAGAGTTTGCAAGCACAGATATGATAAGAACTTTCTGGTCAGCGGTAAGGTCGGGAGAATCGGCAATTATCTCAAATGGCAGCACAGAGAGTGCGTCGCCTGCGAGTATAGCCATAGCCTCACCGTAAGCCTTATGACATGACGGCTTGCCTCTGCGGAAATCGTCGTTGTCCATAGCCGGAAGGTCATCATGGATAAGCGAGAAAGTATGTATCATCTCTATCGCACAGGCGGGAGCTATCGCAGACTCGATATTTCCTCCGAGTGCCTCACAGAATGCATACACAAGAGCAGGTCTTACACGTTTTCCGCCTGCCTCAAGTGAATAATTCATAGCGTCGATAAGTTCCTTCTGAGGGGCATTAGCTTCGGTATGGTCGTTGTACTTCAGCAGGTTTTCCTCGGTCAGCTTGATATACTGAGCCATTTTTTCTTCAAATTTGCTCATTGCCGTTATCCTCCGTTATTTTTATTTTTGCTTCATCAAGCTGCTTCTTACAGACTGCCGAGAGCTTAACTCCCTCGCCATACAGCTCGACTGCTTTCTCAAGCGGTATTTCACCTTTTTCAAGCTCAGCAACAACAGTGCTTAGCTTTTTCATATTCTCTTCAAACGTTTCCATATTTTCACCATTTTTCAGTTATCTCAGCCTTTGCTCCGCCTTTATCGAATCGCAGAGTTACCTCACTGCCGTTTTCGATATCATCAGAGCTGCGGACAAGTTCATCTCCGCTGTAAACAAGCGAATATCCGCGAGCCATGACCTTCAGCGGACTAAGGCTGTCAAGTCTTGCTATTTTTTCACAAAGCTCCGAACCGCGCTTTTCGGTGTATCGCTCAAAGGCACGTCCCATACGATTATCGAGGTCTGTGAGCTGCTGTCCGATAAGAGTCAGTCTGCTCTCCGGAGACTGTGCCGCAAGACGTGAGTTTAATGCCGTAAACCGGTCTGCTGCCCTGTTGAAACTAAGCATGACAGCTCGCTCGGCACGTTTTTCATAGGAATCTATGCTGTCTTTAATTGTAGAAATATCGGGTGCTGCCAACTCCGCCGCAGCCGATGGTGTAGGAGCACGCATATCTGCTGCAAGGTCAGCGATAGTGAGGTCCACCTCATGTCCTACCGCCGATATTACCGGCACTTTGCATCCGTATATTCCTCTCGCTACCTGTTCTGTATTGAACGCTCCGAGGTCTTCAGCAGAGCCTCCGCCGCGTCCTACTATTATAACGTCGCAGCCTGCCGCTTCAGCTTTGAGGATTCCTCTGCATATTGATGCGGGAGCGCCTTCGCCCTGCACAAGTGCATTAACGGCGTAAAGCTCACAAAGCGGATAACGCCGCGAGAGTACATTTATGATATCTCTTACAGCCGCGCCGCTCAGAGATGTTACAGCGCCTATCTTTTTAGGCATATACGGCAGCGGACGCTTATGCTCAGCAGCAAATATCCCCTCTTTTTCGAGCTTCTTTTTCAATTGCTCAAGTGCAGCACTTGCTTTGCCTGCACCTTCGGGAATAATATCGTTCGCGTAGAGCTGATACGCTCCGTCACGCTCATATACCGATATACTGCCGGAAACCACTACAGACATTCCGTCCTCGGGCATGAATTTAAGTCTTGATGCTGCCGAAGCAAACATTACTGCTTTTATCGAACTTTCGCTGTCTTTCAGCGAGAAATAACAATGTCCGCTTTTGAAGTGCTTCACGAAATTCGATATCTCGCCCTTGACCATGATACCCTGTAAAATGCGGTCACCTTTGAGCTTCGAGCCGATATATCTGTTTACTTGTGTAACTGTTACTACAGGCATTTTTTCTCACCCATTTGTTTGAGGTATCCGTATATTGCAACTCCTGACGCATTGTCACATGAAAACTCCGGAGCTGCAAATGCAGCATCAGGATATAGTGACACTATCCTGTCTCTTATGAGTTTGTCAGACATTACTCCGCCTGCAAAAACAAGCGGATATCTGCCGTATTTTTCTATAGCTGAATCTGTCATCGCGATTATGGTCTCAGCGATGAAATCAAGACAGTAGCGTGCGATATTCTCAGGTTTTTCGCCTTTTTTCAACATATCACCGCACTTGTTCTGTACTCCGGAAAGACAGCAGCTGCCGTCCTTGATAACAGGCTTTACCTTGAATGTCTTATCAGCTTTAAGTGCAAGCTTTTCAAGTTCAGGACCGCATGGAAATTGCAGTCCGAGCATAACTCCTGTGCGGTCAACTGCCTGTCCCGCTTTCAGGTCAAGAGACCTTCCCGCCTCTTCAACTTTTATCATCTCGTCAGGGTCAGGACTGCAAAAAAGGCAGTCGGTAGTTCCTCCGCTTACGTGAAATGCAATGAACTGTTCATTCACAAGTGAAAGCTTTTCCGCAGAATAAAGTGCAGCAAGAATATGTCCGACCTGATGTGAGGTCGTATACATCGGAACGCTGTTCAAAGCCGAATACGCCCTTGCAAGTCCTTCTCCGCAAAGGAAACACGGCATATATGAACCCTCAGCATTTCTCGGGCGAACCGATGCACTTACCGCTGCCGGACTCTTTATACTGTACTCACTGCAAAGCTGCTCTACCATATCCGGAAGCTGCTTTGTATGATGAAATACCGCATCACTCTGACGGAGTCCGAGTTCACCCGGCTTGACAGGAAGCAGTTTTTTCCGCTGTACTATACGTTTTTCCTCACTGATATATACTGCCGCAGAAGTTGTATAATTGCTTGTGTCCAAGCCGAGAAACTCAGGCATTTTCTTCTGCTCCGCGGTCGCGGGAGAATGCTCCGAGTACACCGTTGATAAACGATGCGTCCTCGCGGTATGTATATGTCATAGCGAGCTTTACAGCCTCACTGATAGCCGCATTCATAGGAGTACTCTCCTCATACAGGCACTCATAGAGTGCAATTCTGAGTATAGCATGATTGAGCTTTGAGATACGTGAGAGCTTTCTCGATTTACTGTAATTTTCAATAATACTGTCAAGTTCATCAGCGTGTGCGAGAGTACCGTTAACGAGTGACTTGACCTCGTCATTGACGGTTATCTCGTCTATCTCCTCAGCTATATCATAAAGCTCCTGTATATCGTCATCACGCAGCAGCTGCTCAAAAACGATTTTGAACGCGCTGTCTCTTACTTCTCTTCTGGTCATTTTACCGCTCCTTAAGTTTTATCATTCAAAGACTACACCGCTCACGATAACATTAACTCTTGCTACCGTAACGCCGGTCATATTCTGCACGTTCTCCTTTACAGCTGTCTGAACTTCCTCTGCCACAACTGTAGCCTTTGCGCCGTTTTTAACTTTTATTTTTATTTCGAGAGCAGCAACATCGCCTATAACACTTACCGTTATCGGACCGTTGCTCCTGAGCTTGCTCATTTTTGTTATCTCGCCTGCAAGACCTGCTACACCATTGACATCAAGTGTGGCAAGCCTTGCGACGGTGATGATAACGTCCTCAGATATTCTGAGCTTACTCTGGGCGCTCTTTTTAACATCGTCCATTTTTATACCTCCGTTTTGCTGAAGATTTGAGTGCATTTTTTAATTAAAACCGCATACGCACTCTTACTTTTATATTATACCAAAAAAAATGAATATTTTCAACTACTTTACCTCAAAAATTCTTATATTTTCTGAAGAAACTTCGGTCTCACTGAGAATGATGTCCTTGATTGCGGCAGCCTGAGCTTTGTCGAGTCCCTCTGTCTTGACAACTATCTTAGCAGAAGTGCCGTCAAGATAGGCAACACAGTCTTCAAATCCCTGTGCTTTTATCAGTGACTCTATTTTTCCCTCCGACTCTATCATCTTCGATACCTCTACCGCGTCAAGTGCATTTACGACCATTTCGTCCTCGGTAAGGTCTCCGCCTCCTATCATTGTCTGCAAAGTCTGCACCGCCTCGTCACGGTTATTCATTTTGTCAAGTCTTGCCTGTGCAAAATAGTCAACAGATGTCTGCTCAGCTTTATCAGCCTTAGCGTCGACAAATTCTGTATCGCCGTAGCTGACAGTCTCCCCTGTCTCTGAGACTTTTACTGCATTGTCCTTTTTAAGATTTGTCGGAGCAGTCGTATAGTTTATGTACACAGCTATCGCAAGCATGAGTGTGAGACAGGTCATTATTATCTGTTTTTTTCCGATGATTATTGAAGGCTTTTTCATAGTTATCTCCTCATTTCATTTTAGTAACGTATATCTTCGCGGTCGGAATACCGAGTGCTGCGGAAGCCGCCTTGTATATCCTTTCCTCAACTGCGGGACTTCCGCAGCCTGTACATACTATGACAGCTCCCGCTATCTCGGGGGTTTCGACCGTTTCTATCAGCGGTCCGCGCTGACTGCTTCCACCGGTCATAACATATTTTTTCTCCTCCTCCGTCCTGTTTTCTGAGCTGCTCTTTTTTCCCTCGGCAGCATAGACGTATCTCTCGCCGCTCACAACTGTGAGATACACTTCAACCTCGCCTGCACCGTCGATATTCCGCAGGAAACCACGGAGTTTTCTCTCCATATTACGGCAGTATTCGTCACTCGCTTCTGATACCGGCGAGGTTGAAGCTTTCTGCACCGGCTGCTGATTCTTGTCCGGCAGAAATGATGTTATCAGTATCAGCAGCAGTCCATTTACTACCTCCGTTTCCTGACCGAGGCTGTTTCTTATAATTTCCGCAGCCGCCTCGCTGTCCTCTGCTGTGACCGTCACCTTACTAATACATATGCTGCCGTCATCAGAAATATTAACATCTGCCGTTAATTTTTCACATCTGATACCGGCAGCAGTAATCTGCTGCATGAGCACATCTGCGATATTCTGTGCAGACTGCTCTTCAAGTGCCATTCTGCGTACCTCCTCTTCTGCATCATAATCAAGCTCGTAGCTGCTTATTTCCGGAAGCTCAAAGTGTACCGCACCATTCGCAAACGGCGCAATAAGTATGATAACAAGTAAAATGTCGAGCATGAAACACAGCTGCCGTTTCATTTTTGTTCCTCCTGCCGCCTGACCAATCAGGCATTTTGCTGCCGACACTACACATACGGCAAGAATTGCCTCTCTCATATTCCGCCTCCTCAAGAAAAAGTCTGAGCAAGTATAGCTGACGATATCATGAACATAAGCGAGTAGCTCACAAGTACACACTGCGCAATAGAAAGTCCGCTGTCGAAACTGCGCAGAAGTTTTGACACCGAAGTCAACGAGAATACATCGGCGGCTGCTGCACCTGCCCACATAACCGCACGATACATGAACAACTCAATCACTTTCGGAAGTACCATGAGAATTATCGCAACTATTCCTGCGGCTCCAACTGTTCCCCCTATGACCTCAAAACTGCCCTTGACGGTAGAGTATGCATCAGAAACCGCTCCCCCGACTATAGGAATAGTGCCTGATATAAGCATTTTTGCAGTCTTTGCAGCAGCTCCGTCAGCTTTTCCGGTTATGCTGCATTTTAAAGTTACAAAGCCTGTAAAAAGAGACATCACAATGCTTACTGTCCACGTTACAGTTTTTTTCAGGAGTGCAGAAATGCTGTCAACAGAAGAATGCGGGAATACGCTTCCCGATATGGCAAGTGCCGCACTGATACCGATTACCGGCAGCAGATAACTCTCCGATAGCTTGATTATCATTTCCGATGCGCCGAGTATGAGTGCGTGATAAACTCCGGCTGTAGTTAAACTGCCGGACAAAAGAGCAACTCCGGAAAAAACAGGTACAAATACAAGGATAAAGTCGCCGCAAATCTCTATATCAGTAAGTGTTGATTCACATACTTCAAGAAGCTGCGGAGCCATTACCGTAACTGCGGCTATAACAGATACCATGTTGTAAAGTTCTCCCGATGTCCCGCTAAGAGCACTTCCCGCAGCCGAATTGATTACAGCGGTGAGTATAACTGTGAGCATGACCGCCGTAAGCATTCGGAGAGGTCCGGCAGTGCGCGATAGAATTTTATCACGCAGGAGCTGTGTGATATCATTCAGACTAAGGTCAGAAATGTCGTCATACCCGATACCGAGGTCAAAATCGGCAAGAGCGTCGTCAATGTCCTGAGTTATCTCTGCTCCGGCATCATAATACTCATCGGCATATGCTCCCAATGGAGAAACTGTTATAAACACGATTATTACAGTTATCATAACAATAAATACTCGTCTCATTTTTCCACCTGTAAAAAACTGCATACCTGTCCGATGAGGGTGCGTATCATCGGCAAAGTCAGGAATGCAACTGCTCCCCTTCCCCATAACTCAGCCGCGGACGCAATAGCTGATTCGCCGCAGTCACGGCATAGCTCACACGTTATCTGCGTTATCATACATACTGCTGTCGCTTTGAATATCAGCGTAATATAGCTCTCTGATATGCCAGCGGATACAAATATTTCCTGAACGTTCTCAATAAGCGGAGCGGCATAGGCAAGTGCACCGTATAGGACTGCCCCACAAGCCGCTATCGACAGCATCATCGACTGCTCACGGCAGTGCTGACGAAGCAATACCGCAAGAAGCGCCGCACATACGCAGAATACAGCAGTTGTCAGAGTACGGTCTACCATAGTCCGAACACCGTCTTAACTGTATCAAAGAGTCCGCCAATCTCCTCAACTATCATCAGCAACACCACTATAAGTCCGGCAAGAGTAGTCATCATAGCCTGTTCTTCACGCTCTGCACGTTTCAGTACAAGGTTGAGGACCGCAACAATTATGCCGGTTCCGGCAATTTTGAATATAAGGTCAATATCCATTAAAATATCCTTTCCGGTCAGATTACGAGGATTCCGACCATTGCTCCGAATAATAGTCCGGCAGTTCTGTAGATCCGGCATTTTTTATAATATAGCTCGTCCTGTCGAACAGAAAAGCGCTCCATCTCGGCTATAAGCTCACTTATCTCTGACCGCTGACTTTCAGAGTCGCTCTTTCCAAGTACCGAACAAAGGCGTAAAAGTACTTCCTCTTCCCACTCCGGATAATGCTCAGATTTTACTGCACTCATCCAGCAACTGCGAAGGTCATTTTCGGGAAAATGCTCAGTCGGTAGATTTTTTAAAAATCCAAGCCGGCTAAACTCCTTATCACTCCGTATTTCTGTCCAAACTTTATATACATCATCACACCGGTAGCTTATAAGAAACGATATTCTCTGCAACAACGCTAAAATAGTCTGACTTGTTTTGCGGTCATTTTTTAACTTGTCCGACATTGCAAATCCTATTGTTCCTCCAAACGCAGTCAGAACCAGTGAGGTCAAAAGTCGTATCATCAGAGTCAAGCCTCCTTATTTCAGTTATAACAGAGGGAGCGGTACTTCCGGCGAGAAAAACTGCATATTCAAATAAACCGGAAGATATCAGCCTGTCCGCAAATGAACGGTGCATGAGATCGCACATATTATCGGCATGAACTGTCGCACAAAACTCAACTCCACAACCTCGTACGCACATCAATGCATCAATGTCAGATTCAGTTGATATCTCATCGCAGAAAATATAATCAGGTGATAGATTGCGTACGGCAGTTACAATTCCCTTGTCACGCGGACAGTCAGACAATACATTTGTGAGTGTTCCGACATCATTGCAAATACGTCCGTTAGCAGTGCAAGCTATCTCATTTCGCTCGTCGATCAAGGTCGTTTTTCTATGGGATCCCACTAAACGGCATAGATCCCGCAGAATAGTCGTCTTACCGGAATTAACTCCACCGCAGATCAGTATTCCGCATCTTTCATCCGTAACCAACTTGAAAAGGTCAGTTGCACAGTTTTCAATACACCGTGAAATACGAAAACTAAGTCCTGTAATCGTTGTCAGAAGTCCGTCCTGATTGTATGCCCCCGAAAGAGCTGTACGGATTCCGTTTTCAAGCATTATGTAACCACTTTTCAACTCATTTATATGTGCGTGAAACGAATAATGCGTAATCGAATCAACTATGTAGTCGATGTCAGCACGTTTACATTTCACACAAGCTGTATTATTAGGACTCGCTGAAGTACCCTGCGAGGTTAGAAAATATACACCATCAGGAAGAATAAACGTGACCGGTCTGTCAAGATAAAACCTTATCTCAGTTGCTTTCGATAGTCTTTTCCAGTCAGTACTTCTAAGACGGTCCCTTATCTCAACAGGGAGATAATTCATTATGATATCAAGGCTTGTACTCTCCTTCATTTTCATCTCTCCTTTCACTTAATGATATGCAATTCAATTTGATGATATGACAAAAAAAGCGGACAAAAAAATGTCCGCACAAAAAAACAGCGTACCGAAGTACGCTGTTGATATATACGATTATTCCTTTACACCACCGAGAGCAACACCAGCAATGATGAATCTTGAAAGTGCAACGTAAGCAACGATGATCGGTACAATACTCATTGCGATAGCAAGGTAAACAGCACCGTAGTCATTAAGTACGTCTGAAGACTGAAGAGCATTGATCATCATAGGCAATGTCTTCTTCTTTGTGTCAACACTGATAAGGATCATGTTAGGT
>CADAYP010000027.1:0-40751 GCA_902792235.1 Ruminococcus flavefaciens
AATTTATTATATCACGAATGAAAAGAAAATGCAAGTGCTTTTTGCAATATATTAGTCCCCTGCGAACGCAAGTGCAGAAAACAAATGACCCCGGTCATATAAGCGGGGTGCAGAGAGTCAAAAAAGTCCATTTTCACATGGAAGCAACACGGGCGCACAATGTGCGCCCCTACAATAAGTCTATTTTACGTTTGTACGTGTAGGGACGACCAGTGGTCGTCCGATAAATTTGTAACAACGATAATGTTGCCTGACACGCTGTAACCCCGGTCATAAAACCGGGGTTATTCGCTATATCATATCAGAGTGGGATAATAAGGGAACGTCAGATTTTAGTGCCGCCTGAGAGAGTTCCGCCGACGATAACGCCGTTGCTCTCACCGGATATAAGCTCTGTACCGCCGCTTACAGCTCCGCCTGTATAGAATGACGCACCGGAAGCCGCTGTGCCGCCTGCTTTAAGAGTAGAAACGTTCTTCTTGCCGCGGATAAATGACACTATGACCTTGCCGTCTTTACCGACGAGCGAGATACGTGTTCCTGCCGCCGGACTTGCAGAAGTCGATACGACTGCCGAGTTTCTGAGTGAATCACCCATTACACTGCCGTAGTATGTCACCCATGTAGAGCCGTTCGCGCTTACCGAGTAACCGCCGTCGCCGCAGTCGAAAGGCTCGTTTCCGTTGGATATCTGAATACCGCCGTTGAGCTTGATATCGCCGTTGGAGTCGAAGCCGTCGTGGTCGCCGTCAGAAACGTTTACAAGAGCGAGACCGCCGTTGAAAGTCATGCAAATATTTGAAGCAGACGCTGAAGACTGTCCCCAGCCGCCTTGTCCCCATGGATTGCCGCCGCGTCCTCCCGGCTGATTGCCTGAGCCGTCGTTGCCGCCAGCCGCATTGAAGCCGTCGTCAGTCGATGAAACTATAACAGTACCGCTGTTCTGAGTTATATTCAGTCCCTCGATACCTTCGTAAGCTTTGGTAACGCTTATCCTGATATCATCGTATGTATCCGCACTTCCCTTGCCGATAACAAGGTCATGGTCGGAGTGGACACCGTCGTCGGCAGAAGCGAGAGTCAGGTCGCCGCCGATGAGGTTCATACTTCCGCCGCAGTGGAGCGAATCGTCGGACGAGTCTATGGAAAGAGTACCGCCGTTGATGTTAATATCGCCCTTGCTCTGCCATGCAGTACCGGCTGTATCATAAATGCCAACAGCCTTTATGCCCTTGGCGGAGATGTCAGTTTTGCTGGAATTGCCGTCCATTCCGCCGCCGGGACCTCCCCAGCCGCCGAAACCGCCTGTTGATGAGCCGGAAGCAGTGTAATCGCTTCCCTGATATGTGTATATCTTAACGTCGCCGCCGTTCATGATGAAGTCCTGTTCTGCCTGAATACCGTCAGCGTATGAGGTTATGTCAACAGTACCGCCGTTGATAGTAACGATGCCGTATGACTTGTCAGACGCGGTATCTGTTGAAGTTGCCTTGATACCGTCACCCTGAGAAGTCTTGACCGTAAGCATGAGTTTTGAATTGTCAGCGGCAGAGCCGTCTGATTTTGTAGTATCTCCGATAGTAACACTGTCCTTGCCGCGTATACCGTCGTCAACAGCGGTCACGTTAATAGTGCCGTTGTAAATCTTGATATCATTCCTGCATACTACAGAGTCGTCCTGATTTCCGTTGATATTGAGGACTCCTGTTCCCTTGAACTTGATATCATCACGCGAGAATATCGCTCCCTCGACTGTATTTTCATTTCCGTCACTGTCAGTGTAGGTCTGCGAGTGAGTTTTTCCGTCGGAGATAGTATTCTCTGTACCGGCTTTAGCGACTATCTGAACCTCGTCGCCGATAGAATTAACATAAATCGGGGAAGTAGTTGAATTTGTAAGGCTCACGCCCATGAGGTCGAGTTCAACAACTGAATCAGGGTAAGCAGTCTTGTCAACGTCAACAACTATCTGACCCTCTTTGCACTCCCCTGTTACCGCGAATTTGCCCTCTTTTTTGATCGTTATCACACCGCCGCTGACAGATGCTGTGTCCGCAGGAGCGTCAGATTCGACAGAAGCTCCGCTGAACTTGATAGTGTATCCGTCAGCCGCCGGAGTTTCAGGTGTTACTGAGCCGCTGCTGGCTGAACCTCCATTGGGGTCAACATTTTCAAACGTCGTAACAAGGCTGAGCTGGAACTGTGTCTGCTTGCCGTCGGTATGTGTTACCGCAGTACCGGTAGAAAGATTTGTGAATCCGCATGACTTTGCTCCGTTGATGTTAGCGTCGCTGACAAGAACGTACTTGTACTTCTTCGTGAACTCTATATCCTTATTTCCGTTAGCCGCAATAACATTAGCCTTTTTCCATGTACCGTCCTTGGTATTGGTTACATCATCTATACAATTGAGCAGAGCTGTAGTCTGAGTTGTTCCCGACATAAGTTTAGCGTCTGCCTGATTATCGGTAGCTGTAGCGTAGACTGTGCCGCCTGTGATATTGATACCTGTTACAGCTGTGAAGCCGCGGTCGCCGCCTGCAATGACAGTACCGCCGCTGATGTCGATAGTTGCGGCAGTCTGCACAGCGTCATTGCCTGCCTTGATAACGACCTTTCCGCCTGAAACTGCAACCGCACCCTTGCTTGACTTGATACCGTCGCCCTCGGCATCAACATTGACCTCGCCGTCCTTGACTGTAACAGACTTCTTGCCCTTGATACCGTCAGTCTTATCGGTAGAATTGAGAGTTGTAACATTGACTGTACCGCCGTTGAACTTGATATCATTATTGCACGAGATAGCGTCCTGAGTGTTAGCGGTAACGTTGAGGATACCTGTACCGAGTTCACCGCCCTTGATAGTGAGGTCGTCCTTAGCCTCGATGACAGCCTCGCCGGAAGCGGTTCCTGCCGCGTCAACGTAAGCGGTATCGCCGTCGGAGACGGTGTTTTCAGTGCCGTCAACGATGTTGAGAGACGTGTTCTCTGCATTGGTTACAAGAATCGCCGGAGCACTCTTTCCTGTGATATTCACACCGTTGAGATATATCTTAACAGTTTCGGGGTCGGCAGTTTCATCGGCAATATTTACATTTATCTGACCGTCCTCGAGAGTACCGTCAACATAGAAAGTACCTGAATGGTCGATAGTGATTACCGAGTCTTTGACAGATGCGTGTTCACCTGTAACGGTCGCAGTTTTGCCGGTGAGGTGGATATACGTGATATCAGCCTGCGGGTCAGGTGCTGTAGAGGTCGTGGTCGTAGTTACAGCAGAAGAAGTTGTGGTAACGCCGGTAGTAGTGGTAGTCTGCACTTCAAGCCATGACTCAGGGAGTTCAGTAATAAGACCTGCATCAAGCTTCATGATAGAGAGCGCATCTCTTGCGGTAACACCGTCGCCGCGGTTGTAGACATCAGCCTTGCTGAGAACATCCTTATCGATAGCATACTTGTCTTTATTTCCGATGTACTGAAGAATAGCAACAGCGTCCGCAACTGTAACATCGTTATCACCGTTAACATCGCCGTAAACGAACTCAGCCGATGTCTCAGCCGCCTGAACAGAAGCTGCCGCCATTGGAGCTATAGCCGTCAGAAGTGCTGCTGCCGAAAGACCGATGAAGAATTTACCTGTTTTAAACTTTTTCATTTTCATCAAACTCCTTAAATATATTTTCATGAGGGTAACGCCTTATCGTATGTCTTGATTATATACGGCTTTTCTTAAAAAAATCTTAAAGACTCCTTAATTTTCTCTTAAGGCAATCCGCACAAAGCTTGTGCTGGAGATGCGCCGACAGATTTTTCGTCAGATTGTATAGAAATTTCGCAGGCATACTGACGTATGTCAAGGGATTTCTGTGCATTTGTGCGGTGTTGCCTTAAAGTTAACGGATTTTTGTGTATATCATCACACATGGGAACGTTCCTTACAATAAAAGCCGCGATTTTGTGAAAAAGAAGTCTGCGCCTGTTGCTTTTTTGTCAATTGTATGTTATAATGTATGGGTAAAAAATCTGTACCCATGGAGGAATAAACTATGTCTATGTATATCACCTGTCTCGACCTTGAAGGAGTTCTCGTTCCTGAAATATGGATAGCTTTCGCTGAAGCAAGCGGTATCCCCGAACTCAAGAGGACCACTCGTGACGAACCCGATTACGATAAGCTCATGAACTGGCGTCTCGGCGTTCTTAAGGAACACGGTCTCGGTCTCAAGGAAATTCAGGACACTATCGCTAAAATAGACCCCATGCCCGGCGCTAAGGAGTTCCTCGACGAGCTTCGTTCACTCTGTCAGGTTATCATTATCAGCGATACTTTCACACAGTTTGCTGCTCCTCTTATGAAAAAACTCGGTATGCCCACTATCTTCTGCAACACCCTTGAAGTTGCTGAAAACGGCGAAATAACCGGTTTCAAGATGCGCTGCGAGAAGTCAAAGCTCACAACTGTAAAGGCTCTCCAGTCAATCGGCTATGAGACTATCGCAAGCGGCGACAGCTTCAACGACCTCGGTATGATACAGGCAAGTAAGGCTGGTTTCCTCTTCCGCAGCACTGAACAGATAAAGAAGGACTACCCCCAGTTCCCTGCTTTTGAAAGCTATGACGAACTTCTCGCTGCTGTCAAGGAAGTAATCAAGGACTGATATGTGGCTGGCGATATTAGTGGTAATGCTCGCATTCGCAGTTTCGGGTGCGGCATATATCATCTGCGGCTTTCACCGGTTCAGCTTCCTGAAAAAATTCGGCGAGGCTCACCCTGTTCTTTCATGGCTCGCGGCGGCATTTCTTGCCGCGGCAGTCTGCGGAGCGTGGGCAATAGTTAACGTTTCTACTGTCATCGTGGTCATGGTGCACCTCTTCATAATATGGCTGATTTGCGATATCACCGCCGGTATCATTAATAAGATACGCGGCAAAAAACCGGAGCGCAACTGGTCCGGAGCTGCCGCTCTCGCTGTTACTGCGGTATATCTTACAACAGGCTGGTATTTTGCTCACCACATATTCATTACGCACTATGACATCGATACCGCCAAAAATGTCGGCGACGGAGTACGTGTCGCAATGATAGCAGACTCACACCTCGGAATCACTCTCGACGGCGAAAAATTTGCCGAACAGATGAAACGCATCGATGAGCTTGACCCTGATATCGTTGTAGTAGCAGGTGACTTCGTTGACGATGACTCGAAAAAGGCTGATATGGAGCGTGCCTGCGAAGCTCTCGGTGATATTGACACTACCTATGGGGTATACTATACTTTCGGAAACCACGATAAAGGCTACTACTCCGAGGGATACCGCGACTTCAACGAGGCCGACCTCCGCGGTGCACTTACCTCAAACGGCATAACTATCCTCGAAGACGAAACTGTACAGGCGGGCGAATTTCTCCGCATTATCGGCAGACAGGACAGGTCCGTTGAAGACCGCGCTTCTATGACGACACTTATGGCAGATGACGCTTTCAACAGTGCCTACAAGATAGTCATAGACCACCAGCCAAACGACTACGACGAAGAGGCTTCATGCGCCGCTGACCTCGTTTTATCAGGTCACACCCACGGCGGACCGCTTCTCCCTGCCGGACAGATAGGTCTGCTTATCGGTGCAAATGACGCTCTATACGGCTATGAACACCGCAAGGACACCGATTTCATCGTAACAAGCGGAATCTCCGGCTGGGCACTCCCATTCAAGACCGGTGCAATTTCGGAAATAGTCGTTATCGACATCAATAAATGACCTGTGGGCG
This sequence comes from Ruminococcus flavefaciens, assembly GCA_902792235.1. Classification (GTDB taxonomy): domain Bacteria; phylum Bacillota; class Clostridia; order Oscillospirales; family Ruminococcaceae; genus Ruminococcus; species Ruminococcus flavefaciens_AE. The sequence continues at coordinate 5,771 of CADAYP010000027.1, forward strand.
GATAATATCCGCCCATGCCGGTTTAACGGCAGCCACGAATCTGCGGACGCGCATTGCGCATCCCTATACTTTACAAAGGGGACTTTCTATGAGACTTCTCGCAATCGACGGAAACAGTATCCTGAACCGTGCTTTTTACGGTATAAAACTGCTCTCCAACAAAAAAGGTGTCTTTACAAATGCAATATTCGGTTTTATGAGTATTTACATGAAGAATTTCGCCGATGTCCAGCCCGACCACGTTGCTGTGGCATTCGACCTGAAAGCTCCGACTTTCCGCCACAAGGCAGTCGCATCATACAAGGCTAACCGCAAGGGTATGCCGGAAGAGCTTGCTCAGCAGTTACCGCTGATAAAACAGCTCCTTACACTTATGGGCATAAAGGTCGTTGAGTGTGAGGGATTCGAGGCTGATGATATACTCGGTACACTATCAAAGCTTTGCAGTGACAGCAGTAACGAGTGCTACGTCCTCACCGGTGACCGCGACAGTCTCCAGCTCATAGACGAAAATGTTACGGTACTCCTCGCAACTAATAAGGAGACTATCCGCTACACTCCCGAACGCTTCACCGAGGACTACGGCTTCGAGCCGATACGGCTCATAGACCTCAAAGCCCTCATGGGCGACAGCTCCGACAATATCTCCGGAGTTGCCGGAATCGGCGAAAAGACCGCAACTTCACTGATAAAGCAGTTCGGCACTCTCGAAGACGTATATGCCGGATATGAAGAGTCAGGACTCACAAAAGGCGTAAAAGCAAAACTTGCCGCCGGTGAAGAGTCCGCAAAGGAAAGCAAATGGCTTGCTACTATCGTCCGCGATGCTCCCATCGAAAATGACCTCGAAGCTTACGCTCTCGGCGATATCGACAAAGCCGGAGTCAGCAGTCTGCTGACCGAGCTTGAAATGTACAAGCTTCTCGACAAGCTCGATATTTCGCCCTCTGAGGTAAATTCTGCCCCCGAGGTAAAACAAGAGGAATACGTGCCGATAGAGGTCACTGAAACTGAGCTTGACAAGTCTGCGATAGATAAGTTTGACCGCGTATGCTACCTCTTCGACGGCGAAAAGCTCAGTATTCTCAGCGGTACTGCCGTTTATACTTCGTCAGTGCCCGAGCTTATATGCTCATTTTTCGCCTCGGACTGCAAGAAAATAACCAACGACGCAAAGCCGCATTACCGCTATGCAATGGCTCACGGCGGCGGACTGAAAAATGTTGTGACGGATATTTCAATATGCGGCTATCTGCTGAATACTTCCGCTTCCGATTATGCCGCCGATAAGCTCTGTGCCGAGTACGGAGTGCACTATTGCAGTGAAAACGGCGAATTTGCCGACCTTGTTTCACTCACCTCTCTTGCTGAGAAGCTCCGCGCTGAAATCGACAGTGAGGGTATGACCGAGCTTCTCGAAAACATCGAAATGCCGCTGACTGAGGTACTCGCTTCTATGGAACATTCCGGCGTGAAAATCGACCGTAACGGCGTTGAAGACTTCGGAACTTCACTCTCGGAAATGATAGAGGAAACTCAGCAGATGATTTACGACGATGCCGGTCACGAGTTCAATATCTCTTCACCAAAACAGCTTGGAACAGTCCTTTTCGAGGAACTCGGTCTCCCTGCCAAGAAAAAGACCAAAAGCGGCTACTCAACAAATGCCGACGTACTTGAAGAACTCCGCAACTACTCCCCCATTGTTGACAACGTGCTGAAATACCGCCAGTACACCAAGCTCAACTCGACATACGTCACAGGTCTGCTTGAAAAAATCGCAGACGACGGACGTATCCACACCTGCTTCAAGCAGACTGAAACACGTACAGGACGCATCTCCTCGACAGACCCGAATGTGCAGAATATCCCTGTCCGTACCGAACTCGGCTCGCAGATGAGAAAGTTTTTCATAGCCGGCGAGGGAAAAGTCCTTGTCGATGCCGACTACAGCCAGATAGAACTTCGTGTAATGGCTCACCTCTGCGGTGACAAAAACATGATCGACGCTTTCAACTCCGGTGAGGATATCCACACCTCTACTGCCGCTCAGGTCTTCGATATGCCGTCTATCATGGTCACTCCCGAGATGAGAAGTGCCGCTAAAGCCGTAAACTTCGGCATTATCTACGGTATAGGAGCGTTCTCGCTATCAAAGGATATCGGCACTTCTGTTGCACAGGCAAAGAAGTACATTGCCGACTACCTTGCTAAATATCCGAAAGTAAACGAGTTTATGGAGTCTACCGTCGATAACGCAGTGAAAACCGGAATCGTTTCAACAATGTTCGGTAGAAAGCGCCGTATCCCCGAGCTTTCATCGTCTAACAAGATGCTTCAGGCGGCAGGCAAGCGTATCGCTATGAACACACCCGTACAGGGAACTGCCGCTGACCTCATAAAAATCGCGATGATAAACGTCTACCGCCGTCTGAAAGCTGAAAACCTCGACGCTGAGCTGATTTTACAGGTGCACGATGAACTTATCATCGAGTCAGACATCTCATGTGCCGACCGTGCCGCTGAAATACTGAGCGAGGAGATGCAGGGAGTTTACGAGATGAAGGTACCGCTTGCCGTTGATGTTCATCAGGGCGAAAGCTGGTACGACGCAAAAGGCTGAAGATAATTAATTATTTAGTATTGTAACAGGTGAAAACATGAAAGATAATTCCCGATATCTTATTCTCACTTCTCCATTCGATACCGCAACCGCTGAAAAGCTTTCAGAGCTGGACAAGCTCTGCGTCGGTGCTGACGGCTGGTCTGCGGAGTCTTTCATGAGCGAATCCGAAAAGAGTAACGGCATCGTCCTCTACATCATGGAAGATGACCGTATCGCGGCTCTGCTCAGCGGTTACACAGCAGTCGGAGAAGCTGATATCACGAGTGTCGCTGTACACCCCGACTTCCGCCGCAAAGGCTGTGCACTCGCGCTTATGGAAAGATTTGAAGAACTCCTCCCCCCTGATACCGAGGATATCTTCCTCGAAGTGAGAGAGTCAAATGCCGGAGCTATCGCACTTTATGAGAAATGCGGCTTTGAAAAGCTCTCAATCAGGAAAAATTTTTATACGCTACCCCGAGAAAATGCTATCGTCATGCGTAAAACTATAATGTATCAAAAAGGAAGAGATAAATGCTGATTTTAGGAATAGAAAGCTCCTGCGACGAAACTGCCGCAAGCGTTATTGAGGACTGCCGCACGATTCGCTCGTCGGTTATATCAACTCAGATAGAGGAACACAAAAAATACGGCGGTGTCGTTCCGGAGATAGCTTCGCGCCGTCACTGCGAGAATATCCTCGGTGTTACACGTAAAGCTCTCGGCGATGCAGGGGTCACTCTCGCTGACCTCGACGGTATCGCAGTTACATACGCTCCCGGTCTTATCGGCGCTTTGCTCGTAGGAGTAAACTTCGCAAAGGGACTTGCCCTTGCTTCCGGTAAGCCGCTTATACCGGTGCACCACATCGCCGGTCATATCGCGACAAATTACCTCAGTCACCCGGAACTTGAGCCGCCTTATCTCTGTCTCGTTGCGAGCGGAGGACACAGCCATATCATAGAGGTGCTGAGCTACACTAAATTCCGCGTTGTCGGCAGAACCCGCGATGATGCCGCAGGTGAATGCTTTGACAAGTGCGCACGCGCTATGGGATTCCCATACCCCGGCGGTGTACACGTTGACAATGCCGCACAGTCCGGTGACCCGAAGGCTTTCAGACTGCCCCACCCTGCCGTTGCCGGAAACGAGTTTGACTTCAGCTTTTCCGGACTCAAAACGTCCGTTATAAACCTGCTCCACCACGCTGAACAGAAAGGCGAAGAAGTCAACAAAAATGACCTCTCCGCAAGCTTGCAGTCAACTATTTCAGAGATACTCACCGACAGAACTATCCGTGCCGCAGAATCGCTCGGATACAAAAAAGTTGCACTCGCCGGAGGTGTTTCTGCAAATTCCGGAGTTCGTGCCGCACTTTCAGAAGCCTGTGAAAGAAAAGGCTTCGAGTTCTTCATGCCTGAGAAGAAACTATGCGGCGATAACGGTGCTATGATAGGCTGTCAGGGAAGCTACAACCTGCTCGCCGGTATCACTGCCGACGAAAGTCTCAACGCGATAGCAACTCTTTCTATGGATGAGATATAGTCAGCCTCAAATGATTTTGACATTGACTACAATATGGATTTAAAGTGCAATTCAGGAGGAAAATATGAAAAAAACATCTGCGATAATCATTCTTGCCGCCACACTTCTCACTTTCACATCATGCGGAAACAAAAGCAATAATTCGGAAACCCGTGAGAAAACCCCTGCTGCTCAGGCTGTCTCAACGGAGGCTTCAACGGAAAGTACCGAACCTACAACTATCCCCGATTATCACGAAAGACACAATTACGATGACGGTGTTCTCGTAGGAAACTGGAAAGGCGACTTCGCAAGTCTCGAATTCAGCGAGGAAGGAAGTCTTTCTCTTCTCAACGACATATCCGAAATAATCATGTTCACAAACGATAAAACCATAATGTTCAACGGCAATGAATACCCGCAGGAAAATGTTGTTTACGACGGTACCAGCCTTAAAGTTGTCATTCCCACCGAAAACGGCGAAAACGTTGAGCTTCTGAATGCTGAGAGAAACGGCGATGCAGACCCCGACAATCTCGACGGTGAATATGACCTCACAAGCGGTTTCCTTGCTGAAAGTCTTCTCGAATCGGCTGAAGAAACTGAAACAAAAATGCCTGACACTTCCCTGACTATCAGAAACGGTCACTGCTTCATTACGATAAAGAATTTCTGCAAATACTCACAGAGTGCCGATGTTGTCGAATTCAGCGACTGCACTGTTGACCCTTCTATCATGGACTATGAATTCGGCAGAAGTACTTTCACACTCAATGACGACGGCAGCTTTACTCTCTACGACGTTGACGGAAATACTGAAACATTTGAAAAAGAAGAATAATACTTTTAAAAATAAAAGGAGTATGCTTTTTACTTAGCATACTCCTTTTTTTGTGTTAAAAACCTGATTATTGTTACGTTTTCAGCGTAACACCGAGGACGGCGTTCCCTGCTTTGCAGTTAAACTCCGCAATCCTCGTAATCCTTCCATTTTTCAAAGTAGAGCTTATTGCTCCAGCTCTTGTAGAGGATATAAAGTATAGCGCTTACCGCTATGAATACTGCTCCCACGATAGGAAGGAACATATTAAACACCTTTTTAGGATTGATATCTTCTTCTTTTTTACGTTTACTCATAATAAAACCTTCGTTTCTGTTATTATTCTGCATCCTGTGGAGCTTCTGTCTCCTGCGCGGGAGCTTCGCTCATTCCCATCTCAGACATAAGTCTCTGAAGCTCTGCATCGACCTGTGCATCATTCTGCATCTGAGCAAACTGTTCCTGAAGACCGTCCTGATCATTTCCGCCGCCTATTTCAGTGAATGCATCAGCTTCAGCCTCCTGCTGCATAACCTTTTCTTCCATGCGGTCGAGCTTAGAGAATGCGCTCTGTGTATCGAAATCGCTCTGTGCAGCTGCAAGCTGCTTCTTTGTCTGAGCCATCTGTGAACGTGCAATAAGCATTGCCTGACGTGACTTTGCCTCGTCGAGCTTATTCTTGAGCACCTCTACCTGCTCGCCGATAGTTCTTGTCTGAGCTGAGATAGACTCATACATCTGTTTGTAGCTTGCAAGTTCCTCATCGGCTTTGACCTTTTTAGCAAGTGCTTTTTTAGCAAGGTCCTGATCGCCCTTCTGAAGAGCCATCTTAGCCTTTGTTTCCCAGTCTTTTGAGACCTTCTCGCAGTCAAGATACTTCTTCTCAGCGATTTTTTCGCTTGCTTTAGCCTTTCCCAGATTCTGAACAGCTTTATTCAGTTCCTTATTCATATCAATAATGATCTGCTTGACCATTTTCTCAGGGTCTTCCGCCTTATCAATGAGGTCGTTGATATTGGCTTTAAGCAGGTCACTTAATCTTGCAAATACACCCATTTTTCATCCTCCAATTCATGTAAAAAATGATACTATTATAGGATAAAAAGCAAAGATTGTCAAGTAGATTTACTATTTTGTAATGATTTTGTGCAAATCGACGTTAAACGCTGTATTTCGCGCAGTTTCATCAGTCCTCAGCTGGACCTTCTACAAGCTTAGCCTTATGGAGTGCAGTACCTACCGCAGTTGTGATGATAGTTGAAACGACCATCTCAAACAATGCGTTGATACCAACGAACACGACTATGAACAGAAGAACGTTTCCGTTGCCCTTATCGTTGATGAGTCCCTGTACATAATCTGTCTTTCCGAAGAGAAGCACGAGTGCCGACATGAAGAATATCGTGTTGAGAAGTGCCGAACAGAATCCTGTAACTGCACTCGAAACCTGCATACGTGAGAGTTTTTTTCCGCTTACAAGCAGATAGCCGATACAGAAGAGAAGCAGTGCAACTGTTATGCAGATGTACCATATGAGTCCGCCGGACGACATAAGGCTTTTCATTGATTCGTTCTGAACCCATATCTTTTTGCCTTCATCATTGAGTTCGGAATGTGAGAATGCGAACTGCATTACCGACAGGAAAAGCGCAATTCCAAAGAATGATGTTACAAATCCTGCAACTGCGTAATATGCACGCTTTGCTTTAAGCTTGGTCATACCTTTATATATAAGACCTACAAGGAAGCCGTCGAGTGCACGCGGTATAACACGCTGAATAAACGCGAGAACAGGACTTATATCCGCAAGTATAGCACCCATTCCGCTGGGAGTTCCTATTCCGTAACACTGAAGGAAGCTGAACAGTCCGAAGAATGTACCAACTACAAGACCGCCCCACGGTCCGAGAGCGATACCGGCAATAGCAATGGGGATAATATTGAGTGTGATTGAAAGCGGTCCTATCGGGATAGTTCCGATTGGCGTAAGCGAGAAGAGAAGTACTATCGCCATGAGAAGTCCGAGAAGAACCAGTGACTTTGTGTCAAATTTCGGTTTCATATTTAATTTTCCTCCTTGTTATTATTCCTTTTATAAAGGATACAATACAACCAAATTATAATACCACATTCTTCCGTCAAAGTCAAGTAGTGCCCCCTCACTCAATTTCAAAAGCTATTATCAAAATATATCCCCGAGCGGCTTGCTATTTGTACCGGTTTATGGTATAATGATGTATATATATGTCGAGAATGACAACGGAGGAATTATCATGATGAATATTGCTGTAGCACAGTCCGGCGGTCCGACCTGTGCAATAAACGCTTCACTCGTAGGAGTTTTCGCAGAATCTCTCAAAAATCCGGAGATTGACGCTATTTTCGGTTCTGTGAACGGTATCGAGGGCATTATCTCGAACCACCTCCTCGACCTCAAAACTCTGATCAATACCAATGATGATATGGAACTTCTCAAGCAGACTCCATCTACCGTTCTTGGTTCATGCAGATACAAACTCCCCGACTGGCACGACGATGAAGAAGTTTACAAGAAGATAGTGAAAACGCTTAAACATCGTCAGATAGGTGCATTTTTCTACATTGGCGGCAACGATTCAATGGACACCGTAAACAAACTCTCTGAGTATTTTGCTGAGCAGTCTATTGATATTAAGGTCATAGGTATACCCAAAACTATCGACAACGACCTCTGCGTTACCGACCATACTCCCGGATTCGGTTCTGCGGCAAAGTACGTTGCGGCAACTCTTCACGAGATTATCCGTGACAGTTCAGTATACAGTATGCCGTCTGTAACTATCGTTGAGGTAATGGGACGTCATGCAGGCTGGCTGACGGCTTCAACAGCTGTTCTTCACGCTCTTGGTGAAACTGCACCGCATCTTGTTTATGTTCCCGAGAGAAAATTCTCGCTTGAAAGCTTTATGAGCGATGTACGTCAGGAAATGGCAAAGCATAAGGCTGTAGTAGTTGCAGTATCCGAGGGTACAGAAGTCCCCGACGGTGTACAGTCAGGTGTAGTTGACAACTTCGGTCATAAGTACCTCTCAGGAATCGGCAAATACCTTGAGGAAGAGGTACGCAATCAGATAGGCTGCAAGGTACGTTCTATCGAGCTGAATGTTATGCAGCGCTGCTCGTCACATCTTGGCTCGCGTACCGATATCGACGAGGCAGAGGCTATCGGAGCTGCCGGAGTAAGATGTGCTCTTGCAGGCAAAACAGGTAAGATGATGATATTCCGCCGTGTGAACGAAAACCCGTATACAGTGGTTATTGAAGATGCCGACGCTTCACTCATCGCAAATCAGGAGAAGTTCCTTCCGGACGAGTTCATTACCCCTTCCGGAAACAATATCACTGATGCGGCTGTTAATTATTTCATGCCGCTCATTCAGGGTGAGCTGAATGTCCACTATGAAAATGGTATTCCCAAGCATTTCACGATTCAGGAATCGGTACTAAAGTAAGTGCATTGAATGAAAAAGTCGTAAGGACCATGTGAGCCTTACGACTTTTTATTGTTATTCCGGCAATTAATTATCAATAAATAAACGGCGCAGCCGAAGTTACGGGGGTCTGGGGAGAGGTTCTCTCCCCAGCAGGGGGTGAAACCGAGGGGGACGGTGTCCCCCTGAAAAGCAGGCAGGCAAGCGAACAGCTATGCACTGCCGGACCGCTCTTTATACCTTTCCCCCGGCGAAGACCGACGAAAGAAGTATAGATATTTAATGCCGAATTATTATACTATTTGTGGTATATCCCTCCGGCAGGAAAACTGTCGTCCTTGCCGAGAATGAAATTATGCAGAGACACAAGGTCGGCAACGTTAATGCTGTTGTCTCCGTTTACATCAGCAGCTTTAAATACGCTTCTGTTGCTGACAGTACTTACGTCAATGACTGCTTTTCGCATAAGTACAGCATCAAATACGTCAACTCTGCCGTCACTGTTGAGGTCACCCACAAAGCCGATAGCCGGCTGAAACGAGATGTTTTCCTTTTCTGTATAGTAATACTCGGGGTCAGCGGCATCTTTGCTGTAAACGCGGAAATAGTCCATAGAGCCGTTCATGCCTGCGCCTATCAGGTAAACAGCGTCATCGGCGATAACATCAACAGGGGTCATTGAAAACTTACCGGAGCCGGTTTTTGTTTCGGTACCGTCGTTTACTTTCAAAGTTGCTTTGCCGTCAGAAATGAGTACGCTTACTGTTACCCATTCGCCTATGTCGTATGCATTTTCAACAGCTGCATACTCTCCGTTTCCGTTTTCAAAGCGTATGCTTCCGTTTTCGGCAACGAGGGCAATATCTCTGCCATTTGCGCCGAATCTGAAAATATCGGTCTCACTGTTGTCACGCAGAAGTATAGCAGTCTGATACTCTGCTTCGCGGAGTGCGGCATAAGAACTGTCAGCTATGATATACTGACTGTCTGAACCGTCAAATGTAAGAACTCCGCTGCCTGATATAAGGGTGTCATTCCAGCTCGGAGCGCCCATAGTTATACCGAATGTTGATGTGTAAACGTCTCCGGCGATTTCCGAGCTGTCAGCTGAAAAATCCAGTGCCGCCATTTGTCCGTCGGTATAAGGGCGGTTCAAAGCGTACTCATCATAACTGGTCCAGCCGTATATTGAGCCTTTCTGAATTGTTCTGCCGGAATCGTCATAGAAGTCGCCGTCGGGCATAGCCTGACCGGTCGCAGAGCCATTATTAAGGCAGTAGGCAACTCCCTTTACAGTCGCATTTCCGCTGACTGTGTACTTGTTGAATACAAGTCCGCTCTCGATAACTCTGGCATTGTCGGAAATCACTGCCTGTCCCATAACACCGGCATAGTCGCTTATCACAGCGTTGTCCCCGACAACTGCATTTTCGGCAACTACAGCGTGTCCGTTTACTACAGCGCTACCGGATACTTTTGCATTGCCTGTTACTACAGCGTGACCGTCTATGACTGCATTTCCGGTTACTGCTGCATAACCCAGCACCTTTGCGTTTTTGCCGACGTATACAGTCGGGTCAACCTTAGCCGTAGACGCAACAAATCCGCCGCCGTTAGGGTGAATACTGCCCTGTGCCATTCTTGTGATGTCCTGTGACTGCATGATTTCAGCACCTGTGATATCTGCTCCCCACGGATATCGGGTTTTGCTGAGGAAGGGGTAATGGGTCTCGTCGAATTCTCCGCTGCTGTATGCCCACGGAACACCTATCTGCTGCCATGCGGAACTGTCGGGAGTAGCGGTGACTGTAAGATATGCAGCAGAATCACTGCTGCCGAAGTCCATAGTCATAGTCTCACCGGACTTGAAAAGGTCGGAGTATCGGGTAGTTCCGTCCTTCTGTTCAACAGCGATACACGCTCTCCAGTCGGCTCCGGAAGCACTCGTAAGTCCCCTCAGAGTAACGGAAATTTTCTCTCCTGTAACACGGAGAGGTACTATGTTCACACCAAACTGCTGAGGTGCGCGTTCAGTCGGAACAGTATAGAAATTCTCTTTGCCGGATGTATTTTCGAGCAGTGTATATATTTCGCCCCAGTTCCATTCGCCGCGTGCGAGGAGTTCATTCTGACGAGCCTGATAGTCTTTTTTATGGGCGAGGTCGAGAGTTGCGAGACGTTTTGCGTAGTGTCCGAGAGTATCTTTCATGTCGGCACCGGAAACTCGCTCTATCTCCGAATATGGGTACTCATCGCGCTTCCCCTGCTGCATAAGGTCTTTTACGAAGTTGCTGCCGTAACCGGGCAGACTGTCCGGATTCTCTGTGATGTATTGCAAAAAAGCCCATGATGCGTAGTTGTCGCGTCCGAGAATAGGAGTGAAGCAGAGGTTTTTCATGTACGTCTCAAAATAGTCGGTGATTCCGTTTACATTTCCCCACTGACTGCTGTAGTAATCGGAATAGAGGAACTGCTCGCGGTACCAGTTAGCGATAGCTTCCCACCATGACTGAACGTATTTGTTTTCATTCCAGCCAAGCTGATGAGCGGTAACAACGTGACCGAATTCGTGAGGGAGTACCCATGACGGATTCGGTGAATTCTGCATAGCGCCCACACAGCAGAACATGAATGCGTAACCTTGACGGTCGTACCCCATATATGCCCAGTCATCGGTGAAAGGTGAGAGTCCTGTGCCGGAAATATAGAAATTCACCTTGTAGCTGTTACCGTCGCGAAGCTGCATATTCACTGACTGAGTAGGGGGGTCCATAGAGAGGTCGTTCATGTAAACGTCCCAGCAGGCTTCGAGGTTCTTTGCATTTTCTTCAAGGAAGCTTTGTGTGACCTTTGCGGAATCTGCACCGTTTTTGCCCCATATAAACTGAAAATGCTCGGATTCCCAGCGGTTCACGTCCTCGTTTGCACACCATATGTCACGAGTAAGCAGGGAATCAGCTGCGTCGGCAGTTTCGCTGTAGCCTATGTACGGAACTGCACTGACAGACAGCGCCGCCGCCAATACGGAAGCTGTCGTTCTTTTTGCGGAAATGAACATTAAAAATCCCTCCATAAATTATACTATTGATCAGGCAATCAAGACCCGATAAAACGGTGCAGCCGAAATTACGTGGGACTGTAGTACCCCTACAGTGTTGAGTGTCAAAAACCCTGTTTATTACAAGGTTTAGCGGACGACCTATTTGTTAACCCCGACTTTTTCGACAAGAAGTAATAAATGCTATTGCATTCATTATATCATAAAAGCGAAGCGTTATGATATAATTGCCCGATGTGCAGGGAGCAAATCTCCGATTTGCGTATCTGCAAGGGCATTAAGATAAACTATAATGAATGCTTTTGCATTTATTATATCATACATATAAGTTGAATTAAATAAAATTTCACATACAAATGCTTACTTTTTACTCAATCTTCGGGCATTATTATATTATAAAAAATATACATCTGAACAGTCGGCTCAACAAGATGAATTATTATGCTCACGTAATAATTTACTAAGCATAATATATCAGTTATACAGCACTATCTGTCATTGAAATTACAAAAAGTGCATGATATAATGAAAAACATAAAACAGTGAAAGTATGAATTGATTCACTGATTTTTAGGAAAAAGGGGAATGATTATGAAGAATCAAATGATGAAGAAAAGGATCGCAGCTCTTGCGGCGGCAGCTTTAATGTCTGCTTCCTGTGCTATGGGTAATGTCAACGGAGCTTTCTATATCGGTACAAATTCCGGTATTACGGCATCTGCCGCTGAAAGTTCAGTCAAGTTCATTTCAAGTGCAGGCTACGGCGAGGGAATCTATGCAATGTGGTCATCTGTATCGGGAGCGTCCGGTTACAACGTTTACGTTGACGGCAAACAGATAGATTCACTGCTCATCAGACAGTACACCGGTTATATGCGTGCTGACGCTGTAGGACTAAAGTCCGGAAGCCACTCTATGAAGGTAGTCCCTGTGATAGGCGGCAAGGAGGACTCGTCCAAAGCAGCAGAAACTAATGTGACCGCTTATGCACACGACAGAAGCGGTTTTGCATTCGTAAGCGGAAATGCAAATGGTGCATACAATTCTGACGGTACACTCAAATCAAACGCAATAGTGGTTTACGTTACAAATTCCAACAAGGACAGCGTTTCTGCAAGTATCGACTCGACAGGAAAGGGTGCATCTGAGGTAAAGGGCATTCAGAATATCATACTTGCGTACAAAAAAGGCAAGGAATCGCGTCCGCTGAATATCCGTTTCATCGGCAATATTACCGACCCTTCCGTTCTTCAGAACGGCGACCTTTATCTGGATACGGTCACTGCCGGCTGTACCGTTGAAGGTATCGGCAACGATGCAACTCTCAACGGATTCGGTCTCGTGCTCAAAAATTGTTCAAACGTTGAGGTCAGAAATCTCGGCTTCATGAACTGTAACAGCAACGAGGGCGATAACTGCGGACTTCAGCAGAATAACAATCATATATGGGTGCATAACTGCGACTTCTTCTACGGCGATGCGGGTTCAGATGCAGACCAGGCTAAGGGCGACGGTGCTCTTGATACCAAAACATCTACCTATATCACTCATTCGTATAATCATTTCTGGGATAACGGAAAATGTAATCTTCAGGGTATGAAATCAGAAAAGACCGAGAATTACATCACATATCACCATAACTGGTTCGACCATTCTGATTCGCGTCACCCGCGTATCAGGACTTGTTCAGTACATTGCTATAACAATTACTACGACGGCAATTCAAAGTACGGAATCGGTGTAACAATGGGAGCTTCATGCTTTGCTGAGAGCAATTATTTCAGAAACTGCAAGTACCCCATGCTCATTTCAAAGCAGGGAAGCGACGACCTTACAGGCGGAACATTCTCAGGTGAGCCGGGAGGTGTTATCAAGGCTTACGGAAATGTCATGAGCGGACAGAAGGCATTCGTTTCTTACAGTCAGAGCAGCAGCGACTTCGATGCATACGTTGCCTCATCGAAAAATGAAAAGGTAGGCAGTTCCGTAAAGGCTAAAAACGGCGGAACAGCTTACAACAACTTCGATACCTCAAGCGTGATGTACAGCTATACCGCTGACAAGGCAGAAGATGTTCCCGCTATAGTTACAGCTAAGGCTGGACGTGTTGACGGCGGCGATTTCAAGTGGATATTCAACAATTCTGTTGATGACGAAAGCTATGCGGTAAATACCGCTCTCAAGAGCAAGCTTACAAGCTACAAGGGTACCGTTACCGCTATCGGCAGCGGCTTCAAGGAGGATAATTCGGCTGCTCCGGCTGTTACGACGTCTCCGGCAGTTGTCACTCAGCCAGTGAATACTACAGCCGCACCGGCAGTCACAACTCAGTCTGCCGGCAATAATAACAGCACTACAGCCGCAGGTGCTCAGGTACATAATTTCACCGAAAACGGTACATCAAGCAGTTTTTATACTATTTCCGGCAACTTATCAAGTGCTAAGGAAAGTGTTACATATAACGGCATGACACTCACACAGTGCCTCAAAATCGAAACAGCAACGTCTGTCAGCTTCAATGCAGGTTCGTCAGGTGAACTTGTACTCGTATTCGGCAGTGGAGGAGCTTCTATAATGCTTGACGGAAACAAACTCACAGCCGATTCAAACGGTGTACTCAAGACCAATGCAGGTGCAGGAGCTCATACTCTCTCAAAGGCTGACGCTGTAAACCTCTACTATATGTCATTCGGCGGCTCAGCTTCAAATACTCCTGTAGTAACAAACGCTCCGCAGACAACTGTAAATCCCGGCAATAGCAACCCTGTACAGACTACTGCCACACCCGGCAGTAACGTAAATATCAGCGGTGTAAATGCGGTAAGTGCAGGCGGCTGGAATGAAATGCTGTATCTTGTTCTTTCCGGAATCAAGCACTCTGACGTTACAGGAGTCTCCTACAGCGGACCTTCAAATGGTAAATTCTCCGCTGATGACCTCGCTTACCTTGTAAGAGATACAAACAAGGGACTGCGTGTCGATATTCCCGGTGTTAAGGCTGGAAAATACTCTGTTACCCTCACAACTGCAAAGGGTAATATTACCAAGAGCGGCATCGAGGTCAGCGCTCAGGACCGTTCAGGTTTTGCCCACTATAACTTCACTGACGGTGTAGGTGCTTACACTGACAGCGGCGAACTTAAAGCAAATGCTAAGGTAATATATGTCACAAACGATAATAAGGATACTGTAACCGTCACATCTAAGGACGGCACTACCGTAAAGGGTATCGGCAATATCCTCAATTCAGCCGGTCAGGACATTGGCGGCGGCAAGACTTCAAACGGCGGTACAAAGCCTAATTCCAACAGCGGTATCATCAAAAAGCTTGCCGAAGACGGAACTCCTCTCGTAATCAGAATTATCGGCAATGTAAAAGCACCGTCCGGACTTACCGCTTATGATTCTACCGATTTCGGCGGTTCAGTCGGCGATAACGGATATATGGCGAGAATGAAATCGGGCAAGGATATCACTATCGAAGGTATCGGTACAGATGCAGTCGTTGACGGCTGGGGCTTCCATTTCATCGCAGAAAGCGGTGCTCCGGATTTCGGAAAGAGCTTTGAGCTAAGAAATATCGCATTCAAGAATGTTCCCGAAGACTGCGTAGGTATGGAAGGTGTGCAGGAAGGCTCAAACCTTACTGCTCCTGTTGAAAGATGCTGGGTGCATAACTGTGAATTCTACAAGCCTTCTATCTCAAATCCTGCTGAGTCAGATAAAGCAGGCGGTGACGGTGCCTGCGACTTCAAGCGCGGTATGTACTTCACAAACAGCTACTGCTACTATGAAGGCTACCACAAGACCAATCTTGTAGGTGCTTCTGACAGCAATCTACAATTCCACCTCACATATCACCACGATTACTGGAACAAGTGTGAATCAAGAGGACCTCTTGCACGTCAGGCAAATATACATATGTATAACAACATTTTCAGCGGTCAGACCAGCTATTGCATGAATCCGAGAGCCAATGCATACATCTTCTCCGAATACAATCTCTTTGAAAACTGCAAGAATCCTATGCAGATAAAGCTTGGAGCAATAAAAAGCTACAAAGACGTGCTTACCGGCTGTAAGGGCAGTACTGACGGTACTGTCGTAAACAGCAAGTCAGATAAGGTAAACAGTGCAAACAAGTACGCAAACTTTGATACCGATGCATCAGTAAGCTATATTCCCTCAGGTGCATACCTGCTTCATACAGATACATCAAAGCTTGCTTCATACTTTGAAGTTTACGGCGGCTGTATGGACGAAACTACGATAGGAGCAGGCAGTGTGGATATATCAGCATCACAGCCTGTTGAGACAACTGCTCCGGCTACAACTACAACATCTGCCACTCAGCCAGTGACCACAACGTCAACTGCATCTGAAACGGGTATACCTGTTCAGCAGACTGTTGCAGGAGATGTTAACGGCGACGGTACAGTATCTGTTTCTGACTCCGTAGCAATTCTCCAGTTTCTCGGAAACAAGGACAAGTATGACTTATCCGCAGAGGCACGCGCAAATGCTGATGTATATAACAGGGGCGACGGTATAACCGCTCTTGATGCCCTTTCAATTCAGAAACTCGATGCCGGACTGATATCCTCTCTCCCTGAGTCAATAATGCAGTAATTACGGCATTGAATGTGCAATCTCCCCCCCTCTACTATATAGCAGAAAAGGAACTGTTTAACAGTTCCTTTTTGCTTCAAACCCGGTTTTTATGCAGGTCGTCCGCTTGAGAGTGAACAGTGTTCGCAGAGATTGTGAAAAGCTTGAAAAAGATGTTGCAGTTTTCTTTAAAATGTGGTATAATAGATGTATATATTTTCTTTTGAAAGGTAAAGGATATTGAAATGAGAAAAAATTTGTCGCTTTTTCTTTCAACACTGCTTCTTACAGCAGCGTTTGCCGGCTGCGGCGGAAAGGGCAGCAGTTCAGTCAGTGGAAACTCCACTCCCCCCGATGAAACTGAACCTCCCGAAACAGAGACCACAGTCCCGGAGAGTTCAGCTTCTGCAGAGCCTGCAACTCAACACGTAAGTCCTACGGAAACTGTCTCCGCAGAGCTTGGTTCACAGGTGACGGTCAGCAAGACTATCTCCCGCGAAGAAGGCAGTAATACGATAAAACTCCCTCTCGCCGACTTCATTGAGGAAGGCGACGTAGTTTCATCGTTCACATTCGTCATCTACTCCGACGGTGCTGATATAGGTCAATTCAAGGGCGGATGCGGAATATCCGTCGACAGCGAATGCTCAGCGGCTACCGACGAGGGCTGGTATCAGTCCGACGACTTTTCAGCTCCCACACAGGGCACATACGGCGAGATAAAATGGGAAGTTCCCGGAAATATCCGCGACCACATATCTCCGTCCGGAGAAGTGCTGTTCGGCTACTGGTGGGGAAATGCCGACAGTATCCGCATTGAGGAGGTCATCTGCACCTACACCCGCACACGCGAGATACCGGTCGACGGAACCGAAAAATACGACGTCGGAAAAAGCGTAAACTACAACGACTCCGACAACACGATAAAAATACCTACTGCCGATTTTCTTCCGGAAGGTGCTATCCCCGAAGCTGTTACTTTCGACATCAGCTCGTCCGGCGGATTCCGCAAGTTTACCGGAGCTTTCGGCTATGATTCGCCGCAGGGCAATTACCAGTCAGGAGATGTTGCTGTATTCACTGACAGTTCAACACTTTCACTGACATGGTTCGTCCCCGACGATGCTAAATGCTACACCGATAATGACGGTGCACTCGTCCTCGGCTACTGGTGGAGCGAGCAGGCATCTGCTACCGTTGACTCGGTTACAGTAAAATACAGCACTGGCGGAGTTATCCCCGATAAACCGCGTCAGAAGCGTACAGAGGTGTCGGCTGAGGACTCAAAGACAGGCTTCCGCAGTTCTGCACAGATAGTCCGCGATATCAAGGTCGGCTGGAACCTCGGAAACACCCTCGACAGCTACAAGACAGGCAAGTCCGGACTCGATACCGAGACTGGCTGGGGTAACCCCAAGACCACCGAGGATATGATTCTCGCTGTCAAGGACGCCGGCTTCAACGCTATACGTATCCCTGTCACATGGGATGAACACATGAGCGGTGACACTATCTCTCGCGAGTGGATGAACCGCGTCAAGGAAGTTGTCGACTACGCTTATAATAACGATATGTTCGTAATCCTCAATATGCACCACGACGACTATATCTGGTTCGACCCGAACGATTCGGAATATGCCGGCGACAGTGCAAAGCTTATCAGCATATGGAAGCAGATATCGTCTGAGTTCAAAAACTACGGCGACCGTCTGCTCTTTGAGGGTATGAATGAACCGCGTACAGTCGGCAGTTCAGCCGAGTGGACAGGCGGAACTTCTCCCGAGAGAGACGTTATCAACAAGTATGAACAGGACTTCGTTGATACTGTAAGAGCTTCCGGTGGAAATAACGCTGAAAGAACTCTCATCGTCACCGGATATGCCGCTTCTGCCGAGGACTCAGCTATGAACGATATCTTAGTCCCCGAGGACGACCACGTTATCGTTTCGATACATTACTACGCTCCGTGGAGATTCGCTGACGGTCAGACAACTTCATTCGGCGATTCTGATAAGGCTGAGCTTTCATCAAAGTTCGAGCGCATGAAGAAAAAGTTCGCTGACGCAGGTATTCCTGTTATCATAGGCGAATTCGGCTGTGTCGCAAAGGCTGACGATGAAACAAGAGCAACTTACTACAGAAGCTACATCTCAGCGGCTAAGGCACAGGGAATAAAGTGCTTCATATGGGATAACGGTGTTTATTCCGGTGAAGGTGCATACGGACTCTTCAACCGTACTTCTCTCAAATGGAATGAAACTATTCTCAAGGGTGTTATGGAAGGCACTGAATAAACTCAAAGCGGTCAAAGGGCGTCCCCTTCTGACCGCTTTTTTCATGATTACCGGAATAATGCAGTTTACTGCCTTGATGTGTCAACATTCTCCGTTTCGGAATAATATGAAATGTACGGAGTCTCCGTACAAGAATCTGAAAGGAGAATCAACATGAACCTTGATATGTTCAGTAATATAGATGGGCTCGTTCTCCGCGACAACAGTGTTCCATACGCTGACAGAGCAGAGAATAATACTATGCCCGACAGTATGGCAACTATGCCCGCGCAAACTCCCCTCGCAATGGCATATGTACCGTATCAGCAGTGGGGCGATGTCCGCGAACCCGAAGAAGCTCTCAAATGCGGAACTCTCTTTACCGACCTCTCATTCCCGTTCGAGAGAGGAGGAAGTGACAGATGAACCCCCGCCGTATGCTTTTACAGAGAATAAAACAGTACGATTTCACACTCAAGGAGCTTAATCTCTACCTCGATACTCACCCGAACTGCCGCCGTGCACTCGCATTGTTCGCTAAGTATAAAAAGCTCCGCGAGAATGCTATAGCTGAGTATAACGATAAATTCGGTCCGCTCACTCCCGAGCAGAACAATGACCTTCAGCACTGGGACTGGGTCGATGACCCGTGGCCATGGGAAAGGAGCTAATTTATGTGGCAGTATGAGAAAAAATTACAGTATCCGGTAAATATAAAAAACCCTGACCCGCGTATGGCAAAGGTGATAATATCACAACTCGGCGGACCAGACGGTGAACTTGCGGCATCGCTGAGGTATCTCAACCAGAGGTTTGCAATGCCTTACGCGGAAGTAAAAGGACTCCTCACCGACATAGGTACATTGTTTACAGAACTGCTCAAAATCGTTATACCGGCAGGATAATATCAGCTAAATAATACGTTTACAAACCGTTGTTTTTCTATATTCAATTACTCTCCGTAAAAAAATTATTGAAATTGACTATAATAAAAAAAAATTATTGGCAAAAATGTAAATGAATATTTCTCAATTATTTATTGTATTTTTCTTTTAGTTGTGATAAAATATAAATATGTAAAAAGCACACTCCGGATGTATCATTTCAGATTTGTAGAAATTGCTGTGGGGATAATCCGGAATACTGTACGTATTTCTCTGTTTTAAATGAGAGAAAAAATAATTATAAGGAGGTTCATTTTCATGAACAAAATGAAAAGAAAAAGCATTTTCAGTAAAATCGCTGTATGTGCAGTTTCAATGACTATGCTTGCTTCTGCCACTGCCTGTGGAAAACCGGATAATGTCGGCGGAAATATTGCTGTCATCTGTAAGAACGAAAAAGTTTCGTTCTGGGACGAAGTTAAGATCGGTGCTCAGGATTGCTGTGACGAAATGGGTTACGATATGCTCTACTACTGTGCTTCAGGTGATAACGACTACGCAAGCCAGATCGAGTACGTAAACGATGCCATCGACAAGGGTGTTAAGGCAATTGTTATTGCGCCTAACGATCCTTCTGAGCTTAACGGTGCTTTCGCAAAGGCTACAGAAAAGGGCATCAAGATAGTTAATATCAACTCCCGTTCTGAATACGGCAACATCGAATCATGTGTAAGTTCAAGCGACTTCGACGGCGGCGCTGTTGCTGCAAGAAATGCTATGCAGCTTCTCTTCGCTTCAATAGCTGAAAGCAACGCTCCTATAGGAAAGATCGCCATGATCGGTCATACCGCTTCCACAGCTGATCTTCGTCTTACAGGTTTCAGAGCTACAGTTTCACCGCTTCTCGGACAGTACATGGCTAAGCAGGCTGCTGCTCAGGCTGCCGCACAGGGTGCTGCACAGGGTGCTGCCGAAAACGCAGGCGGTCCTCCCGCCGGTGTAGACACTTCCGCAGGCGGTCCTCCCGCTGGTGTTGAAGGTGCAGGCGGTCCTCCCGCCGGTGTTGAAGGTGCAGGCGGTCCTCCCGCCGGTGTTGAAGGTGCAGGCGGTCCTCCCGCTGGTGTTGACACTTCCGCAGGCGGTCCTCCCGCTGGTGCAGATACTTCCGCAGAAGGCGGCAGCAAGTCTATGTCTGACGATGAGAAGCAGTCCATGTTAGCTAACTACTTCATCGACGGTCAGCGCTGCGGCACTCAGGAAGCTGCTTACGAAGAGGCTAAGAAGCTTCTCCAGGAGAACAGCGATATCAGCATTATGTACGCAACAAACACAAATACAACACTCGGTGTATGTCAGGCTATCGAGGAACTCGACAAGGCTAACGATGTTATCGTTGTAGGCTTCAACTCGGACGAGCAGGAGCTCAAGTATGTCAGAACAGGCGTGCTCGACGGTACTATCATTCAGAACCCTTACAGCATGGGTTACATCGGAACAAGATATGCTATCCTCGCATCTCAGGGTGACGGCGTTGCCGGCTCAGTTGATACAGGTGTTACATGGATATCTGCAAAGAACATCAACGACGATGATATTCAGCTTCTGCTGTATCCTGAAAGAACTTAATGGAGGTTGAAAATTATGGCAAAAGCTAAAAAAACAAATCAATCCACTGCATATAGATTCGCAGCTATACTGCTTGCAATAATAGGAATTATCAACATTATACTTGTTTACTACCTTTACAACGATATCACAAAGACAGGCGACAGTACAAAGGTAACAATGAATACCATCAACTCTACAAACGGTGAATTGCAGTCCATTAACCAGCGAGTTCTCACTATCATCGCAGGTATCGGTACCGAAAAGAGCCAGGCTGCTACCGCTGACAGTATCGAAGCTTCATTCGATTCTATCGAAGCGAAGTTTGACCGTTTCGAGAAATACGAGGGCATCAGCGACAAAACCATGAAGCGATTCAAGCACGCACGAGTATTCATCGAAGCTTACCGCAAGCGTCTTTCCGTTCTCCGTGACCAGTTCAACAGCCAGGAGGGCATGGGAGATGTTTCAATGGCTGACTACTACACCCAGGACATCGCCCCCTTTAAAACTACCGCTTCAGAAATGCTCATTTCAGCTATCAGTATCAATGCAGCTGATGCAGCACGTCAGTCTGCTCAGGCAGCAAAGGTTTACTATGTAACCCTCGGACTTGTTGTTATCATCTACATCCTCGGTGAGCTCGCTATCTTCATCATCGGCAAGAGATCTGCAAAGGCTCGTCTCGAACTTGAAGAGCGTGAAAGAAACCTCCAGGAAGTTGGTGCAAAGCTCAAGTCTACAAGACAGAAGGCATCCGACCTTGCTGTTACAAACCTCCTTACCGGTATGAAGAACCGTTATGCTCTTGATAACGATATCAGTGAGCGTCTTGAGTCTGACAGATTCAACATTGCTGTATTCGATATGGATAACTTCCGTATCATCAACGATACATACGGCTATGAATTCGGCGATGAGTACCTCGCAACAGTTGCTGAAAAGCTTAAGTCTGAATTCGGCGACATCGCTGAGATCTACAACATCACAGGTAATGAGTTCTGCTTCCTCTTCAACAGAGATATCACAGAGAGCCAGGCTATGACTCTTGTTCAGAACATTCAGGCTGTAATGAGTGCTCCTTACACAGTTCTCAACCTCAGCGTTCAGCTCACAGTTTCCGGTGCGATGTACCACTACCTCCCCGGCGATTGCCTCAACGTAAACTCGCTTCTTGTTAAGCTTGATACTACAATGAGAAATGCTAAGATGAACGGCGGTAACATGATAAACACAGTCGTTAACATCTAAGAAAAAAAAACACAAGCCGCTCTGCTAAATGCAGAGCGGTTTTTTGTTGGTGTGCAATATATGCGCCTGTTCCACTTAAATTAAGCGATTATTTTCGTTAGCTGACGACTGAAATTATCAGGCACGTCAGCATATTGCCGCATTTTTTGCAGTCAATTTAGTCAACCCACCAAAAATTGTCAAAAAAACGTTGATTAACCAAAAATTGCGGAGTTTTCTCTTGACAAAGCCGACTATAAGTTGTAAAATATAATTAGAGTAGTAGACGATATATCAAGAAAACATGAAAGAAAAATGAAGGAGGTTTGTAAATGCAGAAATACGCCGTATATAAAACAGAGACCGGTCAGTATTGCTACCGCTATGTCGATAACCTGCAGGGACTCGTCGGCACAGGGTTTGAAAACCTCATCAGAGAGGAACAGCTCCCGGTAGTTTTAGATGACAGGGGCGGTTATTTCCAGTTTAATGCGAACGATCACCATTTTGTCGAGATTATTGAGTCAGATAAAAAATTTCCTCTTCCGCTCGACAGAATGTTCAAACATAACGACCCTGCATTCCAGCTTGGCTGGATCTCTCCGGATGGTGAAACCTATTCCTGCGGTTACACCAACCATAACAAGTGCGCTGAAACTATTGTCCGCACTTTCTACCCCGCCGCAAGATTCCCTGAGCTTACGCTCCATAACAAGGGATGGATCGAGGTAATCGATTCGTGGGACGGCAGAGAACGCCGCCACGGTCAGTATGTCCATTCGGAACTTGGCAAGATCACCCGCAAACAGGCTGATAAGCTTTTTGACCTTGGTCTTTACGAGAAGCCTGAGGTTCAGGCTCTCATCAACTCCTGCGAATCAGAATGGTGATAACGTCATTTTATACAGTTAGAGGGTACTGTTTCTAAGCAAAGTGCCGATTTGTGTGAATTGTATAAAACCTGCCGCATTTTTCCTTCATATTATATTGACTTTATTTTCGTTATGTTGTATAATAAAGTATATATATAGTATGATAATAATGCGGCGGGTTTTTCTGTCGCTATAACAGCAATACCCTGTCACCGCGTTGTTTAAGGAGGAAATTAGAAAATGGCTGAAATTCGATTCATTAAAACAGTCACGTACGGCGGTTATGACAAAGCCGAAGTCATTCACCGACTCGAATACCTGAATAAACAGCTGTTCGACCTCAAAAATGAGCTGAGAGAAACAAAGCTCCTGCTTGAGGACAGTAAAAACGGCAAGGAAATAGAAAAGGGAATCGACGGTGTTCTCGCCGGCGAAAGAGCAAAGCTTACGGAAACTCAGGTTCAGAATGAGACTCTCACTACCAAGCTCAAAGCCGCTGAAGAAGATAACAGAAAATATGAGAGCGAAATCAAAAAGCTGAAAAAAACTGTCGATGAACTCAATTCAAAGCTCACAGACGCTAACAGTCAGCTCGCTGCCGCTAAGGCTGCTGACGAAGCACTCGCACTCAGCGCCGTATTCATAGAGGCTAAAAAAACCGCCGATATGCTCGAAAGCACCGCTAAGGAAAAGGCTGACGACCTCGAAAAGACTGCCGCTGAAGCAGCTGAAAAGTCTATCGCATATGCAAACGACGAAGGCGCTATAATAATCAACGAGGCTCAGCGCCAGGCTGCTGAGATAATCGCCGAGGCAAAGAATAAAGCTTACGATATGGAACACGCTTCCGAAAATATGAGCGCTGTAGTGCTCGATAAAATGCTCGTTCTCGGCAAACAGCTCAACGATTTCAAGGAAGCTATCATAAAGTTCGAGGAAATGGGAGTAGGCAATCTCTACGACTGCGAAGAGATACTCATAAAGACCGAAGCTACCCTAAAGGAAGGCGGCGTACCGGTATTCTCCGAGCCGGCTAATTTCTCGCCTGAATACCCCGACCCGCCCAAGAGAACCGCTGACCTCGAAAGTGAGGACATGAAAAAGCGTAAGAACGAGCTCAATAAACTCAGACAAATGGCTGAATCTATCAGCAGCAGTAAGGATAAAAAGGACGAAGCTCCCGCTGATGAAAAGGCTGAGCAGAAGTCTGAAACAAAGGACGAAAAGTCCGACAACAACAAGAAAAACGAAGACGCTAAGAACGATACCGCTGAAAAGAAAAACGGCGGAAAAATCGACCTCGCAGCTCTCGCAGCTCAGGCTCAGGCACTTAATAAAAAGTAACATTATACATAGCAAACAACGATATTTCTGATGTTTGCTGAACATATACTTAATTTTACAAGGAGTATCGCACCATGAATGAAATAATAATCGTTAAACCGGAAAAGTGCGTGGGCTGTAACTCATGCGTAAGAAACTGTCCGGCTCCGGAAGCAAATACTGTTAAACAGCTTGACGACGGCAGATTCATCACATCTGTAAACAACGACAAATGTATCGCCTGCGGCGAATGTGTCCGCACCTGCAACCACGGTGCAAGAGACTATATCGACGACACAGATGAATGTATGTCCCACATCATCAAGGAAAAGCTCATCATCATCGTATCCCCTGCTATCAAGGCTGCTCTGCCTACAAAGTGGAAGGGTGTTCTTGACTGGTTCAAGGGTCAGGGATGTACCATATACGACGGCTCACTCGGTGCCGATATCTGCACATGGGCTCACGTAAGAGCTATCGACCAGGAAACCGTCGGAAACATCGTTACTCAGCCATGTGCCGCAATCGTAAAGTATATCGAGACATATCAGCCTAAGATGCTTCAGAACCTCTCGCCTATACATAGCCCTATCGCCTGCGGAGCTATCTTCATAAAGAAGTACCTGCGCCGCAACAATCCTATCGCTTACTTGTCGCCATGTATAGCGAAAAAGTTAGAGTTCAGCGATACAGGTCTCGTTGACTACAACGTTACTATCGACAAGCTCATGGAGTATTTCGAGCGCAACGGAATCAGTATCCCCGTTGACACAAGCGACAACTTTGAATATAAATTCGACGAGCAGCAGGGTCAGCTCGGAAGTATCTATTCTCGTCCGGGCGGACTCAGAGACAACCTCTGGCTCCACCTCCCTGACCTCAACATCACCAATTCCGAAGGTGTTCACAAGGTTTTCGGCGAGCTTGATATGTACGCAAGAATGCCTGAGTCAAAGCACCCGCAGGTGTTTGACGTTCTCTCATGTGAGTTCGGATGCAACGTTGGTCCCGCAGCAAAGACAAATCAGACAGTTTTCGACGTTATGTCAGTTATGCGCAAGGTTGAGAATGAGGCTAAAAACCGCCGCAAGTCCGGTTTTATGGGCAGAGGCGACGACAAGCTCTTCAAGCGTTTCGACGACGAGCTCCGCCTTTCCGACTTCCTCCGCAACTACAAGCCTTCCGTTCCTACACCGGTACCGTCTGAGCAGCAGCTTCAGCCGATATACGAGAAAATGGGCAAGCATACCAAGGAGGATAAGGAGTACGATTGCCACGCTTGCGGATTCGACACCTGCCGTGACATGGCTATCGCTATATCACGCGGTCTCAACACTCCCGAAAACTGCGTTATCTACGCTAAGTCTGTTCTTCTCGCAAGACACTCCGCCCTCACCCTCCAGCATGAGAAACTCGCTGAGATAACTTCAGAATGTCTCGAGCTCTCAGGAAAGCTGAATGAGGACGTTGTAAATATCACCAGCAGCATGAACTCCATCGACGAGTCAACATCTGCTACAAAGGAGCGTGCAAACGTTGTTAAGGACCTTCTCCAGAACATCGTTACATTCTGCTCCGATAACCCGACTATGGACTCGGAAAGCGTCAACCAGCTCATCGGCATACTCAATATGACTATCGACGCTTTCAGTGCACTCGACGATAACGTAACCACCACAACCGAGAGCTCTGAGGCTATCAGCAAGTCTATCTCAGAGATAACTTCACTCGTCGGAGACCTCAATAAGGTACTCGTAAAGACTACCGAGTAAAAGATTTTAATTAACTCTCTGTATATTTCAGCCTAAAATTTATAAAATCGAATCATTCTGCTATAGAATGAACTGCGCCGAACATCGGTTTTTGTGCAACGTGTTCAAAAACTGACTATATGTTCGGCGTTTTTTTCCTTGACATTAGTTCAATTAAGTGCTATAATTAAGCTATAAATAATGCGTGTATCTGTAATATTTGATACAAATTCGCTCGGCTCCGCAGCAGCTCTTCTGCTGCCCCTCTTCGCTGAGCGCTAAATGTCAGGAGGGAAATTATGCAGTGCGAAAAATGCGGTACTGAACTTAAACCTAAGTACGTTGCCTGCCCGAACTGTGGCGCGCCCGTCCCGCAGACTATAGACGGCTTTGAAAATACTATCGACTTTCAGCATGAGCTCAGAGCGATAGTCGTAGACAACGGCCCGAGAGCAGTAATGGATAAAACACGATTCATCGGTCTGCTTTATGACCACGTCCCCGACCACAACAAAGAGCGCAGGCTTCTTCAAAATATGTACAATCAGGGCGTTTTTAAAATGCTCCTTGAGGACGAAAACAGAGAGATCGCTATCATGAAGGCGAAGAGCTTCATGCTGAGCGACGTTTTCCTCGCTGAAAATGCTGCCGAATTCGTTCTCGCTTGCTTTACTTACCTTCTCGGCTGGCCTTACGAATCATCAATGAGGATCCTCCCCGATGACCTCGAACCTGAGCCTGAGCCTGAAAAGAAAACTGCACACGTAAGTATAGATACAAAGATATTCCGCCCGATAGATGCCGTAAGGTACCGCCTCAGAAGCAATATCGAAATAGCGGAAGGCTACACCAAGATAGAAAGCTTCTGCTTCGACGGTTTCGGTTCACTAAGAACGGTCAAGCTCCCCTCTTCGCTCCTCGCGATAGGCGATTATGCCTTTTCTTCATGCAAGCGCCTGAGAGGTCTTGAACTTCCGGATACGCTCAGAGTTATAAAACAGGGCGCATTCTGCCAGTGTGCAAAGCTCGCAATGGTAAAGATACCAAGCGGTATCCTTGAGATAGAAGACAGTACATTCTCGTTCTGTACAAGCCTCGAAACGATAGATATCCCCGATACCGTAAGCAGTATCGGTGCAGAAGCATTCTCAGGATGTGAGAAGCTCAGAAAACTCTATCTCCCCGACAGCGTAAAGTTCATAGACGCTAACGCTTTCTCCTATTGCCCCAATCTCACTATCCATTGCTTTGAAAATTCTTATGTTCATAAATTCTGCCTGTCAAACCGTATCAATTTCAGACTTGTTACTACAGCAGGCATTGAAGAGGATTAATACAATGACAGCAAATACCACATACGGAAAGGATGAAATGATATGACAGAACTTGAAATTGGTCAGGAAGTCGAACTCGAATTCGGCGGAAAAGCCAAGGTTTTAAGTGTTATAGGCAGCGGTGGTCAAGGTACCGTTTACCTCGTACGTTTCAACGGTCAGAAATGGGCGCTCAAATGGTACGACATCGACAAAATGAAAAAGCCTAAGGAGTTCCTCAAGAATCTCCGCAGCAATATTGCCGACGGCCCGCCGGATAATAAGTTCCTCTGGCCCAAATACCTCACCAAGGAAGCTGAGGACGGCACTTTCGGATACATCATGGACCTCAAGCCCGAAGGCTTCGATTCCTTCGTTGATATCCTCAATACCTACAAACTCGAAATTGACCCCCTCACAGGTCACGCAGTAAAGAAAAATGTAAAGTTCAGCAGTCTCAATGCTATGATAACTGCTGTAATCAATATCGTAAACTCATTCCGCCTCCTCCACAGAGCCGGAAAGAGCTATCAGGACCTTAACGACGGAGGTTTCTTCATCAACGTCAATACCGGTGCAGTCCTCGTCTGTGACTGTGATAACATCGCTCCTGACGGAAGCAACTTCGGTATCGGCGGTAAACCCGGATACATGGCTCCTGAAGTCGTAAGAGGTATCGCTCAGCCGAACGTTCAGACCGATAAGTACTCACTTGCAGTCGTTCTGTTCAAGCTTCTCTTCCGCGGTGACCCGATGGAAGGCGAAAAGGTCGTAAGAGATGTATGTCTTACAGAGTCCTCTGAGCTAAAGCACTACGGTCAGAACGCAGTATTCGTATACGACCCCAACGACGCTTCAAACCGCCCGGTAAGAGGTATCCACGATAACGTTATCAAGTTCTGGAGAATCTACCCGGATTACATTAAAGACGCTTTCATCCGCTCGTTTACTACCGGTATCAGCGACCCGACAAAGCGTATAATTGAGAACGAATGGCAGAAACTCTTCATCAGACTCCGCTCTGAGATCATTATGTGCGGCTGCGGAAGAACAAACTTCGCTTCAATGTTCGTTCAGCCGAATGAAAAAACATTCAAGTGCCCGAAATGCGGCATGGAATTCGCAACCCTCGGATTCAGCGACAGAAAGAATCGTATGCCGCTGTACCTCGGATGCAAGTTCTACGAATGCGAGATTATCCCTGAATCTGAAGAATTCATGAAGGTCGCAGGAGAGCTTGTTGAGAATAAGCTCAAACCCGGCGTTCTCGGTATCAAGAATTGCTCAGACAGAAAATGGCGTGCAAAAATGCCGGACGGCGTTTTTTACGATATAGCTCCGGGAAAGGGTTTCCCGGTATGGCAGGGTCTGGAAATCGACTTCGGCGAGATAAAAGCCCAAATCTAATTTCAGCTTACTGAAAGGATGTATCTTATGATTAATGAAAATATGACAGAGCAGGATGTTAATGAAGTAATGGATTCAGCAGCTGCACCTGCCGATACAGCAGAAACAGCTTTACCTGATAACAACACAGCAGACGATCTGCTCGATTTCGACGACGATCCCCTCAGCGCAACAGGCGTTTCAAGAAAAAGTCTCGTTATCTTCTTCCTTATCGATACTTCAGGAAGTATGAAAGGTAAGAAAATGGGCGAGCTCAATACCGTTATGGAAGAGCTTATCCCCGAGATCCGTAAGGTCGGCGAAGCTGATACCGAGGTTAAGGTAGCAGTTCTCACCTTCTCTACAGACGTAAGATGGATGTACTCAGCTCCTATCCCGATAGAGGAATTCGAGTGGGCACGTCTCCGTGCAAGCGGTGTTACAAGCCTCGGCGCAGCATTCAAGGAGCTCAATGCAAGAATGTCGCGTAACGGCTTCCTCAACTCCCCTTCACTCTCATTCGCTCCCGTTATCTTCCTCATGACCGACGGTTATCCCTCCGATGACTATAAGGCTGGTCTCAACGAACTCAGAAACAACAGCTGGTATAAGTTCGGACTCAAAGCCGCTCTCGGTATCGGAAGCGAGGCAAATGATAACGTTCTTGCTGAATTCACAGGCTCAGCTGATACTGTTGTTCACGCTTACTCAGGCGGTCAGCTCGCTCAGATGATCAAGATCATCGCTGTAACTTCATCACAGATCGGCAGCAAGAGTATGACTCTCTCCGACGATACAAGCCATGAGCTCGGTGAAGAGGACGTTTTCGCAGCTAAGCAGAAACTCCTCGGTCAGCAGATACAGGAACTCGTTAACAAAGCGGATACAGACGATGTTCCCTTCGATACAGGTTGGTAAACAGACCTTATTCCCGCTAAAATCTAAAGGAAGGAGTCCTGAGTTAAAATGTTCAATGGTTTCAGTCACTCGGTCAAGGGTGCCAGTCATGAAAAAACAGGTCTGGTTTGTCAGGACAGTTCTGCCTATAAGGTCTGCGATGATTACGCTGTCTGCGTCGTAGCAGACGGTCACGGCAGTAAAAAACACTTCCGCAGCAATTTAGGTTCTAAATTCGCTGTTGAAGCTACTATATCCACTATTGACAGATTCTACGCCGAGAAAGAGGATTTTGAGGAAAGTCTGCCAAAGAATTACAAGAGGATCATTAAGAATATCCAGAAACAGATCATAACTGACTGGAATGATCTTGTCAGAGACCACCTTGCGGCAAATCCCGTTACAGACGAGGAAAAAAGCAAGTTCACAGATGAAGAATTTGAAGCGATCCCGCCTGAATCATACTACGGAACTACCCTGATCGTTGGTGTAGCAGGAAAGAATTTCACTTTCGGCGTTCAGATCGGTGACGGTACTCTCGTTGCTATCTTTGATGACGGCAAGGCTGTAATGCCTATGGAGTATAACGAAGCAGCTCCTGCTAACGTTACAGCTTCTATGTGCAACTCAAATGCAGCAAGTATGTTCAGTGGATTCTACCGCGATAAACAAAAGCTCATAGCTATGTTTACATCTACTGACGGACTCTATACCTCTTTCGGAAGCGAGTTTGACTTCCTCGATTACCATACGATAATCACAAGTCAGCTCTTTGATCTCGAAAACTTCAAAAAGATTATTGTAAATAACCTTACAAAACGTGCTCATTTCGGTACAGAAGATGATATCTCACTCTCATGTATTTTCAATAATGAACTTCTCGTAGAGAAACGTGCTCTTATTGAAGGCGAAGTTCAAGCAAACAAAAAACGTGCGGCTGACAGAAAAGCTGAAAGGCTTAAAAAGCACGTTGAAACTGAATAAAATCTAAAGAAAGGAATTTGGTGTTTGATATGGAAATCAACGCACTCTATGATACCGCCAAAAATTTTGCCGGCATCTTAAAGGAGAAGTATCCCAGTCTTGAATCTGATCCTGATGCCTGTCTCGCGATCATCGTTGCAGATACCGGCGATTTCTTCTCCGGTGTATCGAGCGTTACTATCAACGAAGGAACTCCGGAAGTTCTTCCCGCTGAGAAGATCGCAGCAATGTCCCTCGTTACATCAGGCGCAAAGGCAAGCCAGATGATTATTATTACGCTCGAGGATTACGGATTCTCTGACCCGAGCGAAGATGCTCTCCGCATTCTCATAAACGCTTCTCCTGAGAACGGTAGCTGTCAGGTTGCCCTCTCCCCTGATGAAGTTTCTCCGGCAGCAGGACTCCTCCCAAATGCCGCAGCTGACTTCCTCAGCGGTTATGACGATGCAGATGTTCCCGAAACAGCAGCTGCTCCCGCAGCAGACACAAATGTCGCTTCTACAGCATCACTCGGTGCTCCCGCTGAATTTGCAAACGGATTCGATGTTGACGAAACAAATGAATTCGCAGCAGCAGGCGGTGCTTCATCAGACGTTAAGTCATTCTTCGACCAGCCCGCAGATGCTCAGCAGCAGGGCGCAAGCGGATTCAATAATCCTTATGCAGCTCCTCAGCAGGGTGTAAACCCGCAGCAGGGCGGTTTCCCGCAGCAGGGCGGCTATCCTCAGCAGGGCGGTTTCCCGCAGCAGGGTTATCCTCAGCAGGGTTATCCCCAGCAGGGCTATCCTCAGCAGGGCTATCCTCAGGGTTACCCGCAGCAGGGCTATCCTCAGCAGGGCTACCCTCAGCAGGGTTATCCTCAGCAGGGTGGTTTCCCGCAGGCTAACCCATACAACGGCGGAAATCCCGGCTCAGTTTACCAGCAGGGCGGTTTCCCGCAGCAGCAGGGCGGTTTCCCACAGGCTACCCCCTACGGCGCAGGCGGTCACGGTTCCGTATATCAGCGTAACTCTGTTATGCTCGGCGGAAATGCAGGTCAGACAAGCAGCGTAATGCTCTCAAATGAGGGCGGCGGCGCTTTCAAGAAACGCCTCTCTAACTTCCTCGAAGACGATGATGGTCCTATTCCGGGCGTAGACGACGCTGGCGAGACTATGTCAAAGGCAGATATGCTCAAACAGGCTAAGGAAAGAAAAAAAGTCGCTAAAGCCAACGTAGGATTCAAGAAAAAGTTATAATTTCATGACCTCCGCCATCAAGGCGGCGGAGGTCAATACTCATCTTTTGCAATGTTACAAAGCCTTGCCGCTTTAACGCGAAAAATTTGTCAGAAATGTACTTTTTGTTCATATTTGCGTTTTTCGCTTGCAAAGTATGTGGTCTTATGATATAATAAAAGTGTGAGATATAGCTATTTTTAGCTATATCTGTTAACTTGATTCATAACGACAGTTCAGTATTATATTTTTAATGTCAAGGAAGGTATATTTATGACTCATTTGCTAAATATAGATGAAGCTGTTGACCGAAAATTTCTTGTCACCAAAAACATGAAGGGTCAGGCTGAAACCGGTACTATTATTCATGTTATGGACGCTGAGAATAATTCCGGCGGAAGTGTCAATGTAACTTATCGTGTCGCTCGCTTCAACGAAAAATTCCACGATTATCAGGATTATACCGCCAAGTTTGATAGTCTCGCTGCATTCTGCAAATGGGCTCAGCCGGACAATTTCATTGCGACTTTCGCTTCTTTCTGCCTTCCTATCATTCTCATAGCTGCTGTTATCATCTGGGCACTTCTCTTCATCGTTCTTGGTGCTGGAATCCCTATGATAATTATTGGAGTAGTTCTTACTTGTGCTGCTGCTCTCGGAATCCTTGTTGTTTTCAAGAAGCAAAAGAAAAAGGAAAGAGTCCGCTTGTATCAGAAGATTAGTTCAAACTGGGGCGTTGTTATCAAGTAACGTTTCAGCTCATATGCATTCAAAGGCTTTCGGAGTTTTCTCCGGAAGCTTTTTTTGTTGCATTATCCCTTAAAAAATGGCATAAGATTTTCACGGAGGCGATAATATGAATGATAATATTAACTACCGTGAACTCACTATTGCCCTGAAAATCGGGGTATACAAGTCGATGCGGCAAGCCGGACTTATCTCCGCTGAACAACTCGGCAAACTGCTTGAGGAGGTCGTCTGCAATGTCGGAAATAATTAAACGCCGTGTTGCCGCCTACTGCCGCGTTAGTACTTCAAAAGACGAGCAGCTCGGCTCTATGGACAGTCAGCGCCGGTTTTTCATCGAGTTCATCTCATCTCACCCCGACTGGATATTCGCCGGAATCTACTGCGACGAAGGCAAGAGCGGTACTACTACCCGAAAACGTGAGGGCTTCAACACTATGCTCCGCGATTGCAAAATCGGTCTCATCGACACGATAATCACAAAAGAAGTCTCACGTTTTGCCCGAAATACCGTTGATGTGCTCGAATATACCCGATTGCTGAGACGTTCAGGTGTGAACGTTGTTTTTCTGAATGACCGAATCGATACTGCCGAATCAGACGGCGAACTCCGCCTTTCTATCATGGCTTGCATCGCTCAGGAAGAAAGCCGCAAAACCTCAGACCGCGTTAAATGGGGACAGAAACGTCAGATGGAAAAAGGAGTCGTCTTCGGACGAGACCTCCTCGGCTACGATGTAAGCGGCGGCAGACTATATGTTAATGAGTCCGGCGCGGAAACTGTAAGGCTAATTTTCCGAAAATTTGCACTTGAAGGAAGGAGTGCGTCTGCTATCGCCCGCGAACTTAACTCGCTCGGACTTCCGGCTATGAGACAGGAAAAATGGAGCAGTACGGCTATACTCCGTACTCTGCGTAACGAAAAATACGTCGGCGACCTCTTTCAGGGAAAGTCCTTCACCCCTGACCCGCTCGACCACCTGAAAAA
This sequence comes from Ruminococcus flavefaciens, assembly GCA_902792235.1. GTDB lineage: Bacteria > Bacillota > Clostridia > Oscillospirales > Ruminococcaceae > Ruminococcus > Ruminococcus flavefaciens_AE. Next base: position 39,326 of record CADAYP010000027.1, read on the forward strand.
ACGTCAGACCGACCCATCTCAGCTTGTTTGTATCAGTTCGCATCATGAGCCAATTATTTCCCGCGAATTATGGGAACTAACGCAGTCACGGCTAAAAACAAATCCGCCTGCACGTAACTCTTCCGGCAAAAACTGGTGCAGCGGTAAAATATTCTGCGGGAAATGCGGAAATCCTTTCATCAGCAGACGGAAGTCTCTAAAATATGGTACTTACCTCGCATGGCGGTGCAGCAGTTCACAGAAAGCCGACGGATGCGGTTGTAACTCGGTCAATGACAAGGTTTTGCTTGCAGCGGTCAATTATATTCTCAGCAGTCTGCGGTTTTGTACGAACGAACTGGTCTGCGAGATAATGCGTGAGGTCAGTTTCGTCAACAACACTTCCGCCCGACAGCTTGACACTCTCATTTCCGGAATAAACCAAAAAAAAATAACGCTCGGAAAAAAACTCGCAAGCGCTACAATTACTGATAGTGACTATTCTGCACTTATTGCTTCACTTAACTCCGAACTTCAAGCTTGTCTGTATAAGAAACAACACCTGATAAAAGCGGACATGAATAGTGAAACAGAGCATTTTCTCCAGCAAAAGCTCTCTTTCTGTGTACCGGATAAATGTCTCTGCGAAGAAATAGTACAGACAATTACTGTCTGCCCTGCAAAAGAGCTTGAAATAGCTATAAACGGACTCCCCTGCCCTATACGGCTGAAATATTCAACGAAAGGAAAAGGCAGCAGCTTTTCTGCCGATTTTGAGCAGTTGTGAAAACAATGTAGGTACAGAAGAACTCGCGCACGTTGAGATGATTTCCGCTATACTCTACCAACTTACCAAAGGACTCTCTGTCGATGAGATAAAAGCAAGTGGATTCAGCGACTACTTCGTTGACCATACTACCGGTATCTACCCGATCGCAGCTTCCGGTACTCCGTTCACTGCAACCTATTTTCAGTCAAAAGGCGATATAATCACCGACCTCCATGAGAATCTGGCGGCAGAACAAAAAGCCCGCACAACCTATGACAATATCCTCCGCCTTGCAGATGACCCCGATGTCCGTGACCCTATCCGCTTCCTCAGACAGCGTGAGATAGTTCATTACCAGCGATTCGGTGAAGCGTATCGTACAAGATAACACAAAAGTATGGGATTCATAATAGTGAACCGTATCGTACAAGATAACACAAAAGTATGGGATTCATAATAGTGAACCGTATCGTACAAGGTAACACAAAAATGGGATTCAGAATACTGAACCGTATCGTACACGATAACACAAATGAGCTGCCGGTAAAAAATCCTCATGCATCATCTATGATACGTAAGCGTCAAATAAACGACGTATTCCTCAAAAAAGGAATCTGATGTATAATAAAGTCTAAGCAGCTCCGTAGACTAAATTAGAGTATCTAAAATAGTCTATGG
>CADAYP010000028.1:0-33294 GCA_902792235.1 Ruminococcus flavefaciens
TTTGACACTTTTGGGTATAAATCACTTACAGTGGTAGAGCACTCGGCTGTTAACCGAGTTGTCGCCCGTTCGAGCCGGGCAGGGGGAGCCAAAAGAACGTCTGCAATAGCAGGCGTTTTTTATTTTTTGCAGAGGTAATTACTATGGATATGATAAGGCTTAATGACTTGGATAAATCGCAGATATTTGAATTGTTCTCACTTGCTGACGAACTGGCTGGCGGTAAATATAACGATATGCTTCGCGGTAAAACTATAGTAATGTTCTTTCCTGCTTCGAGTATAAGAACCCGTATCACCTTTGAAAAGGGCATATATCTTCTCGGGGCTCAGTGTGTTCTGTTTCCGAGCGAGACTCTTGATAAAAAAGAAGATATACGCGATGTTTGCGGTTACCTTGATAACTGGGCAGACGCTGTAATAGTACGCCACAAGAATATTTCACTGCTTGACAAAATGGCAGAAAACCTGACAGTACCAGTAATTAATGCGATGACTGACGTTAATCACCCATGCGAGATTATCACGGACCTCTACTCGCTTACAAAGCGCGGGAGAGACATTTGCCACGAGAAGTATCTCTTTGTCGGCAATAAAGGTAATATCGGACTGGGCTGGAAGGAAGCGTCTGATGTACTCGGTTTTGAACTTTCGCAGTGCTGTGGAAAAGGGTGTGAAATAGACGGCTTGCACGCTTATTATGACATTATGGACGCTGTAAAGGGTAAGGATATTATATGTACAGATGCCCTCTCTGCGGACGTCCTGAGCGATTTCAGAGCGTGTCAGGTAACGAAGACCGCTATGGACCATGCTAATTCCGGCGCGGTTTTAAACCCCTGTCCGCCATTTTACAGAGGTGAGGAAGTCTCAGCTGATGCTATTGACTCTGAATACTTTGTTGGCTACGATTTTAAAAAGTGCCTGCTTGAAGTTCAGCAGGCAGTCTTATGGTATTGCATGAACAGATAAAAAATCTCCCCACGGAATAGTCCGTGGGGAAATTTTTTTATAGAAGTGTGGTTCGGGATTTCTATTTACTTCTCAGGCATCTCAGGAAGTGATGTGATAAGTCCGGCATCGAGTTTCTGAATTGCAAGAGCATCCATACCTGTTACACCATCACCGGGGTTGTAACAGTCGGCATTCTTCATAGCTTCTTCGTCAAGCGGGTACTTGTCCTTGTTGCCGATGTTCTGAAGAATTGTTGTGGCATCTGCGATAGTAACATTGCCGTCGCCGTTAACTTCGCCGTATTTTACCTTTGTTTCAGGTGTAGTAGATGTTGTTGCTGTTGTGGTAGTTGTGGACTGTGTTGTTGTAGCTGAAGTGGTCTTTGAAGTAGTAACTATCTGAGGCACGTCCATACCCTTTGTAAGACTGTAGAAAGCAGGCTTTGCCTTATAATCACCTGTGAAAAGAAGCGGAGACTGCTTTACACGCCAGCTGAGTTCATCAGTAACACCCCATACAACTACAGCAGATACGTTGTCTTTATGCCTCATGATAGCGTCCATGATGCCTCTGTAGTACTCTCCCTGCCAGTCGAAGTACTTGTCTCCGGACATATCGGGTACAGTAACGTCAAGCTCAGTTACCTGAACGTCGAGACCTGTGTTGCAGAACATATCAAGTGCCTTCTCATACATCTGTACAGACGGGAATGCAGCCTGAGCTGTTTCACGGCAGTCGAGGTGAGACTGCATACCGATACCGTCGATGAGTCCCTTAGCCTTGAGGTCTTCAGCCATTTCAACAATTTTGTCCTTCTTGTCCATGTACTCGTTGAAGTCGTTATAGTAGAGTTTGCAGCCCTTAGGTGCGTACTTTCTTGCATATGTGAATGCAGGCTCAATGAACGAATTATCACCGAATACCTTTACCCATGCCGACTTTTCTGAACCGCTCTGACCCTGTTCACCGGGGTCACGGGGTTTACCGTCATTTGTCCATGCTTCGTTTACAACGTCGCACGCATAGAAGTCAACATCGGGGTAGAGATCAGTAAGAGTTTCAAAGTAGATCTTTATATAGTTCTCCATACGTTTGAGCATCTTCTCCTTGGATACCCACTCTCCGGACGGGTCGTAGTTTTCCTTGAAGAACCAGTCAGGAGTCTGACTGTGCCAAACAAGTGTATGAACACGAACGGGGATATCGTTCTTCTGGCAGTAGTTAAGGATTCCCTTAGCCTTTGAGAAAGATATCTGCGGAACTGTGTCGTCGCCGTTTTCCTCAGCGTACTTAACGCACGCATCGTGGTCGAGGACTGAATCAGGCTTCATTTCGTTGCCGACTGTCATACTTCCGTTGAAGTGCTTTCCAACGAGGTTCATAAACGGCTTGGACGAGAGGTTATCAGCTGTGATAGCTGTACCGAATTTGAAGTAAGGCGAGTAGATAGCGCTGAGGGAGGGGAGATCGTCCTCTATCTCAACAGCGGGAACTTCTGTGATTGAGAAGTCGTCGATGAAGAAGTCGTCCTTACCGCCTTCGAGGTAAACGAAAACGTTTTTCATCTCGTCTGTGAAGCTTACCTTGAGATTTTTTACCTCGACCCAGTCGCTTGCCTGAAGATTCTGCTTGAGATTTTTGTACTCTGTCTTTCCGTCACCGTTATCGAACTGGAAGCTTACAGTAGCCTGAGTGTAGTATCTTCCCTTGAAACGGAAGTTTACGTAATACTCGGTATAAGGCTCGCAGACCTTATCAAGCTGGAATGCAGGTCCATTCCATGATTCAGTTCTTCCGCTTGCGAGGAGAACCTTGTTGCTGCTGCTGTTGGGTTCGTCAACTACTGATATTTCAGTAGTATCGTCTCCGCCGCGGTTTGAGAAACCAAGGGACTCGCCGTCCTCGAAATCAGTGGAGACGATAACCTTGCCTGCCTCGTCAGCGGCAACAGCGGTTGGCAGTACAGTTGGCAGCGATGAGAGGGTCATAGCTGCTGTGAGTACAGCCGCAGTCAGTTTGATGTGTGCATTATTCATTGTAGATCATCCCTTCATGTATTCGCCATATATTGCGTAATACATATATAATATTATGGTCTTATTGTATCATATAATCTTGTCTGTGTCAATAATTGCCTATTAAAGAGCGCAATTTTTGATTAGAATAGTAAGAAGTGCGCAAATATCCGATAAAAATTACATAAAAAGGCTCTCCAAGGGGAGCCCCCTTTGGCGGTTTCGCAGGATACCGAATATGTACCGTAAGGAAGATCGGAAAGCTTTATGTCGCCAGCGTCAACTCTGAGAATTGTGAGTGCGTCGTTAGGTGTGATACCGTCGTTTCCGTAAACATCAGCATTAGCCTTTGCAGTTTCGGAAAGTGAGTACTTATCCTTATTTCCGATGTACTGGAGGATAGTAACTGCGTCTGCAGCAGTAACTAAACCGTCGCCGTTAACGTCGCCGTAGCGTGTAGCCTGTGCTACAGAAGATGTTGTAGTAGCCTTTGTAGTTGTTGTGGTAGGTCTTGTAGTTGTGGTTGTAGTAGTAGCTCTTGTAGTTGTTGTTGCCTTTGTAGTTGTTGTTACAGGCTCAGATGAACCAGCAGCTGTGTAAACCTTGATAGAGTCGATCGTGAACTGACCGCAGTCGATCCACCAAACACCGAACTTGAGTTCGCCGTTTGAGTATGCGAAAGTCTTAGCGTCAGAAGCTGAAGGCTCCCATGTAACAGTTGCACTGTTGCCGCTGAGAGACTTATTGAACTCGTCAGACATTGTCCAGTAGTCAGGAGCAACTGTTGTAGATGAACCGAATGCACCTACCCAAGTACCGAGGTTCTTGCTTGAAGAAAGGTTGAACTCGATCTTTGTAGCATACTCGCCGCTCTTGATACCGAAGTCCTTCCATGAGAAGCCGATCATCTTGTCGTTTTCAGGAAGCTTGGAGTAATCGATTTCCTTGTTAGTCTTTACAACGTACTCGCCGTCCTTGATTTCAGGAATTGAAGGAGTTGTAGTTGTTGTCTGCTGAGGAGGCTGTGTAGTAGTCTGCTGAGTAGTCTGTGTAGTAGTCTGCTGCGGAGGCTGTGAGTTACCGCCGCTGTAGATCTTTGAAACGCCGTTGATGTTCTTGTCGATAGAACCGGACTTATAGAAATGGTAGAGACCAGCTGCTGCACCTACGAGACCTGCGTTATAGTCGATAGCGACCTCGTTACAGATGTAGTCAGCCATGTTATCGTGGTATGAACCGCCTGCATCGCAGGGACCGCCAACGAGTGCACCGATGAGCGGATGAGCGTTAGGACCGTAAGCACAGAAAGGACTCATGTGGTCGCCGTCCGGATTCCAGCCGTTCATGTTGAACTGATCATAGCCTGTGTAGCCTGAAGCAGCTCTGTGGTGAGCGTTCTTTGCACTGTTGCTTGCAAAGCCTGTTACATAGCAGGTATTTGCAGGGTTCTGGCCGAGAATATAGTTCATCTGACCCTTAGCCCATGCCTTATAGTCGCCAGCCTTGTGAGCTGTAGCGATAAGAGATGTCATCTGCATTGAGCAGTTGATTCTTGCACTGCCCCACTTATCGAGGAACATATAGCCGCTGCCGGTTGCTTTTCCTGAGATGTAGCCGTTAGCACCGCTCCAGTCACCTGTGATCTCGCCGTAGAGGCAGTTAGCACCGAGGTGAGTATCGTTCCAGCCGTGTACCCAGCCAACCTTGGGGAGGTTGCCCTTGAGGTCATTGAGGTAGCTCTGGTTCTTAGTTGCGAGGTAGAGCCAGCCAGCTGCCCATGCCTGTTCATCAGCAGGGCCGTTTGAATTGTAGAATCCCTTAGGGCCTTCGTCAGTTACTCTGTTGTTCTGCTTTGAGAACTTGTAAAGAGCCTCGGCATATGTAAGGTCGTCCTTGTTGTGGAAGTTTACATAGTTAGCAGCGAGAGCAGCTGAATACTCAGCAGCGATATCGCTTGCGCCGTTGCTTGTCCAGAACATCTTTCTGCTGCCCTGCTTCTCAGGAGGTCCCCAGTAGCTGTGGTCTTCGTTACCGTCACCCTTCTGATAGAGGAAATTGGTAACGTTGCCGCCGCTGAGCTTTGTGGATCTCTTGAAGAAATCGCAGAAGTGGTCAGTTATAACCTTGAGGTGAGCGTCCTGACCGGTAGCTGTGAAAGCGTCGGGGAATTCGTAATATGCCCAGCCGAGGGTAGAAGCTGTGTAACCCTGAGGAAGACCGAACATAGCGTGGTCACCGGCATCGTGGAAACCGCCTGGAACTTCGTCATTCATATGGCAGTTGCTTCTCCAGCTCATGCCGCCCTTTGAGGTGTCGCCGCACATATTTGCGTCATAAAAATAGAGGGAATACTGAAGGAGTTTTGCGTAGTTGTCGTTATCTGCAGCATTTGCATTGAGAGAGGGAGCAACTGCTGAGAATGAGCTTGCTGCGGAAGCAGCAGCCAGTACGCTGCCTACGATCATAGATGTAAGCTTTTTGAAACTTTTATGCATACTATCACACTTCTTTCTAAATAATCGAGAGTTTCGCCTATAATATGCCATAACATCTATTATACATATTTTTTCAGATAAGTAGTTACAGACTAAATACAAAATGGTTACAATAATATTACAGAATCGGCTGTTTTTTGATTTTCTATGTATTTACTATAAATAATCATTCCAAGTTGTATATTTTCACGATGATATTACTGGATTCTGTGAATAAATTATTTCTGAAACAAAATATTTCTGAATAATATTGCTGCTTAAAAAGCAATAAATTACCGGTGCACAGCTTAATACTTGTACACCGGTAACAAATTTATTGTTTGATTTTTGTACGATTTGCAGTATAATTATTACTTGTTAACCTACGACCGGAAGAATCGGAAGGTCACTCTCTTTGAGAAGTCCTGCATCGATCTTCTGAATTGTAAGAGCGTCTGTACCTGTGATTCCGTCGCCGGGATATGCACAGTCAGCGTTGCGCTTTGCCTTTTCGTCGAGTGAGTACTTGTCTTTGTTGCCGATGTACTGGAGAATTGCAACTGCATCGGCTACGGTAACGTTTCCGTCGAGGTTGGCATCGCCGTACTTTATCTCTTGACCGTCGGAAGTAAGCTCTACCTTGACATCGGCAGTTCCGTTTTCTATGCTGAATTTTATGTTTGTCTGTGATGGCATCTTATAACCGGCGGGAATATCTCTGAGATTGAGTTCCCAGTATTTAGCACCCTTGAAACTCTCCTCAGATGAGTCGTGCCAGTTAACATCGAGGACGTCAGTCTTGTCGCTTGAAACGTAATTTTCTGTTCCGAAGTGTGCGCCCCAGTCGCCGTAGCCTGTTATCTGGTATTCAACACCGGGGATATTCTTGCCTGTTTCCTTGTCAACGATGTCTACATTTACTATAGCCTTTGCGCGGTTGGTAACTGTAGTGGTAGTAGTTGTCGTAGACTCGGTAGTTGTAGCAGTTGTGGTAGTTGTTGTCTGCTGAACAGGATTATCGTACTGGATAGCCCTGTCTACACCGTTTGGAGTTGCGTCAACCTTGCCGGTTTTGTAAACGTCGTAAAGTCCGGCAGCAGCAGCAACGAGAGTTGCGTTATAGTCGATACCTACCTCGGAAGATGTGATATCGTTGAGTTCGTCCTTGAACTGGAAATTCTGGTCCTGGAAACCGCCTTCGAGAGCGCCTGTGAGGATATGTCCGCCTTTAGGTCCGAATGTAGTACCGGCACTGTTGTACTCGTCCCAGCCACTGAGTCCGGAAGCAGCCTCGTGGTGTGGGTATTTTGCAGACTGTGCGTTGAAGCCGACTACTACGCAGACATTCTTGGGGTTCTCGCCGAGTATCATGTTCATCTGCGACTGTGCCCACTCGTTGTAGTCGCCCTGCTTGTGCTTGCTGAGAAGCAGTCCTGTGAACTGTGCAGCGGTGTTATATCTTGCAGCGCCCCAGCTGTTGAGGCAGTACCACTTATCCTTCTGCGTGTACTTCTGCTTGGCGTAGTTGGAAGCAATTGAGAAATCGCCGTTTATCTCGCCGTTGAGGATTGAAGCACCGATTGATACCTTGTCCCAGCAGTAGTCCCAGTTAGGATTGTTGCTTGCATTGCCTGCGAAGCTTTTGAGTGCAGTATTGTACTTTTCTTCCTTGGTTGCAAGGTAAAGGAAACCTGCGGCAAATGCCTTGTCGTCATCGCAGCCGGCTGACTCGTAAAAGGGTGATACGCCCTCAGTTGCGCAGGAATTGGAGTTCTGTGCGAAATCGTAAAGTGCCTTTGCGTACTTGAGGTCCTCTTCGTTGCCGAAGTTGAGGTAGTTTACTGCGAGTGCAGCTGCGTACTCGGCTGCAACGTCACTCGCACCGTTGGAGGTCTTGAAGACCTTACGTGATGAACTGTCCTGTTTCTCAGGAGGTCCCCAGTAGGTGTTGTGGTCGGCGTTGCCGTCGCCTATCTGATAAACCAGCTCAGTTACTTTGTCTCCGCTGAGTGTGGTTGAGTCCTTGAAATACTTGCAGAAGTGGTCGGTAAGAAGTTTGAGGTGACCGGTCTGTCCGAGTTCATCGAAAACTTCCTTGTATTCGTAGTATGCCCAGCCGAGCGTAGTGCCCGAATATCCGGCAGTTATGCCGAATTTTACGTGGTCGCCGCAGTCGTGGAATCCGCCCGGGACAGCGTCGTCAACATGGCAGTTGCCGCGCCATGAGAATCCGCTCTTCTTTTCAACCTCGCCGCCGCACATATTTCCGTCATAGAGATACATGGAGTACTGAAGCAGCTTTGCGTAATTGTCGGTATCGTCGGCAGCGTTAGCCTTGAAAACTGTTGCCTGCGGTGCAAAAAGCGCTGATGATGCGCAGGAAAGAGCTGCCGCAAAAGCGGTCAGACCTGATGTCAGCCTGCGTACAAGTTTTTGTTTTTTCATTTTTAGTTCCCTCTCATACTATAATAGTATACCGAATATTATGTTTAACCAAAATATCGCGCGTATACAAATACAATTATATCATACTTTAACAGATAAATGTTAACAAACTGTGTACAAATGCATTTTGCAAATAAATTTGTAATAAATGTAAAAAGCATATCGCATGATTTGTACATTGCGCCCAAACCCGGCAGTTGCATTGTCGGAAGGAACGTGGTATAATATGTGAAAAGAGTATGACTGCGTGCGCAGATGAACCCGCGCAATATACAGGAAGGTGAATTATGCCAAGATTTTTTACTAATGAAATAGATGAGGGGAATATCACCCTCACAGGAAGCGATGCGCGTCACGTCGGACGCTCACTCAGAATGAGACCCGGAGAACCGCTTACAGTCTGCTGCTGCGGTATCGACTATAACTGCGAAATATCGCGTATCACGGAGGATACGGTCTACCTTGACCTCGTTGAAAAAGTCAGGTGTGCGGCTGAACCCGACATAGAGGTCACGCTGTTTCAGGCTGTTCCTAAGCTTGACAAGCTCGAATTTATCATTCAGAAAAGCGTGGAACTTGGAGTTTCGCGCGTTGTGCCGGTCCTGACGAGAAGGTGTATTTCACGCCCTGACGAGAAGGACTTTGCAAAAAAACTTGTCCGGCTCAATAAAATCGCCGAGGAAGCGGCAAAGCAGTCGGGCAGAGGGATAATTCCCGAAGTTTTGCCTATTGTAAGCTGGAAAAATGCTGTTGATATGATGGAAAAACTCGATGTTACCGCTCTTTTATATGAGGAAAAGGGTGGGTGTGCATTTTCTGACATCGACTTTTCAGATGTCCGTTCGGTCGGACTCGTTGTCGGCAGCGAGGGCGGTTTCGATGCTGAAGAGGTAGATATGGCAAATTCTGAAAACGTGAAAAGGGTGTGGCTTGGAAATCGTATACTACGTTGTGAAACAGCACCAATAACTGCCCTTTCAATTTTGATGTTTTTAACAAATAATATGTAGGTAGTTGAATTTTCAGAAAAAGTATGTTATAATATATGTAGCTTATCTGAACTGGTCGCAAGCGGTTCGGTAGCAATATCTAACTTGCGAAGAAAAGAGGAGTAAAAATGAATAAGATTTTAGTTGGTGTTCTTGTTACAGGCGCTGCTATTGCTGCTGGTTATGCTGCTGTTAAGCTCTTAAAGGGTAAGGATTCTCAGCCCGATTACGACGACGATATTTATGATTATCCCGATCCTTATGATACAGACGAGAGTATTGATTTCGAGATCAACGACGACTCTGCTGTAAAGGACCTCGCTGATGATGCTGCTGATAAGGCAGAAGATGTCATAGATGACGTTAAGGACGCTGCTGAGGATATTGCTGGTGATATCAAGGACGCGGCTGAAGATATTGCCGATAATTTCAAAAAATAAGATGATTTGAAAGAGGAGTTTAAATGCTCCTCTTTACTTTTGCACAAAACAATATGTTGAATTATGTGCACATATACAAATCATCGAAAAATGCTTGACATTGAAACGTATCTTTGCTATAATATAAAAGCTGTCGCGAGAGATTATTTCCGAGGCGTAGCTCAGTTTGGTAGAGTGCTTGGTTTGGGACCAAGATGCCGCAGGTTCGAGTCCTGTCGCCTCGACCACGCCGAGCAGATGTACATACTGTACTATCAATCGGCATGATTCAAAACAGCAAAAAAATTTTTTGAAAAATTTCAAAAAAAGGCTTGACAAACGAAAAGGTTTGTGGTATAATAATTAAGTCAGTTAAGCTGGTGTAGCTCAGTTGGTAGAGCAGCTGATTTGTAATCAGCAGGTCGGGGGTTCGAGTCCGTCCACCAGCTCCATTTTTTACCGGATAGCTCCGGTAAATTTTTTGAATCTTTATGGGAGAGTTCCCGAGTGGCCAAAGGGGGCAGACTGTAAATCTGTTGCTTTTCAGCTTCGGTGGTCCGAATCCACCCTCTCCCACCAAAGCCCCGAAACTTTCGGGGCTGTTTTTTTGAAGTGACCTTGCAAACGGCGACATTGTCCATGCAAGGGCTTTTTTATGCCATGAAAAAAAGAGCTTTTGCACGAAATACTACGTCTTTGTGCAATAAATGTAGGGGAGGTAACTATGCTTGTAGTTAAAACACGGCCTACCTTGGATAGCTGGAAAAAATATTGGTGGAGCAAGAAACGCTCAAAAGGTTACATTGTTTCCAATATCCTTTTTCTGCTGTTTGAATTGTTCCAGCTCGCAATCAGCTTATTGGCATTCATTATGACCGGAAAGGGTCTGCTGTATATATTGATTACTCTGGTGCTGATGGCCGGCTTCGTCGTCCTTTTAGTGAGAGTCTGCTATATGCCGAGAAAATTGTTCAATAACTCTCAGAAACTGTGTAACGATACGGTCGAAACCCTTACCTTCGGTGAGGATTCTTTTACAGCCGAAAATATCGGCTCCAGAATCAACGAAACTGTCACTAATATTTATTCGTCTGTTACAAGCGTAAAACACAGTGATGGATGGTTCATCATTGTCTGCGATAACTACAGATTCTACGTTTTCAGAGATAATGAGTTCGTTGAAGGCTCACCTCTTGAATTGCAGACTCTGCTTCATTCAAAAACAGGAAAGATATAAGTTGTAAATTGCCGGATGCACTCGGCTGACGGCTATTATAAATAGGAGAGATAAATATGATTAGAAACGATTTGAGAAACATCGCTATCATCGCCCACGTTGACCACGGTAAAACTACCCTCGTTGACGAAATGCTCAAGCAGGGCGGAGTTTTCCGCGAGAATCAGGCTGTTGCAGAGCGCGTTATGGACTCGAACGACATCGAGCGCGAAAGAGGTATCACTATCCTTGCTAAGAATACCTCTGTTATGTACAATGACATTAAGATAAACATCATCGACACCCCCGGACACGCTGACTTCGGCGGCGAGGTTGAGCGCGTTCTCGAAATGGTTGACGGCGTTCTCCTTCTCGTTGATGCGGCAGAAGGTCCTATGCCTCAGACTCGTTTCGTCCTTTCAAAGGCTCTTGAAATGGGTCACAAGATTATCGTTGTAGTTAACAAGATTGACCGTCCCGACGCTCGCCTCGACGAGATAGGTGACGAGGTTCTCGAACTTCTCCTCGACCTCGATGCTAACGATGAACAGCTTGAGTCGCCTATCCTTTTCTGCTCCGGCAGAAGCGGTACTGCTTCTCTCAGCCAGTATGAAGCAGGTACTGACCTCAAGCCCCTTTTCGATACTATTATTGACTACATCGAGCCGCCTAAGGGCGACGAAGAGGGTCCGCTCCAGATGCTCATTTCCTCTATTGACTATAATGAGTACGTTGGCCGTATCGGTATCGGACGTATCGTCCGCGGTAATATAAAGGTGAATCAGCAGGTGACTGTCTGCGATTATACCGGTTCAAAGAAGAATTACAACTCTAAGATAGTTTCACTTCTCCAGATTCAGGGCCTTAACCGTGTTCCTGTTCAGGAGGCTACTGTCGGCGATATCGTATGGGTATCGGGTATTGAGGGTATCACTATCGGCGATACTATCTGCGCTACTGATACTCCCGAGCCGCTTCCTTTTGTTAAGATAAGCGAGCCGACAGTTGAGATGACTTTCTCTGTTAACGACAGCCCGTTCGCAGGCCGTGAGGGTAAATTCGTTACTTCCCGTCAGCTCCGTGAGAGACTCTTCCGCGAACTCCTCAAGGACGTTTCGCTCCGCGTTGAAGAGACTGATTCTACCGACTCATTCCGCGTTGCCGGAAGAGGTGAGATGCACCTCTCTATCCTCATCGAGAATATGAGACGTGAAGGCTATGAGCTTGCTGTTTCAACTCCTCACGTTCTCTATAAGCAGGACGAGACTACCGGTCAGAAGCTTGAACCTATCGAGCGCCTCGTTATTGACGTTCCTGAGGACTGCGTTGGCTCTGTTATGGAAAAAATGGGAAGCCGTAAGGCTGAACTCGTTGCTATGCATCCGCAGGGAAGCCGTATGCGTATCGAGTTTCTCGTTCCTGCAAGAGGACTTTTCGGCTACAAGAGCGAGTTCCTCACCGACACAAAGGGCGAGGGTATCATGAGCCACGTATTCGACGGATACGAGCCTTACAAGGGCGATATCGAGCGCAGAAAGACCGGTTCACTCGTTTCGTTTGAGACAGGTGAGGCTGTTACATACGGTCTGTTCAACGCTCAGGAGCGCGGTCAGCTCTTTATCCCCGCAGGTACCCCTGTATACGAGGGAATGGTTGTAGGAGCTTCTCCAAAGACCGAAGACCTCGTTGTTAACGTCTGCAAAAAGAAGCACCTTACCAATACCCGTGCAAGCGGAAGCGATGACGCTCTCCGTCTCGTTCCTCACCGTATCCTCAGCCTTGAGGACTGCCTTGAGTTCCTCGCTGATGATGAGCTTCTTGAGGTAACACCTGAGAGTCTGCGTATCCGCAAGCGTATCCTCAGCAACTCTCAGCGTGCAAAGGTCAGAGCAAAGGGCTGATTTTCAAACGTTTGAGCGGCAGGGGACTCTGTCCCTTGCAAGAGTACTCAGAATATTTTCACACAAACAACATACAGTTTGCAAATAACGGAGATAACATAATGAAGAAGATTGCATTGTTACCGCTGATACTTTCACTGACAGCCGCTGCCGCAGGCTGCGGAACAGTTGCGCCGAAGTCTGATAACTCAGTCTCTTCGACTGCCCCTGCTGTGACTACTTCCGCTGAAACTGCTATGGCTGAAACTCAGCCTGCTACTCAGGGAAATGACCAGTTTGAGTTTGAACTGCGCGACGGTTCGGCTGTTGTTACTAAATATATCGGAACATCTACAGATGTCACTGTTCCTGAAGAGTTCAATGGACTCCCTGTCACAGAGATAGGCTTCTATGCTTTCGAGGCTAAGTTCGATGTAACATCTGTAACTCTCCCCGAATCTGTAACGCTCATAGGCGAGGGCGCTTTCATGGACTGCTCGTCACTTACCGAGATAAACATTCCTGACGCAGTTACAGGTATCGACAGAGGTGCATTCGTTGGCTGTTCCAAACTCGAAAGAATGGATATCCCTGCGAGTGTGGAGTATATCCGCGAGGAGGCTTTTACAGGCTGCGGCTCTATGAAAGTTCTCAGCATTATGAATCCCGACCTTGAGTACGAAAACTGGGGCCTTGAAGAGATTGAAGGTCTTACGTTATACGCTCCCGAGGGTTCAGGTGTTATCGCATGGGCTGATGAACTCGGCATATATAATGATATTATCTGATGAGCGACGAAAGGAGAAAGTGAAATGAAAATGAGAATGATTGCAGCCGCCGCTGCGGCTATATGCGCTCTCTCCTGCGTTTCATGCAAGAGCAGCAAGGATGCTTCTATATCAGTCAGCGAAAATGGTTCAGATGGTGCGGCAGTAGGTGAACTTATTACCCCTACAGAGGGAAGTGCTGAGTATAACCTCGGACAGTACCGTATGAGCAGCAACGGAATCAAGCTCTATTATGACGATGATGTCCCCGAGGAGCTGATGCTTGCGCTTGAAAACTACTTCCTGACTTTTCAGAATAACGACTTCGAGGGCTACAAGGCTGCTCTTTTCCCCGACTATGCTGAGAGGTATGAGAAATACCTGCAAAATGAGCATGACTACTCTCTCGATAATTCGTTCAAACTCAACCGCGAAAAGCTCTGTCAGATAGTTGCAAATGAACGCATTGAGCATAATGAGTCTACAGAGGACAGCGAGCCTTCCGGTGAATTCAAGATAACACGTATCAAGGCACAGCGCCCCGACCTCACCGGAAATACACCTTCTGACCTGCTTATGCAGGAGGACTCTACTGAACCGACTACACAGTCGCTTGAAGAGCTTGAAAAAAATGCTTTCAGCTATTACGACGACGTTTTTGAAATTGATTACTATGACTTCGTTAAGCAGAATTGCGATAGTATCGAGTATCTGAACTTCTATATCTACGCAAGCGACGAGGACGGCGACGAATATCCGCTTATTGGTGACATAGATATAATTTTTGCTGTCAAGGACGGCAAGTACTATACCTTTGGATAAAAGGAGAGGTTTGAAATGAGAAAGATTCTTACAGCAGTGACAGCTCTTATTCTTGCAGGCACTATGGCAGCCGGAATGGCTTCATGCGGGGATAAGGACAAAAAAGAGAGCAGTACTTCCGAAAATATGCTTGTCGGCGGTCAGAAACCCACTGATATGAGCAATGATGACTATCAGAAGGCATATGTTTCAGGTTTCGACCTTAAACCGTCAGACGATGAGAATATCAGCGTCATGATAAGCTTCGACAGCGACTATTTCGGCGGTGAAAGCAAAGACTACAGTGAGATATACCTCGTTGACAAGTATATCGATGCTCTCAATAAAAACGACGTTGCGGCTGTTAAGGAGTGCTACTATCCGGACTATCTCGAATCTCTCTGCGAAAACGGCGATTTTGAAACACCTGAGGCATTTATCAAAGCGTACTACAATACTCTTGAGCAGACTCTTTGTCAGGATTTCTCAATTGATTTCATCGACGTTTCAAATTGTCAGGTAGGCGGTGACCTTGCTGCTGACACTATGTTTGCAACTCGTGACCAGTCACTGCAAAAGGCTTTCGGCGACGATTTCACATCTAAGATTACTGAACGCAAGCTCCTGACAATTGCCGGATATACCTATTTTACGTCAAAAACAGGGGACGGCTACGCAAATCTTGTGGACGTTCTTCCTGAGGGAATACAGTTCTGCGTATATACTATCGACGGAAAGCCGTACATTTTCTGATATAACAAAAGCGCACAGTGGAACTTCCACCGTGCGCTTTTCTATTGCCAATAAAAAGCCCCATGAATTAGAGTGCTTCCCTTAGCGGAATTTGTGGGCTACCGAGCCGTAAATTTACGGTACATATTCGGTATCCTGCGAAACCGCCAAAGGGGGCTCCCCTGGGTGGCTCTCTTTGAGACCTGCGCCTGTGATACGGATAAACTGTGCCTTCTCGTGAAGAGTAGGAATATCAGGACAGCCGCAGTAACCCATACCTGAACGGATACCGCCAACGAGCTGGAAGATAGTATCAGCAACGGGACCCTTGAAAGGAACACGTCCCTCAACACCCTCGGGAACGAGCTTCTTAGCGCCTTCCTGGAAGTATCTGTCTTTTGAGCCGTTAGCCATAGCACCGAGGCTTCCCATGCCACGGTATACCTTGAACTGACGTCCCTGATATATCTCAGTTTCGCCGGGAGCTTCTGCACAGCCTGCGAGAAGTGAGCCGAGCATTACAACATTAGCACCGGCTGCAAGAGCCTTTACTATATCGCCTGAGTACTTGATACCGCCGTCAGCAATTACGGGCACGCCGTACTTCTGAGCTACGCAGGCAACGTCATAAACGGCTGTTATCTGCGGTACACCGATACCTGCAACAACACGGGTAGTGCAGATAGAACCGGGTCCGATGCCGACCTTTACGCAGTCAGCTCCAGCCTTGATGAGGTCTTCAGCAGCTTCTGCTGTAGCGATATTTCCGGCGATAACGGGAGTATCCGGATAAGCTTCCTTGACCATTGAGAGGCACTTGAGGATATTTGCGCTGTGTCCATGAGCGGAGTCGAGAACGAGAACGTCAACCTGAGCTTCGATGAGAGCTTTAGCTCTGTCGAGAACGTTAGCTGTTACGCCGATAGCTGCGCCGCAGAGGAGTCTGCCCTTGCTGTCACGTGCTGAATTAGGATACTGGACCGACTTCTCGATATCCTTGATAGTGATAAGACCCTTGAGGTATCCGCCTTCATCAACGATGGGGAGCTTCTCGATCTTGTGAGCACGGAGGATATCCTGAGCCTGAGCGAGAGTAGTTCCGACAGGAGCAGTAATGAGGTTTTCCTTTGTCATAACCTCTGATATCTTAGCATTAAAGTCTGTGAGGAAACGCATATCACGGTTGGTGATGATACCAACGAGCTTGCCGCTGCCGTCAACGATCGGAACGCCTGAGATCCTGAATTTACCCATAAGCTCGTCCGCATCAGCAACGATGTGGTCTTCAGTGAGCGAGAAAGGATCAACGATAACTCCGTTTTCAGAGCGCTTTACCTTGTCAACTTCTTCTGCCTGCTGCTCGATAGTCATATTCTTGTGTATGATACCGATACCGCCTTCTCTTGCGATAGCGATAGCCATACGGGAATCAGTAACAGTGTCCATAGCGGCAGTCATGATAGGAGTATTGAGCGCGATATTCTTGGTGAGCTTAGTACCAAGGTTGATCATGTTAGGGGTAACATCTGACTTTGCGGGGATAAGCAGTACATCGTCAAATGTAAGCCCCTCTTTCTGAAATTTGCTGTTCATGTCGGTCAGCATAATTATTTCCTCCTTCTTTACATCTTTAGTTTATTACCTTATATGATACCAATTTTTCGTCGTTCTGTCAAGGGGTGACGGAATAAATCAAATATATAAAAAATATGTTTAAATATGCGAAAATATATGATATTATAGGGGATTGCCGATATTCAGGCAGTTTCGGCACTTTGTGAGGAACTGCTTCCGCCCGAAGTTGCGAGACGTGAATATTCGGAAAGTATCTCGGAAGCGTCCTTGGAATCGATTCTGCTATCTCCGTTCATGTCGCCGACTATTTTCTGCTTGGGGGAAAAAGTCAGCTCCGCGCCTGTTGACGAGCGTGAATACTCTGCAAGAACATCTGAAGCGTCGGAAGCATCGACCTTGCCGTTTCCGTTGATATCGCCGAGATTGTAATTACCCATGTCAATGAAGTCTACTCCGTAAGCGGAAGCGTACTCCTCAGCACAGCTTCCTCTGACACCTGTCATGAGAAAGTTCTGACTTTTTACTATCTGACCGGTCCTCGCGTCAGCCTGCATACCGAGGGCATATGGACCTATTTCGGTTACACTGTCGGGAATCGTTATTTTCAGCGATGGACAGCCGAAAAAAGCCTCTGTGCCGATTTTTGCGAGTCCATCGGGAAGATTTGCTTCGATAAGTGATGGACAGGAGTAAAAACAGCCGGTGGGTATTGAAGTTACTGAATTGCCGATTGATACGGTTTTGAGCGAAGTACAGCTCATAAATGCCTCGTTGCCGATAGTTGTGACGGAGTTAGGAATATATATCATGCTAAGTGCAAGACAGCCTGAAAATGCGGAGTTTCCGATACTTTCAAGGGTTGACGGGAGTACTGCACGGGTGAGTGCTTCGTTTTTAAAGAATGCCTTTGAATCTATTGCAGTAACGGCGGCATCTCCGAGAATTGACGGAATATCGATGTCGCCGGCGGCATTTTCTGCGGAAACTATGGTTGCTTTGCCGTTGTTTACTTTGTAGATGTAGGTTACTCCCTCGATAGTCTGCGAGGCTGTATCATTGGCTGCAAGGACTGCCGACGGTGCAGCAGATGCTATTATTGCAGCAGAAAGTGCTGCGGAAATATATTTTTTGAGCTTCATACAGAGTCCTCCCTGCGGACGATAATGCCGTTTATCATAACGAGCTGCGGCTCAGTCATAAGTCCGAGCGGGTCATCGCCTTTGCGGTAGAGCTGAATATCAGCGTCCTTTTCGGGTGCGAGACTTCCTATATTCTCCTCAGCACCGAGAATCTCTGCCGGAGCAGATGTCAGTGCTTTTAGTGCAGTTTCAATGTCGAGACCGCCCTTCACAGCAGCCTGTGCCGAAAGCGGCAGGTACTGTATCGGGATAACCGTGTGGTCAGTGCAAATGGCTATTTTCACATTGTTTTCAGCGAGTACAGCTGCATTTTTGAGTTCAAGCCCGCGCATTTCGGGTTTGCACCGGTCGCAGATGACCGGACCGCATATTACCGGAAGCTCCTCTTCGGCGATTATGTCGGCTATTTTGTAGCCTTCGGTACCGTGGATTATTACCGCGTCAAGCGAAAATTCCTTTGCGAGGCGCATTGCCGTACATATGTCATCAGCGCGGTGACAGTGGAAAAATGCTTTCTGTTTGCGGTCGAGCAGCGGGAGCAGGGCTTCGCATTTTGCGTCATACTCGGGTGGGTCGTAGTTTTCGTTGTCGGAGTAGTAGCTGTCCATATCGTGTGCATATCTGCGGGCTTTATACAGTCCCTCACGTATGATAGCCGCTGTAGCCATACGGGTAACGGGGGTATCGTCCTTGTCGTTGTACACACGTTTGGGGTTTTCGCCGAGTGCAAATTTTATACCTGTATTTTTCACAAGCATATCGTCAACACGTCTGCCGGCGGTTTTGATAACGCATATCTCTCCGCCGCACGCATTGGCACTTCCGGGACAGGAGGCTGCCGCGGTTATTCCGCGCATACGCGCTTCCTCGAAGCAGCGGTCAAACGGGTTTATGCCGTCTATCGCCCTCATCTGCGGAGTGAATGGGTCGGTTGACTCGTTGCAGTCGTCGCCCTCGAAGTCGAGACCGTCCTCGATAATACCGAGGTGGGTGTGTGCGTCAATAAAGCCGGGGAGCAGCATACCGCCCTTTGCGTCGATATCGTCAGCGGATAATTCGGAAGGTGCACCGCTGCCGAGTGCGGCTATTTTGCCGTCAGCGACCTCTATCCAGCCATTTTCGATAATACCGTCAGTGTCCATGGTGTGTATTTCTGCATTGTAGATTATCATGCTGCCGAAACCGCCTTTCTATCGCATTTTTTTAACGCAGTCCGCAATTTTGTCCGCTGTTTCCATGGGACTTCCCGAACTGTCAAGCTGTATTGTTGAATGGCGGAGGTAGATGTCTCTTCTTGCGTTGAAGCGTTCACGCAGTTCCTCCTTTGAGGAAGAAGCTGCAATGGGACGGTTTTTGTCGTCGCAGATACGCTCGTAGCAGGTCTCGAAGTCAACGTCAAGGAATATCACCGCCCCCGATTCCGCCGCAGCGGCAGCAGTATCGGGATTGAGCATAGCACCGCCGCCGCAGGCTACTACAGCAGGTTTGCCGCACATTGATTTTACTATCTCAGCCTCGACCTTGCGGAAATATGGCTCGCCCTTCTGAGCAAATATATCAGGGATAGACATTTTCTGGTCTTCAACTATCATGTCATCGGTGTCGCAGAAAGTACAGCCGAGTTTTTTTGCGGCTATCTTTCCGACGGTAGTTTTTCCGCAGCCCATAAAGCCGCACAAAAATACAGTCATGTTTTTCTCCTTTTCATGTGTGTAATGGCGGATATTCTCCGCCTTTAAGGCAAAACCGCACTCCTTGTGCGGTGCTGCCTAAGATTATTTATTCATTGCGTTTACGTGGTCTTCAACGTCGAGGATTATCTTTGCGATATCCTCCTGTGCGAATTTTCCGCCGTACCAGTACTCATGTGCCTTAACTGCCTGATATACGAGCATAGAAGCTCCGCCGACAGCAGTCTTGCCGAGGGCGCGTGCCTTTTTCATGAGCAGGGTCTCGGTGGGGTTATATATAACGTCGAAGAAACTGCCGCAGTTTTCTATCATTTCATCAGATACTGCGCAGTTTTCTGTTTTGGGGTACATACCCACAGGGGTAGCATTTATAAGAAGGTCGAACTTGCCGGAAAGGTCGGAAACAGTGGATATCTTTACGGAAGCGTTCTTGCATTTTGCGAGTATCTCAGCCATAACGAGCTGAGCATTTTTGAAGTCCTGAGGTATTACGGCAATTGTCAGCTCTGCACCGTGAAGTGCGGCTTCAATAGCTATCATTCTGCCGACTCCGCCGCAGCCTATGAGTACTACATTTTCACCGAGAGGAAGCTGCTCTGCTGAACGGAGGAAACCATCGCAGTCGGTATTGTATCCCACCATTTTTCCGTCATTGTTGCTTATACAGTTTACGGAGTTGTAGCGCTTTGCACTTTCGCCGAGTTCGTCTGTGAAGGGAATAATAGCGGTCTTATGGGGGATAGTTATGTTGAATCCGCGCAGCTCGCGGAGCTCGCCTATACGTGAGGTAAGGTCTTCGGGAGCAATGTCGATAAGCTCGTAGCTGTAGCCGGAAATACCGCTTAACTCAAAGAGCTTTTCGTGTATAAGCGGCGACATTGAATGTCCGAGCGGGTGACCGATGAGTCCGTACTTATCCATATATTTCAGCCACCTTTTCGAGAGTTTCAAGGCTTTCAACGTTCTGAGCCTTTACGTCGGAGAGTGTCTTCTTTACGAGACCTGTGAGAGTTTTTCCGGGTCCGTATTCGATGAAGGTGTCAGCTCCGGCAGCCTGCATAGCTGCAAGCTCAGATGTAAAGCGAACCGGTGATACGATGTGCTTTGCAAGAAGTGACGGCATATCGCTGAAATCTGTGAGTTCGCCGCCTGTTACGTTTGAATAGTACTTCACCTGCGGAGTATTGAATGTTATAGCCTTTGCTGCTTCGTAGAACTTGTCAGCTGCCGACTGCATAAGCTTTGAATGGAATGCGCCTGCAACGTTGAGTTTTACCACTCTTGCCTTCATTCCTGCGAATACTTCGCTTACCTCGTCGATACCTTCGGGAGTTCCCGCAATAACGGTCTGTGCGGGGGAATTGTAGTTTACAGCAGCTACGTAATTTTTAGCCGCACTGCATACTTCCTCTATCTTCTCGGGAGCAAGCTTCATTACAGCAGCCATTGCGCCTTTGTTTTCGCGTGCAGCCTCGTCCATAGCCTCGGCTCTTGCCTTTATGAGGCGGAAAACGTCCTCTTTTGAAACTACTCCGGAAACAGCCATTGCTGCGTATTCACCGAGTGAATGACCTGCAACACCGTCATAAGTGAACGGATTGCCGTCCTTCTGCACGCGGCTCATAGCGGCGGAGAAGCATACAAGCGAAGTCAGCAGAACTGCCGGCTGAGCGTTGATAGTCTGTGCGAGTTCCTCGGGAGTGCTCTCGAAGCATACCTTGCGCATATCTCTGCCGAGTATATCCGACGCGATATCGTAAAGTTCACCCTCAGCGGGATAAGCTTCAAGTATATCCTTTCCCATTCCGGGATACTGCGAACCTTGTCCGGAAAATAGTGAAATTGTCATAAGTATGAACTTCCTTTCTGTATGTAATACACAAATCATTGGCGATTTTTACCAAATTATAAACGACACTTTGGTCAAAATGACGATATTTTATCTTTGG
This sequence comes from Ruminococcus flavefaciens, assembly GCA_902792235.1. GTDB lineage: Bacteria > Bacillota > Clostridia > Oscillospirales > Ruminococcaceae > Ruminococcus > Ruminococcus flavefaciens_AE. The sequence goes on from CADAYP010000028.1 coordinate 21,046, forward strand.
TGAGACAAAGGGGTAAAATATCATTGCAAAAATAGCTGAAATGATTTACAATATATATTGTATACTGCTGATAATATGTCTACAGCTGTGTACAATAATAATATAACATATATTTTGTTTTTTTACAACAGTTTTTATCCTGAAATTTAAAAAAAGGGAGACAGCATATGGGTATAAAGATATTGGGAATGGGTTGTTACCTTCCCGAACAGAAACTCACAAATGACGATTTCACCCGGTTTGTCGATACAAATGACGAGTGGATACGCACACGTACCGGCATCACCGAAAGACGTATGGCTGGCTGGGAGCCTACTTGGTACATGGGCAAAGAGGCGGGCATTTCGGCTATAAAAAAAGCCGGGATTGACCCTGAAGATATTGGTCTTGTTATCGCGTGCACGGTTACTTCCGACTTCCATACTCCGAGCGTTGCCGGTATTCTTCAGTATGAGACAGGCGCTAAAAATGCCGCTGCATTCGATATAAACGCTGCCTGCTCAGGATTTGTGTATGCTCTCGATACTGCAAGACGTTTCCTCGAAACCGACGAAAGCCTCAAATACGTGCTTATCGTCGCTACAGAGGCACTCTCTCGCTTCCTTGACTTTGAGGACCGTTCATCATGCATTCTCTTCGGTGACGGAGCGGCTGCCGCTGTTATAGAACGCAGTGATTCGTTCTATACTTCGCATCTCGGTGCTGACGGAAGCGGTGCACGTCTTCTCTATGCGAGAAGTGTGGACGTTGCTTCCGAGGTAAGGCAGGAGAACGATTTCGATGACGGATTCCCCGAGAAGAGACTCCACAAGCTCTATCAGAACGGCAAAGAGGTATATAAATTTGCAACTAAGGCTCTGCCGAATGCTTTCCGTCTTGCCGCTGAAAAGAAGGGCATTTCGACGGACGATATCGACTGGTTCGTGCCGCATCAGGCTAACGTGAGAATAATAGAGTCCGCCGCGAAAAATCTCGGCGTTCCTATGGATAAATTCATTATCACACTCGACCACTATGGCAATACATCAAGCGTTTCTATCCCGCTCGCACTCTGTGAGGCCATTGACAATGGCACGATAAAGAGAGGTCAGAAACTCGCTCTCATCGGATTCGGCGCGGGTCTGACATATGCAGGCGCTATTTTTGAATATTGATAAGGAGTACAACTATGAAAACAAGGATAACTGAGCTTTTAGGCTGTGAATATCCCATTATTCAGGGCGGTATGGCGTGGGTCGCTGAACATACCCTCGCTTCTGCCGTGTCAAATGCAGGCGGAATCGGTCTTATTGCGGGTGGAAACGCTCCTATCGACTATCTCCGCGACCAGATACGCAAGTGCAAGGAAAAGACAGATAAGCCATTCGGCGTGAACATCATGCTCATGAGTCCGAATGCTGAAGACCTCGCACAGCTTTGTATCGACGAAGGTGTAAAGGTCGTTACTACCGGAGCAGGCAACCCAGGTAAGTTCATTCCCGCGTGGAAAGAAGCAGGTATAAAGGTTATACCTGTTGTTCCGTCGGTTGCTCTCGCTAAGCGCATGGAGCGCGCAGGTGCTGACGCTGTTGTTGCTGAGGGTACTGAGTCGGGCGGACATATCGGCGAGAATACAACTATGTGTCTCGTTCCGCAGGTGGTTGACGCTCTCGAAATACCCGTTATCGCCGCAGGCGGTATCGCCGACGGCAGAGGTATGGCGGCATCGTTTATGCTCGGTGCTGAGGGCGTTCAGATAGGTACACGCTTCCTCGCTTCTGAGGAGTGCCAGATACACCCCACCTTCAAGGAACTTGTTATCAAGGCTAAGGACACCGACAGCGTCGTTACCGGAAGATACACCGGTCACCCCTGCCGCAACGTCAAGACAAAGTTCGCTAAGAAGCTCGCTAACGGCGAAAAGGACGGTACTCTCTCTCCTGAAGAGTTTGAGAACCTCACAGTAGGCGCTCTCCGCCGTGCTGTCGTTGACGGCGACCTCGAAAGCGGTTCTTTCCTCTGCGGCGCTATCGCAGGTATGATAACCGAAGTAAAACCCTGCAAGGACATCGTTGAGGAGATAATGGCAGGTGCTGAAAAGCTTCTCGCAAGATAATTACATTTGTAACCGCAGAGATTACATTTTGTATGTTGTTTCTCTGCGCAATGCATGATAAAATATTATCATAATGCATTGCTTTTATTCGGACAAAAATGTGCTGACACATTGTTAATAATATACCATGATATGATTTTGGAGGGATAAATTATGGCAACAGCAATTATTACAGGCGCTTCTCAGGGTATTGGTGCCTGCATCGCAAAAAGACTCGCAAAGGACGGCTTCGACGTAGCTATCAACCACTATCCCAGTGACGGTGATAAGGAAAAGGCTCTCGCCGTTGCAGAGGAGTGCCGCGCTTTCGGCGTTAAGGCTGAATGCTATGCGGCTGATGTCTCAAAATTCGACCAGTGCGAGGAAATGGTCAAGAATATCAAGGCTGATTTCGGTACTATCGACGCTCTCGTTAACAACGCAGGTATCACTAAGGATACTCTCCTCGCCCGTATGACTGAGGATATCTACGACGCTGTTATCGCTGTTAATCAGAAGAGCGTTTACAATATGATGAAGCTCGTATGCAATGTTATGGGCAAGCAGAGAAGCGGCAAAATCGTTAACGTTTCATCTGTTGCGGGTCTCTATGGAAACCCCGGTCAGGTGAACTATTCAGCTTCTAAAGCCGCTATCATCGGTATGACAAAGTCTGTTGCCAAGGAGTACGGCAAGAGAAATATCACCTGCAACGCTGTTGCTCCCGGTCTTATCCGCACACCTATGACCGACGTTCTTTCAGATGAGCTCAAAGCTAAAATGCTTGAGGCTGTTGCTCTCAAGCGCTACGGTGAGCCTGAGGAGATAGCTTCTGTAGTATCGTTCCTCGTTTCTGAGAATGCAAGCTACATAACCGGTCAGGTCATAGAGATATCCGGCGGACTTTCAATGTAATACCAGATTTATTAAAGATATAAAACTGAAAGGAATATTTATGAGCAGAAGAGTTGTTATTACCGGTATGGGAGCTATAACTCCCTTCGGTACAGGAGTAGAAAAATTCTGGGAAGGCGTTAAAGCAAATAAAATCGGCTTCTCGTTTATTGATAAATTTGATACCGAGCGTACAGGCGTTAAAATCGCAGGCGTTGTACGCGATTTCGATGAAACTCAGTACTACGACGTAAAGGGCTGCTTCGACAAGAAGGAAGCTAAGCGTATGGACCAGTTTACAAAGTATGCTGTAGTTGCCGCTCATGAGGCAATGGAAGACGCAGGTACTGATTTCTCCGACCTCGACCCCTACAGGGCAGGTGTTATCGTGGGTTCGGGTATCGGCGGTATCGACCTCACCCTCAGCGAGTACGGCAAGTACCTCGAAAAGGGTCCGGGCAGAGTTTCGCCCTTCTATATCCCCATGATGATAAGTAATATGGCTGCCGGCACGATTTCAATGAAAACCGGCTTCCGCGGCGCTAACTTCGACGTTACCACTGCCTGCGCAACTGCTACTCACGCTATCGGTGAGGCTTTCCGTAAAATCAAGGACGGCTACCTCGATGCTGCTATTGCAGGCGGTACAGAGAGTACAAATGTCGAGTTCACATACGCAGGCTTTGCAAATATGAAGGCTCTCACCAAGAGCGACGACCTCTCACGCGCTTCTATCCCTTTTGACAAGGAGAGAAACGGCTTCGTACTCGGTGAGGGAAGCGGTATCGTCATTCTTGAAGAGTATGAGCACGCTAAGGCTCGCGGAGCTAAGATTTACGCAGAAGTTGCCGGATACGGCGCTACCTGCGACGGCTACCACATGACTTCTCCCATGCCTACAGGTGAGGCTGCCGGAATGGGTATGACCCTTGCTATGAAGGAGGCAGGTCTTGAGCCTTCCGAGGTCGATTATATCAACGCTCACGGTACTTCAACAGGTCTCAACGACAAGTACGAGACTGCCGCTATCAAGCTTGCATTCGGCAAGGACGCATATAATGTGAAAATCAATTCTACCAAGTCTATGACAGGTCACCTTCTCGGTGCAGCAGGCGGTATCGAAGCTATCATCTGCGCAAAGACGATCGAGGAGGGGCTTATCCATGCGACTGTAGGATACAAGGTGCCCGATGAGGAATGTGACCTTGATTATTGCGTAAACGGCAATGTTAAGCAGGAGGTACGCGCTGCACTGTCAAATTCACTCGGATTCGGCGGACATAACGCTACTCTCTGCTTCAAAAAAGTAACTGACTAAGGAGAATCACAATGGAACAGATTTTAGGCATCGCTGACCTTGAAACTATAAGCAAGCTCGCTGATATAGTAAACGACAAGGAACTCTCCGAGATAACTATAACTGCAAATGAACAGACTATCACTATCAAGGGCAAAAAGGCTGTCCCTGTACCGCCTCCGGTAATGGGTGCACCCGTTTTTCCGGCTGCTGCTCCGGCACCCGCTGCACAGGCAGCTCCCGAGGCTGCTGCTCCGGCTGCTGATGAGGCTAACGGCGGAAATATCGTTAAATCGCCTATAGTCGGAACTTATTACCGTTCGCCTTCACCTGATAAGCCGCCTTTTGTAAAGGTCGGCGACAAGGTTAAGAAGGGCGATGTTATCATGATTATCGAGTCTATGAAGCTCATGAACGAGGTGCAGTCTGAATTTGACGGAGTTGTTGAGCGTATACTCGTTGCGGACGGTCAGGCTGTAGAGTTTGACCAGCCCATTATGATTATAAAATGAAACCGTCAGAGCTGAAATATATCACACAGGATATCATTGACAAGGGCGGTATCAATGTTTCGTCGCCCGAAATGCTCGATGAGGCTCGCAGATATAATATGGACGCGGTCAAAAACGCAGCTTCGCGCCACAGACTGAATACAATTGTGGGCATAGTGATAATCCTTCAGATACCGGTATTGCTGGCATCTGTGTGCCTGAAGCTGACGACGATGACGCTGACGGATTTCTCTAACTTTTCATTCAAGACAGGGACTGTATTAGGACCGATAACAACCTATGCACGTATCGGTGCATTGGTTATAGGACTTTTAGCCTACCTCGGCTTGTTCATATACTATATTATATGGAAGGGTCAGCGGGATTCAAAGATGATGTTTCTTTGTTCGTTTCCGCTGATGGCTACTACAATTCTCGGAGTCGGGATAGCGATAATAAACGTGATTTTAGGTATGGTTTACGAAAAAACCGATGAAAAACTCTCGGAGGAAGCCGGATATCCCGCGTTTGTGCGGCTTAATGTCACGACTATCGAAAGTGACGCGGAAAGTATTCACGACCTTACCTACGACAGCATAAAAGAACGTGCAAAGCGCCTTCGCCCCGACGATAACGACCAATTCCTCTCGTGAGGAGGTAATTATGAAAATCGAAGACCTTAAATACATCACCCCCTTGGATATTCAGGCGGCACACCTCAATATCACCTCTGCTGAGATGTATGAGGAAGCTAAAAACTTCAACCAGTTTATGTACGATATGCAGAGGAAACGCTGGAGATTTCTGCGCGACTACTGGGCTATGATAATGCTGAATATCCTGATGCTTATAATAGGCTGTGCCACTTCATTAAGCTCGTACACTTCGCTCCTGTTTCTGGCAACCGGCGGACGCGGTCCGCTTGGTATGGCAGTTGGCGGAAATATGTACGTTACCCTTGTGCCTGCGGTTATCTATGTTATACTCTTCGTGTGGCTGATAATGCTGAAAAAAATCTATAACTGGCGCTTGGCTGTGGTTATGACCGCGATACTTATACCGGTGAATTACTGCTTTGCGGCGCTCACTATAGCAAATGCCATTCTATTCAGAGTTATGTACAGGACTGATGAGGAAATCAAGGACGAACCCGGATATCCCGGTTTTGCCGAGCTTACACTCTCGTTTATCCGAGATGAGGAAAACGCTGAGGATAAGGGTATGGACAGCTTCGCGGACGGTAAAAAGGTCGATGACCTCGAAAGTGAGCGTAAGGAGAATCCCTTCAACAAGTACCGCACACGATATCAGGCAGAGGGCGGAAGCCTGCTGAAAGATAATGACATAAGCAATGTGATAAACGGAAACGACTGACTGGCGGACTGATACGGTCCGTCCGGCAAATGATACACATAAGGAGAAAACAATGGCTGATATACTTATGAATAAAGAACAGATAATGGAAGTTATCCCTCACCGTGATCCCTTCCTTCTCATCGATGAGATAGTTGACATGGAGGTGGGCGTAAAGGTACACGCACGCAAATACATTAAGGAAGATGACTTCTGGTTCAAGGGTCACTTCCCCGGCTATCCGGTAACTCCCGGCGTTCTTATGGTAGAGATGCTTGCTCAGGCAGGAGCTGTATGTATGCTCTCAAAGCCTGAATTCAAGGGCAAGATAGGTCTCTTTGGAGGAATCGACAAGGTTAAGTTCCGCAGACAGGTAGTCCCCGGAGATGTCCTCGACCTTGAGGTTGAGATAATAAAGCAGAGAGGTCCTATCGGCACCGGTAAGGCTCTCGCATCTGTAGGCGGCGAAAGAGCTGTTTCTTGTGAGATAACCTTCATTGCTACAGACAAAGACAAAGAGCAGTAAATAAGCAGGGACTGGTGTCATCTGCATTTCAAAGGAGATACATTATAAAATGTTCAAAAAAATACTCATTGCCAACAGAGGCGAGATAGCGGTACGTATCATCAGAGCCTGCCGCGAGCTTGGAGTGCGCTGTGTTGCGGTATATTCGACCGCTGACAGGACCTCGCTTCATGCTCAGATCGCTGATGAGGCTGTCTGCATAGGTCCGCCTGCGACAAAAGACAGCTACCTCAATATGAATGCTATCATTCAGGCGGCTATCAATACCGGAGCAGAGGCTATCCACCCGGGATTCGGCTTCCTTTCGGAAAATGCCGAGTTTGCAAGACTCTGCGAGAAAAACGGTATAGTTTTCATTGGTCCGTCATATAAGTCTATTGAAATGCTCGGCGATAAGGCTGCTGCTAAGGAGACTATGGAGGCAGCGGGAGTTCCCGTTATCCCCGGCTCAAAGGGCGCGGTAAAGTCACTCGCAGAGGCTAAGAAAATTGCCGAAAAATGCGGATATCCCGTACTCGTTAAGGCTTCGGCAGGCGGCGGCGGAAGAGGTATCAGGCGAGTAGATTCCCCTAAGGACCTCGAAGCTCAGATGACTGCCGCTCAGCAGGAGGCAAAAAACTTCTTCGGCGACGATACTGTTTATATAGAAAAATTCCTCATAAATCCGCACCATGTCGAGATTCAGATAATCGCCGATACTCACGGCAATTACATCTACCTCGGCGAACGCGACTGCTCTATGCAGCGCCGTAATCAGAAGGTACTTGAGGAGTGCCCGAGTCCGATAGTTGACTGCGAGCTCAGAAAGAAAATGGGTCAGGCAGCTGTCACTGCGGCAAAAGAGTGCGGATACTATAACGCGGGAACTATAGAGTTCCTCGTTGACGAGAACCGCGATTTCTACTTCATGGAGATGAATACACGTATTCAGGTCGAGCACCCTATAACTGAGGAAGTTACCGGTTTCGACCTCGTAAAGGCTCAGATTGAGATAGCCGCCGGTGAACGTCTCCGCGTGGAGCAGGAAGATATTGAACTGCGCGGTCACGCTATCGAGTGCCGTATAAATGCTGAGGACCCCTCGCATAACTTCCGTCCCTCACCCGGAACTATCAACGCTTTGTATGTTCCCGGAGGTCCCGGAATAAGAATAGACGGCGCGGTATATCAGGGTTACACCATAACGCCTTATTACGATTCGATGATAAGCAAGCTCATCGCTCACGGCTCAGACCGCGACGACGCTATCCGTAAAATGCGCTGGGCACTTTCAGAATTCATCGTTGACGGCGTTGATACTAATATAGATTTTCAGCTTGAAATAATCAAACAGCCGGAATTTCTCAGCGGCAATTATGATAACGGATTCCTCAACCGTTTCATGGATAAGAAAAAGTAAGGCGGTGACATAAGATGTTTGACGATTTCTTTAACGTTGTAAAGCTACGTTTCAACGGAAGCGACGAGGACGAAACTCCTTCATACAAGTGCCCGAGATGTCAGAGTCCTATACCGCTTGAACGCTTTGAGGAACTTCACAGAGTATGCCCTAACTGTAACTACCACGGCAGACTTTCCGCAGAGGAGAGAATCAATATAACCGTAGATAAGGACAGCTTCAGAGAACTCGATTCAGAGATGATAAGCGGTGACCCCATCGACTTCCCCGAATACAAGGAAAAACAGGAGGAGCTGCGCAAAAAGACAGGTCTCCGCGATGCTGTTGTAACGGGTACTGCTGCTATAAAAGGAGTAAATACCGTTATCGGCGTAATGGACTCCAATTACATGATGGGCAGTATGGGAAGCGTTGTTGGCGAGAAAATTGCACGCGCTTTTGAATATGCTACCGAGCACAAACTCCCTGTCGTACTCTTTACCGCGTCAGGCGGTGCACGTATGCAGGAGGGAATAGTTTCACTCATGCAGATGGCTAAAACGTCCGGAGCTGTCAAGCTTCACAGCGATGCAGGCGGACTTTATATAACAGTCCTTACCGACCCCACTACCGGCGGTGTTACTGCGAGCTTCGCTTCACTCGGCGATGTTATAATCGCTGAGCCGAAAATACTCATCGGTTTCGCCGGCAGAAGAGTTATCGAGAGCACGATGAAACAGCGTCTCCCTGAGGACTTTCAGCTTGCTGAATTTATGCAGGAAAAAGGCTTTGTGGACATGATAGTTGAGCGCAAAAAAATGAGACATACTCTCGCACATCTGCTCAAACTCCACGGCTACAGTGAAAAGGAGGTCTGACCAATGGACGAGAAAAAAACTGCATGGGAACGTCTCAAGCTTGTCCACACAAAGGGCAGACCCACTATAAGAGACTATATACCGCTTATTTTTACGGATTTCTACGAAATGCACGGCGACCGCTTCTACGGCGATGACAAGGCTGTTATCGGCGGAGTTGCTCGCCTTGACGGTATGCCCGTAACTGTTATTGCACAGGTAAAGGGCAGAGATATCGACGAAAATAAAGCCTGCAATTTCGCAATGCCTTTGCCTGAGGGCTACAGAAAAGCTCTCAGACTCGCTAAACAGGCGGAAAAGTTTCACCGTCCGGTGATATGCTTCATTGATACTCCCGGTGCCTATGCCGGAGTTGCGGCTGAGGAGAGGGGACAGGGCGAGGCTATCGCCCGCAATATCGCTGAGTTTATGACTCTGCGTACCCCTATCGTATCGATAGTGCTCGGTGAAGGCGGAAGCGGCGGTGCACTTGCACTCGGCGTTTGCGATGAGCTTGCTATGCTCGAAAATGCACAGTATTCAGTAATATCTCCGCGCGGATTCGCAAGTATCCTGTGGAAGGACGCCGCTCGCGAGGAGGAAGCCTGCAATATTATGCAGATAACCGCGGAGGATATGGTTCGTCTCGGCGTTGCTGAAGCCATTATAGAGGAGCCTCTCGGCGGTGCACATAACGATTTAGACAAAATTTCAGAAAATATCAAGGAATATTTGTCACACAAAATTCCTGAAAAATGCGAAAAAGATATTGACGTTTTACTGAAAGAACGTTATACTAAGTTTAGAAAAATCGGAGAGTTCATTGAGTGACCTGCGATTTTGATTTCCTCCTGCGCGAGTAGGAGACCCCAAAATAAAGAATATGGAGGAAAAGAATATGGTATTCGACAAACTTAAGGAGATCATTGTAGAACAGCTTGGCGTTGAAGAGGACGCTGTTACACCTGAGGCTAACATTCAGGAGGATCTCGGTGCAGATTCTCTCGACATCGTAGACCTTATCCAGACTATCGAGGACGAGTATGACCTCTCTATCCCCGATGAGGCTGTTGAGGAAATCAAGACTGTTAACGATATCGTTAACTACATCGAGAAGAATACAGACGCTGAATAATCACTGCGCCTGATTATAACAGGAAAAGCTCCCATAAGGGAGCTTTTGATTTTTTATTGACCTGTAGGGACGCACATCGTGCGTCCGACGGCGGAGATACTGAATGTCAAAGTGCTTTCAAGCTAAGAAATAATGCCATTCTATGGAAAAAATCAGTATTATAGAAAAAATCCTTGCATTTGCTGAGTTGAAGTGGTATAATATAAGGTGTAGTATTTTTCCGACAATTCAGAAGGAGTAATATGAAAAAGATAACTATTATCACCGGTCACTATGGCAGCGGCAAAACTAACCTCTCCGTTAACCTTGCAGTCAAGGCTGCTGAGGAGGGCAAGAAGGTTGCAGTCGTTGACCTCGACCTCGTAAATCCCTATTTCCGCACGGCTGACTTCAAACAGCTTTTCGAGGACAAGGGCATAAAACTTATAGCACCTGATTTCGCTAACACTAACCTCGATGTTCCGTCAATACAGTTCGATGTTGAGCAGCTCGCCGCAAGTGAGGACTGCCTTATCATTGATGTAGGCGGAGATGATGCGGGTGCAACCGCCCTCGGACGCTATGCAGAGGCTCTGCTTGAAATGCTTCCGGGCGATATAGATATGCTGTATGTCATAAATCAGCGCAGAACACTCACTTCCAACGCTGATGAGGCTGTAACTCTCATGTACGAGATCGAGGCGGCTTCACGCATGAAGCATACCGCTATCGTTAATAATACCAACCTCGGCTGCGAGACAAGTTCTGAGATAATCGCTGAGTCTGCTGAGTTTGCAGACAGAGTCGCTGAAAAAACCGGACTTCCCCTCGCATTCACTACCTGCCCCGAGGAACTTTGCTCATTAACAGGTAAGGACGGTATCATGCCGATAAAGGTATATGTACGATTGCCGTGGGATAGATAACCTATAGAAAACGATTCGTAGGGAACGGCGCCCTCGCCGTTCCGCACATAATAACTGCCTGCGGCATGGAACGCCGAGGGCGGCGTTCCCTACGTGAAAAGAATGGCAAAAATGACTGTTATCACCGAGAGGTGCAAGGGCTGCGGACTTTGCACAGCTGCCTGTCCGAAGAACATTGTCGCTCTTCAGAAGGAGAAGCGTAATAAGAAGGGTTACTTCTACGCAGAGTGTACAGATGAGTCAGCCTGCATAAGCTGTGCAATGTGCGCAACTATGTGCCCTGACTGCGCTATTATCATCGAAAAATAATCTTGTTTATCATTGAAAGGAGCTGTTAAGCTTTGGAAAGAAATCTTATGAAGGGTAACGAGGCTCTCGCTGAGGCTGCTATCAGAGCAGGCTGTAAGTGCTTCTTCGGATACCCCATCACTCCCCAGACAGAGCTTGCCGCTTATATGGCAAAGCGTATGCATAAGGCAGGCGGCGTATTCCTTCAGGCTGAATCTGAGATCGCTGCTATCAACATGGTACTCGGCGCTGCTTCAACAGGCGTAAGAGCTATGACATCATCATCTTCTCCCGGAATCTCACTCAAGAGTGAGGGAGTTTCATACATTGCCGGTTCCGACCTCCCCGCTGTTATCATCAACGTTGAAAGAGGCGGCCCGGGTCTCGGCGGTATCCAGCCTTCACAGGCAGACTACTGGCAGGCTACAAAGGCTCTCGGTCACGGCGACTTCCAGCTCCTCGTATACGCACCCGCTTCCGTTCAGGAAATGGTTGACTACGTTGTAAAGGCTTTCGACCGCGCTGATAAGTACCGTATGCCCGCTATGATCCTCGCTGACGGTCTTCTCGGTCAGATGATGGAGCCTGTATCCTTCCCTGAGATCAACCCCAACGCTTACGATAAGAGCGGCTGGGCTGCAAATGGTCACAAGAATTCAAGAGAACACCATATCATCAACTCTCTCTACCTCAAGCCTGATGAGCTCGAAAATTCTATCGTAGAGCGCTACAAGAAGTACGATATCATCAAGGAAACTGAGACAGAGGCTGAACTCTACCTCACAGAGGACTGCGATATCCTTCTCTGCGCATTCGGCGCAACTGCAAGAGTTGTAAAGTCTGCTGTAAATTCTGCAAGAGAGCAGGGCATCAAGGCTGGTCTCTTCCGTCCCAAGACACTCTGGCCGTTCCCCGTTAAGGAGATCAATGAGGCTGCTAAGAACGCAAAGGCTCTCCTCAGCGTTGAGATGTCAATGGGTCAGATGGTAGACGATATCAAGCTCGCTATCAACTGCTCTAAGCCTGTTCACTTCTTCGGAAGAACTGGCGG
>CADAYP010000029.1:0-31826 GCA_902792235.1 Ruminococcus flavefaciens
TTCCCAAGATCTCTTCCGCTTCGCTCTTGTCTCTCGTGCGACAGCTTTATTATTATATCATCCATTTTCACTTTTGTCAACTAAAAGAATGATAACAAACTGTTCGTTCTTTTGTATATTTTGCTACAGCATTAAAAACCTTATTGCAAAAGCCACTCCCATGAGTGCAAGCAGACCACTTCCGACAGTCCTTGTGCGAAGCTCTTTAACAGCTCTGAAAACTTCAGGATTTCCCTTCTTATAAGTCAGCAGAATCTTTTCACCGTTCTCCAATGCTCTGCTGTAGCCCATCTTATCCTCGCGTATAAGCTCGTCTGTGCCAGCCTTATACCTCACAGTATGCCTGTACCTATTCTTATCGTCCTGACGCGACGAGACCACTTCTCCGAGCGTTTCTGAACCTGTGAGCATAAAAATCAGACCGCTTATAAACACAAACAATCCGACAAGTCCCACAGCGACACCTATCACACCAATGATTATTTCTTCCATTTTATCACCTCGGTCTTATTTTAACATTCCAACGGCTTTATGTCAACAAAAAAGGCAGTCCCAACCGGCTGCCTTTTGCTTATAAACCCAGTATTTGTTTTTTCTTTGCTTCAAATTCACTCTCTGTAATAAGTCCGTCATCATACATTTTTTTATATTTCAGAATAATATCTGCTTCATTTTCTGCTTTTCTTGCATATACATCCTGAGTTCTTTTTTCTTCTTCAATTATCACTTTTTCATTCAGTTTAAATCCACATACACATTCATTTTCAAGCGGACCGTGTAAACGTGTACAGCACGGACATTCCCATCCGTCATGTTCATTAAGAAATCTTAAATTTTCTTCTTCTACTTCTCTTCTATCCATAATTGGATCGTCTTTTGGACTTTTTAATACAACTACTAATATTCCTATAACTCCAAGAAAAAAGCCCCACCAGAATCCACCACCGTAACCTTTTCCTTTGTTAATATGCCTCGTTAATAACCCGCAAATAATCGGGTAAAATAAAGATGCTACAAGGCTAATAAACATTACAACATCAGGATCATACCCCATTATGCTCACCTCCTTTTCGTCAATTAATAGTTTACCATAGTATTTCATATTTGTCAAGTATCAGTATACAATAGTATTGCATTTTTTGACTGAGAGGTGTTTTTATGTTTTACGAGCGTATAAAAGATTTAAGACTGTCACTTGGCATAAATCAAGTTCAATTTGCTAAAAAGCTTAATGTAACAAAACAATGTGTAAGTAATTGGGAAAATGCTAATCTTCAACCCTCAATAGATATGCTCCGCCGAATCGCCGAAACTTTTTCTGTCAGCGCGGACTATCTTCTCGGGCTCAGCGACAAGCCTACTCTCGATGTTGAGGGACTGACAAACGAGCAGATACTTCATCTTCGCGCTATCATCGACGATATACGCGGATAGCAAAACGGACACCATTCGGTGTCCGTTTTTATTATGCCATTAATTTTACCATTACAGCCTTCTGAGCGTGGAGACGGTTTTCAGCTTCCTCGAAAATCTCCTTAGCGTGAGCCTCGAATACCTTCTCAGTTATTTCCTCCTCGCGGTGAGCGGGCAGGCAGTGGAGCACCATAGCATCATCTTTAGCAACAGCCATAAGGTCGTCATTTATCTGATAGCCGGCGAAAGCCTTCTTACGCTTTTCAGCTTCGCCCTCCTGACCCATTGAAGCCCATACGTCAGTGATAAGTACATCAGCGTCCTTAGCGGCAGTTTTGGGGTCATTGACCATTTCAAACTTGTCACCGTATCCAGCCGCAAAGTCGAGAATCTCCTTCGGAGGCTGATAGTCATCAGGGCAAGCGATAGAAACGCTCATACCAACCTTGAGACCGCCGACAATGAGGGAGTTAGCCATGTTATTACCATCGCCGATAAAGCACATTTTAAGACCGGCGAGACTGCCCTTGAATTCACGGATAGTCATAAGGTCAGCGAGTACCTGACAGGGGTGGCAGAAGTCAGTAAGACCGTTTATTATCGGGATACTGCCGTATTCAGCGAGGTCCTCTACCTCTTTCTGTTCAAAAGTACGGATCATGATACCGCTGAGGTAGCGTGAAAGAACTCTTGCAGTATCCTGAACAGGCTCTCCGCGGCCTATCTGGAGGTCGTTAGACGAGAGGAAGAGCGGATAGCCGCCGAGCTGATACATACCTGTTTCAAAAGAAACTCTTGTACGTGTCGAAGCCTTCTGGAATATCATACCGAGTGTCTTACCTTTGAGGTGCGGATGCGGAATATTATGTTTCAGCTCATACTTAAGCTGATCAGCGAGGTCGAGTATTTCAGTGATTTCTTCTGTGCTCAGGTCGAGCATTTTGAGTAAGTGTTTCATATTTATGTCCTTTCGATTATTTTCCCTTATTCATATCGCCGAATGTAATATCTACCGCTACGGCGAAGAGCGGTATAAAGTCGTCGAAGATCTTATCCTCTATTTTCATTTCGTACTGTAATTCACCTGAAACGGTAATAAGAACGCTCAGGTTGCCTACATCTTTGTCACCTCTGAGAATAGTGAACTCCTTATGGTCTTTACTTGCAAGAACAAAATCCACAGGCTGTCCCGCCGTATCTTTTCCGCTGATTTGGATAGACGGATCGAGAAACAGCGACTTGACAGATAAACGTATGATCGGGATATCATTATTGCTTATGATAAAGGTAGGTTTCTTATCTTCAACAATTTTAGTGAACGTATACAGTTGATATTTACTTGCATCAAGGAGGAGGAATTTACTCGTACCTATTCCTTTTTTCTTGATAGTATAGAGAAGTCTTGAATGTTTTTTATCTTCAACAGTGTAATTATGCCCTTTTACAGAGACCATAAGCTCCATTCTCATTCCTCCAGTATCTCCAAAAGCTTGTCGAGACCCGCATCGATCTCATCGTATTCTATGGTCAGCGGCGGCAAGAGTCTGACCTTATCTTTTGCCGTAAGGACGAGGAGTCCTTTATCAAGAGAAGCCTTCGCGACATCAGCCGCTTTCTTGGTCTTTAGTTTTATACCTATCATGAGTCCGAGACCGCTTACGCCCTCGACCTCACTGCATTTTTCAAGTTTATTTTTAAAATACTCAGCTTTTTCGCAAACGCTTTTAAGGAAGCCATCGCTGTTTATTCTGTCGAGAACTGCGAGACCGCCCGCACAAGCGATAGGATTTCCTCCGAATGTTGAACCGTGAGTACCCGGAGTGAACACATCTCTCAGCTTTTCTCCTACGAGACAAGCACCCATAGGAACACCACCCGCGATGCCTTTAGCAAGAGTAGTAACATCGGCTTTTTTACCGAACCAGTCGCCGGCGAGGAACTTACCTGTTCTGCCGACACCGGTCTGCACCTCATCTGCGATAACGAGAACGTCCTTAGGGGCACAAAGCTCAAAAACAGCGTCCACGAAATCCTTATCGAGAGCATTTACACCGCCCTCGCCCTGAACGTATTCAAGCATTACCGCGCAGACTGTATCATCGAGTTTATCCTTAAGGTCAGCGATATCATTAGCCTTAACGTACACGAATCCCTCAAGGAACGGGAAGAAGTAGTTATGGAAAACGTCCTGACCCGTAGCAGAGAGAGTAGCCATAGTTCTGCCATGGAAAGAATTGACGAGGGTGATAATAGTATGTCTGCCCTTGCCGTACTTATCGAAGCTGTATTTTCTTGCTATTTTTATAGCACACTCGTTAGCTTCCGCGCCGCTGTTTCCGAAGAAGACCCTGTCGTATCCGGCTGTTTCGCAGAGCTTTTCAGCGAATTCAGCCTGAACAGCGGTGTAGTAGTAATTGGAGTTATGCTGTAGAGTTCTGACCTGAGCGCAAACTGCATCTGCCCATTTCTCGTCGCAGTAGCCGAGGCTGTTAGTACCGATGCCGCTTCCGAAGTCGATATATTCCTTACCGTCCTCATCTTTACAGCGTCTGCCCGCACCCTGTTCCATAACGAGTGGGTATCTGCCGTACGACTGCATAACGTGTTTATTGAATTTTTCTATAGTCTTTTCACTGCTCATAGCCAGTCTCCTTCCTTCACATGATATATGCGCACGGCGATCGTTAAAAAAATCTCATAGTATCAGGGGATAGTCATGCTATCCTACTCTGATATAATTATACCGCCAAAATGTATATAAAATCAATGTGAATACGTGTTTTTTTACGTAAATTTTTCGTATACAAGTAAATAGTGTTAATTAAGTGAACTGTGTACCGATTCCTTCATTTGAGAGTATCTCAATAAGGATAGAGTGCGGAACTCTGCCGTCGATGATAACAGTCTTGTTTACACCGCGTCTGACAGCCTCAACACAGCAGTCAATTTTCGGTATCATGCCGCCTGAAATGATTCCCTGCATTTTGAGGTAAGGAACTTCGCTTACATTTACGGCAGGGATAAGTGTAGACGGGTCATCCTTATCGCGGAGAAGACCCGCTATATCGGTCATGAGAATGAGGTTTTCAGCACCGAGCTCAGCCGCGATACGAGCCGCAGCAGTATCGGCATTGATATTATATGTATTACCGTCCTTGTCTGTTGCAACGGTAGCGATAACGGGAATATTGCCGTTATCGAGAGCATCGAGGATAGGCTTGGTGTTGACCTTGGTTATCTCGCCTACCCAGCCGAGGTCCTGACCGTCGTCAGTAGTTTTCTTCTCAGCCATGAGCATTTCTCCGTCGATACCGCAAAGACCCACAGCACTGCCCTTATGCTGAGCGAGGAGCTGAACGAGTTCCTTGTTCACCTTACCCGAGAGCACCATTTTAACAACATCAACAGTAGCCTCATCGGTATAGCGCAGACCGTTTATGAACTTGCTTTCTATATTGAGCTTTTTGAGCATATCGCTTATCTCAGGACCGCCGCCGTGAACGAGAACTACCTTGATACCAACGAGGTGAAGGAGAACGATATCAGTCATAACAGCGTCCTTGAGCTCCTTGTTAGTCATAGCATTTCCGCCGTATTTAACAACGACTATCTTGTTGCTGTATTTCTGAATATAAGGCAGAGCGTCAATGAGTATCTGCGATTTATCCTGATTAGAGATTTTTTCCATTTAAAATCACTCCTGTAAATAATGTAATCCTCAATAACCGTCTTATGGCGGCTATCTGCCGCCGTAAGGAAGAACACCCAAAAAAGTTTTTTGCATTAACTGCGGTAATCGCCGTTTATCTTAACGTAATCGTACGTAAGGTCACAGCCCCAGCAAACAGCGGTAGCCGAACCTTCGCCGAGAGAAACGATTATCTGTATCTCGTCCTCAGCGAGAACCTTTTTCGCGAGTTCCTCATCGAACTCCGTAACACAGCCCTGTCTGCCGAGGACAATGCTTCCGCCCTTTGATGACATATCGATATCTACCTTGCTGATATCGAAGTCAGCATCGGAATAGCCCACAGCGCAGTAGATACGTCCTGCATTAGCGTCCTCGCCGAAAATCATAGATTTGAGCAGACTTGAACATATAACGGACTTAGCAACAGTTTCGGCAGTTTTCTCATCAGCCGCACCTGTAACAGCGCACTCAATAAGTTTAGTAGCACCTTCGCCGTCCTTAGCCATCATGCGGGCGAGGTTGAGCATAATATTGTAGAGAGCGTTTGAGAAAGCCTCAAAATCGGCATCTTCGGTAGTTACCGTCTTATTTCCGGCAGTACCTGAAGCCATAACGCATACCATATCGTTAGTAGAAGTATCGCCGTCAACGCTTGCACGGTTGAGAGTGACCTTAACGTTGTCACTGAGTGCACGCTGAAGCATTTCAGCGGAGATATCCGCATCAGTAGTAATAAAAGTGAGGGTAGTAGCCATATTCGGGTGAATCATGCCGCTTCCCTTGAGCATACCGCCCATAACGCAGGTCTTGCCGCCGAGCTCAAACTCAACAGCGACCTCTTTAGGCTGAGTATCAGTAGTCATGATAGCTTCGAGGGCACTCTTGTTTCCGCCGTAGCTTAAACCCTCAACGAGCGGCTTAATGCCGTTTGCGATAGGTTCGATAGGGAGCACCTGACCGATAACACCTGTAGAAGCGACAATAACGTCGTTCTCACTGATACCGAGAGCGTCAGCGGCGAGCTGAGCCATTTTAGTAGCCTTTTCGTAGCCATCGGGATTGCAGGTATTAGCGTTTACGGAGTTGACGATAACAGCTCTTGCCTTGCCGTCAGCGAGGTGTTCCTTAGTAACAAGGATAGGAGCACCCTTGACCTTGTTAGTAGTGTAAACAGCGGCAGCAGTGCAGTCCTTATCTGCAACTATCATAGCGAGGTCGTTTTTCTTTTTAGCAGCAGGGAGTGCATTATTAGCAGCCGCATTAGCCTCAGCCATATCACCGAGGGGCTTATGAGCGAGACCGCACTGAACGCCGTTTGCCTTAAAGCCTCTTGCGGCGCAGACACCGCCGTAGACGAATTTAACGTTACCGATTTTTTTGAGTTCCATGTCAATTACTCCTTTATCTGAGCTTGAAATCATATTTGATAGTAGATTTATCATGTGAAGGGTCAACAGCGACAACACCGTCGCCGAAATCTCCGTATTCGCATTCAATTGTGAGTACATTTTCCGTATCATTCACAGAATAAGCGTAAAGGTCTTTTTCGACGCATTTATTCGAGAAATATGTTTCGTCGATGCGACCGAGCTTCATAGCAATACGTCCATAGAGTATATGAGCGTCGATGAAGGTATTATCCTTACCGGTAGTACCGTTTTTCTCGGTATACTCGGTCAGCAGGGCATTTCTTCCGCTCATGACGAGCATATCGGCAGTTCTTGTATGTCTGATATCCCTGACACCGCCGTACACAGCGGCAGCAAGAGCGATAACCGCAGCAGCAGCGGCGAGAGTACCGTGGTAGCTCACCTTTCCGCCGTTTCTTTTAAGCAGGTCGCCTGTCCTGAGAAGGAATACGAATGCAATAACCGCGAATGCGAGAGTGTAGGGGCTGAAAACATATCCGAAGAGGAAAAGTCCGCCGTCTACCAGTAAAAGGTACAGAAAGAACACAAGCGCCATAACTGCGAGGGTAAGGCAGGTAAAATAAAGCACAGTTGAGAGCTTAGTACCGCCCTTAGCTTTTCCGTTTTCAGCCATTCTATCACCTCTTATCAGTTTCAGACAAGACCTGTAGTCTCGTCAATGCCCATCATGATGTTAAGGCACTGAACAGCCGCACCGCTTGCACCTTTTCCGAGATTATCGAGACGTGAGCAGAGGAGTATCTGCTCATCGCTTCCGAAGACGAATATCTGCATTTTATTCAGACCGCTGAGAGTATTTGAAGCGAGGAAGAAGCTTTTCTGCTCGTCCTCAGACATAAGCGGCATAACCTCGACCATTTTAGCGTCAGCGTAATGCTTAGCGAACATATCATGCACCTCTGCGGGGGTGTATTTCTTAGGAAGAGTTCTTGTCTGAATCGGAACACTTACGACCATTCCGCTGAAATAATCGCATACCATAGGATTGAACATAGGCTTGTACGCAAGACCCGATACAGCCTGCATCTCGGGGAGGTGCTTATGAGCCTGTGAGAGTGCGTACTGACGGGGACTGTTGAACTCGAAAGGCTTGTCCTCGCCCTCATAAACGGCGATAGCCTTTTTGCCTGCTCCGCTGTAGCCGGAAGTAGCGTAAGCGAAAACGGGGTAATCAGCGGGAATGATACCATTGCTGACGAGGGGATAAACTATCGAGTTGAAGCCGCTTGCATAGCATCCGGGAACAGCAACTCTGTTTGAAGACTGAATCTTCTCACGGTGAGCGGGAGAAAGCTCAGGGAAGCCGTAAGCCCAGTCGGGATTAGTTCTGTGAGCGGTGGAAGCGTCGATGATACGAACATGGTCGTTATCCTTATCGACGAATGAGACAGCCTCACGCGAAGCCGCATCGGGCAGACAGAGGAAAACATAGTCCGCACTGTTTATGAGACGAGCTCTTTCCGCGGGGTCTTTTCTGAGTTCCTCGCTGATTTTGATAATTTCGATATCGTTTCTACCCTCGAAACGTTCCTGTATTTTCAGTCCGGTAGTACCTTCCTGACCGTCTATATAAACTTTTACAGACATAATAAAACCTCCTGATAATGTCATTCCTCGTCATCATTGACGATACCGCGGCGCTTATTGACCTTGCGCTCGTATTTTTCAGTTTTAGGGTCACGCCGTCCGGACTCGTCCTCCATGAGCGAGTGCCACACGCTTATAATAAGCGTAACAACGACGATACCTGCCATCCAGGCAATATGTCCCCAAGCAGGGACAGCGAGCCACAGTCCCATAACGACCTCACCGGCTATCCAAAGGATACCCATAAAAAGAGTGAGACCGAAAGTAAAAAACAGGTCTTTTTTCTTCATGAGAGAGAGCCGAGCTTTTTCTCAGCGAGAGCGATCTGTTTAGTTACCTCATCGGGCGAGGGACCGCCCTCTGACTTTCTCTCACGGACGCAGGTTTCAAGACTTATAGCGTCATAAACGTCCTCATCGAAGAGGTCGGTCATAGCCTTGTAATCATCGAGGGGGAGAGTTTCGAGAGTAACGCCCTTTTCGATGCACTGAGCAACGAGAGTACCTGTTATCTTGTAAGCGTCGCGGAAGGGCATACCCTTCTTAACGAGGTAATCGGCACAGTCAGTAGCATTTATGAAACCGCGGGCGGCGGCATTTCTCATATTTTCCTTGATAACGCGCATAGTAGCGAGCATGGGGGTGAAGGTCTTGACGCAGAGCTTAACATTGTCGAGAGCATCGAAGATAGCCTCCTTGTCCTCCTGCATATCCTTGTTATACGCGAGCGGCAGACCCTTCATCATAGTGAGCAGAGTAACGAGGTCGCCGTTGACTCTGCCTGTCTTACCGCGGATAAGCTCAGTAACATCGGGATTTTTCTTCTGCGGCATGATAGAAGAACCTGTAGCAAAAGCGTCATCGAGTTCGATGAACTTGAACTCCCATGAGCACCAGAGGATAATTTCCTCAGAGAAGCGTGAAAGGTGGGTCATAAGGAGTGAGAATGCACAGCATATCTCGACGCAGTAATCGCGGTCGGAGACACCGTCAAGGCTGTTCGGCATAGGGTTGCGGAAGCCGAGGAGGTCGGAAGTCTGCTGTCTGTTTGTATGGTAGGTAGTACCTGCGAGAGCGCCGCTTCCGAGCGGGCACTCGTTCATACGTTCAGCGGCATCGCCGAGTCTTTCGAGGTCGCGGAGGAGCATCCAGACATAAGCCATAAGGTGATGAGCGAAAGTAATAGGCTGAGCACGCTGAAGGTGGGTATAGCCGGGCATGATAGTCTCGGTATGTTCTTTCGCGATGCTGATGATAGTTTTAATGAGGTCGACCACCATAGCGGATACCTCTTTAAGTTCATCGCGGAGATAAAGACGGAGGTCAACAGCTACCTGGTCATTTCTCGAACGCGAGGTATGGAGTCTTTTTCCGACATCGCCGAGGCGCTTGGTAAGTTCAGCCTCAATGAACATATGGATATCCTCAGCATTGGGGTCGAGTTCAAGCTTACCCGAGTCTATATCAGCGAGGATCTCCTTGAGACCGCCGATAATTTCGAGGCTGTCCTCTTTGGTAATGATACCGCAGTCTCCAAGCATGGTAGCGTGGGCGATACTGCCCTGTATATCGTGACGGTACATACGACCGTCAAAGGCGATGGAAGAATTGAACGCATTCACACCTGCGTCGACCTGCTTGGAAAATCTTCCTGCCCACATCATATCAGCCATATTCATTCTCCTTATCGTAAGGGTGCTAAACCGCGCCCATTATCATATATTGATGCATTTATTCCTGTAAAACAAGTCCTCACGAACAGTAAAACCCATATGCTCCCAGAATTGGTTGCCATTGTCGTTATGGGTAAACACCACAAGCAAAACCTTGTTAATTTTCTCTTTCCTGAGCGCTTCAACAGCGTTTTCGACAAGCATTCTGCCGATACCCTGTCCACGATATTGTGAAGCGACTACAACATGGTGAAAAATACCGCGTCTGCCGTCATGACCTGCTAAAATAGTACCGACAATAGTACCGTTATCCTCAGCAACAAAGCTGGTAGCGGGGTTACGTCTGAGGTATCTGGTCAGTCCCTCTCTGCTGTCGTCAACGGGGTTTGTGCCGTCGTGTTTTTCCCACACCTTAGCGATACCGTCGAAATCATCCGGGGTCATGATCCTTATATTCACCATATCAAACACCTCACATCAAGAAAATCATAACAGGCAGGAGGTATGCCCCTGCCTGTATATTAAATATCGTCAGAAAACAGCCTTATTACTTGTTGTTTCTCTTCTGATCGAGCTTAGCCTTAACCTTTATCGGGAGACCGAAGAGGTTGATGAAGCCAGCGCTGTCCTTCTGATCGTAAACATCGTCCTCATCGAATGTAGCAACTTCCTCATCGTAGAGAGTATAAGGAGAAGTAACGCCTGCATTGATGATATTGCCCTTGTAGAGCTTGAGCTTAACGTCACCTGTAACAGTCTTCTGAGTTTCAGTAACGAAAGCGCTCATAGCCTCACGGAGAGGAGTAAACCACTGACCGTTGTAAACGATATCAGCGAACTTTATTCCGAGGTACTGCTTGATACGAGCAGTTTCCTTATCGAGGCAGATAGTTTCGAGAACTTCGTGAGCGTGATAAAGGATAGCACCGCCGGGAGTCTCATAAACGCCTCTTGACTTCATACCAACGAGACGGTTCTCAACGAGGTCAGCGAGACCGATACCGTTCTCACCGCCGAGCTTATTAAGAGCAGAAACCATCTCAACGCCGTTGAGTGTCTTGCCGTCGAGCTGAGTAGGAATGCCCTTCTCGAAGTGGATAGTGATATAAGTGGGCTTGTCAGGAGCGTCGATAGGAGAAACGCCCATTTCGAGGAAGCCCTTCTTCTCGTACTGAGGCTCATTAGCGGGATCCTCAAGGTCGAGACCTTCATGAGAAAGGTGCCAGATGTTCTTATCCTTGGAGTAGTTAGTCTCACGGCTTATCTTGAGGGGGATATTGTGAGCCTCTGCGTAGTCGATCTCCTGGTCACGGGACTTGAGTTCCCATTCTCTCCAGGGAGCGATGATAGTCATATCAGGAGCGAAAGCCTTGATAGCGAGCTCGAAACGAACCTGATCGTTACCCTTACCGGTACAGCCGTGGCAGATAGCGTCAGCGCCCTCAGCGAGAGCGATCTCAGCGATTCTCTTAGCGATGATCGGACGAGCGAAAGAAGTACCGAGCATATATCTGTTCTCATAGATAGCGCCTGCCTGAACAGTAGGATAAACGTAATCCTGAATGAACTCTTCCTTGAGGTCAGCAATGATAAGCTTTGAAGCGCCAGTCTTAATAGCCTTCTCCTCAAGACCGTCGAGCTCTGTACCCTGTCCAACGTCACCGGAAACAGCGATTATCTCGGGGTTATTGTAGTTTTCCTTAAGCCACGGAATGATAATAGATGTATCAAGACCGCCCGAATAAGCAAGAACAACCTTTTTAACTTCTTTTTTAGCCATGATGAAATACCTCCTGATTTTATAAACACCGTAGCCGGTGTGAATATACGTGATAATAATATTATACACCTGTGAAGAGCAATGTCAATAGTTTTCGTATAAATATTCATTTTTCTCATAATTATTCTACATGAGATGAATAACTATACACAATATCCATCGCCTGATGCATATAAACTCAAATTAATGCACTCAAAACCTGTTGACTTTTTACGAAACCATGGTATAAATATAAATAAAGAGGGCACTGCGATAAGCGGTTATCCCTCTTCACATTGTTAAGCTAATAAGAATAGCCGCCCTTATGTGAGAGTCAGGGCGGTTATTTCTTTTTATTATTGTTAAGCTCTATTATTGAAACAAGCAGTACCAATGAAAGCCGAACGCAATCGCGTCTGGCTCGTTTTATTCATTCTGATTCTTCCTCCGCCTGTTATACGTCCATACTCCCGCACAGGCAATGAGAGTACCTGCGAGGTAGCTGAGAAGGTCTTCGACTGCGAAGCTTGTACCGATAAGAACGCGCAGAAAGTGATTTTCGATACCGAACCTATCAACGAATCCCCATTTCTGAATAAACTCGACGGCAAAAGCGAAGGCAAGCAACCCGATATTGACGGCATAGTGGTTATTTTCGCCGCCGAGTACCGCCTGCACAAGGCAGTACAGTGCCCACATGACGATGACATCACCGCCGTAGTAGCGAATGAAGTTGTCGTGCTGAGTGATAGCGATCACGACCTCAACAGCAACGAGAGCCACAAAAATTGCCGCATAAATGATACGCCGCTTCATCAGTCAAGCTCCTTAGAAAGGTCGGGGAAAACTCCGAGACTGCGTTTCAGAATACCGTTCATGCAAGCGATAGCTGTGCCGTAATTCGTAAACGGCACTCCTGCAACTTCAGCGATATTTTTGCGGTGGAGCATTTCTCTCTCGTTGAGCATACAGCCTCCGCAATGGATAACGAGAGCGAAGCGCGAGAGGTCTTCGGGGAAGTCTCTGCCGCTTGAAAGCTCGATATTCAGGGATTTTCCGGTATACTTTTTCAGCAGAGCCGGAAGCTTTACACTGCCTATATCTCCGCACTGACGGTGATGGGTACAGCCCTCGGATATGAGGACGGTGTCGCCATCGCGAAGGCTTTTTATCGCCGCCGCACCCTTTACGGCAGTTTCGAGGAAGCCCTTATATCTCGCCATAAGAATCGAAAACGACGTAAGCGGTACATTTTCGGGTACAATCCTGCTGACCATAGCGAAAGCCTGACTATCCGTAACGACCATAGCAGGCGGATTTGCGAGAGACGCGAGAGTATCTGCGAGCTGAGTTTCCTTAGTAAAAACCGCCTCCGCATCGGCATCGAGGATATCGCGGAGAGTCTGCACCTGAGGGAGAATCATACGACCCTTAGGGGCGGACGCATCTATCGGAGTAACGAGGACAACCATGTCCCCTGCCGACAGCAAATCGCCGATGATACGTCGTTCGCAGACGGAATTTTCAGCAAGCGAGCCGATTTTATCTTTAAGCTGTTCGATGCCGATTTTTCGGGCGGCGCTGACCGATATCCCATTCTCCGGACAGACATCACTGCCGGAAATATCGGACTTATTATACGCAATAATATACGGCACACTGCGTTCGCTGAAGAGCTGAATAAGCTCATTATCGCACGCAGAAATGCCCTCATTACTGTCAACTACAAGAACAGCCACATCAGTTTTCGCGAGTATCTGACGGGTTTTTCTGACTCTCAGCTCACCGAGTTCACCCACATCGTCGAAACCGGGAGTGTCAATAATTTCGACAGGACCGAGTGGCAGAAGCTCCATAGCCTTGTAAACGGGGTCGGTAGTGGTACCCTTCACGCTTGAAACAACAGCAAGCTCCTGATTTGTAACAGCGTTGACGAGACTTGATTTTCCGGCATTTCTTCTGCCGAAGAAGCCAATGTGTATTCTCTCTCCTGACGGAGTATCATTAAGACTCATAAAATACCTCCTAATAAACGCAAAGCTCCCAAAAGGGAGCTTATAAATTGAGAATGCGAATAAAAAAACTGTACAAGCGGACATAAACCGTCAAAAGCACCGTATAGCAAGCATGGGCGCACAAGGTTGAGTCCCCTTTGACGGTTTCGCATGATACCAGATATAATGCCGTAACTTTACGGCTCGGTAGCCCACAATCCGCTAAGGGAAGCACTCTGATGTGCGCCCGCATATTTTTGCTTCAAAACCGGCTTTTCACGATGTCAAATCATTAGAATTCCAACTTGTCAATAACGTCTTTGAGAGCCTTTGCACTTGCCTGAAGCTTCTCTATCTCGCCGTCTGTGAGGTTAGGAGAAACCTCGCGCTCGATGCCGTTTGCACCGATAACAGCGGGAAGACTGAGACATACACCGTCGATGCCGTATCTGTTCTTGATAAGAGTAGAAACGGTCATGATATTGTTTGAATCGCGGAGGATATTGTCGCAGATTTTGTTAACAGTGAGAGCGATAGCGTAGAAAGTAGCGCCCTTTCTCTTGATAACCTCACCGCCAGCCTTGCGGACTTCATCAATTATCTCGTCCTCGTTGATATCGTGGTGTTCCTGAGCAGCGCAGTACTCTTCCATGCTGATACCGGCGATATTGGTGATAGACCACGGAATCATGGAAGTATCGCCGTGCTCACCGAAAACGTAAGCGTGGATACTGTTCGGGCTGAGACCAACGTGGTCAGCGATACTTGAGCGGAGACGTGAAGTATCGAGAGCAGTACCCGAACCAATTACCTGCTGAGGTGAGAGGTCAGTGCACTGTAAAATTGTATAAGTAACGATGTCAACAGGGTTGCTGACAACGACATATATAGCGTCAGGAGCAGCCTTAGCAACACGGGGCATAACGTCCTTGATAATGTTAACGTTAGCCTGAGCGAGGTCGAGACGAGTCTGACCGGGCTTACGTGCAAGACCGAGAGTAACAACGATGATATCAGAACCTGCCGCATCGTCGTAAGTACCGTCGAAGACTTCGATATTGTGGCTGAACGAAACACCCTGACGAATGTCCATAGCTTCGCCCTTAGCCTTTTCCTTGTTGATATCGATGAGCACGATATCGGAACAGGTTCCTGCAACGGCAAAGGTATATGCAACTGTAGCGCCGACATTTCCGGCACCGAGAATAGTTATCTTCTTTCCGCTTTTATTATCTGCCATAGTAAAACCTCCAAATAATACGGATAGGCTGTGAAATACAGCACCTCATGTTATTATTATAGCATACCGGAAGAAAATATCAAGCTATATCACTAAAAAAGCGGATAAAATCGTAAAAACGTACAAAAATGACGTTTTTTTAACAATCTTTTGTCTGCATTGCCATGCAGTGAACCTCTCTATTGACAATCTCTCCCGCTTTGACTTATAATATTACTGAAATACAACTTATGGCAGTACAAGGGAGGGCTGAGAATGACAGCAAAAGTAATAGTAAAATGTATTATTCATAATAGGGAGCTGAACAGGTTTCTTTTGGTACAGCGATGCAAAAATGATGACATCGGTGCCGGCACATGGGAAAACGCAGGAGGAAACATAGAATCCGGCGAAACTCCCGAAACTGCCGCAAAAAGGGAGATAAAAGAAGAAACCGGCATTACAGATATCAGGATAGAAAAAATAGCCTACATATCATTATCAGACAGAAGCAGAGATATACGCGATCTGCTGATAGTATACCTGTGTGAAACATCTGAAAGCACTGTAAGTCTCAGCTTTGAACATCAGGCATTTTTATGGGCTGATGAACAGCAGTGCAGAGCGTTGCTTCCGAAAGCGATAATCAGCGATTTTGAAGGCAATAACGTATTCGATATACTGCACATTGGCGATATGAACTAATACCCCGAAAGGAGCTCTCATGAACAACATCATAAGCGACTCCATATCCTCGCAGTTTGGCAAGAGCATATGGACCAAATTCCGCCGCGGAGTGCGTGACTATGAGCTTATCAACCCCGGCGACCGCATAGCGGTCTGTATATCCGGCGGAAAGGACTCAATGCTTATGGCACAGTGCATAGCGCGTCTGCACCGGAATCAGGAGATACCGTTCGAGGTCGAGTATGTAATTATGGACCCCGGCTACTCTCCCGAAAATATGCAGAAGATACTCGACAATGCCGCATTGCTCGGTATACCGGCAAAAGTATACCACACCCGCATATTTGAATCCGCCGAAAAAGAACAGAAGCACCCCTGCTTCCTCTGCGCAAGACTCCGCCGCGGCTGGCTTTACAAGACCGCGCAGGAGCTGAAATGCAACAAAATCGCACTCGGTCACCACTTCGACGACGTTATAGAAACAATCCTCATGGGAATGCTTTACGGCTCGCAGATGCAGACTATGATGCCGAAACTTCGCAGTGAAAACTACGAAGGAGTCGAGCTGATACGTCCGCTGTACCTTGTCCGCGAGGCAGATATTATAAAGTGGTGCGAATACAATTCGCTCAGCTTCATACGCTGTGCGTGCAGAGTTACGGAGAAAAAGGGCGAAGGAAGCTCAAAACGTGCCGAAATAAAGGCTCTTATCGCACAGCTGAAAAAGACGAATCCGGCAGTTGAGATGAACATTTTCCGCAGTCCCGAAAACGTAGACCTGCGTACTCTCATCTCATACCATAACGGTGACGACCGTCACCATTTTCTTGACGATTATTGACAGTGAACTTGCAAGCCATTCAGCATAATCCGTCGTGAAAATTATATTAAAAAGCGCACAAGTTTCAAGCTTGTGCGCTTTCATATATGTATTATATTTTTACTGATTCATTCCGACTGCAAGTGCAGGTACGAGCATCGCAATAAGCACTATAACAACACCTATAATAGCACATATAGCCATTATGAGGAGCTGAGCCTTCGCAAAGTTCTTAGCAGACGGGTCATTAGCTGCGAGAGCCATGATTATAACTCCAAGCAAAGGAAGACATCCGCAAAGAAACATCCAGCCTATCCAGCCAAGTACACTTGTTGTGTTTGTAGGCTGAACAACAGAAACGTTGTTGTAAAGAGGCTGAGGAGCGGGCATTGTGGGTCCCATCTGCTGAGCAGCAGCGCTTGCACCGCAGTTAGGGCAGAATTTTCCGGTATACTCAGTACCGCATTTGTAGCAATTTGCCATAATATAAACCTCCCAATAATAATACAAAATATTATATAACAGCATTATATCATAAAAGCGAAGCGTTATGATATAATTGCCCGATGTGCAGGGAGCAAATCTCCGATTTGCGTATCTGCAAGGGCATTAAGATAAACTATATATTTTACACATTCCGTACTGTCTTCTTTCTTCTGTAGTGTAAAAATAGCTCAAAATGCAATGATTTGAGTACAATATGCCATTGTTTTGAAACGGTTTATCTGATATAATGTAAAATGACATAATTTATGAAAAATCACAGGAGGTATTATATGAAAATCAAACGTCTACTTTCACTTGTCCTTGCAGGCTGTCTCGTTTGCGGAAGTGCCGCTGTAAGCAGTGTCCCCTCTGATATTGCGGACGCGGCAGGCACAAGAGTTTCCGTCCACGACCCCTCTATCATCAAGGACGGACAGACCTATTACGTTTTCGGCTCTCACATCGATGCCGCTAAAACTACTGACCTTCAAAACTGGAAAACCTTCACAAACGGCTATGCCAAGACCAATAACGTCGAATTCGGCAACCTCTCCCAGAATCTGAAAAAAGCCTTTGCGTGGGCTGGCGAAGACCTCGAAGACTGTAAGGGCGGCTTTGCAGTATGGGCACCCGATGTTGTGTGGAATCCCGAATATATCAACTCCGACGGCTCAAAGGGTGCATACCTTATGTACTTCTGCACCTCTTCAACGTATATGCGCTCGGTAATCGGCTTTGCGGCATCGAAAAATATCGAGGGTCCGTATACCTTCGTCGATACACTGATATACTCCGGTTTCACGAATAACGACAGCTACGCGACAAGTGATACTAAAAATGTCAACCGAAAATACACCTCCACCAACGTAGATGAGCTTATCGCCGCTGGTCAGGTGACTTTCAACAACAGCTGGTTCAACAATAACAACTACAATAATCAGCTCTTCCCCAACGCTATCGACCCTAATATCTACTACGATACTGACGGCAAGATGTATATGTGCTACGGCTCATGGTCAGGCGGTATCTTCACACTTGAAGTTGACCCCAAAACCGGCTACCTCATTCACCCCAAGAGCGGAAAGACCTCCGACGGACGTATGGTCGACAGCTACTTCGGTACGAAAATATCCGGCGGATACGGTAAATCCGGCGAAGGTCCGTTCATCGAATACAACGCCGATACCGGCTACTACTACCTGTGGGTCACCTACGGCGGTCTCTTCTCCGACGGCGGCTACAATATGCGAGTTTTCCGCTCGACAAGTCCACTCGGTCCATTCAAGGACCCTGCCGGAAATACAGCAGTCCTTCCGACAAATCCCAACCTCGACGCTACAGGCTTAAAAGTCATGGGCAACTATAAATTCAGTTCGCTGAACAAGGCTTATATGGCTTGCGGACACAACTCCGTCCTCCGCGACGACGACGGTAAATGGTACCTCTTCTACCACGCTCGTTTCGACGACGGAAGCGAATACCACGAAGTCCGCGTTCATTCAATGTATTTCAACGAAGACGGCTGGCCTGTCGTCGCTCCTTTTGAGTACAGCGGCGACGAGATTTCCGCAAGCGGCTACAATACTGCCGATATCGCCGGAGATTACGAATTCATCGACCACGGTACTGCTACAGACGGCAAGATAATCGGATATAAGAACATTTCTCTCAACGAAAACGGAACTATCTCCGGTGCTGTCAGCGGTACATGGAAGCAGGATGCCGCAACCTCAGCTGTTGACCTCAATATCGGCGGTGCGGCTTATAAGGGTTACTTCCTCGCCGCTAAGGACGAAACCGGTAAAATGGTAATGTCGTTTACAGCCGTCGGAAACAATAACCACACTGTGTGGGGCGCGAAAACTACCGAATACAACGGAAGCGGAAAGTCCGGCATTGCTGATTATACTAATACAAGCGCGGATATGGTCGTTGCAGGAGATACCCTCGGAGATGCCGGCGCTTCATACAGACTGAGCGGCACATCGCTTATCAGCGGTATCCCCTACTTTATCACCAACGTCAACAGCGGTCTCGCTATCGACCTCCCCAACGGCAAACTCGATGAGGGTACCAATATACAGCAGTGGGACTTCAACAAGTTATGGGCTCAGCAGTGGAGAATCACCGCAGTCGATGACGAGTGGTGCAGGATAGTCTCGGTCGGCGATGAGACTAAGTGCATCGCAGTCGCTTCCGATACTGCCGCAGACGCTACAAATGTCGAATTACAGACATATACCGGTGCTGACAACCAGCTCTTCAAAATCGTCAGGAGCGGTATGAACTACGGAATCGTTTCAAAATGCTCGAATGGTAAGGGCGCTCTCGACGTATTTGAGTGGTCAAAGGAAAACGGCGGAAACGTAAACCAGTACGCTTACCACGAGTATGAGTGTCAGCTTTGGAATATAACTCCGGTTTGCCCCAGAATAACTGCCGGTGTTCCTTACGTGATAAGAGAAGCCGGTACCGGAAATTACATCGGTCTCGGCTCTAAAAATGAACTTGCAGCAGCTTCAAAGCCAAAAAAATGGACACTTAATACGGCGGGGGCTTCCGAAGAATCATACTACTTAACTCAGCCGATGTATAAAGGCGCTATACCTTTTATTCCTCTACTTGTTGCCCCTGATGAATCAAATTTAACCGGCAACTCAGAGTTATTATTCAGAAGCGTCAGCAAGACTACCGAAGCTGATATTAAATTTATCTGCAATAAAGACGGCACCTATTCCATTCTCACAGGTGCTACAGATTACAAGTTCTGCTTTACATATAATGAATCAACAGGCACTGTATCCCAGAACGAGTATAACGGCAATATCACGCAGAAATTCATACTCGAACCCGCTAACCCCGATGATGTTGAAGCAGTAGTGGGAGACGTCAACAATGACGGCGGTTTCGGTGTTGCTGACCTCGTAATGCTTGAACGCTACCTCCTCGGTGCAAGGGACAACCTCTACAACTGGCAGGCTGGTGACCTCGACAACGACGGCGCTATTACCACCTATGACCTCGTTTTCATGCGCAAACTCGTTAAGGAAAACTGATTTTTCAACCAATTTCACACGGAAGCAAACTTTTTCAACCAATTTCACACGGAAGCAAACACGGGCACACTCTGCGTGCTATCCTTAACGGAAAAAGCGGGCTACCGAGCCTCGAACTTGCGTTCTGAACTCAGTGACCCACGAAACAGGCTGAAGGGACACCCTTCTGTTCGCCCTTAATCTTTACTTAAAATTCAGTTCTTTTGCAAACTCAAACGTCCAAGGGATTTCCCTTGGACGTTTCTGTCTTTACTGTATTTCTGCCGCTTTTTCAGCAAGTTCACGAAGTTCGTTTATCTTCTCGCGCCGATTTTTTCGGCTGTCTCAATAATGTAATCATATGAAGCTGTACCCTTGAACTCGGAATCTTTCAGCAGCATTGCAAATTCAGCTGCCGCCCCTGCAAGGAGTATGCCCTGTGTTGGCTTTTTGTTATACTTCTCCATGCCGTAGAGATTGGAAGAGTATACTTCCTCGTCAGTGTCTATATCCTTGTACGCGAGTGAGAATTTAATCAGTTCCTGTCTGCTTCCCTCTTCCGAAGGCGCTGTTGCTGATTCATGCTCGTCGGCAAATTCAAGGTCGATACCGTGATAAGTACCGTCACTGCCGTTAAGTTCAACCTCATAAAGCGCTGTCACACTGTGACCTGCACCGACCTCGCCTGCGTCCTTTTCGTCGTTGTAGAAGTCCTCCGCTTCCATAAGTCTGTTATCATAACCTATAAGACGGTAACTCTTGACTTGCGCGGGATTGAATTCTACCTGTATCTTGACGTCTTTGGCGATAGTGTAAAGTGTACCGCCCATCTCTTCTACGAGTACACGGCGTGCCTCGTCAACAGAGTCGATGTAGCTGTAGTTTCCGTTGCCGTTGTCAGCAAGTGCCTCAAGTCTGTTATCTTTGTAATTGCCTGTTCCAAAACCGAGAACCGAAAGATATACCCCGCTCTTGCGCTTTTTCTCAATAAGCTTCGTAAGCTCGGATTCCGACGACTTACCAATGTTTAGGTCACCGTCAGTTGCAAGGATTATGCGGTTATTTCCGCCTTCGATGAAGTTCTGTTCTGCGAGTTTATAAGCGGTCTCTATGCCGCCCTCGCCGTTTGTACCGCCGTAAGCAGTTATTGAATAGAGTGCCTCAAGGATATCGTCCTTGCGGTCGCCGTGTGCACCCGCGATAACGGTCTCACTCGAACCTGCGTATGTAACGATTGAGATACGGTCTTTTTCTGTAAGATTCTCAGAAAGCATCGAGAAAGCAGTCTGCACAAGCGGAAGCTTATTATAGTCAGCCATTGAACCTGACGAATCTATCAGGAATACAAGGTTTGAGGGCGGAAGTTCCTCGTCTTCCATGCGTTTTCCCTGCACACCTATCATCATGAGTTTATGCTCCGCATTCCACGGACAATCGGCTATTTCAATGTATTCACCAAAAGTCTTGCCGTCTTCGGGGTCGGCATATTTATAATCAAAGAAATTGATGAATTCCTCCGCTCGCACCGACTCCCCGGGGACTATCTGATAGTCTTCTATAAGGCGGCGTGCATTGCTATATGAAGCTGTATCAACGTCGGCGGAAAAAGTTGAAAGCGGCTCTGTTTTCGGGTCTTTGAAGCCTGTTTCGCCGAAATCGTGGTATTCCTCGCTGTTATTCTCGTACTCGGGACGGTATGTGCCGTCGCTCTCTATTCCTTCATAAACGGCACTGTCATTTTTGTAGTTGGAATAGGAAATATCACTGCGCTCTCCACAGCTTGCAAATGTTGTTGTAATAAGCGGAAGCGTGAGTGCTAATGCCGCCATTCTGGTTGATAGTTTTCTCATAAATTACACTCCTTTATAGTGAAATACCCCAAGCCCTATATATGAGCCTTTTCTATGCTATTATGATATCATAATCTGCCGCTGATTGCAATAACAGGCTGTAGTCAGTCCGGCAACGAAAAAATGATAATTTGTTAAAATCCAGCAAAATATATTACATATTTCTGACAAGCCACTGCATGATTTACAGAGTTACTATGTGCAATAAAATGTTCTGACCGGCACCGATACATCATTTTACTATATACCGTGTGTGCGTTTTATGCAAAAAATCACAAAATAGATACAATAATTCATTGCATTTTACTGCTAAATATTGTATAATGTGTTTAATGGGGAATGTGCGATGTTTTTTCTCGCACCAATCAGGGCAATCTATAATCAGGAGGGTTTCGTATGAACAAAACTATGAGGCGGCTGACTGCCGCCATTACCGGTATCATTACCGTTTTTTCAGGTGCCGGAATGTTCCCGGCTACAGCTCCTAACGCTGATGCCGCCGGTCGTCTTCCCGCCTTCCCCGGAGCTGTCGGCGGCGGTAAATACGCTACCGGCGGACGCGGCGGTGTAGTCTACCACGTTACCAATCTCAACGACAGCGGCGAAGGCTCTTTCCGCGACGCTGTCAGCAAGTCCGGGCGAATAGTCGTTTTCGATGTCGGCGGTACTATCGAGCTGAAAAGCGCAGTATCCAGTGCCGGAAACGTCACAATTGCCGGTCAGACTGCTCCCGGCGGTGCCGGTATCACGCTCAAAAACTACAAAATGGCTTTCGGCGGCGACAATATCATCTGCCGATACCTTAGCTCACGTCCCGGTCCATACAACGCTACAAGCTCCGGTAACGACGCATGGGGCGGCTCGAAGGGTTCAAATTCTATCGTCGACCACTGCTCTATCGGCTGGGCTTCCGACGAACAATGGGGTCTTTACTCCAATAATTCCAACTACACTGTGCAATATTCCGTCATCGGTCCCGCTAACTCATGGGGCGGTCACGACAAGGGTATACACGGATTCGCTATCATGATGGGCAACAGCGGTCTCACTTTCGACCACAACCTCATTATACACAACGTCTCCCGCAACTTCCGCGGAAAAATCCCCGGCACAGGTGTTGCCGATTTTACCAATAATATCATCTACGACTGGGGCTATCAGACCGCTTACGGTACTATCGGTCACGTAAACTACGTCAATAATACCCTCAAAGCCGGAAATTCCACTACCGGCGGCTACAACTGGATAAACGTTGACAGTACCACTAAGCCTGAGAATTTCAAGGTGTACTGCGCCGGAAACCGACTCATTAACAAGGACGGCTCGCTCCACGGTATCACCTATAATAACTGGGACGGCATCACGGTCAAGAGCGGTATTGGTATCACCAAAAATAACCTCTACAGTGCGTCGGCTTTCCCTATCAGCAACAACGGCGAAAATGTCTCAACTGCCACTACCTGCGAGAGTGCCGCGGCTTCTTACGACCACGTTATCAGCTTTGCTGGAAATGGCATCGCTCCAAACAAGCGAACCGCTATCGACCAGCAATGTGCCGCTGAAACTAAAAACGGCACCGGTCAGTGTTCAGGTACAGCCGCTTACAACGGTTCAGTATCCGACCTCAACAAGTACAACATCAAGTGCGGTGTTACTTACTCCTACCCCGCCGGTATCACCAAAAAAGAAATAACCGACTCCGATAACGACGGTATGCCCGACGATTGGGAGCGTGCACGCGGTCTCGACCCCAACGACGCTTCCGACTATGACGGCGACTACTGCGGTCAGGGTTACATGAACATTGAGTACTACATCAACGACCTCACGGTCGATTCTTTCCCGTCAGGCGTTGTAAAGGTTTCGCCTGAAAGCGATGTCCCTGCACCTCCTCCAACTCCGGCTGTTTCGGCATTTGAAAAGATATACGCTGATTCTTACGCCGACCAGGAAGGTATAAAAACTGAAGAACCTGACGGCGCTCCCACTAATATCGGCTACATAGAAAACGGCGACTGGGCTATCTACCGCAAAGTTGACTTCGGTAACGGTGCAAAGTCGTTCTATGCCGAAATGTCAGGTAACCCCTGCACGCTTGAACTGTATGTCGACAGCCTCAGCGGTTCACCCGCCGCCAAAATCAATTACACCGGTACTACCGGATTCAGCGATTATCAGGACTTTGAGTCCAATATCCCGACTATCACGGGTACTCACAACCTATATGTAAAATTTACCGGCGACAGCGGCTACCTCTGCAATATGCGCAGCTTTGTATTCGGCGAAAAAGCTCTGCCTCTCGGCGGCAAACTTTTCACCAACGTCGAGGTCGCAGACGGCGCTAAGCCTGACCTGTGGAAAATCGGCAATAATGCTGACACCGGCTCGCTGATTTTCGGAGACCGCGATTTCACTATCAATGAGATTCAGTCTAACCTCGTCGGCTCGGAAATTCTCATGACCGCCTGCGATGCTAAGGGGGCTTCCGGAGACACTGTAACCTTCACAGCAGGTGCCGATATGACGCTTCATGTCGCTCTCGACAGCAGAGTCGAAAACGTTCCCGCTTGGCTCGCTGACTTCACTCACATGAGGACTCTTCTCAATTCCTCCAACGATGTCACCTTCGCTATTTATGACAAACCTGTCAAGAAGGGTGAAAAGGTAACTCTCGGCAGCAACGGTCAGACATATATGTGTGTCAACTTCTTCGCCCTCGCTACTTTGAATGAACCTCTTATGCCTGAAAAAATCGTCGGCGATATCAATGACGACGGTGAGGTCGGAGTTGCAGACCTCGTTAAACTCAGTGCACATCTGCTCGGCAAAACTCCTCTCACCGAAGACGAATGCTCCTCCGCTGACCTCCTGCACGACGATGTAATTGATGTTTACGACATGGTAATGCTCAGAAAACTAATCATATAACAAAAAAGACGTCCAGTTCAATCTCTGGACGTCTTTTTTTATTATTCCTGTGCGAGTATCTCTTTGTAGAACTCGGAGTAGTCTTTTCTGCCCTGCTTTGTGAACTCGATTGCTGTTCTCGGGTGCTGATTGAGAAGACCTGTCATGAGGTACTGGAAATCGTATCCCCATACTGCTCCTGCCTCGCGCACTGAAGGCATATATTTCTCGATAAACTGGATAACCGGATATACGTTGTACTTGGGATTCTTCAGGAAGCCAAGAAGAAGCTCCATTGCACAGTTTCCTGCACCTCTTCCCATGCTTGCGTATGTTGCGTCAAGCCAGTCAACACCGTCGCCGACTGCTTCTATTGTGTTTGCGAAAGCAAGCTGCTGATTGTTATGAGCGTGGATACCGATTTTCTTGCCGTACTTCTCGCCTGCTTCACAGTAAAGGTTTGCAATACGTGCTATCTGCTCGGGGTAGAGTGAACCGAAGCTGTCTACGATGTAGAAAACGTCAACAGGCGACTTGCCAAGAATATCGAGCGCAACCTTAACGTCGCTCTCCTGTGCATTTGAGATAGCCATGATATTACAGCTTACCTCGTAACCCTTGCTCTTGGCATCTTCTATCATGTCAACAGCTGTAGGTATCTGGTGGAGATATGTCGCAACGCGAATGAGGTCAATCGGTGACTCACTGCGGTCGTGGATATCGTTCTTGTAGTTGCAGCGTCCTACGTCAGCCATTACTGCGATCTTGAGGTCGGTATTGTTCTCGCCAACGTCGCCCTTGTAGCCGAACTCCATGTAGTCAACACCTGCTCTGAGGTTTGCGTTATAGAGTGCCTTTACAAATTCATCGGAAAAGCGGAATTCATTTACGAGACCACCGTCTCTGAGTGTAGCATCAACGACCTTGATGTCAGGTCTGTAATCCATAAGTTTCGATATTTCTTTCATTTCATCTATATCCTTTCGCGCTTTAAGCTTTTACGCTTTAAAGCAAATTTAAGTCCTTTATTAATATATCACTTTTTCTCCTCTTTGTCAATGACTTTACATTATTTTTTTGTTTAAACTAAATCCAAAAAACAAAATGCGGCTCACATTGTGAAGCCGCATAATGAGGGATGATTAAGAAGATGTCATAGTTAAGTTCCTATCATTATAGGAAGTTCCAAATGCGGCTATTCCGCCTTGGTATGTTAATATAATATCACTTGTACATGATATTTACAACTCATATTTTGCAGATTTGGTGGATTTTCTGCATTAATGCGTAAAACTGTCAAATCTGCTGAAAGTTTGGCTATCAGTCGCATATTCTTTGAAAAAGAAAACAGCCGCGCACCCAAAAAACGCGGCTGATCTCTAATTTGTCCTTACCCTTACATATAAAGTTCGGAATTATTATGACCGACTGCCGCCGTAGTGCAGACAGCGGCAGTGGTTATAACCTTATTGTTTTGTAGTCAGATCATGATCATGAGAATGACCAGTAATCAAATTCACCGTCACCGCTGAATACCATGTAGATATCCTTAACGCCGGTTACGCTTGTATCTGTTGCTGCGAGAGTATTCTCGTTGCCGTCGAGTATACCATAACCGATCGCTGTGCCTGTAGGTGAACCTACACAGAACTTAACTGCTGTTCCGTTGCTTGAAGAGCCCTTAACAGTAATTGCGTTTACGCCCTTGCTGAGATCAGCTCCGCTGACCTTGATCCACTGACCCTTCTTTACCTTTACCTTTGTATCGTAAAGTCCTGTTACTTCGATACCCTTGGACTGGTTAGACATTGTCTCAGCCTGTACCTTATCGTATACGTTGAGGTATTCGATCTGTGAGCAGCCCTTTGTATCGCCCTTGCATGAAAGTTTGCCATTGTTGAATGTTGCTTCGTTGATGCAGGTTGAACGGTAGTTACCATCACCACTGTTTGTAAGCTCGCCTCTGGTGTTGTAGAACTTGTAACCGTTTGCCTTTGTCATACGAATTGCCTGCTGACGAGTGTGGTATACTACGTAATACTTATTCTTGAAGTAAACGATAGAGTGGTGGTTGTTACCATTGTTATCGAGTCTCTGTGCACCAGTATTAGCAAATACCATACCTGCAACATTGCTTGTACCCCAAGGTCCGAGAGGATTCTTGGAAGTCATGTAAACGATATCTGCACTGTTGAATGAAACGCCATTGATATTGTTACCGCTGGGAACGTTCCAGTTAGAGCAGTATGAATAATACCATGTATCATTGATCTTGATAAGGCTTGAATCCTCGAAGAGGTAAGGAGTCTGCATCTTAACGGGGTTGCCGTCGAGAGAGATCATGTCCTTGCCAAGCTTAGCGATTCTTCCTGTGCCGGGAGTTGCAGCAGGAACGCCGTTAGCTCTTCCGCCGCCGAATGCGATGTATGCTTCATCTGTTGCGGGGTCATAGTAAACACCGGGGTCGAACATCCATACAACGTCGTTGCAGTTAGGAGTTGCGCCTGTGATGAGTGCATGACCGAGAGGATCTGACCAGGGACCTGTCGGGCTGTCAGCTGTAAGTACGCCGATGCCGCCTGCGCTGTTTGCGAAGTAGAGGAAGAACTTATCCTTACCGTTTATTGTCTTCCAGCAAGCATCAGGAGCCCATGCAGCACCTGCCCACTTTGCAGCGCCGTTTGTAGTTCTGCCATTTCTGTCAGCTACAGGGATTGCACCGTGGTCTGTCCAGTTTACCATATCTGCTGTTGATACGCAGTTGATAGTACCTGAGTTGTAGGTATTCTCCTGCATATTGCCGTTGTTCTGATACTCAAATGCGTCGTTTGTTGTGTAGATGTAAAGTCTGTCCTTATAGACCATCCAACCGGGATCAGCACCGAAACGCTGAGTTGTCATAGGATTGTTTTCGCCATCCATCTTCCAGCTGTCAGCGATAGATATTCCGTTGAACTTGCCGATCGTAGATGATTCAACCTGTGGGATCGGGGGAAGGTTCCTGGGGAATTCCTTGATCTTACCGAGGAGGAACTCCTGGAGAAGTACGAGGTCGTTTACTTCAACCTTTGTGCTCTCGTCAACGTCAGCAGCCTTGAGTGTGAGTGCATCTGTAACATCACCGAGAACTGCCTTACGCTCTGTAACCATATCGAATGCTGTGATCTCGCCGTCGAAGTCAACGTCGCCGCGAACGAGGGTTCTTACCTTAGGCTGACCTGCGCCCTTGATCTCCTTGTCCTTGATTGCGCCGTAAACATCGTCGATGTAGAAATTCATAGTGCTGTCTTCATCTGTTGTCTCAACGTAGATCATGAGATTTGAAGCACCTGAAGGAATTGTGTAAGCTGTGTTTGCAAGCTGGATCCACTCGCCCTTAGGAGCTGTGCCGCTTGCGATCTCGCTGTATTTTGTCTCACCTGCAGCGTCTGTGTACTGGAGTGTGAACTTGAATGTTGTTGTTTCTCCGCCGTCGAATGTCATTGCATTTGTGGAGAAGCTGTATGTCTCGCCAGCCT
The DNA here is from genome assembly GCA_902792235.1 of Ruminococcus flavefaciens. Taxonomy (GTDB): domain Bacteria; phylum Bacillota; class Clostridia; order Oscillospirales; family Ruminococcaceae; genus Ruminococcus; species Ruminococcus flavefaciens_AE. Next base: position 28,069 of record CADAYP010000029.1, read on the forward strand.
TGAATGCAGGGCTGAGCTGGAGTGCACCGCCGTTCCATGAAGCTGTTCTGTCCTGAACGAGAAGAGCTTCCTTGCCTTCGTAAGCAGTTCTGCCGCTTGTAGTTACTGATGCAGCACCTCTGCCTTCCCATTCGTTTGTTGAACCCTCGAATGTGCTGTGGAAGTAGTATCCATTTTCATCAGGGTCGTAGTTGGGGGGAGTATACTTTCCAGCGCCGGGACCTGTGTAAGGAATACCTGTTGTCCACTGGCTGTCGGGAACGAGTGAAGTGATTGCTGAATATGCAGCCTTAGCCTGATTGTTCTTATCATAGAGAAGAGGAGCGTTGCTTCTGCCTGTAGCCTTATCTGTTCCTACCCATGAATTTGCGTCGTTAGGACCCCATACCTGAACGAGTGTTACGCTCGGTCCGTTGGGATGTGACTTGTTCCAATCCATAGAGAACTTGAAGATCTCAGCGTACTTCTTAGCCTGATCATTAAGCGAATACTTTCCGCCTTCTGTGGAGATATCAAGCTCTGTGATCTGAACATCGCAGCCGTTGTTGAGGTACATCTTCATAGCGTTCTCGTAAGCGCTTATGCCGGAGAAGCCGTTCCAGTCAGCGTTGATATGCGACTGCATACCTACACCGTCGAGAATGCCCTTAGCCTTGAGGTTTTTGGTCATGTTAGCGATGCAGTTACGCTTGTGGTCCCAATACTCATTGTAGTCGTTGTAGTAGAGCTTACAAGTCTCAGGAGCATACTTTCTTGCGTATGTGAATGCCTGCTCAACGAAGCTGTTATCGCCGTAAACCTTTACCCATGGTGAAGCTCCGTTACCGTAACCGGGCTGTCTTGCACCGCCTGCATTCGCTGTACGGTTTGCATCATCGGATACGCACTCGTTACATACGTCGTATGCGTAAACATCAAGCGTAGGATACTTGCTCTTATAAGCTGCAAACATATTCTTGATGTAGCTCTCCATACGCTTATTCATGGTGTTCTTATCAACGTAGTTGCCGCCGTTGAAGTTGCTCTGGAAGAACCACTCAGGAGTCTGGCTGTGCCATACGAATGTATGACCTCTGAATCCGAGACCGTTCTTTGCAGCGAAGTCTGCTATAGCAGAACAGCTGTTGAGCGATACCTGAATATTTGTATCGGAAGAACCGTTCTTAACGAGAGTAGCATCAGGCTTTGTCTCGTTCTCACACTCGATAGCGTTGTGGTCCTTGAGGATCACACCTGTGATACCGCTGTTCTTTACTGTATATCCGTTGAGGATATTACCAACACGGAAGTATGCACCGAATTCGTCCTTCAGACCCTTGCCTGCCGGAGCAGCGAGTGCTTCCATATTAGCCTTCTTTGTTGTGATCTTGAAATCGTCGAACATGAAATCGTTTGTCGACTCTGTTGTGAGGGTGAGTTCATACTCATATGTGTCCTTGGGAGCCTTGTATGAAGCTGAAATTTCAGCCCACTCGCCTGCCTTCACCTTCTTGGAAGCGAGTTCAACAATAGTCTCCTTTTCAGTGATCTCGCTGATGTAGCGGAGTGTGAGGTGATAAGTTTCATCAGTCTCACTGAAAACGTTCATGCTGTAGTTATACTTGATTCCGCCGAAGAGGTAAAGACCCTTCGATGATGCAGCACCGTCAGAGGGTGATGTACGGTTTGTTACAGCCATACCTCTTGAACCGTTGAGACCTGCGTTCTCAACAGCGACAATGTCATTATCTTCGCGTGTTCCATGCCAGCCGTCGTAGTTGACATCAAAGCTGTCGTAAGTGACCTCGGCAGCGCGTGTCGATGTCATGATCTGCGGCATTGAGGCAAACGTGGTAGCCAGGCAAGCTGACGCTGTCAATGCTGCATACAGTTTTTTCCTGTTCATAAAGATCATCTCCTCATTTCTTTAGATTTGGGTTTCCCCATATTTATTCATTTTACCCTATTATACACTGTTCATTATCTGTTCACAACCCACATTTTGCAGATTTGGTGGAAAAAATGAATACCCTATTGTTCGCTTTTGCACAAAAACAAATAACATATGTTCATCGTATGTGCAGAATATACATTAATATAATGTACAAATTGTTAAAGATAATAAAACTCTGACTTTATAAACAAATTCGACATTAGACAAAAACTATTGACAATCAGCGCGAAACGCTGTATAATTATTAGCATACCGGACTTCTTTGTGTCCATGGTTAAGGAGTGAATATATTTGAGAAGCGTAAAAGTTGCAGCGCTCATCATTGCAGGCTTTCTTGCCGCCGGTGCGCTCGCTTCATGCGGAAACAAATCAGCAAAGGATTCCGCGGAAATTTCATATGTGGATTTCGGCGAAGGCTGGAACATGAATGACTCCGCTCAGCACGCGGTCGAAAATTTCGCACGTTCCAATTATGACACCCCCAACGGAGAGGTCTTTTACTGCACGACCCTTTCCGACGATAAACTCGAGGAAATGAAGTCCGACAGCGAAGAATGGAAGAAAACAACGGATTCTTTCGCAAAACAGCGTCAGCTGGAATTCGATGGCGGTAACTATTCAAAAGTCGAAACCGCCGACTTCTCGCTGAATGCTGAGCTTTCAAAAAAGGCTTTGAAAAATGCGGAAGCTGAATTCATCAGCTCGGGCGGTGCAAAGTCGCCTAAGGCTACAGAAGGTTGTTCCTATACATTTATTATAACTTCTCACAAGAAAAACGGAGACGAGCTTAAAAGCGGTCTCGAAGTTTCAGCAGTCAAATTTGAGGGCGAAGGCTGGAAGGTACTGAACGCCAGTGCGGACGCTCTTGAAAATATATCAAAATAACAAATTATGAGTTCCTTTCCTATTTAATAAGGAATACTCTGAATCTAAGGAGGATGAAATTATGGCCGGACAGGGAATGGGTGAATACTGCGTTGACATCGTTATGTGTATCGACGCTACTGGCAGTATGGCTCCTATCATCGACGAGGTTAAGAAAAACGCTATTTCTTTCTATGAAAAATTCATCGAATCTATGGAGGAAAACGATAAAGAGGTCGAAACTCTCAGAATCAAGGTCATCGCTTTCAGAGACTACGGCTGTGACCAGGACCCTATGGTAGAATCAGAATTCTTCAAGCTCCCTGAGCAGAACGACGATTTCCGCAGATTCGTTGACAATATCGAGGCTAAGGGCGGCGGTGATATCCCCGAAAATGCCCTCGAAGCTATCGCTCTCGCTCTCAAGTCTGACTGGACTACTGACGGTTCTAAGCGCCGCCACGTTATCCTCGTTTTCTCAGACGCTCCAGCTCTTCCGCTCGGTGCAAGAGCAGGTTCTTCCGGCTATCCCTCGGGTATGCCCGCTGATATCGCTCAGCTCGGTGCTTGGTGGGAAGCTACTGACCAGACCCTCGGAAGCAACTATCAGGCTAAGGCTGGCCGTCTCGTCGCTTTCGTTCCTAACGCTGAGCCGTGGACTGAGCTTCAGGCTTGGAACAGATACTGGCCTGCTTTCTCTCCCGCAGGAACAGGTCTCCCCGATGTTGATATTCAGTCGGCTATCGACCTTGTTGTTGGTTCATTCTAAAAATCCAGAAAGACCGGTGCAGAGCGTTCTGCTCCGGTCTGTTTTAATAATACTGGACCCGCAATTTTACAGCAGACTGTCTCTGCATAGTATAAAGGATGTGAATTATGTCAGATATCATCGGATTCGGTGCTATGGCACTGCTCGGCATACTTGGTCTTATAATGTATTTTTCACCAAGAACGCTCACAC
>CADAYP010000030.1:0-16397 GCA_902792235.1 Ruminococcus flavefaciens
CAAAGCTTGTGCTGGAGATGCGCCGACAGATTTTTCGTCAGATTGTATAGAAATTCCGCAGGCATACTGACGTATGTCAAGGAATTTCTGTGCAAGATGGTGGAAAATATGCAAGCATATCCAGTACAAAGCCTTCAGGCGGGCTTTGTGCGGTGTTGCCTTAACACAAAAATCCGCAGAGAAGCTTTGAAATGCTCCCCTGCGGATTCAGTGTATTTATGTGCCCTGTCCGGAATCATCATCGTCGATGTATTCGAGGATATCACCCGGCTGACAGTTCAGTGTCTTGCATATCGCGCTCAGCGTTGAGAAACGTATTGCACTTACCTTGCCGGTCTTTAGTTTTGACAGGTTAACATTGCTTACGCCGACGTGTTCGCTGAGTTCATTCAGACTCATCTTTCTGTCAGCCATTACACGGTCAAGCCGAAGGATTATTGCCATAGTGCAGACCTCCTTTATATTGTCTCGTCAGACTGCTTCTGAAGCTCTACGCCGTGTGCGAATACATACGCAAGCATGAGAACTGCAAGTGCCGCAACAACAACTGTGAGGTTAAGACCTATCAATGCCGCATAGCCTACAAATGACCAGCCGAGTACCTTCATTTTCTTTACGATAGCGTCAGTGAACGGAGTCTCGCATACTGCAAATTCGTTGAAAAGGTTCTTTGCGATAAACAGTACGACAGCTGTTGCTGTTACCGAAAAGAATGCCTCTAAGATAGAGATAACAGCCTTGCACTTGATAGCTTTCTTGTCAACTTCTGATAAATCACCGCTGAGCTTGTAGGTAGCAGTGTTGCCGTCCTCTGAGACCTCTTCAACGTCCATTGACCATATACCGTCGAAGTCGATTTTGTCATTGCTGATGTCGAAATCCTTGTCATTGAAAGTAATATTAAGCCCGTGGTTATTTCCGGTTACTGAAAAGAAATCTGAATCAGGGTCATCGATAGTCAGCGTAACATCAGCACCTGCGTTGCCTGATATTTTGATGATGTCAGTCGGGATAGCCGCAACTATTCCAATTCCGACGAGGGATAATACCGAACCGATTATGCATATCATCATACCTATAGTACAGATTATCCTGCAAGCCTTGCCTATTCCGTTTACAGTTTTAACGTTTGAGTTTTTCATGATATTTTCCTCCCTTATGACGCAAGTTATATGGTTTCGTCAGATTCTTTCTGAAGCTGTGCGCCGTAGCTGAAAATGTATGAGAACATGATAGCAACGAGTACAAATATTATAGCAGAAACTCCTGATGCACTTCCCGAACCTGCCTTGATTATTGCCCACGGGATAAGTGAGAAAGCAAATGCCTTCATAGCCTTGAGTACCTTTGCCTCAAACGGTGAATCGCATTTTTCAAATGCCTTTGCAAGTCTGCTTCCGAATATGAGAGCAATTATGAATGTTACACATATCACTGCGGCGAATGTACACACAACTGCAAACATTATCTTTACGGGAACTATATCGTCCTGCGAATAGCTTCCTGTTACATCGTAGGTCGTTACCTTTTCATTTTCTTCAGAAGGGGTAGCAGTTGCCTTGTATTCGAGTTTGAAAGCATCGGTGTCAACCTTTTCCTCGCCCTCTTCTATGTTGAAGAAGTCGTCACCGAGAAACGACGGTATATTGGTGTCGTCCTCGACTACCTGCCATATGACTGAGCCTTTCGATTTGAGCGAATCCGACGGCAGGAAAATCCCGAATCCGATTCCCATTACCACGATTGCAACCGTCACAACGATAAGCAGTGCCTTTGTAATGTTCAGCAAAATACGCATTATCTTGCCGAGAGTGTTGATTTTCTTTACTGTTTCGTTTTTCATATAAATTCCTCCTTTAACGTTGTGGGAGCTGTTGTTCCCTTCGTTGAGACTATAATACCACGCATATTTACGTTTGTCAACCACTTTTTATCGTTTTACGATAATTATTGTATGTTTGCATATAAACAGCATATCCCAATCACGCCTCAATTGTGCAAAACAAACGATAATAATTTATCGCCAAACGATAAATTATTATCGTTTCCGTATGGAGTATCAAAAGAACAGACCCGACGGGAGTTCCGTCGGGTCTGAATCACACCTTATAGCCTTTGGCTCTGAAAGAATCTATAGCACTGCCGAGTATCTCCGCATTTGTAGCAGATACCGAGTGCAGGAGAAGTATCTCTCCGCCATGCGCCGAATCGGTCAGCTTTTGCAGACTTTCAGCCGGTGAAGGCTGAGAATCCGTTTTCCAGTCCACGTAAGCGTAGCTCCAGAAAACCGTCTTATAGCCGCATTTCTGAACCGTTTCAAGTGCCTGCTCCGAATATTCTCCGCACGGACAGCGGAAGTACTGCATTTCGTAGCCGTAGTTGTTCAGCACGTAATTATGCAGTGACATTATCTCCTCCTCTGCTTCCTTTTCCGAAAGCGTAGGAAGACTTGCATGGGTCATACCGTGGTTGCCGAGGGTGTGACCCTCTGCAATCATTCTCTTTACGAGTTCGGGTTCTTTTTTTGCATAGTCGCCGGTAAGGAAGAATATCGCGCTGACGTTCTTTTCCTTTAGCGTATCGAGGATTTTCGCGGTATAGCCGTTTTCATAGCCCTGGTCGAAGGTTATTATTATCCTGTTTTCATCTTCCGTCATAGCGAAGGCATCAAGGTCGCTGAAACGGTCATTGAATTGCAGAGCGCCGGTCGGACGGTTAAAAGAGTCCGTATCCGTACCCTGCCCGTATCCTGTCTTAGTGCAGTCAGCCGCACAAACTGACACGGCAGGCATAACTGCGGCAGTAAGCATCGCCGCCGCAGAAGCAATCTTTTTCATAGGCATTTTCCTTTACAGCGGGATATCCCCGCAGTTATATTATATCCCTGCTTCTGAAAAATACTGCATGAAAAATGTGGCAGTGTTAAGTATAAACACTGCCACAGTCGTCAAGTTCATAACCCTGCCGCTCCTTGTCCGAAGTCAGCGGGGACCTATTCATGATTCGAGATAGTTCCTTACAAGCACCTGAAGAAGCTCATCGCGGTCGATATGACGGATAAGGTTTCTTGCGTTGTTGAAGGTCGTTATGTAGGTCGGGTCCTCGGAGAGGATATATCCTACTATCTGATTTATAGGGTTATAACCTTTCTGAACGAGAGCATCATAGATAATGGTAAGATTTTTTCTGAGCTCTGCTTCCTTGTCCTCGTTAACGGTGAAGGTCATTGTTTTATCGAACATATTATCAGCCTCCTGACTGGATAAAAATAGTAGCTATTAACCTTAATATATATTATACATGAAAAATTGATATAATGCAATAGTATTAAAAAAATTTTCCCGATTTGACTGTAACGGCTCATAATATTTGGTAATGTTGACCAATCAGGCGCGCTGCGTTCACGAAATATTCATAATTTCTGTGGTATGTAGGGCGGATACTATCCGCCCGCCTACTTTTTTACTGACAGCCTGTTCTCTTCACAAAGCTGTTGCAGTCGGTACACTCGGGAACGGTGGGGTTCTCCTCGTGAGTGCCTACTGAGATAGAACCAAGTGAGCAGTAGTTCTCTGTCACCATGTTGTTCTGGCACTGTGATACTGAGCATTTGATGCAGTCATTTTTGTGCTTGTTTTCCATTTTGGATACACTCCTTAAAAATAAATTGAGCTTTAAAAGCTGTTATTATTATGTCCGGCAAAAGGATAATTATTCATGCCGTTGACAGAAACATTTTTTTCGGATATAATGTTACTAAAATAAATCGGGATTTATGGAGGTAAATGACATACACATGATTAGAAAAGCAACGGAAGCAGATGCTTCAAGAATTGCAGAAATACTCGTTTTCGTGAAGCGAATGAAATACCGTCCTATATTTCAAGATGATGTCTATTCATTCGGGGAACTACAGGTGCTTCCTGTAGCAAAGAAATACATTGAAGCTGGTATCATTGACAATATGTTTGTGTATGATGATGGGATTGTAAAAGGACTTATTCGCATTGAGGGAAATGAAATTGTCGAGTTATACGTTGATTACTTTTTCCAAGACCAGGGCATTGGAACAAAATTGATTGAATATGCCAAAGAACATTATCCGATTACTTTTCTGTGGTCAATAGAAAAAAACATTGATGCCATTCACTTCTATGAGAAACACGGATTTCATCTCACAAGCACAAAAAAGTTTGAAGAAGGAACTACAGAGTATATTGTAAAAATGGAAAGATAAATTCTGATTTATACTAATAACACATATCGTCACTGCTCCCTGAGGCTTTTGCCTCGGGGAGCTTTTTTCGCATAATTTCCACGCCGCAAGGAATAATATATAAGAAGGAGCTGTTAAAATGTCGATAAGTCTGATACGTGCACTTATACTTTATATACTCGTTATTTTTTCAGTAAGACTGATGGGAAAGCGTCAGCTTGGTGAGCTTCAGCCGTCGGAGCTGGTAATTACTATACTCGTCTCGAATATTGCAACTCTCCCCCTCGAAGATACCGATATACCGATGATAGTCGGCATTACACCGATACTCATGCTTGTCTGCTTCGAGGTCACCGTTTCATGGCTCGGACTGCGTCTGCCGAAGATTCGTGAGCTGATTTCCGGAAGTCCGAAAACCCTCATCAGCAATGGTTCTATCGACCGCGAGGTAATGCGTGAACTCCGCTTCTCAGTCGATGACATCATGACCGCGCTGAGAAGCAAGGACGTTTTCGACATTTCAGAGGTACAGTTCGCAATAGTAGAGACTAATGGCAGTATATCCGTGATGAAGCGCCCGTCAGCGGATACTCCTGTCCGCACGGAACTTTGTATAAATGCAGCTGATTCCGACCCGCCGCAAGTGATAGTTTCTGACGGCAGGGTTATCTCCGCGGCACTCCGTTCACTCGGTTTTGACCCCTGCTTCGCAAGCCGCACAGCCAAGCAAAATAACCTGAAACTGAACGAGATATTCATCATGACTGCCGACAGCTCAGGCAAGTGCTGTATATTCCGCAAAAGCGGCGGCAGACCGCTCATCGTGAACGGAGGTAAAGCATGACGCGAGTGAAGACAAGTCTCATTGTACTGGTGCTTCTCCTGACAGGAGCGATATTTTCGGGAGTTTGGGTGAATACTCAATGCGGCTCGCTTATAAGCGACTCTGATACTGTGCAGGAACTATGGAACAGCGGTCACAATGAAGAAGCAGTCGAAGCGGCAGAAAAACTCGAATCCGACTGGGAAAGCTTCCGGCACAGTGCGGCAGTTCTCGTGAAAAACAACAAGCTTGCCGAGGTCGACCGCGTATGTACTCGCATAAGCTATTTCGCACGAAGCGGCAGCGATGAACTTATCCCCGAGCTGATAGAACTCCGCAATATGCTCGAACAGCTCAAAGACGGTGAAACTCCAAAACTGACGACCGTGCTGTAGTTCTGTTAAAAAAAGGCGAACAAGGGAATTATCCCGATGTTCGCCTGTTTTTGTTTTATTTCTTCTTCCATTTTATCAGAACAAATCCCGCAACCGCTGTCAGGAAAACAGCAAGTGATATCGGGAACCATGTAAACGGCAGAGGAAGGTCTACCGTATTGATACCGTAGAGTGCAAATATGATGTTGGGTATCTCCATCAGAATGGTGACTATAGTCAACCGCCACATAACAATGTTCAGGTTATTGGAAATTACCGATGAAAAGCCGTCCATCATACTCGAAAGAATGCCTGTATATATACTCGCCATCTCGATCGCCTGCTTCATCTCGATGAGCACATCTTCAAGGAGGTCCTGATCCTCATCATAGAGCTTGATAACTCTGCCGCGAAAGATCTTCTCGATAGTTGCCTCATTGGCTTTCAGTGAAGTAGAAAAATATACAAGCGACTTCTCAAGCGCGAGCAGCTGCATGAGCAGCTCGTTCTTCATTGCATCGTGGAGCTGCTGTTCTGCCGCAGATGATATCTTATCTATCTGTTTCAGGTAATAGAGGAACAGTGCCGCTATCCTTAGCAGAAGCTGCAATACAAAGCGTGTCTTGAACGTAGGGCGGAGGTTGCGGATAGTACCGCGTACAGCCTCGTCGATTATCTGTGTGGAATGGAGCGAGATAGTGAAAACGTTATCCTCAGTTATGATAATACCTATAGGCATTGTATAGAACATTTTCGTCTCGTCCTCATCTGTTGAGGAAACGGGAGTGTCGATGATGATGAGGGTCTGATCGTCCTCACGCTCGATACGTGACGACTCCTCCTCATCGAGAGATGACTTAACGAAACCGCTGTCAAGTCCGAAATCGTCGATAAGCAGTTTTATTTCCTGCGGGGTCGGGTCGATAACAGATACCCAGCAGCCGTTTTCAGCTTCGTCTATCTGATCGAGCCTGCCGTTTTCAGTCTTGTAGTAATTGATCATATTATGTGAGCACACAAAAAAGTGCGCATCTCCTTTCGCAAGATTTACTGCAAAAAGGCATTCACGCGCACTCGTCACTCAGCCGGAGATCAGGCTCGGACGCATTTTCCGGAAGCGCGGATATGGCTCTTCGCAGCATGGAATATAAACTTTACATTCCCATAAGGGTCAGAACTCATAATGCACCTCCAAAATAACAATATCTAATTTATTATATCACAATCCGCAGTTTTTTACAAGACCTATTCTGAAATTTTTGCATGACCTTTTGCGGCAGCTCCATCAACAGGCAGCTCGACTATGAATCTGGTACCCTTGCCGGGTTCGCTGCTTACGCGGACTATTCCATTATGGTAGCCTACACCGTGCTTGACTATCGAAAGTCCGAGACCTGTTCCCTTTATCTTGCGTGAGCGGCTCTTGTCTACACGGTAGAAGCGCTCGAATATACGGTCGATGTGGTCGGCGGGTATACCTGTTCCTGTATCGGAAACCGTGATAAGTGCCTTTGTCGGGATATGCGACACCTTCACGGTATAGCTGCCGCCGCTGACGTTATACTTTATCGCATTGTCGCAAAGGTTATAGATTATCTCACTGAGAACAGTTCTGCTTCCGGAAACTTTAACATGGTCACCACAGAGTGAAGCTGTTACATTTTTTTCCTTTGCATTGAGTTCAAGTCTTGATATAACTTCCTCTGCAAGCTCATAGATATCAACTTCCTCGTCCTGCCGCGGAGCAGTATTTTCGTCGAGCTTTGAAAGTGAAACAATGTCATTGATAAGATTTATAAGCCGCTCGGACTCACTGCGGATATCCCCGCCGAAACGTGCAACGTCCTCGGTTTTCACCATATCATTTGCAAGCATATCAGCTATGCCGTAAATAGTCGTGAGCGGAGTTTTCAGTTCATGCGATACATTTGAGGTGAACTCGCGGCGCATAGTCTCAAGCTTCTGCTGCTCGGTAACGTCGAGAATGAATGCGACAAAGCCGGTCACACTTCCGCAGTTGTTCGCCGGACTCGCTATCACCTTGCGCTCGCCGCCATCAGTCGAAAGCAGGCACTCTGCACGCATTCCGCCCATTGCATTCTGTATACAGCGGCGGAACTCCTCATTATGGCAGAGAGAAAACACCGTATGCTGCTCCTTTGTAGGCTTGATACCGAGAAGCAGGTAAACACTCGCATTGCTTGCAAGGATATTTGCCTTCTGGTCAGCTATAATAAGTCCCTCACTCATGCTCTCGGTGATGATGTCGAACTGCTCACGCTTCTGCCGAAGTTCTATCATCTGCCTGTTGACTTTACCGTTCTGTTTGCGCAGTTTACGCAGCAGCGGTGCAAGTTCCTTGTAGCTTTTTTCTGTTTTCGGGTGGTCGAGGTCGATGTTGTTGATAGGCTGAACGATATGCCGCGAAATCAGCGTAGCCGATATCATCGAAAAGAGTATCAGCACTGCAAGCACTGCAAGCAGCGGCTGAAGACTTTTCAGAAGCTGTGCCGGAAACGACTTCTGTGCGTCCGAAACTCGTATGACAGAACCGTCGGAAAGCTTGTGAGCATGGTTGAGCGTAGTTGTCATAAGTGTGTCGGAATAGCGCTCGGACCTGCCTTCGCCGGACTTTATAGCCTCGGCAACTTCCTCACGTCCGGAGTGGTCATCGAGGGAAGTGGGGTCTTTGGCGGAGTCGAATATAACCCTTCCGCCGCGGGTTATCCATGTTACGCGGAGGTCGCCGAAATCGGTCTCGTCGAGGTATCGTCCGCCGTTCATTTCGACTGCCGAAGCTATCATGATACAATCTTCCCTGAGGTCGTCGGCAGCAGAATCAGTCGTTGCCGTATAATTCAGCAGTGTAAGAAGTACTATAGCCGCAACGACCGCTATACACGATATCGACAGTATACTGACAAATATCTTTTTAGTCAATCGCTCCGCCCCCTATCCTGTAGCCTACTCCGCGGACAGTTTCTATAACGTCGCCGCAGTCTCCGAGCTTTGAGCGAAGGGTACGTATGTGTACATCGACAGTACGGCTCTCGCCTGTGAAATCATACCCCCATATCCTGCGGAGAAGCTGTTCACGCGAAAACACCTCTCCACGGTCTCTCAGCAGCGTGATAAGCAGCTCATACTCTTTGAGTGTGAGTGTCACACGCTCTCCGTTACAGCTGACCTCGTGCCGCGACGGTACTGCTGTTATGCCGCCTGCGGTAAGAGTTTCGGCAGTATCAGTGTCATACGTGCGGCGCAGAAGCGCCTTGATACGCGAAATAAGTTCCATAGTACCGAATGGCTTCGTGATATAGTCGTCAGCACCGCTGTCAAGACCTGTTACCTTGTCGAATTCGGTACTCTTTGCAGTCAGCAGTATTATCGGCATTTTCCGCGTCTTACTCTCGCTCCGCAGCTTTTTCAGTATCGTTACACCATCTTCCTCGGGCAGCATGATATCAAGCAGAAGCAGGTCGGGCAGCCGCTCCTCCATTGCTTTATAAAACGCGGAAGGAGTCTCAAACCCCTCCGCTTCAAATCCGGAATTGTTCAGCGCATACAGCACAAAATTGCGTATGCCGCTTTCGTCTTCAAGCAGATATATCATATCCGTCACCTCCGCCGCATTATTTTCCGCTATATAATTAGTATAATATATCCATAAGAAAAATGCAACTTGATATTCGTGTTTTTTGCGGTTTTTCATAATATTTCTGTTGACATTTTCCCCCATGAATGTTAAAATAAAGCTAACAGGATACCATAAAAAAATTCCGGTATCCATGAGAGGGGAAATACCAATGAACAGATTTTTCAAGGCAATGGCTGCTGTTGCCTCGGCTGCTGCACTGACCGTTTCAGGCGCTGCTTCGAGCTTTTCCGCAGTCATGACATCGCCCGGTGTAACTTCTTACGCGGTCGATGACGGCAACGACGACTGGCTCCACGCTGAGGGAAGCCGTCTCTACGACGCTAACGGCAACGAGGTATGGCTCACAGGTGCAAACTGGTTCGGTTTCAACTGTAACGAAGCTTGTCCGCATTACCTCTGGAGTGCAGACGCTGATGACTGTCTCCGCGAAATCGCTGACCGCGGTATCAACATCATCCGTTTTCCTATTTCCACAGAGCTTATAGTTTCATGGATGAACGGAAAACCCAATCCGGTAAGCAGCTTCTCCGCTAACGCTGACCCTGCTTTCACTATCAATGCAGACTTCTGCGGTCCGGACGGAAAAACTCCTGTAGACAGTATGCAGGTATTCGACATCATGATGAAGAAGTGCAAGAAGTACGGCATCAAGGCATTCATCGATATCCACAGCCCGCACACTGACAACTCAGGTCACAACTACAACCTCTGGTACGGCAAGGCCGGAGTAACTACCGACGTATGGATAGACGCTCTCGTATGGCTTGCTGACAAGTACAAAAACGACGATACTCTCCTCGCTTACGACCTCAAGAACGAGCCTCACGGCAAGGGTCAGGAAGGCGACGAAGCCGCTAAGTGGGACGGCTCTACTGACGAGAACAACTGGGCTTATGCCGCTACAAAGTGTGCAGAGGCTATCCTCGACGTTAACCCACACGCTCTTATCCTCGTTGAAGGTGTTGAGCAGTCGATGAGCGGTGCTATGGAGGGCGACTACTGGGGTATGCCCGACAGACGTGACAACTCTCCTTACATCGGTGCATGGTGGGGCGGTAACTTCCGCGGCGCAAGAGAATATCCCATTAAGCCCAAGCAGGGTACTTCACAGATAGTTTACTCACCTCACGATTACGGTCCGTCAGTTTACGCTCAGACATGGTTTGATAAGGATTTCACTGAAAAGACGCTCCTTGACGATTACTGGTACGATACATGGGCATACATCAATGCCGAGGAAATCGGTCCTGAGCTTATCGGCGAGTGGGGCGGTCATATGGACGGAAAGGAAAACCAGAAGTGGATGACTCTTCTCCGTGACTACATGATAAAGCACCATATCAACCATACTTTCTGGTGTCTCAATACAAACTCCGGCGATACAGGCGGACTCTGGGACAGTCTCCAGTTCTCAGCAGGTTCTGGTACCGATATCAAGTGGAATGAGCCTAAGTACGAGCTCTTCGAGAAAGCTCTCTGGCAGACTGCTTCTTCCGGAAAGTACATTGGTCTCGACCATCAGGTAGCTCTCGGCTCAAACGGTATCTCACTCAATGAGTTCTATACAAAGTACGCAAGCACTGAGGGAAGTAACCTCGACGGCGGCAAGAAGGGCAACGGTACTCCTATAAACGCTGACCCATCTTCAACAACCACAGAAGTAGTCACAACTACAATAAGACCTACAACAACTACTACAACTGCTTCAACTGAGAAGAAGACAACAACAACTTCTACAGTAAAGACTTCTTCCACAACATCTACTATCTACACAACTACCGTCAGTAGTAGTGGCAGTACTAATTCTGGCAGCATTCTGTATGGCGATGCGAATCTTGATAAAGACGTCACGATAGCAGATGCTGTAACTATCCTTCAGTACATCGGCAACAAGGATAAGTATGCGCTTACTGATAAGGCAAAAGAAAATGCTGACTGCTGCAATCCCGGAGACGGCATTACAGGTCAGGACGCTCTTGCTATCCAGAAGCTTGACGCGAAGATTTACACAAAGCTTCCCGTACTCATTGACTAACGCATAAACTGATTTACAATCATTATGAAAGCCCCGCAAATGCGGGGCTTTCTGCTTGCCGAAAAAGTCATGCTTAATATATGCGGAACTTTTTTCATACATAAGCAAAAAGGAGACGCACCCCTACGTCTCCTTTTCAGCTTTATAAAGCTTTTCCCTATATCCGACAGACAAGCAAACGCTTCAATCTGTTACGGCAAAATCATAACGATATCTCCGCCATTCCCTTTTCTACTTCCGCTTTCAGGCAGGCACTGCGGTATGCCATAACCATTACATACAGCGCTTTCTGAATCTTATCCTCGTCAGAAATGATGTCGTCAGCACATTCACGAAGCTCACGTGCTATAAGCTTTTGTATTATATCAGGCGCAAATGCACCTTCATCCTCAGCGGTGAATATGATACGGCAGAGGATATTATAAAGCGTTATCTCGTCGATAATATCGTCGGACGTGTCCTCAACGTCTCCATTGATATAAGCCATGAGATTGACGATACTTTCAAGTTTCATCGCTCCCCTTAGCATATTTATAAGAAGTATACGCAGCACCTGCTGCTCGGAATACTTCTTTCCCTTTGTCGAAGAGACCCAGCCTCGCTTTATCCAGTTTTGGATAGTTGAACCTTCAAGTCCTGAGAGCTTTGAAAGCTGTGATAGCGTGAGTCCGCCGGTAGCTTCGAGTACAGGTGATATAAGTGAAAACGCAGCATTTCTTGCCTGCGGTGTATATTTCATAGTCGTACCAGGTATCAATCTTTTCATATGTCCCTCCTAAGCAGCACTTTGATTATACCACAAGTTCGTTTGAACCGCAAGTATTATCTATTGATATTTTAACCGGTTTTCGCTGATTTTTTATAATATATCTCATTATTACTCGTTTTTTCTCATTATATTATATATTTGTATACAAGGTTACATTTGTAATACAAAAATGGACAAATGTAATACATTTCGGCGAAAATGCGGTTTTTCCATTGACATGAAGATTATTTTGTGATAGTATTAAAAAGGCAAAATAATTGTCAATATGAATTAGAAAAAAACTTTTTTCACACACCTTTAAAGGAGGAGTCACTAATGCCGGATTACAACAATTTTAACAATAACATGGGCGACGTAGTTACCGGAGTTGAAACCGTCAAGAAAAGTCACACCGGACTTATCGCCGGTATCGTTGCTGTTGTCACAGCAGGCGCTGTAACAGTCGTTGCAGGCGGCGGAGTCGCTGCTTACTGCCTCTCTGACTTCGTAAAGAATCAGGTCAAGATGCGCGTCTCAAGCCCTGAAAAGTACTACGCTTGGGTAAACGAAGAAAACGCAAACGACTTTGCAAAGAAATTTGCGGAGTCATATCAGAAGGGACTGGATAAGATTGACGAGGGTCAGACCACTAACTTCTCTGTAAAGTATGAACCTACTGACGACCTCAAAGACCTCATTATCGACGAAATGGACCTCGATGACGAGTACGAAGAAGATAGTCAGGTAATAGACATTATTCAGAATATCGATTCTATCAACCTCGGCGCTGAGGGACAGACCAAGAACAGCCTCATCGACGGCAGCCTCTATGTTGACCTCAACAGCGACAGACTTGTTACCTGTGAAATCGCTTCTGATTCGTCAGCTATGGATTACTTCGTTCGTATCCCCGAGCTTACTGAAAAGTGGCTCGGTGTTGACGCTGGAAAGCTTATTGAGGAAAATTCCTACGACGATAGTGAAAAAACTCTTATCGAATCATACAAAAAGGCTATGCAGGACCCCGCTTCTGTTATCACTCCCGAAGAAATAGAGCTGGAAGCTGCACGCTATGTTAAGGTATGGAACGACTGTGTTGGCGATGTTACTCTCAATAAGAAAGAGACCGTAACTATAAACGATATCGACATGAACTACGCTGTAGTTTCAGTCGAGATAGACGAGAAAAAAGCACATGAAATAGCTAAGAACTTCATTGAGTCCGCTAAGGACGATGAGCTCCTCAAGGAAATCATGGTCGACAGACTTGGGGCTGTTTCTTCTAAGGAATACGATAATGCACTCGATGAAGCTCTCGATGAGATAAACGATGCTGCTGAGGAAAACTTCGGAGACGAGGTCATTACAGTAAACACTTACATCGACGCTAAGGGCAAGATAAGAGGTGTCAAGGTAACAGGCGAGGACGACTATGAAGAGTTCATGGCTATCATAGGTAAGGACGGCGACAAGGTTCGCGGTGAGTCCTACCTCCTCGACGGCGACAAGGAACCCGAGTTTGAGATCGAGCTCACTGCCGACGGCGTGAACGACGTTTACTCAGGCAATATCGACTTCACTTCTGACGATGAAACTGCTTCTATCGAATTCGACGACTTTGAAATCGTTAACAAGGACTTCGGTTACTTCAACGCAAAGACAAAATTCATTATCCCCGATGTTGACGACCCGATCACTATCGACTTCACTACCGACGGTGACAGCCAGTCAATTGCCGGTGATGTTATCATTGACGGAACAGACTACGGCAGGATCACCTTTACAATCGGTGTTAAGAACGGCGCTGATCCGGAAATTCCTTCAAAGAATAAGGCTGTAATGCTTGACGAGCCCGGCGAAATGGAAGACGTTATCAAGGAGTATGTAACTCGTGACGAATTCGAGGACTTCGTAAGAGATATACTTGAAAAGATAGGCTTAGAGGAAGACCTTGCTGATGATAGTGCAAAGGCTATCGGTAAAAATGTGTTCGATTCCCATAAAAATAACTATGACTGGGACGATGACGACTACGACTATGATTACGACTGGGATGACGACGATTCTTCATCTGCCCCCAAAACAACAACTAAATCTGATTCATCATCAAAATCAACTACTACAACTACTGCAACAGACACAACATACAGCTTCGACAGTGATGACTACATCTCTCCTGAGTACGACGAGGCATATATAATCGTAGCTGACAAACAGTACTCTCAGTACTATCTCGGCTTTGGCTCAAACGACCTCGCAAAGGGAAGCAAATTCGCTACTGTAAAGGGTAACGGAACTTACACAGTTTCAATTGACGCTGGTGACTCTGAACCCAATGGTTTCTCAGTTCTCGGAATCGCACTCAATGATGCTGAAGAGGAAGCTAAAATAAAGATCAAGAGCGTAAAGATTGACGGCAAAGACATCGCTATCGAAAATGATGCGATGTTCACCAATGAATTTGGTCTTGAAGCATTTATCTACGCTGATCCGACATATATTGAGTATCTGGAAGATGAGTTAGACGACTTCAAGAATGCTATCAACGCTGATAACATCGGCAAGTGGAAGACCATTGAGATAACATTTGAAATAACAGACAACGAGTAATCACAAAATATGAAAACTCCCTCCGAAATTATATCGGAGGGAGTTTTTTTCAATTCATAATTTAGTATAAAAATGTTTACAAGTGAGACACCCTCTTTTCAGATCTTTTTCACCATCTTTTCATAAATACAGGCTATAATAATATCATAGAAAGCAATAATAAGATTTCTTCATTTTTCATATAAACCACCCTAAAAGATAGCGGCGGTCGGAGTAATCCGACCGCCGTTGTCCGTTTATTAACTGGTTAAATAATAGTAGTTTAGAGGTGAAATGAATGTGTATTCCTTGAAAGGAATGTCATAAGCATCGATACCGTAATAATCGAAGATAAGCGTAAAATAAGTTGTATCAGGACCGAGTTCAAGTTCCCAATAATCTTCACGACTAAGATCGTCGAGTATATAGTCCTCATAAGGATACTCGACAATTTTGATATCTGTTCGCTTTCCCTCTTCTATCTGCTGCTTGAAGAAATTGTATCTGAGGTTGTCGTAATACTTGTTTGTGATGTTTATACCCATCATCCACACACACACATAAGCTGTAGCACATATTCCAAGTACAGGTACAAATCGAGCACTTTTCAACTTAAAAAGATGAGCAACACTGAACAGTATCTCTCCGCTAAAAAGAATCCAGAATATATATTCAGCAAAATAACAGCGTGCGCTGATAGGCTTAACAATTATAAATGGTGCAGTCAGCAACACTGTACTCAAGAGATAGAAATACAATCTAAGCTTTTTTTCAGGTTCAAAGAAGACCCATATAAGATATGCAAGCGCAACGAGATAAAGAAAAGTGAGTGCCGTTTCAACACCGCGTATTCGCATTGCATCATTCACAATGATAAAAGTACCATACGTAGCATTGAGAATGGAATAAACGGCATAAACAAGCGTTATAGCCATACAAGCCGGAGCATATTTCGACTTTTTAACCACATCTGGTCTATTAAGATAAATAAAAGCAAATGAAACCGCAACTATCAGGTTTATTATCCATATTGTTTTTGAATATCTCGGCATGAGGTCGAAAATGAAACTATGGAATATGTCAGTAAAGTCGAAAGTGAAGGCTCTCATAGCCTGAGTATCACCAGATTCTGCAATCTGAGAATATGTATTGTTATTGAACATCATAAGTGCAGCAACACAGGCGGAAATCAGGTAAGCAACTGGTGCAAAATATATCTTCTTTTTCTTCACCTTCAAAAGTATCACAGCAACTATGCCAATGAGAATATTATAAATTGTAATATGCTCTACACAAAGTCCACCGCAAAAACCTATAACAGGGAACAAGATCAGGTGATATATTTTATAATTATAATCTGTAAAAAGCACCTTAAAAAAGAACAAAAGGAACAAACAAGTCAGCATCATCGGGAACACATAGTTTGTGAATGCAGAAGTCCAAAGTATAGCCTCACGATAGGTAGGCGCAGGGAGAAGAATTACAAGAGAAAGTACATAACACATTTTAAGTCCGCTATGTTTTTTTTCGTGGTCGAGTAAGCGAGCGAACAGGTATAACGTGCCGGCAAGGATAACAAAGGTAAAAATTCCCTTAATGACTGGCTGAGAGGTTATGATAGTTGTAATGATATTTGAAAAATACCGACCATTGGGGTCGCGGTATTTGTAAAGGTTGTCATTGGATTTAATATAGTGCCATACGAAATCGTCACATTCAACTACAGTTGTAAGAACGGTACATAATGCGTATATGCACAAAAGAATATACGGGGCAAAAGAAACAATAACATTTTTCCCTGAGCTTTTCATTTTTCCCTCCATAACAAAAAGCTCCACCATCAGGTGGAGCAATATTTATGCCGGCATCGAAATACTTTCCCAGGCCGTCGCCAGCCAAGTATCATCTTCGCGGCAGAGCTTAACTTCCGTGTTCGGAATGGGAACGGGTGTGA
>CADAYP010000031.1:0-15982 GCA_902792235.1 Ruminococcus flavefaciens
AGCGTAGTCGTGCTTGCCGTTTTTGAGATTCTGAACGTCTCCGTTAGCGTAGGTATCGAATACGTAGTTGCATATCTCCCAGTTGGCGAGGTCCTTTGACTTCATGATAGGAGCGCCGGGACTGAAAAACATGGTAGTGCTTACCATATAATACGTATCGCCCACACGGATAACATCGTCATCGGGAACATCTGACCAGATAACAGGATTGTTGATAGTTGATGCAGCTGATGCCTCAAGCGAGACCATGTTATTCACCTGCGGGATAACTGAACCAACACTCATCATGGCTACGGCTGAAACGACCGCGCCTGAAACAAATCTCTTGAATTTATTCATAATAAAGCCCTCCTTGTTGTGTTAAAATTCTGTTAATACAATTTTACATTTTTCTTAACAACTTTTCAACCTAAAAAATGCAGAAACGGTGTACTTTTTGAATATTTTCATTCATTTTTTGTGCACTTCAACACCTACTGTCTAAAAAATTTGAGCAACCTGCTCACCAAAAACGCAATAAATCGGTCAATTATTGTCGTAACTTGTTATTAGTTATATGTTATTACTCAATATGGAATCATATTTTTATGTCATTAAAATGCAAAAATGTGCAAAATTTTACCATAGTCCTAAAGTATACTACCGGAATATAAGTGCCAAAAGTTTGTATTGCGTACACTTCTCTCTGTGATTTAATCATGTTTCAGATGAAAATGTCATTATTTAAGTATTTCATACACCTCTATAACAGTTTATTTACAATTATGATTATGCATTTTATGTAAAATCTATTGCAATCCATAAGAAAATATGGTATAATTTATTCAATAGAATTATACCCCAACAGAGGGAGTTGATATACTGTGACCAAAATCAAACTCGCTACTATTATTATGGCTGGCATTTCGATTATCGTTATTATCCTTTGTGCCGCCGAAATCGCTCTGCCTTTCCGCGGCAACACTTACTCGGCGAAGGAAGACCTCCTCGCAGGCTGGAAAGATGAAAACGGCAAAACGGTCTCGCTTTACCAGTCCTTCAAAAATAATGAGATATATCACACCTTTTCTTATGATATAAACGGTAACAATATCAACGGCAGAAGCCTCTGCCTGATCTCTCATAACACTACCTTCACCGTATGGCTCGAAGGTGAGCTTATCTACGACTATCAGCCCGAACTCGGCGGTATCTACGGCGAAAGATACGGCGAGGCTGTACACACTGTCAATCTCCCCACATATTCCGATACCCGACGGATTTACATTATCGCCAAGTCGCTCCGTCAGGACGGTACAAGCGGCTTCAACGAGGCTTACCTCGAAGAATCACGCGATTTTATCCGCGATCTCGCTGAGGCTTATGGTATCAAGCTCGGCTTCTGTATCATCACTTTCTGCTTCGGCTTTCTCCTGTTCGTCATCGGTATCATCGAAGACCAGCTGAGCGGCAAAATGATCGAGGGTATCTGCCTCGGCTGTGTTACTATGATCGTAAGCGCATGGATAGGTTCGCAGACTATGCTTATCCGTCTGCTGTCGCCTAACCCCGCTCTGCTGCGGTTTCTCGAGTATATCTCCCTCGACACTATCCCTATCCCTACCCTCGTTTTTATCGCTCATTACACCAAAAATGCCAAGAGCAAAATCGTTTTTGTTCACATTCTCCTGAGTGCCCTGAACACCGTCACGTCAGTTGTGTTCGTATTGATGAATATTTGCGATTATAACGATATGCTCCCTGTTACTCATTTGATGATTTTCCTCGGCGTCGGTGTTATCATATTCCTCATCTCAAAGGCTGTCATCAGACACGATATAAGCCGCAGAAAAGGCATTTATATCATCTCTGCCGTGAGCGTTCTCATATTCTCAGGTGCACTCGATATGCTAAGATATTACATCCGTAAGAACGCTAATACAGCTTTTCTGACCGTTATCGGTCTGCTCATTTTCACCATTATCCTCGCCGCTTACGAGTACAGGCGCATTATAGATATGCAGGTACGCGCCACTAAAACCGAACTTATGCAGACTATCGCTATGAAGGACGCTCTTACCGGGCTCGGAAGCCGTGCCGCTTTCGTTGCCTATGAGAAGGAGATTCTAAGACGTAAGGAAGGCTGCTGCATTTTCGTCCACTTCGACGTTAACAACCTCAAACAGGTCAACGACGTTCACGGTCACGCTGAGGGCGACCGCCACCTCATCGCTACTGCTAATGTGCTGAGGGAATCGTTCGGTTCGTTCGGTAAGCTTTACCGCGTCGGCGGCGACGAGTTCTTCGCCATTCTCGACGAGGAGACCTGCCACCCCGATTATACCTCCGCAACCTCGCGCCTTATCCGTGCACAGAATCTCTACAATTCAACCGTGAAACCGCCTGTTCCCCTCGCTATTGCCTACGGTATGGCTGAGTACGACTACTCAACACAGAACCCCGAAATCGCCGAACGCCTCGCCGACAGCCGTATGTATGAGGAGAAACGACGCATGAAGCAGGCTGCCGCCATCGCTGAGGCATAACACGGTTTATAAATTATTTACAACTTCGTATTAAAAAGTGCTTGATTTGTTATACATTTTATGTTATAATTACTATATTGATTCAATATTTCCTCATGAATATTGAAAGGAGTGATTGTTTTGGAGAAAGACAGAGAAGCCAGATTCAATGAGATTTTTTTCCGCCTGCTCAATGCCATTACCGATATGGAAGGCAATCCGGTACGCAAAACTATCAAGCAGTGCACTATCGACTTCTGCCACCTGTTCAACCTTTCACGCGGTACTACTGAGTTCTACCGTACAATTGGTCACGAAAAAAGCGGCAAAGGCGAGATTTTTACCGATTATGATACCGGCGAGCCAAGTGTGCCTATCGTAGAGAGACGTCTTGTGACCCCTTCTATGGCTGTCATAAAGGGAAGTCTCTATATCCCGAAGGGTGCCGCTCCTCCGCCTGACGACGAAATCGAAAAGGCTGACCTCGTTCTCCGCTGTCTCCTGAGTTACCTGAGCAGAAAAAGACTGCAAGCAGTTGTTGAACAGTTAGCTTTCTACGACGACGACGGCTACCGCAATCTTCGTTCGTTCTTCCGGTATATCGAAAAGCTCAACGAGAAATCCGCTCTCGGCGGCTATTCGGCTATTCGTTTCAACCTCCGCCATTTCACCCTTATCAATCAGGAAATCGGCAGAAACGCCGGCGATGTCGTTATGCGCAACTACTTCACCACTATCGAGGAAATTATCGGTGAACAGGGCATTGTCTGCCGTGTCGGCGGTGATAACTTCGTTGCCGTCTTTGAGGACAGCCTCCTTATCGATGTACTCGAAGTCATCAAGGGTACCTCCGTTATCTACGACGTAAATACCTCCAACCGTGTGCTCGTTTCTGCGTGCGCAGGCGTGTTCCGTATGCCCGACGGCTACAGGTTCAATTCCTCAGGCGATGTCATGAACAAAATCACCAATGCCTGTCAGACTGCTAAACTCGGTCACAACGAGAGTATCATATTCTTCGACGAAAAATCCCTCGAATACAAGGAGAAGGTCATGCGTATTCAGCAGCTCTTCCCCGTTGCTATCGAAGAGCGCGAGTTCAAGGTCTTCTATCAGCCTAAAATCGATATTCATACCGGTGAACTTATCGGCGCTGAGGCTCTGTGCCGCTGGTTCAGGGAAGGTAAGATAGTCCCCCCTATGGACTTTATCCCTATCCTCGAACAGAGTACCGATATCTGCACCCTCGACTTCTATATGCTCGACAGCGTTTGCTGTGATATCCGCCGCTGGCTCGACGAGAAACGCAAGGTCGTCCGCATTTCCGTCAACCTCTCACGTAAGCACATGATGGACGTTGACCTCCTTGAACATATTATCGAGATCATCGACAGACACAGAGTTCCCCACCAGTATATCGAGATAGAACTCACCGAAACTACCACCGATGTCGAGTTCCGCGACCTCAAACGTGTCGTAAGCGGCTTACAGCAGGCTGGTATCTATACCTCCGTCGACGACTTCGGTATGGGTTACTCCTCTCTCAACCTCCTCCGCGAGATTCCGTGGAACGTTCTCAAAGTCGACAGAAGCTTCCTCCCCCTCGACGGTGATAATGCGCAGAGTACGCGCAGTGTCATGTTCAGGAACGTCGTCACTATGGCTAAGGAACTCGGTCTCGAATGTATCGCAGAAGGTGTCGAGACCAAGAAACAGGTCGATATCCTCCGCGACAATAACTGCCGGTTCGCTCAGGGATTCTACTTCGATAAACCCCTCCCCATCGAGAATTTCGAGGAGCGCCTGAGTACACACCTCTACAGCATAGACGAATAAAAATGTCCGGAAGCGGCTTTGCACCGTTTCCGGACTTGCTTTTTTACCTGTTCATGTACTCGTCCCTGAGTATCGAGAAATACAGCCTGCCTACGTATTTTCCGTCCATGCAGAAGTAGTCGCGCAGAGTTCCCTCGTACACGAAACCACACTTCTCTATCACCCTCTTCGAC
Organism: Ruminococcus flavefaciens; assembly: GCA_902792235.1. Lineage (GTDB taxonomy): Bacteria > Bacillota > Clostridia > Oscillospirales > Ruminococcaceae > Ruminococcus > Ruminococcus flavefaciens_AE. Next base: position 4,514 of record CADAYP010000031.1, read on the forward strand.
TTCGCATTTATCGTCTTCGTACATATCTGCACCTTGTGAAGATTGATTTTCTCGAATCCATACGCGATTACCGCCTTCGTCGCTTCCGTCGCGTATCCCCTGCACTGAAACTCCTCTCCTATGCAGTACTCGATTTCAGCAAAGTGATTCTTGCTGTCTACAAGAAAGTAGGCTATCTGTCCGACACATTCCCCGCATTCCTTGTCTATTACCGCCCACCTGTAGCAGTCTTCACGTTCGTATGAACCTATGTACTTTTCAAGAAGTCCCTTTACCTCGTCTATGGTCGAGTATACAGGCTCAGAGTACATCTTCTGTACATTCTCGTCGCCTGCCCAGTTCCTGAGAACCGCTTCACAGTCTGAGTACTCAAACCTCCTGAGTATCAGCCTTTCCGTTTCAATTGTCTGTGTTCCTGTGTGGGTCAGCATTTTCTTACCTCCGTCTGTAGAATATAACAAAAAAAGCTACGCTCTTGCGTAGCTTTGGCTTTGGAGCTGATGATCGGACTTGAACCGACGACCTACGCCTTACCAAGGCGTTGCGCTACCGACTGTGCCACATCAGCATCAACGATATATATTATACAGCAAAAAGATGAACTTGTCAAGCGGTCGAAGATATATTTTAATATATTAATTTAATATCCCCCTTGACATTTCTCACACTATGTGTTATCATAAAAAAAACGATGAACGGTTCAAACGTGCATATTCACATAATCAGAGAGCTTCCGGACGGTGCGAGGAAGATATGGCGTGTACGGAATTACAGCCGGGAGTTGCTGTGCTGAATCAGCAGTAGGCTCAGTCGGGTATGCCCGTTACAGCTTAATGAGGTCGGAGATTCCGGCGAATCAGGGTGGTAACACGAGTAACTTCGTCCCTGACGGTCTATTTGGGCTGTCAGGGATTTTTTATTTAAAAGGGGGCAGATATGAAAAACAGAAAAAGAGACATTATCTACCTCTTCATTTGTACTCTCCCCGTCTCAGCAATAATTATATACTGGCTCATTTCAGAACAGGACTATGATATGCTCCCATGGGCATTGCTTCCGCAGGGATTTATGGTTATCTGCATATTAATAATGCTGTTGCAGGAACGAATTCTGAAATCGATAGCTGATAAGATAAAGAACCGTCCGGAAGCTGAACTGCGCGAGTTGGTGCTCGAAAACTTTGAGAGTAACTCATTCCGCGAGATAACAGCAAATTCCATGTCCGCAGACCTCAAAAACCTGTATTGCAGAAAATTTGCGCCGAAAAATCTTCTGCTCGGAACTGTCAGCCTTGTCTGTGCATACTTAATGGCAGCATATATCGTAACAGGTATCGGAAACGGCATAATGCCAGCATTCTTCAACATCGTCGCAGGTATCGCCGCGTTATACTTTGGCTTATCAGGCATTATTCTCGTCTGTGAAGCAGCATCGCAGTTCGCAGGATTTCCCGCAGACAGATTTGAGAAAAAATACCGTGAAGAGCTTCCGATGATAGAACGCTCTTACATGGGTGGGAGAATGATTATTGCGTTAAATTCCGTGCTCAACATCGGCTTGGACTACATTGTTTCCGTCAGTACCTCAGAATGCGAGGCTGTCAGTATATCTGATATCATCGGTGCTCAGGCGACCCGGGTACATAAGGTCAGGTGCGACCGAGCCGGATTTATCACAAAGCAGAAATTTGAATATGTCATCTGCATATATGCCAGACAAAGGAATAAACCTATAAAGCATATAGTAAACGAATTACAAGCAGAATACATCCGCGATGAATTAATTCGCCGCGGAATCAAATAAAAAGGAGAAAAATCATGACAATTTTTGAAGAACTCAAACGCAGAGGACTCCTCGCACAGCTTACAGACGAGAAGGAAATCGAGGAACTCATCAACGCCGGAAAGGCAACATTCTACATCGGCTTCGACCCGACAGCCGATTCTCTCCATGTTGGTCACTTCATGGCACTCTGCCTTATGAAGCGATTACAGGAGGCAGGCAACAAGCCGATAGTGCTTATCGGCGGCGGTACCGCAATGATAGGCGACCCCTCAGGCAAGACTGATATGAGAAAGATGATGACTCCCGAGACGATTCAGCACAACGTAGACTGCTTCAAGAAGCAGATGAGCCGCTTCATCGACTTCTCTGACGATAAGGCAATAATCGTAAACAATGCTGACTGGCTCATGAAGCTAAATTACGTGGACATTCTCCGTGAAGTAGGAGCACATTTCAGTGTAAACCGAATGCTCTCACACGAGTGCTACAAGCAGAGAATGGAACGCGGACTCACCTTCCTCGAATTCAACTACATGATAATGCAGAGCTACGACTTCATGGAACTCTTCCAGAAATACGGCTGTAATATGCAGTTTGGCGGAGACGACCAGTGGGCAAATATGCTTGGCGGTACAGAGCTTATCCGCCGCAAGCTCGGTAAGGACGCATACGCTATGACTATCACTCTCCTGCTCAACTCAGAGGGTAAGAAAATGGGCAAGACAGAGAAGGGTGCAGTATGGCTCGACGCTGAAAAGACTACTCCTTACGAGTTCTTCCAGTACTGGAGAAACGTTGACGACGCTGACGTTATAAAGTGTCTGAAAATGCTCACATTCGTTCCTGTAGAGCAGATAGAGGAAATGGAAAAGACTATGGAGGGAGCGCAGTTCAATGCCGCAAAGGAGCTTCTCGCGTACGAACTCACAAAGCTCGTTCACGGTGAAGAAGAGGCAGAAAAGGCTAAGTCAGCCGCAAAGGCACTCTTTGGCGGTTCGGGTTCAAACGAGAATATGCCTGTTGCTGAAATCGACTCCGCAGACCTCACAGACGGTTCACTCGGTCTCCTTACACTTCTCGTAAAGGCTGAGCTTGCACCCTCTGTTTCAGAGGCACGCAGACTCGTACAGCAGGGCGGCATCACAGTAAACGACGAAAAAATGACAGACCCCAAGGCGATGATAAAGCTCGAAGGAGAAGTAATCGTGCGCAAGGGCAAGAAGGCATTCAAGAAAGTAATCGTTAAATAAAACATCGGCGGGTACAGACTGCTTCCTCAACGGAACAGCAGAGTACCCGCCTTTTATTATTTATTCTTTCTGCGCACAAGCACCGCAACGAGGTCAGGACCGATGTTAGATGTCACGACACCGCCGATATGGGCGGTCATTTCAGCCTTGCGTCCGGTACGCTTTGTCAGTTCCTTTTCGACTTCTTTTGCGAGGGAATCGTCCTTTCCGCAAATCATGATATACGGAGTCTGCGGAGTCATTCGCTTCTCGACACACTCAACAAGCTTCGGCACTATATTCTTCTCGCCGCGAATCTTGTCAACAGTTTCAGTGGTATTGTCGGCGAACTCAATGATAGGCTTCAAACCGAGAAGTTCACCCGCAAACGCTTTTGCGGCAGAAATTCTTCCGGAACGTCTTGCATATTTAAGGCTGATAGGCACAGCGTACATCGCACACACACTGAACCATTCTTCAAGAAATGCAACAACGTCCTCAGCCTCAGCGCCTTTACGAATCTTCTTAGCGGCTTCGATGAGCGGATAGCCGTAGAAAATCGAATACGAGCGTGAGTCGATATTGAAAATGCGTATCTTACCGACAGCCTCGGGGTGCTGCTCGAAGAAGTCATCTTTAGCGATATTCGCATTGTTGAAGGTACCGGAGCCTGCGCTGTTTATAGAAACGCAGATGATATCGGTCGCTCCCCTGCTGTAAAGCTGTTCATACGCCTCTGTAAAGCGGGTCGGAGAGATTTGAGAATGCTTTGGAATCTCGTCTGTCATCGAGAGCATTTCGTAGAATTCCTCGGTTGACTTATCAAAAATCTCGCGGAAGCTCTTTCCGCCAAGCGTAATCTCGAACGGCAGAACATTTATGCCGTATTCCTTTATCATTTCCTTAGGCAGGTCACAGCCGCTGTCGGTGAGAATTTTAATTTTCTGTAACATAATAAACTCCTTTACCATGTATATTTTGTGAGCTTTCCCTCGCGTGAGAGGTCGGGATAATCCCACTGACGCAGTGCCTCATAGACCGCAACAGCGACGGAATTAGAGAGGTTGAGGCTTCGCAGCTCGTTACGCATGGGAATACGCAGGCAAGATTCGGGATTATCGTGGAGAAGCTCCTCAGGCAGTCCCTTGTCCTCACGTCCGAACACGAGGAAGCAGTTATCGGGATAAACGGCATCGCTGTGAACAGTTCTGCCTTTGGTCGTAAAATAGAAGAATTTACCATTCCGGTGCTTCTGAAAAAGCTCATCAAGGCTGTCGTAATAAGTTATGTCGAGTTTGTCCCAGTAGTCAAGACCGGCACGCTTCAGATGCTTGTCTGTTATCTCGAAACCGAACGGTCGGACGAGGTGAAGCTTTGCACCGGTAACGGCGCAGGTACGGGAAATGTTCCCCGTGTTCTGCGGTATCTGAGGTTCTACGAGGACAATGTTAAGTTCATGCATTTTCTTTCCTCACGAATAAATTATATGATTTTTGCAGATTATATTATCAGCTGCACTGCGCAGCTGTCAGGAGTGATAATATGGATATGAAAGCAATAGTCAAGGGTATGACAGCCGGAGCAGCAGTCGGACTCGCCTGCTACGCAATGTCATCGGCATCTCCGATGAAGAAGCACAGTATCAAGCGCGACGCTGCCAAGACCATGAAGGCGGCTGAAAACCTCATACAGGACATTACGTCTGTATTTTCGTAATACGGCATATGCCGGCGGAACGCCTTTTAGCGGCGTTCCTACATATTATTTTTGCGGTAGCCGAGGTAGCTTTCAAGAATTATGACCGCTGCGACTGCGTCAACGACTGCCTTTCGCTTTTTGCCGCGAGTATTGGTGTCGTTGAGGTAATTATGGGCTGAAACCGTGGTACAGCGCTCGTCCCACAGCTTAGTTGGGATACCCGTCATCTCGCCGAGCTTTTCCGCGAACAGGGCGCATTTCTCGCACCGCTCCCCTATTGAGCCGTTCATATTCTTAGGATAGCCGACGACTATCTCCTCAGCACGCTGCTCTTTGGCGAGGGCAGCGGTTTTTTCTATACATTTGTCGAAGTCCTTCTCGTGTATGACTGTAACGGGAGAGGCGATGAGTTCGCTTTTTCCGCAAACTGCGATACCTGTCCGGGAGTCTCCGAAATCTACTGACATTATTATCATATCCGCGACCTCACCACGGCTGAACGGTGCCGATAATGTCTCTTACGGAGGCAATACCCTTGCTGTCGAGCCACTCGTTCATTTCGTCAGCTATGCGGACAGGTGCATACGGGTCAGTGAAAATAGCAGCACCCACCTGTACAGCACTCGCACCTGCCATCATAAGTTCAATAGCGTCGCGACCGGTCGAAACACCGCCCATGCCGATAACAGGAATATTTACAGCGTTAGCAACCTGCCATACCATGCGAACAGCAATCGGGAATACTGCCGGACCGCTCATACCGCCGACATTGTTGCGGAGAACAGGTCTGCGCGAGTTAACGTCAATTCTCATGCCGAGGAGAGTGTTTATAAGTGACACAGCGTCAGCACCGGCTGACTCGACAGATTTTGCGATATCAGCGATACTTGTAACGTTCGGCGAAAGTTTTACTACAAGCGGCTTTTTCGTAGCATTGCGGACCCTTTTCGTAACCTCAGCCGCCATTTCACAGCTTGTACCAAATGCCGCACCGCCCTGTTTTACGTTAGGGCATGAGATGTTCAGCTCAATCATGTGGACATCAGTCTCATCTAGCTTTGCGGCAACTTCCGCGCATTCGTCAGGGGTCGAACCCGCGATATTAGCGAGGATAACGAGGTCTTTTGTGAGCAGATAGGGAAGCTCAGTCGAGATAAAGTGGTCGATTCCGGGGTTTTGAAGTCCTACAGAATTGAGCATACCTGAAGGAGTTTCAGCGATTCTCGGAGCGGGATTACCTGTTCTCAGGTGGAGGGTAGTACCCTTAGTAGCTATCCCGCCGAGCTTATTGAGCGGGAAGAGTTCCTCATATTCTCTGCCGTAGCCGAACACTCCTGATGCCGGAATTATCGGGTTTTTGAAGTCAACACCGCAGACTTTTACAGACATATCAGCCATTACCAGAGCACCTCCTCAGCCTTGAATACCGGACCGTCCTTGCAGACGTGTGCGAAGTATTCTTCATCGTTTCTGACAGTTCTGCAAGCGCATCCGAGACACGCTCCTATACCGCAAGCCATACGTTCCTCAAGCGAGATCTCGCAGTATATGCCCTTATCCTTGCAGATAGCGGCAATACCCTTCAGCATAGGCATAGGTCCGCACGCATATACCGCGTCGATACCGCCCTGCTCGGCAAGCTCGGTGAATGGCTGAGTAACGAAGCCGTGAATACCGGCAGAACCGTCGTCGGTGCAGAGGACAGTCTCTGCTCCGGCAGCCTTGAAATCGTCCTGTAAAATAGCTGCCGCAGAGCTGCGGAAACCGGATATAGCAACCGCTTTTTCGCCGTATATCTTAGCAAGCGGAAGCATGGGAGGAGTACCGATACCGCCGCCGATGAGCACAACCTTCCCGAAGCTTTCATCTACCGTGAAGCCGTGTCCGAGCGGGGCGAGCATATCAATGAGGTCGCCCGCATTCAGCTTTGCGATTTCGGCAGTGCCCTCTCCGCGAATCTCAAAAACGATACGGAGAGTCCCCTTATTCTTGTCGATACCGCAGATAGAGATGGGTCTGCGGAGCGTATAGCCGTTTGCGCGGATATGTACGAACTGTCCCGGAGCAGCGACTTCCGCAACCTCGGGGCAGGCTATGGTGAAGCTGTAGGTATCACGCGCAATAGCCGATTTTTCGGTGATTATGTATTGTCCTTGTGTATACTTCATGATTACTCCTTTGCTTTTATGCCTTCTTTGCACCGCATGAACGGCACTTGCCGAACATACCGAATTTACTTCCGCAGTTTGTGCAAAGTCCCTCACCACGGAGGTAGGTGAACAGGCTCTTATGTTTGAAAACTTCTCCCGCACTGAAAGTCTGCTGCTTGAAGAAGATACGGCTTACTCCGTTGCCCTTGCCATTTTTGCTTATCCAGAACGACGGATTAGTTGCCTCGTTGTCGATTTCCCATGTAGTGTTACTGCTCTCGAAAACGATTTCTTCAAGTCCGCAGCACATGGAATTGTACATTATCTGCTCAACAGCGGCAGGGATAGTGATAGTTTTGAGTGAATCACAGCCATTGAAGGTCTTGTAGTTGATTTTTTTCAGTCCGGCAGGCAGACGCACGCTTTCAAGCGATGTACAGCCTTCAAAGACAGAGTCAGCGATTTCAGTGACAGTATCGGGGATAACTACAGTTTTTATGTTCTTATTGCCCTTGAACGCTCCCGAAGCTATCTTAGCGATATTCTCAGGTATCTCGACGTCTTCAGCGTCGCCTGCATACTTATAGAGGGTATCGCCTTCACGCTTGAAAATCTCTCCCTTGAGGACAGGAGCCGGCTTTTCCTTTTTGACAACCGGTTTTGCGCTGAGAGCTTCTTTCATGTCGAGCTTGTTGCCACAGTGACCGCAGTACCAGAAGTCCATATCCTTGTCTGCCATGAGCAGAGCCTTGCACTTCGGACAAACGACCTGTATGAAGTCTTTGATGTCGATATAGTCTTTAAATTTCATGGGTTCCTCCTGAAAATGATATGCACGTCTGAGTGCAGAGATACTGCACTTCTTCATACTATGTTACTATTATAACACATATAAATGATAAATGCAATATCTACAAAAAATAATTCTCAGAAAGTTCATCATTATGACAAAAACACCAAAGAATCTGAACAAAAAATACACACTGTAAACAACGCAAAAACAGGCAGATAAGTTCTCACTTAGTCTGCCTGCCGGAAATCATCTGTAATCGCTGTCGATAGTTTCTGCCTTTGCGACCGCTTCTTCAAGCGTCATACCCGCAAAATCCTGCGCTGAGAATATACGTCCCGACTTTTTATCGCTGAGGAACGCTCCAACAACGATTCCCGGAATCGCACTCTCCGGTGAATTCGGTGCCTTAGGACCTCCGAGTTCAGTTCTGCACCAACCGGGGTCGGTAAGGTTTATCATAATGTCTGTACCGTCGTACTTCATGCCGATATCGTGAGTCACCTTGTTGAGTGCCGCCTTAGCCGCGGAATAGCCTGCCTGTTCGGGTTCGAGGTCGATGCCGCTTGTCGTGTTGACGATTCGTCCGAATCCGCGCTCTGCCATTTTCGGGAGATAGTGATAGCATATCATCATAGGTGCGATAGTGTTTATCCTGAAGCTTATGTCATAGTCTGAAACAGGAGTCGAGAGATAGTCGGTCCTGTAAGCTATCTGAAGTCCGGCATTATTAAGAACGATGTCGATTTGTGTATTGTTCGAGTCGATTTCAGCAAGCATATCTGTAACAGACTCCGGCTCTGAAAGTTCAGCCGATACAGCGTAAGCTTCAACTCCGAGTACCTTCACTTCACTAAGGACCTTCTCGCAGTGAGCAGCGTCTCTGCTGTGGAGAACAAGATTACAGCCGCGCTGTGCCATGAATAAAGCTGAGAGATAGCCAAGTCCGCGGCTTGCGCCGGTGATAAGTGCCCATTTGCCTTTAACATCTGTCATTTTTAAACCTCCTTGCATAAAGCAAATTTTTTATTATTATATCATTTTTATCGTAAAAAATCAAGGGATTTTATCACTTCAAATCGTTGACAAATATGAAAAAATCTTGTATAATGTAAAATGTAAAAATGTGTGAACAGGAGGATAAATATGGACCACAAAAACAGACCTCGCGCTCGTCAGAAGAATGTGACTTCCGGTGGAAGCGGTGTCAACAGAAAAGGCGAAGCTTTAGGCAGCGGCAAAGCGGGTTCTGCCGAACATACATCCGGCAGTTCCCACAAAGGCATGACTCGTGCTGCGGCAGGCGGCGGAGGCGGTCTCATCGCCCTTCTCCTCGGACTTTTCCTTCTCCCTAAGCTGTTCGGAGGCAGCGGCGGAGGTACTTCCGACGGCGTCAATGACCTCGTAAACGGTATGCTCTCAGGCGGCAGCGGAAACGCTCCTGCCGGTTTTAATTTCAGCAACGACGATACAAATACCGGCGACTATTTTTCCGATTCCGCAGCCGATGTCAACGAATCCGTCGCAAGCGGTTCCCGCGAAAAAAGAACCAAAATTATCGGCGACAATAAAGACACCGTCACACTGATGGTGTATATGTGCGGTACCGACCTCGAATCACAGCACGGTATGGCTTCGTCAGATATGGCTGAAATGGCAGCTGCAAAGTACGGCAGCAATGTCAATATAATCGTCTATACAGGCGGTTGCAAAAACTGGATGACCAAGGGCATAAGCAACAGTGTAAACCAGATATACCAGATAAAGGACGGCGGTCTCAAACAGCTTGTCGCTGACGACGGTAACAAGGCTATGACCGACCCCAACACCCTCACAGGATTTATCAAGTACTGCACTGCAAACTTCCCCGCAAACCGCAACGAACTCATTTTATGGGACCACGGCGGCGGTTCCGTCAGCGGATACGGCTACGACGAGAAAAAAGGCAACGGCTCAATGAACCTCGCCAACATTAGCAAGGCACTCAAAAACAGCGGCACTACCTTTGACTTCATCGGGTTCGATGCCTGCCTTATGGCTACCGCCGAAACTGCCCTTATGCTTGACGATTATGCCGATTACCTCATCGCTTCAGAAGAAACAGAACCCGGTGTCGGCTGGTACTACACCAACTGGGTCACAAAACTCGGTGAGAACACCTCTATCCCTACCGTTGAACTCGGTAAGAATATCGTAGACGACTTCGTCGGCACCTGTGCACTCAAATGCAGAGGTCAGAAAACTACCCTCTCAGTCATCGACCTCGCTGAGTTCTCACACACAGTCCCCGGCAAACTCAATAAATTCGCCGAAAGCGTAAGCGGACTTATCAGCAACAAGGAGTACAAGAAGCTCTCAGATGCGAGGTATGCTACACGCGAATTTGCTCAGAAAAGTGCTATCGACCAAGTCGACCTCGTTCACCTCGCTGATAATATGGCTACTCAGGAAGGCACTGAACTGTCAGCCGCTATAAAGAGTGCCGTTAAGTATAACCGTACATCACGCAATATGAGCGACGCTCACGGTGTCTCAATTTACTTCCCCTACAATCGCACTTCCTATGTCGACCCTGCCTGCTCTACTTATTCGCAGATAGGCATCGGCGATGCTTATTCCAAGTGCATAAAGCAGTTTGCAAAACTCGAAACAAGCGGACAGATTGCCGCCGGCGGTACAGGTTCGCCGCTCGGTTCACTGTTCAGTCTTGCAGGTTCCGGTTCAACAGGTTCGTCGGGCAACTCTGACGTTATCGGTTCACTTCTCGGCGCTTTCCTCGGCGGCGGACGTTCTGTAAGGATAGACGGTCTTAACAGCAGTAATACTGACTTCATGAACGAGAAAAGTATCAAGAGCGACGATACCGCCGACTTCCTCTCCCTCAATTATTTCGACGTTTCTAACCTCGTATGGACTCAGAACGGCAACGAGTATAAAATGAACCTCCCGGAAAATCAGTGGGAACTCGTTCACAAGCTCGACCTTAATATGTTCTACGACGACGGCGAGGGCTACGTAGACCTCGGTCTTGATAACGTATTTTCTTTCGACGCGGAAGGTAACCTTATCGCCGACACCTCTCGCAACTGGCTCGCTATCGACGGTCAGACTATCGCGTACTATCACACTGATACGCTCGAATACGAGGACGGCTACTCTATAAACGGCTACGTCCCTGCCCTGCTCAACGGCGAACGCGTCGACCTCGAACTCGTCTTCGACAGTGAAAACCCCGACGGATACATTGCCGGTGCAGTTACCGACTACAACGGAAACGGTCCCGACACCGTAGCAAAGAGTATACCCGAACTCAAAAACGGCGACAAAATCGAGTTCATCTGCGACTTCTACTCCTACGACGGCGAATATCAGGACAGCTACGTTCTCGGTAACCCGCTCACATATCATGACGACCTCAAAATCAGCAATACTGATGTAGGCAGCGGCGATGTAAAGATTATGTACAGATTCTCCGATATTTACGATCAGTCCTACTGGACCGAGCCAATCACTCTTTCCAAATAACAAAACAGCTCCTGCTAAAAAGGCAGGAGCTAATTTTTATTAGTGATAAAATAAAAAAGTCGCAGCTCAGATGAACTGAACCACGGCGCGGTGACAGTGCTGTCGGAGCAGAAGTATCATCCGCGTAGCTGAATCATTTGGTAAATAAAAACGCGCTTCGGAAACCGAAACGCGATTCGTTAGCGCACATGCGCTGGAGGCGCCACCCAGATTTGAACTGGGGAATCAGGGTGTTGCAGACCCTTGCCTTACCACTTGGCTATAGCGCCATTGGAGCGGATTACGAGGCTCG
>CADAYP010000032.1:0-17545 GCA_902792235.1 Ruminococcus flavefaciens
CTGAAGCGACCAGCCATTTCTGCCGTTGCCGGTCATATTGGAAATATCTGCACTTATCTGTAGCTGAGCGTCAGTGAAAGAATTGTCGAGATCGGTGCGTACAGTGTAGTCGCTGATCTGGACAGAAGGTGTACTTACGAGGAAAACGTCACGGAAGATACCGCCGTCGTAGATCATGTCCTGATCCTCGAACCATGTACTGTCGCTGAACTTGTGTACCTCAACAGCGAGGATATTCTCGCCGTCTTTGAGGTAATCAGTCACGTCGAATCTGTGGGGACTGAAAGAGTCCTCGCTGTAGCCGACTTCTTTGCCGTTTATGTATAGATAGTAAGCAGATTCAACACCGTCAAACTGGATATATATGCGTCTGCTGCCGTCCTGCATTGACTTGTCAAGGTAGAACTTTTTGCGGTATAGACCGACAGGGTTGTAGTTAGTCGGAGCATTCGGGGCAGGGACATAGCTGTCGTACTTGTCCTGCCACGGTTCGGGAACATTTCTGTAGATAGAGAAATCGAATCCCTGAGTAGTCCAGCTTCTCGGGAGCTGAGCTTTGCCTTCATTCTGTACAACAGTGAGTTCCCAGTCTTCGTTTTTACCGGTGAGCATCTGTAAATACTCTGAATTTTCGCGGGCGTTGTAGTCCCAGACTGAATTAGTAGCCGATTCAACGTCCTGATAGGGTACCGCGTTGCATGATGCGGGGGCACGGTTTACAGCAAAAACTTTTTCTGTGCCGTCCTTACCGGTCCACTCCTTGTGGGTGAAGGTAACGGCAGCGTCTGCGATTGAAGGTATGACAGCGCTTGATACCGGAAGAACTGCGAGAATTCCGGACAGCGCAAGTGAGAGACCACGTTTCATAATTTTTGTCCTCCTTTGGAATATTTAGCTTAGAATGATGTTATTTTACCGAGCAAGAAATCTGCGTGGAGCTGAAGGTCCTCTTCGTCTATGGAACCGTCGCTGTTGATGTCGGCAGCATCGAAGTTTTCAGCATCACCGTCGATGACAGCCTGACGCATGAATACAAGGTCGAATGTATCAACAACACCGTCGTCGTTGAGGTCGCCCTTGACAGCATCAGAATCAGACTGCGGGAGATTGAGTCTCCACCAGTTTACATTATAGAGGTAACCGCTGCCGCCCTTGAATACGAGGTAAACGTCGTTAACTCCTGTAACCTTGCTTATCTTGCAGTTAAGGGTCTGCCATTTCTGCCAGCCGCCGGTACCGGAAACGGTTGCTTCGCCTATCTTAGTGCCGGATGCGCTGCCGATTCTGACTTCGATAGTACCGCTGCCGCCGTTTGAAGCAACGCGGAGGTCGATAGAATCAGCTTCGCCGTTTTTGAAGTTGATACCCTTGAAGCCGATGGAGTCGCCGTTTTCAATATAAGCGACGTCCTGACCGCCTTCGCTGCAGCTTTCAAAGTCTACACCATTTTTGTAATCGCAGCTTTCAGCTTCGATAACATCGCCGCCGGAAGTCGAGCCGCTGAGGCGGAGGATATGATTTGACTTTGAAACATTGCCGTCCTTGTCAACGACGTAGATACGGTATTCGCCTTCTTCAGCAGGGGTTTTGATAGAAGTAGCATTTGCGGAAGCTCTTGTCATAGTCTTGCCTGTCTTGAATGAAGAAGTTCCGTCGGGAGCTATCCATACAGTACCGTCGCCCTTTCTTATGGGGAGCTTGCTGCCGCAGGTTGTAGCACAGCTTGCAGGGAATACGAAGTTTGCAGCTGATGTGACATAGCGCGGAACGAGTGAACGGTAATCGTCAGAAACACCTGAATTGAGGCAGTATGTGTACTGTTTGAAAGGCCATACGTTATCGGATACGACTATAGGAGTGTCGATATCTGATGAGGGAGGATTCTTACCCATTTTATTTACAGTAGCGTATGTACGCTTGATGGTGAGGTCGTAAGCAGTGCCCTCATCGTTGTGGAGACCGTAGGTAGGCTGCCACTGAGCGGCTGCCGGGATACCCTGAACGTAGTTTTCGTTGATAATAGTACCGGGCATCTGTCCGATAGTGTAGATACCGCCGCTGTCGTGGAGACGGTTGAGGCAGTTGATAACACGGTTGTAGCAAATTGAGTTGTTGCGTGATGTCTTGCTGTCCTTGAAGTTGCACCAGCCCCAGCCCATATGGATACCGTTGTAAGCGGTCTTTTCAACAGTGTTGTTGAGAATTTTCACGCTGTCGGTGTAGTAAGCAGTGATAGCAGCGCAGCCGCCGAAACCGTGTACAACGCTTATATCGTAGAGCATATTCTGAGTTACAGTGATATCTGTGCAGAGACCCTCAACTTCCTTGGAGAAGCGTTCGTGGTTATTCCATGCAGCATCGCCTATGTAGATATGCTGTGGGTGACCGATAGTGATACCGCTTGAAGTGATATCAGTGATAAAGTTTCCGGAAATGTTGGAATGAATAACATCGTTAGTCATTGAGATGCCGTCAGCACCGGTATGCTTTACAACGTTTCCGGTAAATGTGATATTGTCGGAGTTTCTGACATTTACAGCACCGGGGAGAGTATCTACCATTTCGTACTTGCTGTTATGCCAGTTTGAATCTGCGAAAGCAGTGTATGTCTGCGCAGCCTGACAGGTAGTCTTACCGTGAGAGCCGGCAACATTTGTGAGCTGATAGTCGGTATTGGCAAATGTGATGCCGCTGAATGAGAGATTCTCAACACGGTCGGAAGTGGACTTGCCCTGGATTATAATAAGCTGTTCAGCGATAGGAGCTTCAACATCAGCAGATGACATATCCTCACCCTGACGCGGATAATAGTAGAGCACCTTATCAGTCTTGTCAAAATAGAATTCGCCGGGGTCGTTCACGAAGGAGAACGAATTGTAGATAGTGTGAGTACCGCCAGTTGAGAAACCGGCTCCCCAGCCGGGAGTCTGAGCGATAGCGCCGTAAGGCTGCTGATAGAGCAGAACGAGTGAGCCGTTTTCAACCTTTACATCGCGGGTGCAGACGATATTTTCGTTCCATGTTGTACCGTTGATAACTTCAAGGTCGTCGAAATTTGAAGGTATGCGCGGGATATCGTTAGGGTTGTAGGAAGAACCGTCGTCCTTGGTACCGGAAACCCATGCCCAGTCAGCCTGACCCTGTTTGATGTTATACTTTCCGTAGCCGCCCTTGGACTGTACTCTTACACTGCCCATATTGGCACGTTTGTCGTTGACGTAGAGGTTACGGAGCTTATAATTTCGGTCGAGCGGAGCGGAATACAGCCTATCGTTGTATTTTGTCCAGCCAGTGACCTTTTCGGAACCGTTGATTACCGGAACCTCATCGCCGTAAGCCTTATAGGTTATAGTGTGACCATTAGTACCGGAATCGCGTGTATCGAACACGACCGGTTCAGTGATACGGTAATCGCCGCCGCGGAGATAAACGGTGATATCGCCGGACATATTTTTGTTGAGTTCTCTAACAGCGTCACGGGCAGCTGAGAGAGTTCTGAGCGGAGATGCAAAAGTACCGCTTGCGTCGTCGTTACCGTCAGGGGATACGTATATCTCAGTTGTTGTATCGGCAGCGGTTACGTAGTTCAGCAGACCGTTACCGAGTGTAGGAGCTGATGTTAAAGCAGCACTGAGTATGAGACTTATCCCCGATCTTAGAAAATGCTTCGCATTCATGATTAAGACCTCCCTTAGATATATTCCCAAATTTAAATAGTATATAAATATTGTATTAATTTATTATGTATACAACAACCCACAAAGCGTAAATTTGGTGGACAAATTGTATTAATATTGCACATTAGGTCTAAATCAGTACAATAAATTACTATAAAAATTGATAAATTAGTATATATGATTGTGAAAACACGGTGAAGTTAAATCAGCAATTTTTGAACAATTGCTATTAGATTTTAGATATAACAAAAAAGTCCCATGTTGAAACATGAGACTTTTAACTATTTGGAAAGGTCATTTACGACAGCGTCAAAAACTTCGATATCCTTATCAAAAGTTTTCTTCATATCTTCCTCATCGGAGTAGATGAGTGCCTGAGGCTTACGGATAGCCATAAACCAGTCACTTGTCACGCTTTCGGGGGAGACTCCGATTTTTTCAGCAAAGTCGGTATCGGAAAGCATGAACTTGTATTTTTTTACGTGTTCATTGTTATGGTAACGCGATGAAATATCAGTAAAAGTATCTTCAGGAGTAACGACTTCGCCGATTAGTTCGTTGCCGATCACTATTACCGATTCGGCAGACTGAAGTTCGGCTGAAAGCTTTGTAGGAACACTGTTTGCAAAGTCAGCACGCTCGTTTCCGGTGTAGGGGATATAGTAGACAGATACGAGTTTTTTCCCGTTATGGTTGTTATCGGGAGTAAAGCTTTCAAAGTATTTGTCGATGTGCGACTCTTCACCGAGTGCCTGATTATTGCCGATCAGAAGCACCACCATATCGGGGCGTGGCTTAGTTGCAAGGCTTACGACCAAAAAAACTGCAATAGCCGTAAAAACTGCACCCATGCCGAGCCACCATTTATTTAGATAGAAGAAACTGCCGACTTTCTGCCAGAAAGTCTGATGAATCTCCTCGGGGACTTCCTCATGGATAGTTTCGCTTTCCGTGATAACACCTGTTTTCAGGCGGAGAAGTTCAAGTCTTTCTTCTTCAAGACGCTTATCGCGGGCTTCACGGGCTTTTTTCTGTTTTTCGGCGTATTTGCGCTGAATTTCTTCATTGCGTTTTCTTGCCTGTTCTTCAGCTTTTTCCTGCATTTCACGTGAGGTCTGAAAGACACTTTTTGAAATGTGGAGTTTATCGTCCTGCTGTTCGTTTTTGTTCATATTTCCTACTCCTGTTAAAACGTTGCCTTAAAATAAAGATGGCGCTCAAGGTAACACTCCTTAGCGGTATTTCATAATGCCGTATTATAATGGTTCGGCATTCCGATTTTTCGCTAAGGAAGCAGCCTAAGAGCGCCCTGAAAGTGTAGCCCCCTTCGGCGGTATCTCACGATTTCGCTAAGGGAAGCACACTAAATTCTGGTCAGGCAGAATTATTATTCTGTTTCTTCTTCCTTGGCAGCACGTCCGCTGTTAGCAGGGAGCGACTTCATTGTCGGGAAGAGGAGAACGTCTCTGATAGAAGCACTGTTTGTGAGAAGCATTACGAGACGGTCGATACCGTATCCGATTCCGCCTGTAGGAGGCATACCGATTTCAAGTGCACGGAGGAAGTCCTCGTCTGTGCGGTTAGCTTCCTCGTCACCCTGACTGAGAGCTTCTTCCTGAGCCTTGAAACGCTCACGCTGGTCAATAGGATCATTCAGCTCTGAGTAAGCGTTACACATCTCACGTCCTGTGATAAAGAGCTCGAAACGCTCAACGTAGTCCGGATCATCGGGCTTTTTCTTAGTAAGGGGAGAGATCTCGATCGGGTGATCCATGATGAAAGTAGGCTGGATAAGGTGCTCTTCAACATAAGCCTCGAAGAAGAGGTTGAGAATGTCACCGCGCTTGTGGCGGTCCTCGAATTCAACGTTATGCTCCTTAGCGACAGCTCTTGCCTCTTCAAGAGTCTTTATCTCCTTGAAGTCAACGCCTGAATACTTCTTTACAGCGTCGATCATAGTGAGTCTCTCGAAAGGTTTGCCGAGGTCGATCATGTACTCGCCGTAGGGAACGCAGGTAGTATCACAAACTTCCTGAGCAACATGGCGGAACATATTCTCAGTAAGGTCCATCATACCATAATAATCGGTATAAGCCTGATAGAGTTCCATGAGAGTGAACTCAGGGTTATGGCGGGTATCAACACCCTCATTGCGGAAAACTCTGCCTATTTCGTAAACTCTTTCAAGTCCGCCTACGATAAGGCGCTTGAGGTAGAGTTCGAGACTGATACGGAGCTTAACTTCCTCATCAAGAGCATTGTAGTGTGTCTCAAAAGGTCTTGCAGCAGCGCCGCCGGCATTTGAAACGAGCATAGGAGTTTCAACTTCCATGAAGCCCTGATTGTCGAGGTAGCGTCTGATGGAAGCAATTATCTTTGAACGCTTAACGAAAGTGTCCTTTACCTCGGGATTGATGATGAGGTCGAGGTAGCGCTGACGGTATCTTGTATCTGTGTCTTTAAGACCGTGCCACTTTTCAGGAAGGGGGAGGAGTGACTTTGAAAGGAGTACGATGCTTTTAGCGTGTATAGAGATCTCGCCCTTTCTTGTTCTGAAAACGAAACCTTCAACACCGATGATATCGCCGATATCCCACTTCTTCTTGAACTCCTTGAAGAGGTCTGCTCCAACATCGTTTGAGCGGATGTAGACCTGAATACGGTCGGAACTGTCGCGAACGTCGATGAAGTTAGCCTTACCCATATCTCTCCAGCTCATGATACGTCCTGCGATACGGACGGTGTTCTCGTGAAGAGCCTCAAGGCTTGCGTTGAACTTTTCCTCGTCGTCACCGGCAGCAGCCTTGAGTTCAGCTTCCTTAGCTTCGTAATCGCTCTTGAGAGCGGCAGCTTTGCCTGTAACGTCGAACTTAGTGATAGTGAAGGGGTCGCAGCCGCCCTCACGGAGAGCAGCGAGTTTATCGAGCCTGTCCTTCTTGAGTATATTTATGTCCTGTTCCTCTTCGGCAGGAACAGCGGGATTTGTCTGATTTTCACTCATTGTGATACGTCCTTTCGGGTGATTATTTTGAGATATCCATGACCTCGAAACGGAGCTCGCCAACGGGAGCTTCAACGATGAATATGTCGCCGACTTTTTTCTTCATAGCAGCCTTGCCGATAGGTGACTCGTCGGATATCATGTGGTTTTTAACGTCAACGTGGTTAGTGCCGACGATAGTGAAGGTCTCGACCTTGTCAGTGCCGACCTTTTTGATTTTTATAACAGAACCCATACCTATCTCGTCAACGGAAATGTTTGAGTCCTCGATAATATCAGCATTGTCGATAGTGTGCTGAAGTTCAGCGATCTTGGCTTCGAGAATAGCCTGTTCGTTTTTAGCCTCATCGTACTCAGCGTTCTCGGAGAGGTCTCCGTATGAACGTGCAACTTTGAGTCGCTCAGCAACTTCCTTACGTTTATTGATCTTAAGGTCATCAAGTTCAAGGACCAGCTTTTCGTAGTTTGATCTTGACATCTGCTTACCCATATAACACAACTCCTTAAAAATTAATCAGCATTGCCTGCACATACGCAGAGCAATAAAAAAGCATACTAATATATTATAATATAAAGTCAGCGATTTGTCAACAAAAAAATGAATCGGAAAATAACTGTGTGCAGTTGCAATTTGTTATATAATATGGTATAATTAATTTTGTATATGAAATTCCAGCCTTTTACGGCAGAACGGAGCTGAACATGGAGAATACGATAACTTTTGGCGGAAGTGTTACGAAACAGATAAATTTTGCGATGCAGCAGAATTATATCCCTGTTTTCCGCAATATAACTCTTACTAATAATACTGACAGCGACATTTCAGGAGTCAAGCTGAGGATAAGCTTTGAGCCTGAATTTGCCAAGCCGTTCGAGTCCGCTCCGATAGACCTTTCTCCTGCGAGACCGGCAGAGGTACCGCAGATAGATATAGTGATAAATTCTGAGTACCTTTTCAGCCTGACCGAGAAAATGGTCGGAAGTGTAACTCTTGAAGCTGTAAGGGAAGGCGAGGTTATCGCTTCTGAGGTAAAAACTATCGAACTTCTCGCTTACGACCAGTGGACGGGAGTAAATTTCATGCCTGAAATGGCGGCTGCATTTATAACTCCGAATCACCCGAAAGTCAAGGAGGTCATCGCTTCTGCGGGAGTTTATATGCAGAAATGGAGCGGTTCGCCGTCTTTTACCGGATATCAGACACGCAACCCAAACATCGTAAAAATGCAGATGGGGGCGGTGTATGCGGCACTACAGGAGCAGAATATCGCGTATACTGCTCCGCCTTCCAGCTATGAGACTGCACAGCGGATACGTATGCATGACGAGGTCCTAACGGCGAAAAACGGAACTTGTCTTGACCTCGCTGTACTGTATTGTGCCTGCCTTGAAGCTATTGACCTCAATCCGCTCCTTTTCATTGTAAAGGGACACGCTTTTGCCGGTGCATGGCTGAATAATGAGACTTTCTCCGACTGCCTGCAATACGATGTATCAGCTATAACCAAGCGTATAGCCAAGGGAGTAGACGCGATGAGCGTTGTTGAGTGTACCGACTTTACTGCCGGAAAAAAGGTTGAATTCGACGATTCTGAGCGTCATGCGGCTTCTCATCTTGAATCGTTTGACGATTTCTACTTTGCAATAGACATTACACGTACCCGTGCAGGCGGTATACGTCCCATGCCTTCGAGAGTCTCCGAAAACGGAACATTCAAGGCAGTTGATTACGGTGAGCGTAAGCGCAGTGACATCACTTCCGCACCGTCTGAAATGGACATAATCGGTGATATTGAGCTGAACGGCGAACAGCGCGAGGTCACGAAACAGGTGCTATGGGAGCGTAAGCTGCTTGACCTCAGCCTGAGAAACAGTCTGCTGAATTTCCGTCCTTCGACTATGAACGTTCAGGTCATGATAACTGACCTCGGCGAACTTGAGGACGAGATATCAAAGGGCGAGGAGTTCAGGGTATGTGCAGTTCCGAATGATATGTCACTGCAAATGGCGGACAATAAAATTTTCGAGGTTGAAAATGACAAGGCTCACATCGACGCAGTTGCTGAGTCTGAATTCAAGAGCCGCAGACTCCGCACATTCCTGAGTGAATCCGAGCTTGAAAAGATAATGAAGAAGCTTCACCGTCAGGCAAAGGTAAGTATCGAGGAGAATGGTGCTAACACTATTTATCTCGCACTCGGCTTTCTGCGGTGGTTTGAGACTGACAAGAGCGAGAAACCCCGTTATGCACCGCTTGTGCTTATTCCGATAGATATCAACCGACGTGTTCAGGATAAGTCCTATTCTATAACAGTCCGCGACGAGGAAACACAGGTCAATATCACTGTTCTTGAAATGCTCAGACAGTTTTTCGGCATCGACATAACCGGTCTCGATCCTGTTCCGATGGACGAAAACGGAGTGAACCTTCCGCTCATATTCAGTACCGTAAGACAGGGCATAATGGCACGTACACGATGGGATATCGAAGAATATGCATTCATAGGGCAGTTCTCGTTCAACCGTTTTATCATGTGGAACGATATCCGCAACCGTGCTGACGAGCTTGCACAGAATAAGGTAGTAGCAAGTCTTATTTCCGGCAAGACCGAGTGGGACGGCGGTGATATCGAGATGACTCCGCTCGACCTCGACAACAAGGTCTCACCGACCGACCTTGCTGTACCTGTTGCGGCTGATTCGTCACAGCTTGCGGCGGTGTATGCAGCAAATTCCGGAAACAGCTTCGTTCTACACGGACCTCCCGGAACCGGTAAATCGCAGACTATCACGAATATGATAGCTAATGCCCTGCACCACGGCAAAACAGTACTTTTCGTAGCTGAGAAAATGGCGGCACTTGAAGTTGTTGAAAAGCGACTGAATAAAATCGGTCTCGGACCATTCTGCCTTGAGCTTCACTCGAATAAGGCGCAGAAAAGAGCGGTACTCAAACAGCTTGAGGAAACTCTGAGTGTCGGCAGAGTTAAAACTCCTGAGGAGTATTCTGCACAGGCGGAGAAAATATCACAGCTTCGTGCCGAACTCAACGATACTATGGAGGAGATACATAAAGTCCGCGGATATGGTCTGTCACTCTATGATGCGGCGATAAGATACGAGCAGTTCAAGGATTTCGGCGGCAAATTCAGCTTCACGCAGTCACAGATAGACTCCATGACTTCTGAAACTTATCAGAACTGGCGAAGTGAGCTTGAAAGACTTGCTGCGGCAGGAAAAGAATTCGGCGATGTTACGACTACTCCGCTGACCTGCTGCCGTCTCACGGAGTGTACTCCTGATACGCGCGGAAAGCTTGAAGCAAAGCTTTCCGAGTTCAAGTCTGCACTTGCAGCTGCTGACGTTCATACGTCCGATATCTGCGCTATGACCGGTTCACAGGCACTTTCGTATGAGCAGTGCAGAGCGGTCGCAGAGATAATGGCAGAAGCCTCAGGTGAGGGTTACATTCTTCCGCAGATACTTTCCGGCAGTGAATGGGAACTCCGCAAGGGGGCAGTCGAAAAGCTTATAGCTTCCGGCAGACAGCAGCGTGCACTCAAAGCAGAAGTGCTCACTCAATTCGAGCCGTCGGTACTTACGTATAACAGCAGCGGGGCATTAGTGAACTGGAAAACTGCACAGGGAAAATGGTTCCTGTCAAAGGCACTTGAGACAAGCAAACTCGTAAAAGAACTTGCTGCCCATGCGAAAAATCCTGCATCTGTCACAAAGCAGAATATGCAGGCAAATATAGAAAAGCTCAGCGCACTCGGTAATCTTACATCTGAGCTGACAGGTGTTCAGCCCGATACAGCAGCTGTATTCGGGGCACTCTGGCAGGGGGAAAACTCTGACTGGGACATGATAGATAAGGCTGTCACACTTTCGGAAAATCTCAGGGGAAAGCTTCTTGCTGCACCTCTTGATACGAATGAGAGGACAACTCTCGCAAACGCTGTAGCGTCTAATTATTCCGACCCTGCGTCCAAGCAGAATTCCCGTATCACGTCAGAAAAGATAACAGCAGACTATTCAGCTCTCGACAGGATAGTATCCGGACTTGAAAGTGAATTCGCACTCAGACCCGCTCTTCTCGGTGAAAAAAATGGTTGGGCAGCGGCTGCTTCATCACAGGCAGACAGCATTATTTCAGCACTCCCTCAGTTGAAGGAATGGACAGGTATAGTCACGATTTGCAATAAACTCGGCGAACTTGGTATTCCCGCAGTTGCAGACAACTTCCTTGCCGGAAAGGTAGGAAGCGGCGAACTCCTTCACAGTTTCGACAGTGACATATGCCGTGCAATGGTGACATCAACGATATCGTCTACTCCGGCACTTGCAAAGTTCCAGGGTGCACTATTTGAAGAGACAATCCGCAAGTACAATGAAGTGCTCGACAGCTTCTCAAAGCTTACAATAAATGAACTTGTTGCTGAATTATCGGCGAAAATACCGGCTTCAGGAACTTCTGCCGCAAGCTCTGAGATAGGAATCCTTCAGAAAGCGATAAAGAGCAACGGACGTATGATGTCGATACGAAAGCTTTTCGATAGTATACCGAATCTGCTCAGGAGAATGTGTCCGGTAATGCTCATGAGTCCGATATCTGTAGCGCAGTACATCGACCCGTCGTATCCGAAGTTTGACCTTGTAATATTCGATGAGGCTTCACAGCTTCCGACCTGCGAGGCTGTAGGAGCGATAGCACGCGGAGAAAACGTGATAGTAGTCGGCGACCCGAAACAGCTTCCGCCGACCAGCTTCTTCTCGTCAAATCAGGTCGATGAGGAAAACTACGAGAAGGAGGACCTTGAAAGTGTCCTCGACGACTGTCTCGCTCTCTCAATGCCACAGGAACACCTTTTGTGGCACTATCGTTCACAGCATGAAAGTCTCATAGCGTACAGCAATGCCAGGTACTACGAAAACAAGCTTTTCACATTCCCGTCGCCTGATGACCAGGTATCGGAGGTCAGCTGGGTACACGTTGACGGATACTACGATAAGAGCTCAACACGTACAAACAAGGCGGAGGCACAGGCTATCGTTGACGAAATTTCCCGCAGACTTGAAGACCCTCAGCTGCGCAGACAGAGTATCGGAGTTGTTACATTCAGTCTGCCCCAGCAGAATCTCATTGACGATATGCTCATGGACGCTTACAGAGCTCGTCCTGAGCTTGAGCAGTGGGCGAATGAGCAGTACGAGCCTATAATTATAAAGAACCTTGAAAATGTACAGGGTGACGAGCGTGACGTTATCATGTTCTCTATCGGCTATGGTCCTGACAAGGAAGGCAAGGTCAGCATGAACTTTGGTCCTCTTAACAGGGACGGTGGCTGGCGAAGACTCAATGTAGCAATATCGCGTTCAAAGTGTAAGATGATAGTATTCTCGGTAATCACTCCGGATATGATAGACCTCTCACGCACACGCTCGGACGGTGTTGAAGGACTGAAAGGCTTCCTCGAATTTGCTGCAAAGGGCAGGAGTGCACTTGCAGTCAGGGGAAATACTTCCGGAAACAGCACCGGTTTTTCGAGTGTTCTTGCTGATGAACTTAAAAAGCGCGGATATACTGCAAATTGCAGTGTAGGTTGTTCGGATTTCAAGATAGACGTTGCAGTCGCTGACCCGGAAGAGCCGACAAGGTACATTCTCGGTATCAACTGCGGAACTAAGTCAAACTACGTAAACGGTACTGCTAAGGACAGGCATATCTCGCAGTCAGCGGTGCTTCGCGGTCTTGGCTGGAATACAATGAACGTCTATATCCTCGACTGGCTCGACAACAAGGAAAAGGTACTCAAGAAGATAGAGGACGAGATAAATGCAGCGGTAGAGCGCAGGAAAGTTCCTGTTACAGAGGCTGAACCGGAAAAAACTGCAAAACAGGAACTCGTTTTCGAGACGGAAGAGGTAAGTTCTCTTGCAGACAGATGTGCGGAATATGTTCCGTTCAAGGTGAAGGAATATGGCACTCCTGACAGCTTCTGCGAAGCAGGGGAGGCAAAGATGATAAAGTGCGTTAATGACATTCTCGCAGAAGAAGCACCTGTCAGCAGGTCTGCTCTAACTAAGAAGCTCTTCGCCTGCTACGGCGTTTCACGTACTACACCTAATACCAAGGCAGCTGCTGATTCAGCAATCGAAAAATGCGGAGCCGTTATAACAGCGGCAGGGGAGAATGAATTTGTATGGCTGCCGGAACAGAATGCGGCAGAATACGATATCTGCCGCGCTAAATGCGCTCCTGAGGACAAACGTGCGATAGACGATATCGCACCGGAGGAGATAGCTGCCGGAATTAAAATGATTATGTCGGAGCAGGTAGCAATGCTGCGTGAGGACCTTATCAGGGAAACTGCTCATCTGTTCGGTTTCACAAGGGTCACACCTGCGATAGAGACAGCAGTCTCACTTGGTATCCGCGAGTCAAAAAAGCGCGGTTTCGTAGAGTTTTCCGACGATGGAAGAATAAGCTATACAGGCTGAAATAAGGAAGGGATAATTTGAACAGACTTCTTATACTAATAGGAAAAATCATAGTCGGCGTACTGCACCTGTTAGGCAGAAATGCCGGCAATCTGCCGGGAATCATACTCTGGCACCTTACAAAAGGCAAATGCTGTAAAATGTTTAAGGTTGACTGCCCGATAATCGCTGTTACCGGTACAAACGGCAAGACCTCCGTAACAAACTGCATTGCACAGCTTTTTGAACAGAGCGGCAAGAAAATAATCATCAACAAAGAGGGCAACAACCTCGACACCGGTATATGCTCACTGCTTCTGCGTTACTGCGACGGCTCGGGCAGGGTCGATGCGGACTACCTCATACTCGAAACTGATGAGAGCCATGTACCTGTTGTCTACTCTCAGCTGCGGCTCGAAACTCTCGTGGTACTCAATTTCTTCCGCGACCAGCTCGACCGCAACGGCGAAATGGAGACACTTATCCAGAAAATAAACGGATTCTGTAAAACGTTCGAGGGTAACCTCATTCTCAACGGTGACGACCCGAATACAGCTCGTCTCGGAAGGGCAAATCCCAACAATAAGAACGTGAAATATTTCCGTGCTGAAAAGTATGCATTCGCGACTGAAAGTATCTTTGAGGCTTCCGAGGGCAGATTCTGTCCATTCTGCGGTGAACCCCTTGAATACGACTATTATCAGTACTCGCATATAGGCAAGTTCATCTGTAAAAAGTGTGGATTCGGAGACTATGAGCCGTACATTTCCGCAAGCGATATCGACCTCGAAAAGCCGGTATTCACTGCCGGCGGACACGAGTATTCGCCAAAGCTCAACAGTATTTACAATGTCTACAATATGACTGCTGTTGCGGCTGCGGCAACTCTTTACGGTATAAGTCAGGACGTTACGGACAATGTCATTTCCAACTATACTGTCAACAACGGACGTATGGAGTCTTTCATGCTCGGTGACAGAGTTACCACTCTTAATCTTGCGAAAAATCCGGTCGGAGCGAATATGACACTCCGCGTAATGAACGAGATGAACGGTGAAAAGGAACTCCTTTTCGTGCTCAATGACAATGTTGCAGACGGTCTTGACGTTTCGTGGATATGGGACATAAATTTCAGCATTTTTGAGCGTGTGACAAGAGTTGTTACATCGGGTACACGAGCATACGATATTGCTGTGAGAATCAAGTGCTCCGGATACGACCCTGCTAATATTGTGGTACGTCCCGACCTTGATGAGGCAGTTGATGAACTTGCCAAAACGTCCGGAAGAAAATTCGTCATCGCAAACTATACCGCTGTTCAGCCGACAAGAGCCGCGCTGAAACGCTATATTTCAAAGCATGGAGGCAAGAGCAATGAGTGAGATAAGAATACTTCATATGTATGCTGATATGCTCGACCTCTACGGCGACTGCGGCAATATGGAAATTATCAGATACCGCTGTGAAAAACGCGGTATCGACTGCATTATCGACAAGTACTCGGTCGACTCGGATATGCCTGATTTCAGCTCCTACGACCTTATATACATCGGCGGAGGTGCAGACCTTGAGCAGCAGCATATTTCCGCAGACCTGCTCAAGTGTAAGGACGGCATAAAGTCTGCATACGTGAATGGGACATTCCTTTTCCTGATATGCGGCGGCTATCAGCTTATGGGCAAGTACTACCGTGATGCAGACGGAAATGACATTCCGGGACTCGGACTTTTCGACTATTACACAGTTGCACCGGCAAGCCGAAAAAAGCGCTGTATAGGAAATGTAGTGATTCGTACTGCATTCACGGGGAAAACAGTTGATATAGTAGGATTTGAGAATCACGGCGGACAGACTCAGGGAGTTAAAACTCCGCTCGGCGACGTTCTTTACGGTAACGGAAACTGTTCAAAGAGTCCGCATGAGGGGTACTTTGAAAAGAACGTTATCGCGACTTATATGCACGGTCCGTGTCTTGCGAAAAATCCCGAAATATCTGACTATATTATCGGCTACTGTATCGACAGGAAAAATGGTTCACATACAGACCTTGCTAAGCTGAATGACGAGCTTGAAATAAAGTGCCGCAGTGTAATGACGGAGCGGCTTATCGGGAAATGAAATTAACGGAGAAACTATGAAAAAAACTTTATACGCAATCTTACTTTTTTCAACATTTATACTTTCAGCGTGCGGAAAAACTGAATCCGCAGAAGAAAGCACTGCGCCTACAACAGAGTCTGCAACAACTACAGTTTCTACTTCGACAACTTCGTCAGCGGCGGAGACTACTGCCGCGACAGAAACAACTACAGAAGCTGCTCCTATTGCCGACTTTCCGGACGGTGTGATACTGAAACCGCTCGACTCTGTAGAAGTATACGAAGATGTCACACTGTCGGAGCTTATCAACGAGAAAAACGTTGACCTCCGTGACCCTGATACCCTTGTGGATACGTCGGAAACAGGTGTTAAGTCGGCGAATGTAGTGTTCACATACGAGGGGGTGCTGTACGAGACTGATGTTAAGTACATCGTAGAGGACACAACTCCTCCGCTTACGCTTAACTCCGGCTGGACACCCTACGTAAAAGTCGGCGACACTTTTGACATAGACAAACTGATAGGCTATGCAGATAACTACGACCGCCACCCTCATGCTGTATATTCCGGCGATGTTGATACCTCAGAAGTCGGAAACTATCCCATTACAGTCACTGTAAGCGACAGCTCAGGAAATGAAACAAGCTGGGACCTGACCGTACTTGTGCTGAATGAGATACCAAAACCTGAGGACAACAACGACCGCGTTACATTTGCCGATTTCATGGACTATTATGACTATGACGATGTCAGCTACGGAATCGACGTTTCTGTATGGCAGTCTGATATTGACTTCGACGCTGTACGTGATGCCGGCTGTGAATTTGTACTCATGCGAATGGGTTACTACTACGGCAGTGATATCGTAATGGACGATTACTATAAACAGAATATGGCTAATGCTACAGCTGCCGGACTTGATGTCGGGGTATACTTCTACACTGCCGACAATACCGAGGAAGGCGCACGCGAGCGTGCACGCTGGATTGTTGAACAGCTTGACGGCAGAAAGCTTGATTATCCTATTGCTTTTGACTGGGAGGAGTGGTCAACTTTTCAGGAGTACGGCATGAATATCCGCGACCTTAATAATGTGTTTGAAGCATTCTGCGACGAGGTCGAAAAGAGCGGTTATACTGCTATGCTGTACAGTAGTAAGAACTTCCTTGAAAGCGTTTGGGAGAATTACGGTGACCACCCAGTATGGCTTGCCCATTATACAGATGAGACTGATTATGAAGGCGATTTTGCACTGTGGCAGGCGAGTGCATACGGACGTATCCCCGGTATCGGCGGAGACGTTGATATGAATATACGATTCAATTCAGAACCTTTAGAATAATTATGATATGATTCTTGTGAGACAGGAGGGATATTATGGAATGCAATTTTTGCGGAATAGTTAACGGCAATTATTCATGCCGAAGAGTTTTTGAGGACGAGTATACAATGGCTTTTATGGATACTGCAGGTGACGTTGACGGTCACATTCTTGTAATACCGAAAAAGCACTGTGTCAGCATTCTTGACTGTGATGAGCAGACTCTTTCACACCTTGCCGCAACCGTCAGGAAAGTATCGTCTGACCTTGTAGAAAAATGCGGATATTCCGGTGTGAATCTGCTCAATGCGAGCGGAGAAGGGTCGGGACAGTCAGTCAATCATTTCCATATCCATATTATCCCGCGAAAGCCTGATGACGGAGTCGATACATGGTTCAGATTCAAAGGTGCCGAGAATGATATAGATGACGTGTATAACAATATAGTCAGCTGTATCAATTCAGAGAGCAAGGTAAAGTTTGAGAAGTATAATCCGAGTGACGAGAAGCATAGTTGTGTGGTACGCACCATGACAAAGCTTACCGGAAAGGACTACGGCGCAGTTAAGCATGAACTTACTCTTCTTGCCGAGCAGATGGGATATCCGACGTATAACGAACCTCATGTTTTTGAAATGTACATGGAGAGCCACTTGATTTATAAGCACCGCGATTACCGCGATACTAAGGTGAGTGAGCTGAATCCCGGTAATGGAACTTACTGCGTGCTGGCAACAAATAATTCAGGATTTTTCCACCTTTTTCCGGTAATCGACAACGTGATATACGATAGAAGGAACGACAGTCTTGAATTATATGCAGTGTCACTTTACAAAAAATCCGATGAGTAAAAACTGGATTTGAAAAGTAAACGTCAAATAAACGACGTATTCCTCAAAAAAGGAATCTGATGTATAATAAAGTCTAAGCAGCTCCGTAGACTAAATTAGAGTATCTAAAATAGTC
>CADAYP010000033.1:0-36504 GCA_902792235.1 Ruminococcus flavefaciens
GCTCGACAAGAAAAAGGATATCCCCGCCGACGAGATAGACTTCCACCTTAAAATGTGGGACGAACTGAGCTTCGACGACAAGCGTCAGGTCGCCGATACACTCATCAGAGTGATATATGCCACAGACCAGAAAATAACGATACAATGGAGGTTTTAGCTTCAGCCTGAACGCCGTGGCGAAGCGCTTCGTCTTACGCAGGAAAAGCTCAACGAAAAGAACTTCTATGCCTGCAACCCTTCATACGACAAAAACTGCGGAAGCAAGTAAGCCTACCTGCCCTGTCGGAAATATCCGGCAGGGCAAAAATTATTTGTGTCAATATATTGACATTATTTACAATGTGAGATATAATAAATGTATATAGATAAATCCAGACAAAGGATGGAATAGGAATGGACAACACAAAAGCTAAAATCGCGGCTTTAGTTGCCGCTGTATTCTCAATGGTTTCGATGCAGTCATGCGGAAACACCGTACAGAAGGTCAACTCCGACAGCGCTGTGAGCGCATTCGCACCCGAAAGCTCTTCTGAATCAGCAGCCACAACTGAATCTGCCGTCACAACAACTGCAACAGAGACTGAAACTACTACCACAACAACAACTGTTCCGGCGGTCATGAGAGGTAAGCTTTATGACGCAAACGGCGAAATCCTCATGTACAGTCAGCGCGACTCCAACGGCAAGGAACAGCGTATGACCAACGACAGCAACAAGATTGCATTCGCGAATGTACTGAATGAGATGTCGGAAGGTCTCGACCTGAAATATAACGACGAACTCCGTAAGCCAAACCCTTCACCCGTTGACGGTCAGGACGATATAGGACAGTCTATACAGCTAACATTCGATGCCGCAAAGCAGAATGCCGTATACGACTACATGGCATCGACAAATATAATCGGCTCAGCAGTAGTAATGCGAACCGACGGCTCACTTATGGCGCAGGTGTCCTACCCTTCCTACGACCCCGATATTTACTACGGTCAGAAGACTGATGAAGACCTCGCATGGGGCGGCTACGGAAACAAGGCATTCCAGAATGCTGAACCCGGTTCATGCTTCAAGATAATGTCCGAGGTACTCTCGGATAAGCACGGTATCACTTCTCTCACCGATGAGGGAACATGGTATTACGACGGAACTTCTATCGTAAACTGGGACCACGAGAATACATGGGCATATCCGGTTGAAAGAAGTCTCAGTTCAGCATTCGTTAATTCAAGTAATATATACTTCGCCAAAGCATTCGACCAGATAGGCAAGGACGATGTTCTCGCTGACCTCGACAGCATATTCCACTTTGTAAGCGATATCAAGTGCGATTTCGGCACTATCCACAACAATATCGAGATATACTGCAACGACGACCTGAGAAGAAGTGCATTTGGTCAGTCCTATGTACTCACCTGCCCGATATACCTCGCCGCACTCGGACGTGAAGCCGCTTTCGGCGACATGGTAACACCGTTCACAATAAAGAACATAGTCGATACCAACGACTGTGCAAGCGTAATAAAGTCCGGCTCAGCCGCAAACGACGTTATCGCAAGTATTCCTGCGGAATACAGACAGAATCTGCTCAACGGAATGACAGGAGTAGGAAGCAACATCGGTGTCAGTGTACCTGCCGGATACAGCTTTTACGCAAAAACCGGTACCGCTGAAACATGGGAAGGTGATTTCCTCTACATAACAGGTATCGTCAAAAACGACGCTGATGACGGTACTGCAACATATGCGGACTACAGTTCATACAACGGCTCGTACATCATAATAATGCAGATACGCAACCCAAAATACTTCAATTTTGACTTTGCAAGCCAGTCCGCGTCACTTTATCAGGGACTTATAAACACTGTTTTAAGTTAAAATTCATTTTTTAATCTGTTAATGCAAAATAAAAGACGACTGTATGTGTGTTTCCTTACGGTCGTCTTTTTTATGCAATACCGCACAAAGACATAAGGCGGCAGTGCATTATGAATAAAACGCTCATATCCGCAGATACTACCTCAAAAGGAGGTGCTGAAATGAGCAGACGAAAAAAATCAATACCTGTTCCGGACCCCGATAAACAGGGGCTTGAATACGTATGTCCATCGGCTTCATGGGGCGATATGACCGGTCTTATCCCTGCAAATACCGGTGATGACCCTGCTGACGAATCCTACGGTGACCTTTACCAATATCTTCCCGAATACGAGGGAAAAGGTAAAAAATCTTAATGCAATACCGCACAAAGCTTGTGATGAAAATGCTCCGGCGGACATTTAGCAGTCTGCCGGAGTTTTCTGCGTTTATCTGTACAATATGCACATCTGAGACCATATAAATATGAGATTTCCTACAAAATCACATCAGGGTACTTTATTTTTTACTTAAAGAATGATATAATTAAAAGCGGTTTAATTAAAGTAACACCGCAAGGTATGTTTGTGCGGTGATATCTTAACTTTTGAGGGATGTGTTAAAATGAAAAATGGCGTTAAAATGCTCGACATCGCAACAAAACTTGGTGTAAGCGTTGTTACAGTCTCAAACGCACTCGCCGGAAGAGACGGTGTAAGCGAACAAATGCGCAAACGCATCTGCGAAGTAGCAGATGAAATGGGCTATAAGCCGTCAAATACGAGGTCAGGACGAAAAAAAGCCTCTGTGCAGAAACTGGGAAAAAGTGTCGGTATCCTTACTTCTGAACGCTTTGTCGGTGCAAGGGGAACTTTCTACTGGGAACTTACCGCAAACATTTCAAACAAGCTTTCAGCTATGAACGTGCTGACTGTGTATGAATGTATCACAAGCGAAAACGAGAAGAATGCAAATCTTCCCAATATGATTACCGACAAAAAGGTTGACGGCATCATCGTTATCGGACAGATTCACCGCGAATATATCGCCGCACTCAGCAAAATTGATATGCCGCTTATGTTCGTCGATTTCTATGACAACAGATACGATATCGACTCTGTCAACTCCGACAGCTACCACGGCGGTTATATCCTCACCGACTATCTTGTTGAACTCGGACACAAACAGATAGGCTTCTTCGGAACTGTCAACGCAACAAGCAGTATCAACGACCGCTTCCTCGGCTACATAAAGTGCCTTATCGAAAACGGACTCGAATACCGCCCCGAGTGGACTATCGGCGACAGAAACGAACGCGGTATCCTCAATGACAAAATAGACTTTCCCGAAGAAATGCCTACAGCATTCGTCTGTAACAGTGACGAGACCGCATTCCGCGTAATATCGGCGCTTAAATCAAAAGGAGTGCGTGTCCCGGAAGATATTTCTGTAGTAGGCTACGATAACTATACGGTTTCAAGTATCTGTATACCTACGATAACTACCGTAGAGGTAGACCTCGACAGAATGGCGACCGAATCAGTCGATATCATGCTTAAAAAGCTCAGTGACACTAAATACCGCGAGGGCAGAAAAATAATCAGCGGAAAACTTATTATCAAGAACAGCGCACTCGATATAAGCGGAATGCACGCCGAATGAGGTGAAATAATGCTTATCCATAACTTCTACGGACATCTTACTACTGTAATCAAACATCGCCATATGGTCATGCGTCACTGTTTCAAGGCAGGCATAATCAAGCGCGGACTCCTCCACGACCTTTCTAAATTTTCGCCAACTGAGTTTATCCCCGGAGTAATTTACTTTCAGGGAAACCGCAGTCCCAATGAACAGGAGCGCGAGTCGATAGGCTATTCACGTGCATGGATGCACCACAAGGGCAGAAACCGTCACCACTACGAATACTGGACAGATTACAGTCCGCAGACCGGTACTCTCGACCCGGTGAAAATGCCTGATATATTCATATTTGAAATGTTCTGCGACCGTGTTGCCGCATCGAAAATATACAATAAGGAAAAGTATAACAACAGCTGTCCGCTCCAATATTTCCTGAAAGCAAAGCCGAAGCGCAATATTGAACCGCAAACTGCGGCAAAGCTTGAATTTCTGCTGAGAATGCTCGAAGATAAAGGTGAGGACGCGACTTTCCGGTATATCCGCCGACGTGTAAAACAGCTCACATGCAGGAGCTGACACAATGAAAAGGTTAATTTATCCAATACTCGCATTTTCACTTTTACTAACAGGCTGTGGGGGAAATGTTTCCACCGCCGAAACTGTAAAAGCATTCCAAACAGAACCTCCCGAAACTACTGCCACAACTGAACCGACCACAGAACCTCCGCTCTCCCCTGCTGAGCTGAGACTGAGTGAAATGTCATTGCACGAAAAGGTGTGTCAGCTGTTCATAACAGCTCCGTCGATGTTTTCCGACTCCGGAGCTTTCACCACGCCCGACGAGGCTTTTTTAGCCAAAACAGCGGAATACCCGCTCGGCGGCTTCATAATGTTTGAGGAAAACATCGCCGACTCCGAACAGACAAAAGCTATGATATCAGCTCTGCAAAACGACGCTATGTCGCGCGGAACAGGTATTTTCACTGCCGTTGACGAAGAAGGCGGCACAGTTGCAAGAGTACAGAATCAGCTCGGCACCGAGGCTGTAAATGATATGTCATACTACGGCAGTCTCGACGATACAGAAACAGTAAGCGCAGCTGCCGCCACAATAGGAACTTACCTCAATGACTACGGCTTCAACCTCGACTTTGCACCCGTTGCAGATGTAAATATCAGTCCATACAACGAACTCGGCTCACGTATTTTCAGTACCGACCCTGCCGTAGTTGCAGAAATGTCAGGAGCTTTTGTTGCCGGACTCAAAGATAAAGGTGTATGCCCTACCCTCAAGCACTTCCCGGGACTCGGTGCCGCCGGTGGAAATACCCACTACGGAAGCGTTACGCTTGACCGCACGCACGAAGAGCTGACTGAAACCGAATTCACGGCATTTGCCGGCGGTATCAGTGCCGGAGCCGACTTTGTAATGGTGGGTCATCAGATAGTCCCATGCACCGGTGACGAACTGCCGGCAGACCTGTCACCGGTAGTAGTGAACGACTGGCTTCGCGGCGAACTCGGATTCAACGGACTTGCTATAACCGACTCCCATTCAATGGGTGCTATTACAAACGTATACAGCAGTTCGGAAGCCGCAATACTCGCCATAGAAGCAGGAATTGACATAATTCTCATGCCTGATGACATTACAGAAGCCGTAGACGGACTCGAACAAGCGGTGACAAACGGTCGTATTTCCGAAAAACGAATCGACCAAAGCGTATCGCGTATCCTGACTAAAAAAGCCGAACTCGGACTTATAAAATAATAAAACACCGCATATTAAGGCATCATTGCTTCCTTAATATGCGGTAGCTTTTTATTCGTAATAATTCGGGTCGATTGCAATTGAAATATCAAACGATAAAAGTGACTCAGCCATTGTTTCGGGGTAGCCGAGGTCTTCAAACGTATGAACCTTGCCCTCGTCGTCGTTATATTCAACAGTACCGTCCTCGTACACGCGGATTGTCAGTACTCTGTCATTTACATTTGTCTCAACTGTGTAAACCGGTGTTTCGTCGCGGAAGCTGTCGCTGATAACGTCATTGCTGTAGTCGTAGCCGAAGAAAGCGTTCGACAGATTCTTCTTCATATAATCTTCAACAGCTTTTCCGTTAACTTTTACTTCACCCATTTTGTAGAGCGAGCCAAACGGAGGATAACTTGACGAAATCTCAGGGAATGCTTTGCTGATACTTGTATCGAGACCTACAGTATCGTAGATGAGATAATAGCTTACATTCTGTTCACCATTTACGTAATCAATAACTTCAAGCTTACCGACGTCGTAGAAAATCATTGACCACATTGATTCTTCACAGTAGAAGTCATAACTGCTAAATCCAAGCTGTTTGTTGTAGAAATCACATCCGGGTTTGCAGAAATATGCCTGAATATCGTCAAAGTCGCTGATTTTTCTGAACTTTGTTTCACGGAAGAAATCATATATCACCTGCTTGCCTTCATCAGAAAGCGGTTCATTCTCGAAATGCTTCTGCGAGTGGATAGATACATTTTCGCTGAGCATATTCGCGCAGACGAGTTGATCGCCTGTGACGATACTGTCGGAGAAGAGAATCTCGTCAACAGCATTGCTGAAAGTATCGAAATCGTATGAATAGAACCACTTCTGACCGTACTCACGAACCTCTGCGATACCATTGCTGTAGAAGTAAGTGAGATTACTCTTAACGCCAAGACTCTCAACATCATCATCTGTGAAGAAGTAAGCGGGAACTCCGTATACAACGCTCTCAGAATCAATAAGGCTGAAATAAGTCTCGGAGATAAGCTTGTCAAGCTCCATACGCTTCTCCTCGGAGATAGGTTCTTTAGATGAGAGACTTATTTCCTTGTATTCACGCTCTGCGATTCCTGCAAGCGGCGGAACTGCTGTTCCCACATCAGGGAATACCGCGTCGCGGTCGGGATAGATGCAATTCTCGATGCGTTCAATCATTTCCTCACACTTGACACTGTAATAAATATCATTTTCAAGCTTTGAACCTCTCAGAACAGCGCGGTCATCGTTGAATAATACAAGTTCGAGCGAATCATCGCCGTATTTGGCTTCAAAGTAAAATAAATCCTTAGCTTCACTGACATTTCCGAACTGTGATTCTTCAATTTCAGTCCACTCATATTCAGATACTATATTTTTTATATCATTTCTTTGTTCTGCTGTAAGTTTTATTGAAGACTGACAAACGAACTCCATATCAAGTAATTCGTTTATCTCTGCGGGGAGACTGCTTATCCCTGTCTCTGAGATTTCAGATGCATCGGAAGCGGACTCTCCGCCGCCGTTCTTAGGCATAAAGTGTATACCTGTACCTACTCCCGCTGCAAGAACTGCACACGCCGCAACTGCGGTAATAGTACGTCTTATAGGGTGGGACTCAACCCTCTCAACACCGGAAACGTGGTCGTTATGACCGATATCGTTACGCTTTTCAGCGGCATAAATGTCATCACACCGGTCAATTATACGGTTTTTGAGTTCATCGGGCATTGTGATATGCTCCGCTGACTTTCTGAGCTTGTCATCATTCATAATACTGACTCCTTTCTGTATGCTTCTTCGAGCAGTTTTCTGCCTTTTTGCAGACGCATTTTTACTGCTGAAGCCGACTTGTCTATCATCTTGGCGATTTCTTCAACTTTATATCCGTCGATGTAATGCAGGGTAAGGACTATTCTGAACTTATCCGGCAGAGACATGAGTGCTTCGAGGATATGACTGCTTTCTGTATTCTGTACAAGAGTATCAAGTGCGGACTCCGGCTCGGTAATGTGACGTTTGCGGTATCTTAGCATATCGCGGCATTTATTCGCCGCAACGGTTATAAGCCATGCTTTTTCGTGTTCACTGTCGGAAAATACCGGTTCTTTTTTCATGTATGTTATATACGTTTCCTGAACCGCATCTTCCGCATCAGCATTATGTTTTAGTATGAGGAAGCAAGTCCTGTAGAGGATATCGCCGTATTCTTCTACAGCTTCACGTATAGCGTCGCTTGAAAGCAAATCTCTGCACCTCCTGTTCATATTGTTATACACGTGTATTTTACAGCACCTTTTCAGGTGCTTTCACTATATACACGTCTGAAAGACAGAAAAGGTCAATTTTTTTTGAAAAAAATTTTTCAGAACAAAAAACCGGCTACTTTACAGTAACCGGCTCAGAGTGTCAAAAACCTGATTGTTGTTACAAGTTTATCGGACGACCAATGGTCGTCCCTACATAATTAAGCTAAAAAACAATGTCTTATATTTCATCGCTTGATATTCCACTTAGGCTCTCCACCTGTTGAAAGAGCTGAATAATACGAAAGAATGTCAGAAGCGTCCTTGGAGTCAACTTTTTCATCGCCGTTGACATCAGCGGCTGCACGCTGTTTTTCAGTCATGACAGACTCTCCGGAAGTTGCCCTTGAGGAATATTCAGCAAGCACGTCGGAAGCATCGGAGGAATTAATGGTCTTGCTGTCATTAACGTCACCGTACATGAAGAAATTATTATGCACAGCCACTATTTTAGCACCGGTCGAATCAATAGTAACGTCGCAGTCATTACCGGACGCTGCATCATCAACCTTGAAAATATACTTCATTTCCTTAAAGCTGTCGGGGTTATCGTGCTTATCAGGTACAGTAAAAGTATCCGTATAAACGGCAGACTGGTCACTGAAATCACCGCCTATTGCGGTAATTACAAGGTTATACTTGCGGAAATCGTCATTGGTAGTATCTCTTCCTTCAATATCGAATGAATAGGTACCTGCCGCCGGAAGTTCACTATTATAATAAGGCAGAGCATCACCCTCGGGCGAATCGAAAGATATCTCGGCAACTGCGGATAATCCTTCCGGCAATTCCACAACAACCGTACCATTCACATCAGAGGGATTGAAATGCTGAAAAACCGGCTTCTGCTTGACGATATCACTGGCGGAGACTGTGAAATCAGTTGCTGAAACAGCTGCTGTAAGCATAAAAGCAGCTGTCATCAAACAAAGAGTTTTCTTCATAATTCCGTCCTTTCTTACTGAACTTCGGCATAGAATTCTATCTCTGAAACTGTATCGCCGCTGTAAGTTATATTTAGTTTCTTTTCACCTGAAATGTAGCTTATCTTATCGCCTAAACCTTCACCGGTACCATACGCAGCTTCAACTTCTTCGCGTGAACTTCCTATTCTGATACCCTTATCAGTAGCGTGTTCTCCTCCGGTTATCTTTATACTGTAGACAGTATAAACGTCGTCCTTTGAGGTGTAGCTTACCTCGATACCCTCATACTCGTTTTTACAATTCAGTACCTCTGTTCCGTCAGGGAATTAAATCTGCTAATATCGGTAAGCAGGTCTTCAAAGCCTACAGTTACAGACTTCTTTTCCGGTTCGGTCGGTGCCTGAGTAGTAACAGGCGGCGGAGAAGCCGGATTCAGCGGGGCATTTCCGCGCGGCTTCGCAGTTTCGGTCGGAACAGCCGTAGTTTCTGATTTAGTGGGAGTTGCTTTCTCGCCGTTTGCGGTGAGTACAACACCCTTCTGCTTCGATGAAACAGCTGTAGTTTTTGTAGATTTTTCTTTCGTAGATTTAGTTGACTTTGTTTTCTTGGTAGTCTTAGTAACTTCTGATGATGTCTCTGAACTTGAGACTGCCTCGCCCGATGCAACTGTCATTTCAGTAGCTTCTGTAGGAGAAATGTCCTCAACAGTAGCGTCGTTTCCGCATGATACAGCCGAAACTGCACATATTGCCATAATTGCAGCGATTATTGCGAGATGTTTTTTCATTTTATGTTTTCCTCCGTATCAGTAATACTTAGGTGTCAGATATTCTTTGAATTTGTATCCGACGCCGGTTTGTTTGGATGGGGTCTTAAGGTAATCATCGGTAACACCGGCCAATCCGTTGCAGGTATCGTAATTAAGCCACTGCCCCTTCACATAGACCTGATTCCAGTAATGTTCACTTGTACCTCTGCCGGTACCGTAAACTATTCTTGTCTGATAACCAGCCTGCTTGAAAAGAAGGTCGGTAACTGCGGCGAAGTAGTAGCCGACTACATATTTGTTATCCATAGCATAATCTGCAAACTTCGCCCAATCGTCACTCTTTATCTCTGAGTATTTTTTCACATTGCTCATACTCTTGTACTCATTGTGAGCACACACATAATCGTAAACAGAATCGGGAGTCTTCTCTA
Organism: Ruminococcus flavefaciens; assembly: GCA_902792235.1. Lineage (GTDB taxonomy): Bacteria > Bacillota > Clostridia > Oscillospirales > Ruminococcaceae > Ruminococcus > Ruminococcus flavefaciens_AE. The sequence continues at coordinate 9,714 of CADAYP010000033.1, forward strand.
TAGACGACAGAATTTTTACCGCTCTGTTCTGAACTGACGAGAAAGGATAAGCCTTACCGTCACTTTCGATGTTATATCCAGCCAGTGTGGTATTTGTCAGCATCTGACCATTATTGACATCGAAGTAATATCTTGCACCGTCAATGGTATTCCAGCCGGTTTTCATAACACCGCTGTTATCGAAGTAATACCATGCATTATCAAGGTACTGCCAGCCTGTCATCATTTTACCATTCGGGTCGAGGAAGTATTTTTTCCCGTCAATAACTATCCTGCCCGTCATCATCTTTCCGTTTGAAGGGTCAAAATAGTACCATGAACCATCTATCCCCTGCCAGCCGGTAAGCATTTTTCCGGTACTTTCAAAGTAGTATTTAGAGCCGTCGATAATCTGTCTGCCGGTCTGCATGATACCGCTTTCGGGGTCGAAGTAATAGCTTTCATTTCCGAGTTTCAGCCAGCCTGTCCGCATAGCGCCGGTGCTGTCAAAATAATATCTTGCATCACCTATATCGAGCCAGCCGACAGCTACTGTACCGTCGTCACTTATGTAGTACTTTTTACCATTTATGATACGTCTGCCTGTGAGCATCTCGCCGGTAGAGTCATCAAAATAATAAAGCTTACCCTGATAATTCACAGGTCCTTTTTTCTGTTTTCCGTCGTAGTTATAGAAATACTTTTTGCCGTCGATAGTGACGATACCGGTACACATTTTATAGTCGCTGCCGAAATAATACTTTTCACCGTCGTACGAAACGTGCCCCCTTATCCTGCCCTTACCCGGGTCGATGAAATAGTAATCGCTTCCTACTTTAGCAACGTACTTTGCAGCTTCACCGGTTTCGGGATAGTAATAGTAGTACTTGCCGCTGAGATTTTTCCAGCCGGCAGGAGCCTCGCCCTCATCACCGAATACATACGGAAAGCCGTCGATAGTGATGTTTCCGACAGCAAGGGTCATGTCCTTGCGGACGTAATATGAACTGCCGCCGTAATTGACAAAGCCATTTTTCTCCTGCATGATACCATTATCGTCGTAAAGGTAGTATGTACCGTCGGAATTCTTTATTTTTCCGGTAGTTTTGCCCTCTTCTCTGTCGATGAGATAGGTATTTCCGCAGTATTCGATTTTGCCGTAAACAGGCTTACCGCTTTCGGGGTCGTAATATTTTCTCACACCGTCAACAGTTCTCCAACCGGTTTTAAGGGTACCGTCCTTAGAGAAGAGATACTTTTCGCCGTCAATAGTCTGAACACCAGTGAGAGGAACTCCATTCTCGTCGTAATAGAATATCTCGCCCTCAGAAACTCTTACCCACTCAGAAGTATGAGTTTCCGGCGAATCGGCAGAAGTTTCAGATATTTCAGCCTCTGCGTCCATAACTTCCGCAGTTTCCTCGCCGCATAAAGTCGTTATCTCATCATATTCATCTGCCGCAGCAAAAACTGTTTCCTCATCCGCATACGCAGCGAAAGGAGCGGCTGCAAGTATCGCAAGAGCCGCTGAAAATGCGCAGACAAGCGCTTTTTTATGTTTTTTCATGATACTGCTCCTGTGACTTCACATTATCTTCCAAAGCAGCTTCAAAAAGAAACTGCCGGAAAGCAATAACTTGAAGCTGCCGCTTTATCGGCAGCGGCTGCCGTAATATATACTATATTCACTCGCAGACCAAAAAAGTCCGCGGACATAGTCATGAAGAAATCCACTGACTATACAAAATAATTAATGTCTGCTTGTTTTGCCCTTTAGGGCAAAAATGAGCTTGACATCAAGAAATGTGATGTGCAAATTCCCCATATTATAAAGAATTTGCGCTCACCGAACAAAGTTCGGGGCAATAACCGCCTAATGGCGGTTATTGCGTACACATTAATTATACTATACAGCACAAAAATTGTCAACGGTAAACATTGCATGAAAAAAGCTCTGCTATCGCATATACTGCAATAACAGAGCAGAATGTGTCAGTTTTCCTCCTCAGAAAGAGCCATGAAATCCGGCAGGCGGTAACGTTTTTTGTATTCGCGCGGAGTCATTTCCATATAGCGCTTGAAAATCTTGATAAAGTAACTCTGTGAACTAAAGCAAAGCAGTGTACTTATTTCGAGGTCGGTATACTCAGAAAAGCGCAGAAGACTTGCCGCCTCTTCAATTTTTTTACGGTTTACATAGTCGCTGAATGCCATACCGGTCTCAGACTTGAAAAGCCGCGATAGATAAGCGGAACTGATATGAAGGTGTTCAGCGGCATCATTTATCATGATACGGCTGTGAAGATGTTCACTGATAAAGTCGAGAACACGAACTATCTGCTTTGAATAGACACTGCTGTTGCGTACCTTTCGCATACGTCGGGTATACTCCTCTATCATTTCCATATGAGCCGAGTGCACCTGTTCAGCAGCGGTAGACTCGTCTGCCTTCATGATATAGTAGTCGCTCATGCTGTAAGCTTCTTCCGGAGTCATTCCGCTGTTTATGCAAAAACGTGCTATCAAAGCGGCAGAAATGGTGAAATGGTACTTGAGATTTCTGAGCGGGTCTTTGCTGAGTATACCATAGCCCTTGCTGCAAAGCGGAGTAGCGTAAACACGAACGAGTTCAATATTTCCTGCGCAAATGCTCTGATAGCACGCTATTTCGCGATCGAAAGAAGCATATTCAAAGTCCTCCTCCCTGTTAGAGAAGAGGTGTGAAGCGATATATTGCTGCGAATAGCTGTTCATAAACTGACCTCCCACGATTTTTTTGTTATTATAGCACAAAAAAATAAAAAATGCAAGAACTTTTTTCTCGAAATAAAAAAAGGCACTCAATGCCGGTACCGATTCAGGAGCGTACACCCAATAAAAGTGTTTTTTCTGAACCGGTACTGCATTGAGCACCTGATATTACGCTATAATATTACTTTTTCTTGTAAGTTACCCACTGGTAGCGAGCTACGAGAGGAGTTTTTCCGTCATAGTGATTGAGCCAGTCATCAACTGTAAGACCGGGCCAAGCATTCATCATGATCTTGCCGGGAGTCTTGGGAATATTATCAGTTGCACGGTAAACTTCCTTGCCATCGATGTACCATGCAATGTAATTTGGCTGCCAGTCGAAGCCGTATGTATGGTACTCAAGTGACGAATCGAAACCGAGGTCTATCATCTTCTCATGTTTGCCGACACCGTTTGTATAGTAGTTAAGCTGTACCTTAGTAGTGTCCTTGCCGAGGATCTCGATATCGATCTCGTCCCACGGATTCTTCTGTCCGTTAACGATATCAGTAGGACCTGTGTAGGTGAAGAACGAAGAAACAACTCCGTCATTCTTCATAGCCTGCATTGAAGTCTCATAATAGCCATAGTGGTAGAAATCATTTGTACGGAACTCGCCGCCTGAATACTGCGGATTCCAGTCAGGGTTAGAGTCATTTGTCCACTTCTTATCAACACTGAGTTCGAGGTGGTCACCCTTGATCTGAGCATTCTGCTTGTACCACCAGCAATCGAAAGGCTTACCGTTAGTCCAGCCGCTTGAAGCGAAGAAGTCGCCGGCATCACCTGTACGGAAGTCAGATATCATAGTTGCCGACTTGTCCATAGGTGTACCCTTATCAGGGATACCGCCGGGCTGTGAAGGCTGAGTTGTAGTTGTGGTAGTAGGCTGAGCAGTAGTAGTAGTCTGAGTCGTAGTAGTGGTTACGGATTCAACCGGTCTTGTAACCGGGGAATCTGAGTTCATATATGACTCAGGGAGCTTAGAGATAATACCTGCGTCGAGTTTCTGAATTGAGAGTGCGTCGCGTCCTGTGATACCGTCGCCGTTATTGTAAACGTCAGCATTTATCTTTGCCTTGTCATCAAGATTATACTTATCCTTGTTTCCGAGGTACTGGAGAATTGCTACAGAGTCTGCAACAGTTACACTGCCGTCGAGGTTAGCGTCACCCCATACGATACCTGTAGGCGGGTCTACCTGAATAATGCCTGAAGAATCAGCTGTAAGAGCAATGAGATATGTGAGAGGAGAGTTCCAGTAGATAGTTATCTCGTTAGTAGAGTAGCTTCCGTCGTTGTCGACCCAGCGCTTAGCAGCAGGGAGGTCAGTACAGTAAGCCTTAGCAGCATCGTCCTCGATACTCTGGTCAACACCGCCGACTACCATTCCGGGCATTGCCTTATTCTTAGCAACAGACGGACGGTGGTGAGGATGCTCAGGGGATACAGTACCCCAGCCTGTTACGAAGCAGGTACCAAGCGGATTAACACCGAGGAGGTAATCGAGCTGACGCTCAGCAGCGTCTTTATATTTAAACTTGCCTGTAAGCCTGTATGCGAGGTTGAGAACAATACCGTTATCAGCGATATTCATGTTGCTGCCCCAGTCATACTTGGTAAGTGAGCTGCCGTAGGGGTTAGCAGAAACAGTTTCGAGAAGGCTGTCAGCCTGAGTGATGATACCGGAAAGAGCAGCCTTGTATACATCAGAGTTCTTGTCTGCGCCCTTCATAGTAAGGATAGCGAGATTACCGTAATCGCCCATATCAGACCAGCCGAAGCCTGTCTTAGCGCCTATGCTCTCAGCAGCTGAGAGGTACTTGTTCTCGCCTGTAGCGCGGTAAAGCTGGCAAGCTGCCCAATAGCGCTCGTCCTTATCATTCTTGAAGAAGTCGCCGTAATCGCCTGTAACGATATCGGAGGGATTAGTGAAGATAAAGTTCGGATTATCCGAAAGGAACGACCATGCCTTCTCAGCAGCAGCAAGACACTTGTTGGCAAAGCTGCTGTCAACGTCCTTGTAGCACTCATAAGCGAGAGCCATTGAAGCCGCAAAATCAGCAGTAGCAGGGGTAGAAACAGGAGTAACGATGAGTTCATCAGTCTCCTCCTCCGGCATTACGAAACCGGGGAAAGTAGCACATGACACCTTGTGGTATACACCGCCGTCGTTTCGCTGCATCTTGAGCATCCACTCAAGTTCAAAGCGTGCCTCATCGAGAACGTCAGCAGTACCGTTGCCGCTCTCAGCTATGCCAATGCTGTCGCCGAAGAGTCCGGGATTGTCGATATAAGCGTAGAGGATATCCGCAACAGCCTTTGCACCCGGAACTACGTATCTGCCGTAGTCACCGGCATCGTGCCAGCCGCCGCTAACGTCGATAGTATCGTTTGTACCGTATATCTTAGCCTTGGTCGCATGGCAGGCACCGTGACCGAAAGTATCGTCCTTTACCTGAGTACCGCAGCGCTGGAGATAGAGCATTTTTACTGTATCGTCGAGAAGTCCGTCATAAACCTTGTCACGGATAACAAAGCTGTAAGAATTATCGAGTCCCTCAACCTCAATGTGGTAAGAACCCGGAGTTCTGACGCTTGAAAAATCGCCTATCTGGTCTGTTTCATCGGCAGACGCATTTTTTATAGGAGCGCTGAGCGAACCTTTGAACTCAACAGACTTGTCCGTATCGTTCACAACCTTGAACTCGGAAGAGTTTCCGCCCCTGACTACTACCATTTTAGAAGCGTCACTTCTGTATCCGACCTGATTTGTAATGATAGAAGCCTCTGTCTTGGTGTTGGTTGTATAGTTTACATTGCTGTCGTCGATGAGTTCGAGAGAAACATTATCGAGGTAGATAGTATGCTCAGGAAGATTTTCGTCAGCCTCCTGATTACCGCAGTTGAAGCAGAGCTTTGCCATGATGTCTGTATCTTTCTTCATGGTAAAAGTCTCGTCTACCGACTGAACAGTAGGACTGATAGTAAGTCCCTTCCATGTATAAGCCTGATATGTACCGCCGTTCTGCTGTATCATACTTTCAACATAACGTGTAGTAGTACATGAGATATCGTATTTAAGGCGGTAAACGCCGTTCTGATAAAGCGGGATTATGTCGTCATAGAAGAACTGTACCGAATAGTTCTTTTCGCCGACATTGCTGACTGTGAGTGCAAGTCTGCCGCTGTCACCGGAAAGAGTGCACTTACCACCTGTCTCTTTGTAAGTACCCCAGCCCTTGACACCTGATGAAAAATCAGAATTACTGATAAGATTTCCGGCAGCAATTGAAGAAAAAGGAACCGCAGGCATTGCAGACGCCATAATAGTAATAGCAGCAACAGCTGCAAGACAGCGTCTTAAAGAATGTTTTTTCATCTGAAAACCCCTCTCGTAAAATAAAAGATTTAACGTTTAGCTACCCATAGTGCTGACAAGGTAGCATTGAACAATTTCATTATACCAAACCGCCGCAAATTTGTATACTATTTTTCTTACAAAAATGGTAATATTTTGATATTCCAAATTGTGAAAATCCGTGAATTACAGCGTTTCACGGCGTATTTATCAAAATAATTCCATAATTTTAAAAAATCACAATATTATTCTTGACAATATATTTATAAAATGGTATAATACTTGTTATTATTTATTATCAAACAATGTAAGGAACACGCGGAAAGGTGCGTATTCCGGCAAATCCGAAGGATTCCCTTCAAAGAAAGGAGAGACTTATGTCATCAGTAATCGAAATCAAAAACGCAACAAAAGAATTCAAGGTTCTCAACCGCCGCGAAGGTCTTAAAGGCAGCCTTAAAGACCTCTTCTCGCGCGACTATAAGACAGTCCGTGCGGTCGACAATATAACCATGAACATCGCACAGGGCGAGATAGTAGGTTATCTCGGACCAAACGGTGCAGGCAAATCAACCACTATCAAGATGATGACAGGCGTACTTGAGCCAACTTCCGGAACTATTCTCGTCAACGGCCGCGAACCCTACAAAAACCGCTCACGGAATGCACAGGAAATCGGCGTTGTATTCGGTCAGCGTTCACAGCTGTGGTGGGCACTTCCGCTCGTAGAATCGTTCAAGCTGCTGAAAGATATATATCAGATAGGCGATGAACAGTACGACAGCATCATGAAACTGTACGCTTCACTGGTCGATATCAAGCCTCTCCTGCATAAGCCGGTAAGGCAGATGTCGCTCGGACAGCGTACACTCAGTGACATTCTCGCAGCATTTCTCCACGACCCTAAGATAGTATTTCTCGATGAACCTACTATCGGTCTCGACGTCTCAATGAAGTCGAAGATTCGTGAACTTATCCACGCTCTCAACAAGGAAAAGAATACTACTGTTATACTCACGACCCACGATATGGGTGACGTTGATGCACTCTGTGAGCGAATAGTCATCATCGACAAGGGTAAAATGCTCTACGATAACGATATCTGCCACCTCAAGCGCTTTTTCGGCTCATACAGAACACTGAAAATACGTATTGACGGCGACATGAAAAAGCAGTCGGAAGAAATCGCAAAGCAGCTTCCCGAGTTCAGGGTATCCGCCGACGACGAGTGGATATCAGTCCTTGTCGATGAGGAAAAGTCCGGTGTTATGGACGTTCTGACAAAGCTTCAGAAAAATTTCAGGATAAGCGATATGCAGCTTGAAGAGATATCCACCGAAGATGTCATTAAAAAGATATACGAGGAGGGAGTTAAATGAAGCTGAAAAAATACGTCTCCCTCACGCGTGCAGGAATCATGGAATCATTGCAGTTCCGTGCTTCGCTGTTCGTCATCGTGCTCGGAAATCTGCTGTATCTCACGGTCATCTACTTCCTGTGGAAAGCTATATATGCTTCTTCCGGAACTGACGTTGTTAACGGCATGACATTCTCCGACACGCTCATATACATAGTTCTCGCGACAGCACTTTTCAATTTCATGGAGATGTACACTGTATGGCAGATGGGCAGAACTATACAGTCAGGCGCGATAGTCCTCGACCTGCTGAAACCCATGCAGCCGCGCAGTTACCTGTTCTGGTCTTATTCCGGCAACTTCGTGGTCAACTTCTTCTCAACCTTTCTGCCGACCTTTATAGTCGTATGTGCAGTAACTCATGGGGCGGTGCCGCTCGGTATAAACCTGCTTTACTTCGTTGTATCGGTTGTAATGTCGATAATGATAAACTACAACATCGACTTCTTTGTCGGCACGATATGCATATACACTGAGTCGATATGGGGAATAAACATCATGAAACAGGTAATCGTACTCCTTCTCTCGGGTGCAACTATTCCTATAGCATTCTTCCCCGAACCGTTCAGGACTATAACAATGTACCTCCCCTTTCAGTCGATCTATAACGCACCGCTCACACTTCTGCTGAATAAAGAGCCTGACCTCAAAAATGTCGCAGTAACGCTCGGAACTCAGCTTATATGGTGCGTTGCCACACTTGTGATAAGCAAGCTGTTCTGGAAGGTCTCGCTGAAGCGCATAACGGTGAATGGAGGCTGATATCATGAAAAGAAAAGGACTCTTATTCTATCTGCGGATATATTTCAAAATTCTCGCACAGGACCTCAAAAGCAAAATGAGTTACCGTGCCGACTTCATCATCTCGACAATCGGCATGATATTCACTAATATCGCCGGATTTGTAAGTTTCTGGATACTGTTCCGCAACTTCCCGAGTATAAACGGCTGGAACTACTATGAGATACTTTTCCTCTACGGATTCTCACTCGTATCGCTGACACCGGTGCAATGTCTGTTTGACAATAACTGGAGTCTGCGTCAGTACGTATATACAGGCGATTTCATCAAATACTGTTTCCGACCGATAAACCTGTTCTTCTACTTTCAGTCGGAGGTTTTTGACATTAAAGGTCTCGGACAATTCGCATTCGGCATAGCGACCCTTGCCTACTCATGGTCGAAACTGGGATTAGGGTTTACTCCGCTGATGCTGCTGAAAATGGTCATATTCCTGATAACTGCATCGCTTATAATGGTAGCATTACAGAATGCGGCAGCGGCAACGTGTTTCTGGATACAGAACTCGTTCTACATTCTCGACTTCGTGACAAAGTTCAAAGATTACGCGAAGTATCCGGTAACGATATTCAATCCGGTATTCAAGTTCATATTCACATTCCTTATGCCTATCGCATTCATCGCGTACTACCCCAGTCTCGTGATACTGCGTCCGGACGAAGTGCCGGTACTTTCGTGGCTTTCGCCTTTTATCGGCTGTATCTTCTTCCTTCTCAGCTATAAATTCTGGATGTGGGGCGCACTGAAATACAGCGGAACAGGTTCATGAATATGTACACTTATAAACTTTATGAAATTCAGGGAGCGCACAGCGCTCCCGATTTTGTTAGTCTTACGTTACTATGTTTGACTTACGCCGCATATTGTGGTAAAATAATAATATCTTTATTTAAAGGAGAGCATCATGAAAATAAACGATACTATCCACGGTTTTACCGTTACACGCATACAAAACGTTGACGCAGTCAGCGGCGAACTCATCGAGATGACTCACGAAAAATCCGGAGCACGTCTCGCATGGCTGAAAACCAACGAAGAAAACAAGCTTTTCTCAGTCTCGTTCAAGACTATCCCGACCGACGACACAGGTGTATTCCATATCCTCGAACACTCCGTACTCGGCGGTTCCGAGCGTTTTCCTGTAAAGGAACCGTTCCTTTATATGCTGAAAAGCTCAATGAACACCTTCCTCAACGCGATGACATTCCCCGACAAAACGATGTTTCCGGTATCAAGCCGCAATGACAGAGACTTCATGAACCTTACAAAAGTCTATCTCGACGCGGTATTCAAGCCGCTGATATACACTGTTCCCGAAATCTTCTATCAGGAAGGTCACCACACTGAATGGCGCTCACGAGAAGATTCTCCGCTCTATAAGGGAGTAGTTTTCAACGAGATGAAGGGTGTTATTTCGTCTATCTACAACCGTATAGAGTGCGAAATGATGGCAATGCTCTACCCCGATTCATGCTACAGATTTGAGTCCGGCGGACTTCCTGAAGCTATCCCCGACCTCACCTATGAGCAGTTCATCAATACCCACCGCAGATTCTATCACCCGTCTAATTCGTATTTCTACCTCGACGGAAATGTTGACATAGAAACTATCCTCGAACTCATCGACGGCGAGTACCTCTCTGCATACGACAAGAGCGGCGACGTTATCGACATAGCTGTGCAGAAACCGGTAAAACCTGCCGAAAAGACCTGCCTCTACGAAATCGCTCCTGAAGAAGAAGAGGCAAAGCATACACACATCGCAGTCGGCAAGATAATGGCTTCATGGGACGAGCGCGACAAGATTTTTGCGTGCATGGCACTGAGTGAGGCACTCGCAGGCTCGAATGAAGCTCCTCTGAAACGCGCTCTCCTCGATACAGGCAAGTGCCTCGACGTTTCATTCGGCATCAACGAGGGCATAATGCAGCCTTTCGGCGCTCTCAAAATATTCAACACTGATATGGAACACGCAGTTAAGCTGCTTGAGACAGTCCGCTCAACAGCCGAAACGCTCGTAAAAAACGGCATCGGCAAGGACGCTCTCGCCGCAGCTATCAACAGGCTCGAATTCCGTTTCCGCGAAGGCGAAGAGCCGAAGGCACTTCTCCGCTGCATAAATGCAATGTCATCGTGGCTCTACGGCGGTGACCTGCTCATGTATATCGACTGCGACAGCGTATTCAGCTTCCTGCGTGAGCAGATAGAAACAGGCTACTACGAAAAGCTGCTTACAGAGTGGCTGCTCGATGATACAGGCAGAGCAACTCTTTACATGAAGCCCTCGCACACTTACGGCGAAGAGCTCAAAGCTAAGGAGCAGGAGCGCGTCAATGCTGAGCTTGCAGCAATGAGCGAAGACGAAAAGGAACAGCTCCTTGCACTAAACAGCAAGCTCGACGAGTGGCAGGCTGCACCCGATACAGCGGAGAATATAGCCAAACTCCCGACTCTCCCACTCTCCGAAGTAAGTCAGCAGCCCCTTAAATTCATCACTGAAAAGACAACCGAAAACGGTATCACTATCCTGCGTCACCCTGCTCACAATAAAGGTATTTCATCGGTAAATCTCTATTTCACCATTGCCGACCTCAGCAAGCAGGAGCTTGAAGTACTCGCAATAATGTCCGACCTCATCTCAGAGCTGCCGACTGAAAACTGCTCCGGTGCAGAGCTTCAGCAGCGCATAACAGGTACACTCGGCGGATTCAGTGCAAATGTAGCGGTATACAGCCGAGAAGGTCAGCAGAAACTCTGCAAGCCGTATCTCGCAGTAAAGACAAGTTTCCTCGACTGCAACACCGATAATGCTCTCTCTCTTGTAGGTGAACTCCTTACCAAGACAGTTTTCAACAACCCCGAACAGATACGTGAAATTCTTCTTCAGATAGATGAGGACATGAAGCAGGATATCATAGCTAACGGACACCGTGTAGCTATGCGCCGTGCACGCAGCGGAATGTCCGCAGAATCAGGAATGAACGAACTGATAAACGGCTACGAAGCGTATAAGGCACTCCACGCGATAGCTAAGCCGTCCGATGATGAACTTGCAAAGCTGATCGCTGATATATCAGACCTTGCAAAGCGAATCTTCTGCAAGGCACGTCTCACCGCAGGAACAGTTTCCGCAGAGGAGCTTTCTCTCAAAACTCTTATGGATATGCTCCCCGAAGGAAGTGCACCTGAATCAGAGGAGATGGAGTTCAGGCTCGAAACTCCGAAACATCAGGGAATCATCATACCGTCCGGAGTATCCTACTCAGGAGCTGCACTTCCCGAATACGAAAAAGATACCCCTATGTGGGGCGTTCTCTCGACGATTCTTTCATATGAGTACCTGTGGAATGAAGTCCGCGTAAAAGGCGGAGCATACGGCACAGGCTGCGGCTCAAACAGTCTCGGCGAGGTTGGATTCTACTCTTTCCGTGACCCGTCACCGTCAGGTGCTATTGCCGCATTTGAAGGTGCAGCAAACTTCCTGAAAGACTACTGCGGCGAGGATACCGATATCAGTTCCTATATTATAAGCAGTATCGCACAGAAAGAGCCGCTCATATCCGACCGCGCATACGGAAATATCGCTGACGAGATATACTTCCGCGGTATAACAGAGGAAAAGCGCAATGCAAACCACAAGCGAATGCTCTCACTCACTGCTGACGACCTGCTTAATGCAGTTTCTTCACTTGAAAAGAGCGGCAGAATCTGTGTAATCGGTTCAGCCGAAGCAATATCCGCCTGCGGCACTGACTTTGCTACCGAATCTGTATAAAACAAGTTTTCAAATATCCGGCACAGATAAAACAAATAATAAAAAATCGCACAGCCATAGGGTACTCCCCTTGCTGTGCGATTTTTCAATGATTTATCAATCACGATACATAAGGCGGATATCGGTAAGGGCGACACGGTTTCCGGTCAATACAGCGTAGACCGTTTTATTACCGTCGATAATAACAGTAGTGTTCTCAATAGCTATACCGAGGTTTTCGGTGCTTATTACTACCCTGCTGCCCTTTTTTGCAAAGTGTACCGAGCACTCCATGCCTTCTTTATTCATGCTCTTCCACTTATCCCAACCCGGAAAACGATTGGTTTTCCGCATGAACAGGTCATTCTGTGCATATCTTTCATCAGACGATACCTCACCGTTGAGCTTGATAAGTGCATACTCCTTATACCCTTTTCCGCCGACTTTTTTGTCCTCGGAATAAAACAGGATTATACACGGACAATGCCATACAAGATTTGCTGACGGCAGGCTCATTGTGTGAAATTCTATATCCAGACCATCTTTGACCTCAACACTTTCGGTATACGCACTTCTTGCGTGTTCGACCTGAACATTCGGCAGGTCGGACTCAAGACGGTCAATATAGCTTATCTTGCTGACAATTTTACGTATACTGTCAGGCTCTGTCCTTTCGCCGGTTTTGGTAACAGTGATATTCCTCAAAGCACAGTTTTCACCGCTAAGGGAAATATAGGATTCACGCGAAACATCAGGGATAGCCATGACTACATCTACCGTGTGTGAACTGCTTACCATACGAATTGACAAATGGTCCTCATATCTTCCTGCCATTATCTCATACTCGCCTGACGCTATTGCATCAGACTTATTCTCAGTTATCGTTACCTCCGTTTTTCTTGCATTGGTAGAAACTTCCCTTCCGTCAAACCACAATTCGCCGTACTCCACATAGTGATAGGCTTCAACTGTTTTCACCTCATTGTGCAAAAGTTTATCATATGAAGCAAATACGATAACAGATGGTGCAGAAAACTCCCCTGTCCCTGCTTTTTCGCACGTAAAACGTATTTTGACGATATCGCGCTTGACCGGTATTCCGGCTGTAAAAGCATTTCTGTAGCCGATACAGTCAAGTTCACTTGCTATATCCGGTTCTGACTGCTTGTTCTGGTCTTTTCGTTCAGAGTCCATTATCTGAACCATTATATCGGAAAATTCGGGGTCAAAACGAAGTCCCGACTCCTTGATGAATTCCTCACGCACAGACTGATACGAACGATGCTTGCCGTTTCTCTCGCCGTCTATCATTGAATCATACGCATCTGCAACTGCGATAATTCGTGATACTTCGGGTATCTCCTCGCCTTTCAGACCGTCAGGATAACCTTTTCCGTCGTATCTTTCACAGCAGTAGCGTGCATTCTGACTGAGATACGGATACTCCGTGATACTTGAAAGTATCTCACCGCTTAATACCGGCTGCTGCTTTTTCAGACGCACCTCTTCGTCAGTCAGTCCGTCCGCCTTTTGAATCACCGTATCCGGAATACCCATCATTCCGACATCGTGAAGCAGGGCTGAGTAGTAGACTTTCTCACATTCTTCCTCATTCATTCCTGCGGCAGAAGCAATTTTTCTTGCAGTTTCAGCAACTCTTACAGGGTGCCCCTCGGAAAAAGGGTCTTTCTTCTCAACAGCAGTAACAAACGCAGTAACTGTCTGGTCGAAAACTCGTTTCATGCTTCCGCGCTCCCTCTGAAGATTTCCGACCTCTATCTCGTGTGTACGCTCAACTGCATCATTTACATCAAGATAGTTGAAAATATAAAGGAAAATCGATACAAGCACCATTGACATATTAACGATAGAAAGTCCGTAAGCAAATATCTGAATGATGCCTACTATTATAGGTACAAAGATATATAGTACCAGTGAGATATAGATAAGCCGGCTGAAAAATTTCTTATACTGACGGATGACCGTAAACTGAATTATCGGCAATAATACCGGAATTATATAGCAAATCAGGAATCCGGGTCCCCTGTGGTAATTATTCTGTCCGTCGAAATAATAGTACAGACCTGTGAACTGTGAAACAATAACGAGTCCCATACCAACAACAGCCCCTGCATTGACAATTTTCAGTCTTTTCGGAAGAGACCGTGGTTTTGCCTCATCATCAAGCAGGTCAATCAGGTAGAGATTGAAAACAAGAACAGTGGCAGATGTGATGAAGAAAACCATGAAGTTTGATATTCTCACCATATAAAACGCTGTATGCCGCCCTGTCAAAACCGATAAGGCAGGAAGCGGTAAGCTCCATGAGTATCAGTATCCACTTTCTTCGCTTAGTGAGGAATCTTGTTACAAGCAGAAGAATCATCATAGTTGCACAGACCGCACAGAGTGCCAGCATAATATTCAATTGGTGCGCTTTTATCCAATTATACATTTGCAAAGCTCCTTCCATTACGGTAAAATGATTACGAACGATGTTCAGGTTCAAACTGACTGTAGTTTTTAAGAACTTCCTTGACAGCCGGAAGCGATTCCATAAACACCTCTACGCACTTAGGGTCAAACTGAGTACCAGCACCCTCTTTAATAATTTCAAGAGCTTTATCAAGCGGAAATGCCGGCTTGTAGACTCTCGGCGAAACAAGAGCGTCAAACACATCGGCTACAGCCATAATACGTGCGGCAAGCGGTATGACCTCGCCATGAAGCCCCTCAGGATAGCCTTTGCCGTCCCATCTTTCATGGTGATATGCCGCCATATTTCTTGCTTCCTTCAGGTAATTCTCACCCTCTACCGTACTGATAGCCTTTTCCATAATCTTTCTGCCGGCGGTAGTATGAGTTTTTATTACAGCGTACTCCTCGTCGGTCAGTTTACCGGGTTTATTCAGGACAGTATCGGGAATGTTTATCTTTCCTATATCATGCAGAGGTGCACTTCTTACAACATCTGACATGAATTTATCAGTCAGCTTTTCAGGGTAATAACCCTTGCGTCTGAGTCCTTCAGCGATTATTCTGACGTAAGCTGACGTTTTCTGAACATGAGCACCGGTATCGGAATCGCGGTTTTCAACGAGGTCAGCCATAGTAATGATAAGACCGTCCTGCATTTTCGCAGTATTCTCCGAAAAATGCCGCAGACTGCGAAGCTGCTCAGTCTGATTCAGAGCCATATTGCAGATAGCGTTATAAAGCTTTTCTACCTCATCACCGGTATGAATATCTACAGCACGTATCTCTCTTACATAATCGTCAAGTTTCTCCTGATTATTGCCGGCTGAAACAAACTTTTCAACAGTTTCGACCATATCGTTTATAGGATACATGATATAAACACCGGTCAGCCACAAAGCGTATGCGAGTACCAGTATAATAAGGCTCGCCATGATAATGAATACACGAATCAGGAAAGTGCTCATGTAGTCAGCCATATATTCAAGCGAAACATCAGCGCAGGCATAACCTTTGCAGTTTCCTTCGGCATCCTTTATCGGGTTATACACCGTCAACACCCAGCCTGACACACTGTTGCTCTCGACAGGCTTTATTTTTTCACCTGCCATAAGCTTAGGCAGCTGAGAAAGAAAGGCTTCTTCAAATTCACTCCGGTAGCCGGGAGCATTTGCCGGAGTGTCGTCCGTATCGAGGTCAAAAGCATAGTAACAGCCGTCCTCACGTATCTGAATAATGTAAAGATACTTTACTCCAGCCGCATTTTCACGGATATGATAAAGCATATCTTCAGTTTCATTGTAACCTTCAACACTTCTTCCGTGTCTTATGTAGTCATCTATTTTATCGGGGTCAACCACGTCAGCGGCAAATTCAACTGCCGCCGTAGCTATCTCTGTTTTTTCCTGTTTTGCATTTATGAAGTAAAGACGTACACCAGTCCAGCCCATGAGTAAGGTAAGCGTCAATGTGACTGTAAGAAGCATGAAAACCATTCTTCTGTTGAGTGAGAACCTGCTGTCGCCGCTTATGGAATCGAGTTTTTTCATTTTCTCGACTGAAAGCGGACGCTGTTTCCAACCGCTTTCCCTGATTTTTTTCTGTATATTCTTCGGTATAAAATGTATGCAGATAAGCACTACAGCAAGCGAAACTATCTTGTCCACAATATTGATAATAATACTGATTACCGTATTTATCAGCGGTTTAGAAGCATCAGCCAAATCTCCGAAGATGTCCATAAGTTCATTCGCCGAGCCATTCTGACCTTTTTCGAGGGCACCCCACTGTATCAGCGAACATAGTCCACCGTTCAAAAGTCCTGCTGTAACAACAAATACAGCACAGCTGCTGATTTTTCTGAACGATTTCTCCCTTACGAACCAAGCGGTATATATAGCGATAATAACATTCACGATTCCAAAATAAATCGCATTGCTGTTAAATGTCAGGCAGAGAATATTCGATACAAATGCGACCACTATTCCCGGAAACGAACCGCCAACAGCCGCCACAAGCATAGTACCGACAGAATCGAAAATGCCGGTAATTCCGCTGTGGTAGGAGATATATGATAATAAAACATTGATAACAATTCCTGCAAAAGCCAATATAGTACGGTATTTTGCACCTTTATCAAATCGGCGTCTGTAACGTTTCATTCATCTATCCTCCTTCAGGCAACACCTTATAAAGTATTCCTTGCAGTTTTCACATTAATATAACTGTATATAATATTATTATAGCATAAAAACGGTATCTTTTCAAGCTTCGGCGCATATTTTAGGAAAATTCACAATTCATACATATTTACAAGCAAAAAAACTCCCGCGATTTCTCACGGGAGTTTTTACCTTAATTACTTTACATAGCCGGAAAGTCCGGAAATGCCCTGTGACTTGACTGCGTTTGCGATAAGTCCTGCAATGACCTTCGCACCGCCTTCATTGAAGTGGGTCATATCTGTAGAACCCTGTACAGCACCTGCCATGTGATACGAAACAGCCTTGTTATATCCTACTGAATTGTAGTGATTTACCATTATGCCGTTTACGTCGATATACGGTACCTTGTACTTAGCGGCAAGCTTCTTGCAGGCATCACTGTAGTTTGTATAGCTTGCAGAGAACTTTCCGTTAGAGTAAGACTTTGCACTGAGTGTGCACGACATGAGTATGGGAGTTGCACCCTTTGCCTGAGTATCCTTGATGAACGATGTCATGTACCACTCGTATGAACCCGATGAAGGATTGTCAACATTTCCGCAGGTAGGAGCGTATCTGTCGGCATTTGCCTTGCCTGCATCGTTGATAGCGAACTGAATCATTACGAAGTCGCCCTTCTTGAGATTCTCAGTGATATATGCGAATCTGCCCTCGTCATAGTACTTCTTTGAGCTTCTTCCAGCCATTGCATAATTTGCAACAGTTACGTCGTCTGAGAAATAATCACCGAGGTAATAGCCCCAGCCCTGTATCGGACCGCCCTGCTGACTCTGCTTGCTTGCATTGTAGTACATACAAGTTGAATCACCTGCGAGGTATACTGTAGGCTTGCTTCCATCAACTGTCTGATGACCTGCATTCGGGTCATAAAGTTCTGCTATGGGTTCGTCTGTGAGTGTGAGATTGATATAATCGAAGTTAGGACCGCCCTCGCTTACTGCTGACTCGAATTTGATAGTATTCTGTCCGGCTTTGAGCGGAAGAACGATTCCGTACTCGTTCCAGTCGGTCCATGAACCTGTTCCCGGGAAAGACTGCTGCCAGTATGAAGAGGTATTGTCGTTTACATAAACATTAGTCTTACGGTCGGCAGTTGAACCATTTGCGAAGCGGATATGTGTCATATAGTTTCCACTCTCACCAACGTTTACAGTGAAAGTGAGGTAACTTCCGACAGTGTTATTGAGGTTTACGTAACCTACATTCTGAGAATTACCCATGCCAGCGGAGGTCTTGGTGAATCCGGCATTTGTATCTTCAGCCCAGCCGTCGTTCCATACCTGGTCTACTGCATAGTAATAGGGAGACGTAGTTGTTGTGGTAGTGGTTGTAGTAGTTGTCGTGGTCTGGGTAGTTGTTGTAGTTGAATTTGTCGTAACGGCAGGAACAGTCGGAAGCTGTCTGAGACCTGCGTCCACCATCTGAATGAAGAGCGCATCGCTCGCTGTAATTCCGCTTACACCGTCAACGTCTGCATTTATCTTGCCGTCAGGCTCAAGCTGATACTTGTCTTTGTTGCCTATAGACTGGAGAATAGCAACTGCGTCCGCAACGGTTACATAACCATCGCAGTTAGCATCGCCGGGCTTATACCTTCCAACGGGAGCTGATTCTGTAGTTGTTACAGTTTCAGTAGTTGTAGTCGTGGGTACTGTCGTAGTAGTAGTCTCAACAGGCTTAGCCTTGATGAATACTGTGTAATTCATGCAGTTGTATTCAGTGCTGTTAGCTCCGAGAATCACCTGCTCACCTGCTGAGAAGTCCTTGCTGTAGAGAATGAATGACTCGCCGTTGCAAGAAACAGATGAACCTGTGTTAGTGTAAGAGCTGAGCCATGAAGGAGCTGAAACTCTGTTATCGAGCGCAACATAAACCGTAGAATCGCCGTTCACACTGAACTTAGCCTCGTTGCCGGCATAGTTCTTTGAACCGCAGGCTGTTATGATATGCTCTGTACCGTCGAGAATTGAAGGAACAGATGAAACTGTGTAATCTCTGTCGCCGAAGAATTTCATGCCGGATTTTGTATCCTCGATACTCCATGCTGAAACATTAGCACTGTCGAGGACAGTAAGTCCGGAAATAAACTTACCATCAAGGGGAAGATTTACAGCTTCCGCAGTCCATTTCTGACAAGCGTGACCGTTTGTCTCCCACTGCTGAACGTTTGCACCTGCACTTGTGAGTGCTCCTCCTACCTCAACTGCCGACTTGTCGCCGGAAACCCTGGTAAGTATCGTGAATGAACCGTCGGAATTGCGCTTAAATTTGTACTGCTGATTATTTCCGCCGGTAAAATTGTAGACTTCAACGTTCTGACCGTTTGCCGCCTTATTTTCAGCAATATCGAGTGCAAGTGAACTGTCGAGTGCAGATGTTATATAATAGTATCCGTCACCGGCAGATTTAAGCTTCCATGCGCTCTGCTTAGCAGGTGAATCCATTCCCTGCTGGTCAACGTTTGCACCGCTTTCAGCCTTGCCGTCTGCAACTTCCATATAAAGTCCGCTGTTTACGTTCTTGAACGAGTAGTAAACATTCTCGTTCATCTCGACTCCGGAATTTCCGCTGAAATCGTAGAGTGTCGACATTATTTCCGCAAGCTTGACCGCACCTTTTTTGCTCTGGTGGAGGTCATCGTTTGAACCGTTTGCCTGTATTGCGTAGTATGAAGCCATTCCGTCATATCCAACTGATACACCGAAATTCTGCCACGGAGTGAAGAGGTCGAGGACTTCTACATTCTGCTCACTTCCTACAGCATCAAGCTCACCGCCGAGCCATCTTCCTCCGAGAAGAGGGCTGCGCTGAAGGTCACCGCGGCGTCCCTGCTGTTTAACGAGGAGTACCGTTATACCCTTTGCCTTAGCCTTTTCTACCATAGTCGTAACGACCTGATGATACTCTTCCTTAGTGGACTTGGCTGTATCGTTTATTCCAATCGCGATTATGTATATATCGCCCGGCTTGCCGTACTTTTCAACAGGTGCGAACTGTCCGCCGTTGTAGAATCCTATTGCAGTCTGACCGCTTGTCGCCTGATTTCGTACTTCCCAGTAGTTGCGGTCAACATAGTTGCCGAGGAACTGTCCCCAGCCGTGCTGAGAGGAGTCAGCTGAGTCGCCGCATATCCATATAGTAGGCTTCATTTCGCCCGTTGTATTGAGCTGTTTGACTTCAAGTGCCGCTATCGACTGCTCACGTCCCGACATACCTTCTATCGCCTGAACATTGAGCTGTCCGTCCGTAACAGGTATCTGTATCGTCTCAACAGCATTGTTACCGGTGAGATTCATCATCTGAACCATGCCCTCGATACGTATCGTTGTACGCGGTGCATTACCGGTAGTTACGGTTATCTGATAAAGACCCTTCGGCACATCAACATTAAACGTGTTACCGGTTCCGTAGTTGTTGAACTTTACCGCATCGCTGAGCGCTCCGCTTCCGCCGGCAGAGACGTTAGATACGTTTCCGGTCTGAGCAAAGCCGTATCCGCGCGAGGAATTGTAGCCGTCTGTCGCAGAAACTCCGGTATATCCGCTTGCCGTACCCTTTCCGCCGAAATCGAATTTCCAGTTTCCGGACGCGGCATTAGCGGTCAGCGCGCGCTCCGGCAAAGCAGTGCCGACGCCCGCAAACGCTGAAAGCGAAAGCGCAAGCGAAGTCACCGCACTAAGCATTTTTTTAATTTTCATGATTACCCTCCATTCGTGAGTCAAGACGCACACGTTTTCATTGTTTTAATTATATCACAGAGCCTTAACAAAGTCAATAATAAATATGTGTATTATACACTCATTTTTATTACATTTTGCCCCATTATTTCTCCCTGATATACACTTTTATAGATATACAAAGTACATTAGCGGATTATTCTGCACATCAATCACATAAGAATGCTCTTTTCTTGATTTTTCAACATTGATATGTTATTATAGTATAAAAAAGAAAGGAGCGGTTTTTATGTCGTCAGAATCTATACACACCGGACATCGTGAACGTCTAAGACAAAGACTGATGACATTCGGTGCAGATGCGCTATGTGAACACGAATTGCTCGAACTTATCCTGTTCTATGCCATTCCGCGAATCAACACCAATGATATCGCACACTGCCTTGTCAGCAAGTTCGGAACAGTCAACAATATCCTCAATGCTGAGCATTCCGAGCTTGAAAAAGTAAAAGGCGTAGGCAGTTCTACAGCCGACTTTATCCGCATTATGCATGATATGTGCGCCGATTATGAAACTCTGCCGCCGAACAATGAAAATCTCCCCGATTCGGCAAGTCTTTGCAATTACTTCACCGGATATTTTGAAAATGCCGCTCCTGACCTTTGCCTGCTTCTTAGTCTGAACAACGACCTTACCGTGGCTGAACGCACAAGCTTTTCAGCTTCAAGTATCATGAACGGCAATTCCGAGATAAAGCGCATTGCCGCTTCACTCCTGCGCAGTGGCTGTTCAAGGATAGCACTGGGGATAACTCACCCCGACCGTCCGCCGGTTCCGGACGAAGACGACTTCGCTATTGCACGTTTCATCGCTGAACGTCTCGAACCAATCGGCATTATCCTTGAAGACTGTGTCATTTGCGGCGGTAAAAAGTCTTTCTCCATGAAACAGAGCGGTGCATTCTCATTCAGGCGGTGATAGTATGAACGATATGAAAAAGCTCCTGAAAGAGCGTTATCTCGCCGGTGAAGAGCTAAGTGAGCGCGAAAAGCTGATACTGCTGCTGTCATACTCAGAACGCGGCAAAAAAGTTGAAGAGGTCGCAGATAGTATCCTCTCTGTATATGGAAGTATCCGTAATGCCGCAGATTCTGACCCTTTGCTGCTTATGCGTGACTGCAAAGCCGGTATACAGACTGCTGCACTGCTCTCCCTTATTCCGCAGCTCAGCCGCAAATGTGCAGTTACAAACTGCGGCAACATAATACTCAGCTCTTCAGCTGCCGCAAAACGCTTCTTCTCGGCATATCTGCAAAACAGTAACAAGGAAAAGACCGTCGCAGCAGCTGTTGACAAGCGTTTCCGCATTATCAGCACAGACGTCATAGCCGAAGGCGACCCTTCCTCAGTAAAGGTGTCTTTCCGCAGCATTGCAAGCTTTGCATTCCGTTATGAAGCCGACTACATCTTTATCGCGCACGTACACCCCTCCGGAAGTCCTGAACCGTCTGAAAAAGATATAAGCGCCACTCTAAACATGAGAGCGGCGCTCAGTGCAATCGATATCATACTCGCTGACCATATTATAACTTCTTCGGGCAAGAACGCAGTATCGCTCCGCGAACTGCTTCCGGACGGCTCTTTTCCGGCTGTTCCTGACTATTCTACCACGGATGCACAGTGATAGCCTGCTTACCCAGTTCGCGGTAGCGCTGTTCTGAGACTGCCTTAGGGTACAGCACCTTTTCTCCGCTCTGCGGGTCATGAAAGCAGTAGTTTTCATCGTCGTAGCCTATAAGAACAAGACAGTGCTCATTTGATATCCAAGTGAACGTTTCACCGGTATCAGTGATAGTCCATGTATTATTTTCTTCCGAATGAGTAGGCTCCATGTTTGTACTCGCCCATATCAGCACAGGCTCTCCGCGGTCTATGTACTCCATGCACAGGTCTTTCAGCGATATACCGCTGAGATTCGCCGCATCGTAGTATTCATGGGCAAGATATTTTCTCAGTCCCGCGAATATCGCTCCGCTGTAGCAGCCATAGCTGAAATTGAATATGTCATTCGGGTCGCCGATAAATACTTTATTTGGGTCATCGCCGAAATAAGTACCGGGGTTCATGAAATCTTCCGTGACACTTCCTGTGCCTACGTACCCCTGTTCTATAAGTTCAGCCGGAGAAATCTCAAAGCCGTAGTACGCAAGAAGCATTGACGCACACACAAGCTCACAGCCTGTCGGGTACTCCTCCTGCGAGAAGTACGGAACGTCAAGGCAGACCAATTCACCGGACCCAGTCCCCTCCGCCGGAAGCGATTCAGACTCTTCCGGCGAAACAGTCTCATCAGCAGGAACGTCTGTAACCGCCGATGTTACGGTCTCACTGCCGGAAGGAGCCTTGAATGTGGGTATCTCAGGAACTCCTGTAAATACGAATGTCGTAGTTTCCTCCGATATATCGGACGAAAGCTCCGGTTCATCATTCAGGCTGCACGAACAAAGCGTAAGCATTGCCGCTGCCGCCGCAAGTATTCTTTTCACATCTGACCCTCCTTGCACAAAAACATCTCTTCTATTATTCATTATTTTTCGGCAAATGTCAAGAGGAAATCACACATTATTAATCAAACACTGTTTTTTATCCGGCTTATCGCTCCCTTTTCAAGGCGTGATACCTGTGCCTGAGATATACCTATCTCATTTGCGACCTCAACCTGTGTTTTTCCCTTTAAAAAGCGCAGATACAGTATATTCCTCTCACGTTCACCGAGTTCCTTTATAGCGTCACGAATGGAAAGCTCGTCCATCCAGCTGTCAACATCGTTTTTGTCACCTATCTGGTCCATGATGTACATATTGTCGTCGGAATCAGAAAAAACCGGCTCATACAGCGATATCGGGTCGCTTATGCTTTCAAGTGCTATTACCACGTCCGCACGCTTTTCACCTATATCAGCCGCTATCTCCTCTATAGTAGGCTCGCGCTGATTTTTAAGCATGAGACGTTCCTTCGCCTGTATCGCCTTATACGCAAGGTCACGCAGTGAACGGCTTACCTTCACCTGACTGCAATCACGGAGATGCCGGCGCAGTTCACCGGTTATCATGGGTACACAGTACGTAGAAAAACGCACCTCTTTAGTTAGGTCGAAATTGTTTATCGCCTTGATAAGTCCGACTACACCTATCTGAAACAGGTCGTCAACCTCCTCGCCTCTGCCTGTGAACCGCTGTATAACACTGAGAACAAGTCTGAGGTTGCCCTTTATCAGTTTATCACGAGCCTCCTTGCTTCCGGTCTCGCGAATCTCGCGCAGAAGACGGATTTTCTCTTCCTCTTTGAGAACGGTAAGTTCAGATGTGTTTATCCCTGAAATAACGACCTTGTTATATGCCACAATAATGTCCCCCTGAAAAATATTCTGGTATTATTATGGACAATATAAACTGTGGTAATCATCGGTAATTTTTGCCATTACCGCCTGATATCACCGCTTCTATACAAGTCAAAAGCCGCTCACTGAGCGGCTTCATTTACATATTTTATCAGGTCACCAAGACAAAGCTCGAAACAGCTTCCGTACCACACCTCGTCTGCGACCGGCAGTGTTGCTTTAATGCAGTCAGTCGTAAACTTTACAGACAGGTCGAGTGCCTGCGGCAGACTCTTTCCGAGTGCGACTGCTCCGGTGAATACACTTGCAAAAATGTCGCCTGTTCCGTGCATCTGCCTGTTTACGTGCTCGCCGAATGCGAAGCAGTATGTATCAGTTTCGGGGTCGTATGCGGCGGCACCCTGTTCCTTATCATTCCAGCGAACACCGGTAAGGACAGGATATCTGCACCCAAGCTCTGCAAGACGTTTCAGCATATCTTTCGTATTCGCTTCACTGTTATCCTCAGAATAGGGTATCCCAAGCAGAAAAGACGCTTCTGTAAGATTAGGGATAACGTAGTCAGCCTTTGAACAAAGCCGGCGCATTCCCTTTACAAGTTCACTCGTAAAGCCGGAATACAGCCTTCCCGCGTCACCCATTACGGGGTCGACAACGATGAAATTATCGGGTGTATTGAATTTGTCAAAGAAGTCAGATACTATCTCGACCTGTGCAGGCGAGCCGAGGTATCCGGTATATATCGCATCAAAACCGAGTCCGAGCTTTTTCCAGTGAGCGGTTATCTCCGGTATATCGCCGGTAAGGTCACGGAAGGTATACCCCTCGAATCCGCCTGTATGCGTGGAGAGAACGGCTGTTGGTATGACCGCTGTCTCTATGCCCATAGCAGATATTATAGGAAGCGCTACCGTAAGCGAACACTTTCCGAAACAAGATATATCCTGTATAGTAACTGCCCTTTTCATAAGCATCTCAACTTTCATGTTTATTTCTGCTCCAAAAGGTGCGAAGCAGGTATTACCATAAATACATTTTACTTCATTCGCCGCTCATTGTCAATACCGTGCCTGAAATCTTACAAATAATCCCTGTGATTTTTCGCCGATTTATCACATTTCTCTATTGACTTTTCAAGTCTTTTACGATAAAATAGTAATGTATTGCTTACAATAACAATTACTGATTTGGAGTGTTGATTATATGAATAAAATATCTGAATTCATCAACGGACTGAAAAAGTCCACGAAGATAACTCTTCTCTCATGTGGAAGCTTTGTAGTTCTGACTTTGCTGATACTCGTATTTTTCATCGCCTTCCCGATAACTCCTTCCGAAAAGGTAATGTCCAATATCGGACGCGGCGAAAATATCTTCAAGCAGGGCGAGGAGATACAGACCTCTACTACAGTCGTGTCTGCCGCTTCATCACCTGTATCAAACACAACTACACAGACCGTAAGAACTACTGCTTCAAGACGTACTTCTGCAAAAACGCTCACAAGTGTCAACATAGTTATCACAACAGGCTCGGGATTTTCAATGAACGGACGTATCCCGACCGGCGAGATGCCTTACGGTGATAACACCGAAACCACACCTATTGAAGGTCAGACAGACCCTAACGGCGACAGACCATATAACCCATACGAACACGACCCGAATGGTCTCTTTACACCGCCGACTACTACTCCGAACGTTCAGAATCCTGACCCGAATGTTCAGAACCCCGACCCGAACGTTCAGAACCCTGACCCGAATGTTCAGAACCCCGACCCGAACGTTCAGAACCCTGACCCGAACGTTCAGAATCCTGACCCGAACATTCAGAACCCCGACCCGAACGTTCAGAATCCTGACCCTGTAGTCCCTCCTGAGGGCGGCGGAGAACAGACTCCGGCAGGAAACTA
This sequence comes from Ruminococcus flavefaciens, assembly GCA_902792235.1. Classification (GTDB taxonomy): domain Bacteria; phylum Bacillota; class Clostridia; order Oscillospirales; family Ruminococcaceae; genus Ruminococcus; species Ruminococcus flavefaciens_AE. Next base: position 35,504 of record CADAYP010000033.1, read on the forward strand.
AAGTAAATTAAAAAATATGCAAATCAATTACGCGGGCGGATATTATCCGCCCCTTCTTTTTAGGGTGATGATAATGTTAAACGATAAGGAAATAAACGCATTGCGCTACTATATCGGCGATGTTTCGGGCAATGACCCGTTTTTCAGTGACCCGAAGGCTTATGTGGTACTTAATTCGCTGTTTTTCCCCGGAATCGTCTCCGAAAAAGCGAGAGCCGCCGAGGGAAAGTTTCTAAATCCGGCGATAATTGCCGATACAGAGCGGCTTGCCGACTTTTTCAACAGTCTTTCATCAGTTTTCCGGAAAAGCGTTATCACGTCCGGAACCGTTACCTACAGGGTCGAACGCTTCTCGGACTACCTCCTCTGCCGCGATAATTCGCAGACAGTGTCGTTTACATCGACCTCGAAAAGCGGATTTCTCAGCAGTTACCGCGACCGTCTCGGCATAGCGCTCATGAAGTTTGACATTTCCGCCGGAAGCCGCTGTATCGACGTAGGAGCGGTTCTTCCTCACTATGCCAAACCAGAGGAATCAGAGATCCTACTTCCTCCGTTTATGGATCTCAGCATTGATGAAATTGCTATGTCCGATGACGAACTCCTCATCACAGACAGCGCCGGCGCACCGCCAAAGGTATCGTGCACCGTCACAGCCGGCGATATTGCGCCGTATACCGGTGATTTACCTGTGCTTCCGTCCGGCGGCAGTTCCGCCGGAATCAGAGTTTATAATGCACTCAACGCCGGATCAAATCCCGATTCTGACGATATCACGGAGTATTCACTATGGAAAAAGGCACTCCGGCAGATACTCCATTCTCTGTTTACACAATAATAAAAGCACTTAGCTAATATTCCAAATCAGGAAACAAATGAATCCCCCAATTACATGAAATTAAAGGGGCGCACAAGGGGAGCCCCCTTTGGCGGTTTCGCAGGATACCGAATATGTACCGTAAATTTACGGCTCGGTAGCCCACAAATTCCGCTAAGGGAAG
>CADAYP010000034.1:0-15045 GCA_902792235.1 Ruminococcus flavefaciens
ATTATCAAGTCCTTCTTCATGAAAAGGCGGTTCATCATATACACAAGGATTTATAAACCATTTATCAGCTGAATGAAGTGCATGATATGCCCATCTCCAGCACGGAGCACCGCAGCATATCGCATCTCTGTCATAGGTCTGGATAGACGTTCTGATATTAAGAAAATTCGGTTTTACCATATCTTTTATTATCATACATAATTCGTTCACTATAAAAACCTCCTTAAAATTCCGTTTTCTGTCTGTGAACATTATAGCACAGCATAAATGCAATGTCAATAAAAGCGCCATAGTACCTCTGACTGTATATCAGAAATACTATGGCTTAATACTTCTATATGGGTATCCGTATTACGCGTAAGGGGATTTTTTTAACTATTATTCTTTAACGTAAACAGCGGTTATCTCACTGATATATGCGCGGTGGTATGGGTCTTTAGCGAAAAACTGTTCCGGTAAGCCGTCGTCAGTAAGGAAGCCTTCCTTTGCGAGGTCGTAGCTGTAAAGCTTGCGGCAGACAAACACCATATCTGCTTCCGCAAACGCTACATTTCCATCAAATTCAGCAGGAGTGAGACCTGTTTCCTTAGCCTTGTCGCAGTCTCTGCCGGAATGTGCACCACAGAAAGAGAGTGCCTTTCTGTACTCCTCACCGTAGAATGAAACAGTGAATGTATCGCCCTTTTCAATATACTCATAAGTGTATCTGTTAGGACGGATATAGCAGGTGATAACGTTTTTGTTCCAAAGAACTCCGAGCTGCCCCCATGAAGCGGTCATGGTATTGTAATCGTCCATATTTCCGCCTGTAATGAGCATCCACTCCTTACCTATCTTTGTAAATGGGTCGGTTGTGATATCGCTGATATTAACCTTTTTGAATGACATGATGATTCCTCCTTTATATTATCCGGTATCAGCGCATATCCTACGTTTCATGCTCTTCTGAGAGCTGATTTGTACCTTAAACGGAGCTTATCCGTGATAAGTGCGATGAATTCCGAATTTGTAGGCTTACCTTTGCTTGTATCGACTGTATAGCCGAAGAATGAATTGAGAGTATCGACGTTGCCTCTGTCCCATGCTATCTCTATCGCGTGACGTATAGCACGTTCAACACGGGAAGAAGTAGTGTCATATATTGAAGCGACTGTCGGATACAGAAGCTTTGTTACACTGTCGAGAAGAGTTTTATCCTCTATTGAGTAGAGTATCGCAGTGCGGAGGTAGTGATAACCCTTGATATGAGCCGGTACACCGAGCTGATGTATCATGTCAGTAACGACTATCTCCATGTCGTCGCTGAGACTGTTTGCCTTGTCGCCGAGAGCTGAACTTATTGCGGCGATGAGGTCGTCGGCATCGCATGGTTTGAGCAGAAACTTAGCCGCTCCGTTTTCCATTACCTGCCGCTCGATGAACTCGTTATCGAAGTCTGACACAACGATGAATGCAGGAGTTTTTACTCCGAGTTCTTTCACCTTTTTCATTATCGTTACCGCGTCGCCGTTTTCAGCGGTTACATCGAGAACTGCCGCATCGGGCGGGTCGTTCCTGATAGAATCAACGATTACGTTGCAGTCCTTTTTGCGTGTATACGCGTACATTCCTCTTTCCCTGAGCTTATTAGCGGTATTGATACCTGTTCCTGCTGAATCGTCTCCGATAAGTACCTTTATTTTGCTGTTCATTATTTTTTCCTCCTGTTTGATGATTTTTCCTATGAATCTATCTTATCACAGAAGGTGCGTTATCCGCAACGGAATATACCGTCGGAAACAGAGAGGTTTTATCGGGAAATGAAGAAAAATGCCGCACCGGATAAAATATGTCGGCGAATGTCGCTCAAACGCATAAATGTGTCATATTTTGCCCTTTCCCTTCATTTTTACGAGAAGACCGTCGGCAATGTTGCGTACTTTCGTCCCCGGCGGGAAGAGCTTATCCGCGAGTTTTGACGCGGCATTAGGTTTGATTTTTCTGCCGTATACCGGAGCAATATCGGGGTCAGAGTTGCGTTTAGCCCACTCAGCAGCAGCCGCAGGGTCAACGTACTTTTGCAGCGCAGCCCTGTCACCCGCAGCAGCGTGCAGTGCAAGGAATTGTATCGGGAGTCCGCAGCCGTTATAGCCGAATTTGTCGAGATGGCCATCGAAGTGTGCATGGAAAAGCTTCTCCATATCCTCCATGCCGGCTAAAGCGCGTTCATTGCTTTCGAGAGCCTGCATGAGGGCTTTTTCGAGGTCATTCTGCGGCTCACAGCCTGACGCGCGCAGCGCTCCGCCTACTATTGCGCCGAGCATATACTCGTCACCGCAGAAATCGGTCTGCGGTGTTTTATTCAGCGGTGTATCAAAAAGATATGCCGCATAAATGCCGAATATGCAGTGCAGAGCAAGGAAATCGGGTTTGTCGTAGTCATAAACGTGCCTTGCCTGAACAAATCCGCGGAGTCTTCCCGATTTTACCATAAGCGGGATAGCTCCCGACATGAGAAGAGCCTTTGAGCCGCCGAGTATCGGGGTTTCGACATCTGCTTCAACGTCTGAGCCGATATGCAAAAGCTTCGCCGGAGCAGTATTCGCCTTCCTGATAATCGCTTCATACACCGGCTTAGGTGCACTGATATCAATTTTCGACTCCGACGGTACTATCAGTGCATCATAGGTTTCAAGTCCGCAGCGGCTGAGTATATTCACAGTAACACTGCGCGGATACACTGTATCCGCAACGATAATGGTCTTTTTCTTAGTGGTCTTAGCCTTGCGGAAGAGGTCTTTTCCGAATTGCCGCGGCATTGCGAAATACACAGCAAGTTCGCATTCTCTTTTTATAAGCTTATCGCGGCTCGCAGGACTCAGGTCCGCCATTTTTGCAAGGATATCGTATATCTTTTCAAGCGATGCACCGCCCTCTGCGGCATATTTAGAAGCTGCCGCATCTTCAGCAGCAAGGCGCATTTCGGTAAACGTTCCTTTCACAGTAGTCAGGTCGCGGAAATCTTTTTCCATGAGCATGAACATATCTCCGCGCTCTGAAAACGGCATCTGCACAAGTACCCCGTCCATTTTAAAGCTTACCGCTTTTATTGCGGAATCGCTGACACTGCGGAGCATTTTCTCGCGCAGGGCCTTCTGGTCGGCATTAAATATAATTCGCGGTCTGAAGTCTGTATCCATTGCAGCCTCCTTTTGTATCATTCAGAAGAAACAGCTGTAGTTTCAGTAGTTGTATCAGCAGTTGAATCTGCTGATGTTTCGGAAGAAGTTGAAGTCGTGGAAGTAGTTGACATCGTAGTATCTGTGCCATAATCCGAGACGAGTTTCTTACCGCTTCTGAGGGTCTGGTATTCATCGAGTGAGAGAGCGCCGTCCGAATTATAAGCACGTACCAGAGTTTCCTTATCGGTATATTCACCCGAAAATTCGCCATTCTCTTTCTCGAGATACTTGCCGTACCAAAGTCCGAAGAACGACCAGACCGCATTATCGCGGAACGATGAGTCTATATCAGGAACAGAACTGCACTCGCTGAGTGCAATGAGTTTCTCCTTGCCAACTATATTCTGCAATGCAAGGAACTGTTCATATCTGCTTCCGTAGTCGGTCTTATTGTCGAGGTAGATGTCAAGTGACGCAATATCGAACGTCTTCTTGTCAACAAGAGAATCCTCACTCTGACCGTTCCATATCCATATAAGGTTATCAAGTTCAAAGTAGTTGGTGTAACGGCGGTACATAAGGTCCCACAGCCACTTGTAAGCGTCAACTCCGCTTGCGCCCCACCAGAACCAGTCTCCGCTTCCTTCATGGAGAGGTCTCCACAGAACAGGCACTCCCTTATTTTTGAGTGAAGTGAGCTGTCCTGCCATATTGTCGAGGTCGCGGACAAGTCCGTAGCACTGCTCTGATATCTTGCCCTCACCATAGAGTCCACGTATCTCCTCCTGAGTCATTTCAGCGATGTCGATATCGGTCATAGCGTCTTTGAGCTTGAAATCGGTCTCTTTCGCATATACAGACGGCTTTTTCGACGGAGCTTCCCAGTACCACATAAGCCCCACAACTCCGCCATTTCTGTACCAGTCTGCACACGCATCAACGTCCTTGAAAGAGCTGTCGAAGGTGTTTCCGGTGGTATGCATAGCCGAAAAGCGGACGACAGGGTATTTTCCGGTAGTTTTATATATAAGGTCGAGTTCCTTGTTATCTGGACTCGAAGCATATTGTCCGGTCAGAGTGTACTTTCCGTAGTTATCGGTAAGGAAGTCCATAAGTTCCTTAGCCTGTTTGCCTGCTTCCTTGTTTGCAAGCTTGTTATTTGCGTCATACGCGATATCGCTCAGTGACGTATTATTCGATACCTTCAGGTAATCAAGACAGATGTCGCCGTTTTCAGGACGTATCACTATCTCCGACTTGCCCTTTACAAGGAATACTCCATACAGCGTAATGAGTGTAAATTCGCCGTCGTTCATGGTTTTGAACGTGCTTATCTCGGTGCCGTTGAGAGTTATGCGGCAGTTCACCTTTCTGTCGGAGGCAATACTGAATGAGAGGTCGTAATGCTGATTACTCGGTGCATTGACCGTGAATGCGGCAGTAGAGCTTCCGTCCGACTTGAAACCTGTAACGTATCCGCTTCCGCTGTACTTCTTATGAACAGTTTCCTGCCTTACTGTAGGGTCGAACTTTGTAGTCGGCTGTTCATCAGCCTTATCTTTTTTCTTATCTGAAGAAGTAGTCTCTTCCTCTTTAGGAAGGCTGACTATCTTCAGGTCACTGCTGAGTTTAGCGTCCTCCGCCTCGTAGATATCGCCGGTATCCTTCTTTTCTATCTCGGGGTAAGAGATAGGGTAATCGGGATAGGTGTCAACTTCCTCGGGCGGCACTGTTGACTCCGAAGTCGGTTCAGCGGTGCTTATTTCAACAGCTTTCTCTTTCTTCTTACATGAACCCATGCACGCCGCCGCAACTGCCATAGCCGCAGTCAGCGCAATGATTCTGCGAAAATCCATAATATTACTGCTCCTTTTATGGTGTCAGGGCTTGACGGTATAGCTTTTTCCTGCGGTAGTATCAAATATTATAACTCCGTCCTCGATGCGTGAACCGACAGTTTCGCCGTCGCAGATGAGACTTGCAACACAGTTAGTGCGCAGTCGGCATTCTCCGCCGAGGTCAGAAGTTATCACAGCTGATGTGAGTTTGCAGTCGTGCCATTCGATATCAACTCCGAATCCGCCCTTTGCGCGAAGCCCCCTGACTCTGCCGTCTTTCCACTCATCCGGAAGTGCAGGAAGGAGTGTTATCTCGCCGGAAACGCTCTGTAAAAGAGCTTCCGCAACCGCCGCAGTGCCGCCGAAATTTCCGTCTATCTGGAACGGTGGGTGAGTGTCGAAGAGGTTGGGATTAGTAGAATGTGCGAGGAGCTTTTTGAGGTTCTCGTAAACCATTCTGCCGTCGTGAAGACGTGCCCACATATTCGTTATCCATGCACAGCTCCAGCCTGTATGACCGCCGCCGTGGATAAGTCTGCGGACGAGAGTAGCTCTTGCCGCATCTGCGAGTTTTGGTGTTTTCTCGGGAGTAATCAGGTCAGCCGGATGAAGTGCAAAGAGCTGGGAAACGTGGCGGTGTCCGATATCCACCTCGTCGTAATCGACTGCCCACTCCTTTATCTGTCCGTACTTGCCCACCTCCGGACTTGGCAGCTTTTCAAGCATTTTTGCAAGTTTTTCAGCGAATTTATGGTCTTTATCGAGTATCTCCGAAGCCTTTATGACATCGTTGAACAGAACTGTTATTATCTGCGAATCCATTGAAGGTCCTGCACAAAGACAGCCTCTTGCGCCCTTTTCGGTAACGTAGGTATTCTCCGGCGATACCGACGGACTTGTAATAAGTCTGCCCTCACTGTCCTCAATGAGGAAGTCTGCCATGAACTCAGCGGCTTCCTTCATGATATGGTACTTATCGGCAAGGAATTCCTTATCGAGGGTGTATTCGTAGTGCTCGAAGATATGCAGAGCGAGCCACGCTCCTCCTGTAGGCCATATCGTAGAAGGTATCCACGTATCCTGCGGAGCGGTATCGCCCCATATATCGGTATGGTGGTGGCACACGAAGCCGTGGTCGATGCCGTACATTTCCTTCGCTGTTATCTTACCGTTCTCGCATACCCTTTCAAGCAGGTCGAAAAGCGGCAGGTGGCACTCGGAGAGGTTGCAGTTCTCCGCACACCAATAGTTCATCTCGGTATTTATATTGAGTGCATAGCGGCTTCCCCATGCCGGCCACATATCCTGGTTCCATATACCCTGAAGGTTCATAGGCTGAGTACCCGGACGGCTTGCAGATATCATTAGGTATCTGCCGTAATTGAAGTAAAGCTCGATGAGTTTGTTATCGTGTATAAGACGTTCACAGTCCTTAGTATCGAGTTCATCGCCCCTGAGACGTGAAAGACGCGCGTCAGTCGGCAGCTTTTCGAGGTTTTCACCGCTGTTGTCGTTGAGGTTGAGTTCGACTCTGTTGAAGAGTTCCTGATAGTCACTTACATGGCGGAAGTAGAGTTCATCATAACTGCACTGCAATGCCATTTCAGCGTCAACCTCTGCGGACTCGATATAGTTCTCACTGTAAAAACTCGTTCTCGCAGAGAGGACTATCATTACAGAATCGGCATTCTCAACACAAATCTTACCGCCGATAGTTCTGACAGACCCTCCCTCGATCTTTGCACCGAGACAGGCAGCAAAGAAAATGCCGTCACGGCTGCCTGTGCCGCCTGTGAAGAGTATCATATTTTCGCCGCACGGACGGTTATCATCGTAATAATCGTCTCTGCCGTCGATACAGCAGTCGAGAGTGATACTTCCGGGAGTATCTGAATGTATATCTATGACCATAACGTCATCAGGTGCAGAACAGAAAACACTGCGTGTGTAGCCTATTCCATTGACATTGAAACTTACACTTGATACCGCTGTCGATATATCGAGTATACGGACATACTCCTTAGCCTTGCCTCCGATATAGGTATGGATATGCAAGTTACCGAGCGGCATATAATGGCGCATATTCGGAGTTACACCCTGCATTTTCTGAAACGCCGTCTTTTCCGCACCGGATATGTCGCCTTCAGAAAGAAGCCGGCGCACCTCAGCAAGTCCTTCCTGCGCGTCAGGATTGACACGATGACGGAGTCCGCCTGACCATACAGAGTCTTCGTTCAGCTTTATGAGTTCATTTTCAGCCTCGCCGTAAATCATACCGCCTATTCTGCCGTTTCCGACCGGAAGAGCGCTGTTGAAGTCCTCAGCGGGGTGATTATATTTGAGTAATGTTTCAGTTGCCATATTCTGCTCCTATCAGTGTTCTTGTTTTTCACTATCTATTTATTATAACATATAATGGCGAAAAATTCAACAGGTGCGGAGAAAAAACGGCTTTTGTTTCCGGTGATTCAATATTCAAAACTCTTGACACGTCCGACAAAAAGTTGTATAATAAATACGTATAAATTGTTGATTCGTTTGTACATTCAGTTATATCAAATCGCCGCAGGCAGATTGGAGAACATTTATGGAATATCTCGAAAACAGAGAGCTTTCCTGGCTTAAATTCAACAAACGAGTGCTCGATGAGGCTACAGATACAGGTACCCCATTACTTGAGCGCCTTTCGTTTTCAGCTATATATCAGAGCAACCTCGACGAATTCTTTATGGTTCGCGTAGGTTCGGTCACTGACAAGGCAAAAAGTGAAAAAAATAAAAAGGACCACTTCTCCGGTATGACACCGTCAGAACAGCTTGACGCTATTTTCACGACTGTCCGCAGAATGCAGCCCGCAGTAGAGGACGCATACCGCAAAAATATGTCCGCCCTCGCCCCATACGGATTTGAACACGTAAATTTTGAGACAGCCTCAAAAGAAGAACTCGATTTCCTCGAACTTTACTTCAAACGCGAAATCAAGCCGTTTATTTCAGGTCTCGTCATAAATGATGCACTCCCTTTCCCGTTTCTCAGGAACAAGGAATTATATGCCGCAGTGCGCCTGAATACCAAAAAGGGCATGAACATCGGCATTATCCCCGTCAGCAATAACGACCGCGACCGTGTTATCCCTCTCAGCAGTGACGGTAAACGCTTTATCCTTGAGGAGGAAGTCGTTCTGCACTTTGCTCACCTCATGTTCAAGGGTTACAAGGTACAGGACAGGGCAATTATCCGCGTAACGCGCAGTGCCGATATCATGGTCGACAACAAGGGCGCAGACTTCCGCGACCGCATGGAGGAGCTTGTTTTCAAACGCACAAAGCTTGCGGCAGTACGTCTCGAAATATCCGACGAATTCAGCCGCGATGCGCTCGACTATATCTGCAAGAAGCTCAAACTCAAAAACGCAAGAGTTTTTATTTCTCACATACCGCTCGACCTCTCATATCTCTTCCAGCTGCAGGACCTCGACACCGACCCCGCACTCCACTATCAGCCGCGTACATCGCAGAAGTCATCTATGCTCGCGGATAATCGTCCGGTATTTCCGCAGGTCAAAGCTAAGGATATACTTCTCAGCTACCCCTTTGAGTCGATGACATCATCGTTCATACGTCTGCTTGAAGAGTCTGCCGCTGACCCGAAGGTCGTATCTATCAAGATAACGCTTTACCGTCTCGCACGCAACAGCAAGATAATCAGTGCACTCTGCTCTGCCGCTGAAAACGGCAAGGACGTCACCGTTATGATAGAACTCCGTGCACGCTTCGACGAGGCAAATAATATCGAATGGTCGAAGATATTGCAGAAAAACGGAGTCAAGGTAATGTACGGACCGAAGGAGATGAAGGCTCATTCAAAGCTTCTGCTCATCACCCGAAAGGCACAGGGCGGCGGTTTCGACTATGTAACGCAGATAGGTACAGGTAACTACAACGAAAAAACTTCTAAACTCTATACCGACCTCATGCTCCTCACTGCTGACCGCGATATTGCCGCAGACGCAGAAGCTGTATTCAATGCTCTCACAAACGGCACATTCGTCGAGTCTCCTAAAAAGCTTCTCATATCGCCGAAAGCTCTGCGTCCGCAGGTACTCGCTATGATGGACGAACAGATAAACATTTCCAAAAACGGCGGAGACGGCTACATTGCCGCAAAAATAAACTCACTGAACGACAGGGTGATAATCGAAAAACTTGTCGAAGCTTCACAGGCAGGAGTAAAGATAGAGCTCGTTGTAAGGGGACTATGCTGTCTTATCGCAGGAGTGCCCGGATATACCGAGAATATCACCGTTCGCAGTATAGTAGGACGTTTCCTCGAACACAGCCGCATATTCATCTTCGGCAATGAACGCAAGGAACAGAAAATATACATCGGTTCTGCCGACTATATGAGCAGAAATACTATCCGCCGAGTAGAGGTTGCCGCTCCCATTGAGGACGAACGCCTCAAAAAACGCATACGTGATATGTTCGATGTCCTCATGCACGATAACGTGAAGGCACGCATAATGCGCAACGACGGCACTTACGTTCACGATGCACGCACTGAAAATGCTAATCCTCTCAATTCGCAGGAGTATTTCTTCGACGAAGCTTATCAGCGCCTTGAAGCCAAAAAGGAAAAACAGGAACGCATGAAAAATGCCCGCGAGAAAAAAGCTCCCGCAAAGAAAACTACTGTCAAAAAGACTACAGCTAAGAAAACTGCCGTGAAGAAAACTTCTGCCCGTAAGAAGAAGTAAAATCACATATCCGCTGTTCCGGAACTATAAATAATTAAAACTGTAATTTTTATCCCGTTGGTGTTGCTTTATTTTTAATTTTGTGTTATAATAATGTTTACATTAACATTTTCCGGCTTACGGAAATACATACTTTACATCAGAGGATGAAATAATGATAGGTTTCTACAACTATACCGTCATTCTGACATATCTAAGCCTTGTATCTTCAATGATAGGCATTTTCCTCGCCTGCGGTCTGTGCGGAGGCAATCCGCGCCCGACTTATGCGATAATCTGCCTTATGGTATCGGGGCTCTGCGATATGTTCGACGGAAAAATAGCACGTACCAAAAAAGACCGTACCGAAGACGAGAAAAAATTCGGTATACAGATAGATTCTCTTTGCGACGCTATATGTTTCGGCGTACTTCCGGCTGTTATCGGTTATGCGATTGGTCTCGACCATTGGGTAGATGTTCCGGTGCTCGTACTTTTCCCGCTGTGTGCAGTTATACGTCTCGCATATTTCAACGTTGCTGAGGAATCGCGTCAGAAGAAAACAGACGATGTCCGCAAAGTCTATGAAGGACTTCCGGTAACGAGTGTTTCACTCATTCTGCCGCTCCTTTACAGCTTCCACAAGGATATCGGCTCCGATTGCTTCCCCGCTGTATACGGCGGAGCGATGTTCATCATAGCTATAGCATTCATTACACGCATCAAAGTCAAAAAACCGTGTATGCGCACTATGTTCATATTCATCGGAATAGGTGTACTCGAATTCATATGGCTCATGTACAAAACAAAGACCAAATAAAAAGGACTGCCTTCAGGGCAGTCCTTTTAGTCTGTAAAAAAATTTTGCGGAACGCCGGGAACGGCGTTCCCTACAAAACAACTGCGCAGAACAGCAAATTGCAGGGATGCCATAGGACGTCCGCATTATATTACTTTTCAGAATTGATAAACATATCGTAAATACGTCTGATAGCTTCGGGGAGGTCGTTCTCGCTGACGCCGATGATTACATTCAGCTCGCTTGAACCCTGGTCGATGAGCTTAACGTTGATTCTTGCGTGAGCCATTGCCGCAAATACTCTTGCAACAGTACCTCTTGTGTTCTTCATTCTGCGTCCTACGACTGCGAGCATTGCGATACCGTCCTCAACTTCGAGGTGGTCAGGCTCAACCTCGCGGCGGAGCTCTGCAAGAACCTTTTCACGTACAGGCTCAAACTTTGCAGTATCAAGTGTAATACTCATGGTATCGATTCCCGAAGGCATATGCTCGAACGAGAGACCGTTGTTGTAGAGAACTGTGAGCACCTTCATACCAAAGCCGACTTCGTTATTCATCATAGCCTTTTCTATGTTGATTGTGCTGAATCCCTTCTTGCCTGCGATACCTGTGATAGTGTGACCGAGGCTCTCACGGCTGAAATCGTGGTCGTTTGATACTATCATAGTACCTGCGTCCTCAGGAGCATTTGTATTGCGGATATTTATAGGTATACCAGCTGAACGTACAGGGAAAATAGCGTCCTCATGGAGAACAGACGCACCCATGTAAGCGAGCTCACGGAGTTCGCGGTAAGTGATAGTTTCTATAACGTCAGGCTTATCAACTATACGCGGGTCAGCAACGAGGAAACCGGAAACGTCAGTCCAGTTCTCATATATCTCAGCTCTTACAGCGTTTGCGATGATAGAACCTGTTACATCAGAACCACCGCGTGAGAATGTCTTGATAACACCCTCTGTAGTTCTGCCGTAGAATCCGGGAATAACAGCGTTGTCGAGTCCGTTTATATGCTCGCGGACTGCCTTTACAGTCTCATCGAGAAGGAGATTTCCCTTTGTATCGAAAACTACAACATCAGCGGCATCAACGAAATTGAAGCCGAGATAGTTTGCAAGCACCTTGCCGTTGAGGTATTCTCCGCGGCTTGCAGCGTAGTCCTTAGCCGGACGTGCTTTGAGTTCACGCTCGATAGCTGCGAATTCCTCATCGAGTGACATATCCATGCCGAGTTCGGAAATAATGCCGTTATAGCGGTCTTTTATCATCTGTAAATCGTCACTGAAATCAATACCGCTGCCTGCGAGTTCACAGCACTTGTAGAGCATATCAGTAACCTTTATATCGTCGGAGAAGCGCTTTCCGGGAGCGGAAGGAACAACGTATCTGCGCTTATCGTCAGACTTGATAATAGAAGCGACCTTCTTGAACTGATTAGCATCAGCAAGCGAACTGCCGCCGAATTTTACAACTTTATTAGCCATAACAGCTACCTACTTTCATAATTTGATATAATAATGTCAAATACAATTATACTCTAAAACCGGCGGAAAATCTATTGACAGAAAGCCAAAATTCGGATATAGTTTTGCTGTGTTTTTGGTGAATACGCTTGTACGCCGTGGACGGACAAAAAATAACCGAAGATGTTTCCACCTCCGGTAAAATGAAATATTATAATGTCAGAGAGAATGAGAACTCATTTGATATATTATACGCGGCAAATAGCGGAAATATTCCCGGTATGCAAGATTGTTATTGATTTCTTCCGGCTGACGTGATATAATGTTTTTATTGTCAAAAAGGATTGGTATTATGTTTTTAGATGATTTTATATTCAGCCTGAACGCAACTGTTCCGGTGTTCACTATGATGATATTCGGGTGGATATGCCGGAAAATAGGGCTTCTTGACGAGCACACGACATCAAAGCTGAACAGGTTCACATTCCGTGCACTCCTTCCTGCACTCCTGTTCATGGACTTGTCAAAAGCCGATTTCAGGGCTGTCTGGGACGGAAAATTCGTACTGTTCTGCCTCTGTGCAACTCTTTTAAGCGTAATTGCGGCGGCGCTGTACTCTCTCATGCACAAGGACAAGTCCGAGCGCGGAGAGATAATCCAAGCCGCCTACAGAAGCAGTGCCGCGGTACTGGGTATAGCATTTGTAAATAATATATACGGCGAGGCAACTGTTGCGGCACTCATGATAGTCGGCACTGTACCGCTTTACAATATTATTGCCGTGACGGTACTTTCCGTAACTTCGCCCGACAAAGACAAAAACGGCAGTAAATCCGAACTCATCATGAACACGCTGAAAGGCATTGCCACAAACCCGATAATACTCGGAATAGTCGCAGGTATAACGTGGTCACTGCTGAAAATACCTCAGCCTGTGATACTGACACGTTCAGTGACATATCTCGGAAATATGGCAACTCCGCTCTCACTCATTGCACTCGGTGCCTCGTTCCGTATGAGTGACGCAAAAGGAAAGGTTCTCATAACCGTGGGAGCAGTTTTCATGAAACTGATTATATTCTGCGGAATTTTCCTTCCGTTTGCGATACACTTTGGTTTCCGCGGAGAAAAACTCGTCGCGATACTGGTAATGCTCGGAAGTGCAACTACCGGAAGCTGTTTTGTAATGGCTAAGAATTTCGGTCACAAAGGCGCTATAACCGCGTTTGCGGTAATGCTTGCGACACTGTGCAGTGCATTCACACTGACCGGTTGGCTGTTCCTGCTGAAAACGATGAACTACATATAAAGCGCAAAGGCACACATCGCCGTTAACAATGAAGGCGATGTGTGCCTTTGCCTTAAATCAATCCATGTACTTTTTCAGTCAGTGCCGCACTCCTTATAGAAGCCGTCAAAATCGCTTCCGTAGCCTATAAACTGGTCGGGTGTGTATGTTCCTCCGAAGCATTGCAGGTAGTATTCGCCGTTGATGTAAGCATCTCCAAGCCGGTCGATTACTGCTGAACTTCCTCCGCCGCTGTTGGTATCGGATTCAGCTGCCGCTGTCGGAACTTCTGTTGTCTCCGGCAACGCAGGAACAGTTTCCGCAGTTTGAGGTTCTTCCTCTGTTTTTGTTTCTGCAACAGCATTTGTATGTGTCTCTGTAGGTTTTACCTCAACTGCTGTACTGCCTGCCGGCAACTTTTCAACAGGCTTCGCCGCAGTTGTTGAAAAGTCAGCAGCGTGCTTTTCGGATTTTACCGTCAGTGCAGTAGTCTGCACCACACTCACCTGTATCGTCTCCTCCGGAACAAGTGTCTCAACTACCGATTTTTCGGGAGAATTATTAAAAGCTCCCGAAGTCCACAGTCCCGCACACACAACTGCCGCCGCACAAACAGGTGCAGCTGTGAATGTCAGTCTTATGCGTTTTTTCTTCTGTTCAGCCTTGTACTCGTCTATACGGCGATGTACATTTTTAATCATATCTTCACGTTTTTTCATGATCAAAGCCCTCCATTTCAAGTTGTGACCTCAGCGACTTCCTTGCGCGGTACAAAAGCGATTCCACACTCCGCACACTCTTTTTCATTATCCTTGCCGCGTCCTTATTGCTAAGCTGTTCAAAATAAACGAGCCAAAGCACCTGCCGATAATCGGGCTTCAGCTTACGCATTGCCCTGTGAACAGATATCTGCTCCTCTTTTTGGATATAAGCCGCTTCAACGGTACTCTCCTCGTCCAGAAGTTCAGGAGTGTCATCAATTGATACACTTGTATGCTTTGCATTCTTACGCAGATGATCTATTGCGATATTCCGCCCGATCGTGTAAAGCCATGTCTTGAATGAGCTTTTGCCCCTAAACTTCGGCTTCTTAGTACCCAGTAATACGAACGTATCCTCAGCGAGTTCCTCCGCAGTCTGTATATTCCCGACTATACTCGTCAGATACAGTATAAGAGCGTCGCTGTAATCAATTATAATTTCATCTAATCCGCGGTCGTCACCATTTTCACGGAAACGGCGGTAGCTACTTGCACCGTTATCCATTGGCAAACTCCTTTCCGAAAGCCCTTTCCCGTGCTTTCACTTATTAGACGTATGAACTCATGAAAACTACGCACTTTTTCTAAAAATAAAGGACTTCTCAGCTTGAGAAGTCCTTTTCCGTTATTTTGTGATTTTTTTCCTCATAAATACCATGTCATAAACGTCAACACGATTATCGCCGTCTATGTCCGCGGCTTTGAACTGTTCATTAGTTATCGACCGTTTATTAAGCAGGTACGCTTCAAGCACTACAGCGTCAGAAATAGTCACAACACCATCAGCATTGATATCTCCGGCAACCTTCGTACTTTCCAGTTTCTGAATGTACTCCATTGAAACACAGCCGGAGATTCCGTTGTATTCAACGTGTGCCCACTTGCCGTCTGCCTTTGTAACCTTGAACTTTGCATTCGCGGGTATTGTGCCGAGAAGCTTTGAACTTGCACTGTGGTCCGCTCTTATGTTGAGTACGTCATTTACTCCCTTTGTTGTA
>CADAYP010000035.1:0-18675 GCA_902792235.1 Ruminococcus flavefaciens
TATGACCGGGGTCATTTGTTTTCTGCACTTGCGTTCGCAGGGGACTAATATATTGCAAAAAGCACTTGCATTTTCTTTTCATTCGTGATATAATAAATTGTAATTGTGCTTTTGCACAGAATAAAGACTATGAAAAGAGGAATCACAATGCCTGCTAATATTGTTGTCGGAACACAGTGGGGAGACGAGGGAAAAGGTAAAATAATTGATATTATTTCCTCACGTGCTGATGTAGTTGTTCGTTCACAGGGCGGTAATAACGCCGGTCATACCGTTGTCAACAACGGTGAGGTGTATAAACTCCACCTTATCCCTTCGGGTATTCTCTATAAGGACACTCTCTGCCTTATCGGTGCAGGTGTAGTTCTTGACCCTAAGGACTTCATCGGTGAACTTGACAGCCTCGAAGCAAGAGGCATATCCACTTCAAATCTTAAAGTTGACCCCCGTGCCCATATCGTTATGCCATGGCATATCACTCTCGACGGTCTCTCAGAGGCTTTCAGAGGCGGTAAGGACATCGGTACTACCAAGAGAGGCATAGGTCCTACATATATGGATAAGTATGAGCGCTGCGGTATCAGAATGTACGACCTCGTTCATCCTGAAGTTCTCGCTGAGAAGATACAGTCCACAGGTAAGCTCAAGAATAAGATAATCACCGAAGTTTACGGCGGCGAAGCCTTCGACCTTGACGCTGTTACAAAGGAATACACTGAGTACGGCAAGCGCCTTCTCCCTTATGTTGACGACGTTTCTGTCCTCACATTCGATGCTCACAAGGCAGGCAAGACCATTATGTTCGAGGGCGCACAGGCTACTCTCCTCGATATAGATTTCGGTACATATCCCTATGTTACATCTTCACATCCGCTTTCAGCAGGTGTGTGCGTTGGAACAGGTGTTGGTCCTAAGGTGATCACCAATATCATCGGTGTTGCCAAGGCTTATACAACAAGAGTCGGCAAGGGACCATTCCCGACTGAACTCGATGACGCTGTTGGCGACCAGATAAGAAATGTTGGCGGCGAGTTCGGTACAACTACCGGCAGACCCAGAAGAACCGGCTGGTTCGACGCTGTTATCGTTCGTCATTCTGTAAGAGTAAACGGTCTTGACAGCCTCGCTATCAACAAGCTCGATACTCTCGCAAACCTCGATACTCTCAAGGTATGCGTTGCTTACAAGAAACCCGACGGAACTGTTACAGAGAATTTCCCCGCTACTCTTGAAGAACTCGAGGGCTGCACTCCTGTTTACGAGGAATTCCCCGGATTTACTGAGGATATCTCAAAGTGCAAGAGCTTTGACGAACTCCCTGAGAACTGCAAAAAGTACATCGCACGTCTCGAAGAACTTGTCGGCTGCCACGTAAGCATGGTAGGAACAGGTCCTGACAGATCACAGATCCTCGAAAGATAAGATACGAGAAGGAGGATATCCATGAGACTTCATAAACTGCTGTTATCCGCCTTCCTTTCTCTTGTTCTCGCTATCCCATCGGTATCTGCCGGTGTATCATATGCGGCGGTCGCAGATAATGCGGATTCTCTCATATTACAGGAGAATACCGAGGCAGCTTCGATAGAAACGTATGCCTCAACTCTGCGAAGCTATATGAAAGCGAGAAATACATCATTTACATTCAGCGTACCTGCTTCTGTTATAAAAGAACAGAGCGATGCTGATGAGCTTCTAAAGGCTACGTTCCGTGAAACCGGTGATCCGTCGGAGGGCGATTACCTTCGCTGGAGCATTTCAAACTACAACTATACCGCACCGTATGATGCTTCTAAATCCAGCTATAACTTTAAGTTTAATGTTTCTTATTACACTACTGCTGAGCAGGAGAATGCCGTTAATTCGGCTGTAAAGGACATCATTTCATCTCTTGAAGTGGGTAATGGCAGCGATTATGAGGTAATATATGCGGTGTATGACTGGCTGGTAAAGAACGTTACCTACGAACAAGAAGATTCCGGTCAGCTTGTTTTTACAGCTTATGGGGCAGCCGTACAGCGGCGTGCCGTATGTCAGGGATATGCTGTCCTGATGTATCGTGTCCTGAGAGAACTCAATATTCCGTGCCGCGTTATTCCGGGTACGGGCAACTCTGAAAATCATGCATGGAATATCGCTTCTATAGACGGGAAGTACTACTACCTCGATTCCGCATGGGATTCTTCCGCAGGAGCAAAGAGTTACTATTATCTGCTCCGCGGTACAAACGATTTCGATGCGCTTTCAAAGGAAAATTCCCATTCGAGAGCGTGGAAACACAAAAAGTCACTGCTATATGCAGACTATGACGACGGAACGTTCAATACGCGTTATCCTGTGCAGGCGAAAGCCTATGTATATAAGCCGGATACGATTTCCTATAAAACCGGAGATGTTAACAATGACGGCACTGTCGATTCAAGTGATGCGTCACTGATTCTCGAAAGCTATTCAAAGCTCTCCACTTTCGGATGGAGCGGCTTTACTGCAAAACGTACCCTTGCTGCTGATGTCGTGAATGACGGCAAAATCGACTCAAGGGATGCTTCTGTAATACTTAGTTATTACTCCTACCGTGCGACCGGCGGAAGTGATAGTATTACTGATTATCTGAAAAAATGAAGGTGATATCATGAACGATGAGAATAATTTCAGTGCTCCGGCACTTGATGATATCGATTATACTGCTCCTGCAGAGAAAAAGAGCGGTCCCGAGGGCGTAGCTGCGCCTGTACTCGATGACTTCGGCTACGTTGCTCCTGCTGAAAAGAAGGGAGGACCTACCGGAGTTTCGGCTCCTGTGCTCGACGATATGGACAGCTTTACTCCGCCGACAGCAGAAAAGAAGGGGGCTCCTACCGGAGTTACCGCTCCTGTACTCGATGACGACAATATGCAGTACACTGCTCCTGCATCTGCTCCTGAGCCGGAAAAACTTATTCTCAGCGATGAGGATATCATCGCGGGACTTAATGAGCAGCAGAAGGAAATGTTCAACAATCTGCCGGCAGATAAGCAGCAGCAGATAATCAATATGCGCCGCGAACAGCTCGGAGCAGAAGCTCCTGCACCGGTGCTGAGTGCTCCGGTACTTGATGAGGACAACTACGTCCCGCCTGTGAAAGAGGATAAACCTGCTCCTCAGCCGGAGGAACCGATAAGTGCTCCTATTCTCGATGATGAGCCGGAAGCTCCTAAGTACGTTCCTAAATTTGTGGACGAGGACCTCGAAAAAGCTAAGCGCGAAGGTGCAAAAAAGGCTGTATCGGGTCAGCTTGTGTCCGATCAGAAAGACTCGAAGGAAAGCTTGCGCATGATGCTTGAACTCAAGGAGGAGCGCCGCAGAGAGGCTGCTGCAAAGGGTTTCAAGGTCGTTATCGGACTCGCTGTAGTTGGAATTATCGCGGCTGTAGCTTTCTATCTGCTCTATAGCGGCTCACTCGGACTTGAATATAAGGACGGTATGAGCAGTATTGCAAATATTCTGAAGGATTCTTCGCTTTATATCGCTCTTGCGATGGCGGTAAGCGGTCTCACTCTTATATCGGGTATCAATGGTTTCAAAACACTTGCGTCGCTGATATATCTTGCCGCGGGAGTTGCTCAGATTTTCCCCGGAGTGGTCATGATCCCTCAGCACGAAGGCAATCTCGGACTTGTCGGAGTACTCTATGCGGTATCGCTTATATGCACTATCGCCGTTATAGTCGGACTTTCGGCTATAGAGTCTGTCGGACTTTTCTTCAATAAAAACAAACGTATGGACTAACAAAAAAACCGAGGGCAATTGCCCTCGGTTTATTTTTTTACTGCATACCGCCTTTGACATAGAAATTGTCCTGAATGATGAGTGCACATCCGCCGAGGAAGTTGTTCTTTCCGTCGAGCTTGCTGAGGACTACTCTGTCTGCGATATCTTCGCTTACAAGACGTATCATTTCACGCTTTACATAGTCAAACTGCTTTTCGTTGAGTTTGTAGTTGTGAAGAACTATCTTCTTTGCAAAGTGGCTGATAGAGAGGTTGTTGATAAGTACAGTATACTTCGCGATGAGGTCATCAACTACTGCCTTTACCGGTTCTTCTCCTCTCATGAGAGCCATGAACACGTTGTCGGTATTGATTTTGTTCTTGTCGCCTTCTGTGAGTTCGTAGAGCACAGGGGTCTTGTCCTTTGAATAGATCTCATAGAATGCTGAAAGCATAGCGCTTCTTGAAAGCTCTGCCTTTACAGAGCCGTTGGGGTAACCTTCGTAGCTTCTTCCGTTCGGAGATACGATGTACTTCTCTATCATTGAAGTGTAAGAGATGTAATCGTTTGAAAGCTCGTTCTTATTGACGATAGCGAGGTTTACCTGATTACCGTTGTGGAGGAAGGCTGTGTTGGTCTGGTAGCCGTTCTGAGTTCTGAAATCGTTGCTGGCGAGAGCCATGAGACCTATCGCATTGCCGCAGTGGATATCGATATCAAGACCACCTGAGAGCTTCTCGATGAAGTTTGTGAAATCAAGCACGCCGTCCTTGTAGAAGATCTTGAGCTTGCCCCACATCGAGGGAACTACACCTACGCCGAGACCGAGGATCTTGTCCTTGGTAAGGGCACTGTTTTCGATCATGGTGTTGCTTGCCTTGATTATGTAGTTGATGATGTCCTTGCTGGTGGTTCTCTCGTCGATGACCATGCTGGACTTGTCAAGAACCTCGGAATTGAGGTTTGTAAGGCCGAGGCTTACTTCCTTTTCATCGACAGTAGCTCCGAGAGCAAAACGGCTGTTCACGTTGATGTCGATGAGGATCTTTCTTCTGCCTTTCTGAAGCTTCTCAGTATTGATCGGAGCCTCACCGATCTCCACGAGAACTCCTTCTTCGATCATTTCATTGGTGATGATAGTAACAGCGGCTCTTGTGATTTCAAGTGCGCTTGCCACATCGACTCTTGAGATCGGACCTGATTCTCTGATGACACGCAAGATCTGCATACGGTTGCGTCTCTTGAGGTCAAGTTTACTGATTCCTCTTTTTTCCATTGAAATAACTCCGTTCTTTAGGTAATGGCTGCGGGCGTTTAGTTAAAACTGAGCGCCCTGACGTTTGACAAATTGTAAAGCAAATGTCCTATAAGGTAAATTTATTATAACACATTTTCAATAAAAATAAAACCTTTTTGAGATAAAATTCTAAAAATCAGCGTTAACCATGAGATAAAATTCTAAAAATCAGCGTTAACCACAAATCTGATAGATAGTTTTTGTTAAATATTCCGTAAATTTAACTACAAATGGTAATGTGATTACAGATAGTATAGTTCCTGCGGCGAAAATTTCGGACGCATAGAGCGAGTCTTTTCCGCTTCTGATGCAGAGTAAAGTGCACATTGCCGCCGGAGGAGCCGATGCTGCGACGATTACGGTCAGGCGGACCTTTTCGTCGACTGGAATCAAGCATAAGATTACAGATAGTAAAATCGGGAGCAAAATCAACTTTATGGAACACACTTTGTACACTCCTTTTTTCTTCAGAAGAGCCTTCAGATCGGTACCAGCAATGGTCGCTCCTGAGACTATCATCGCGAGGGGTGTGTTGAGTTCGGAGATATAACCGAGTGCTTTTGAGGGTATTTCAGGTAGCCTGATACCGAGAAAAAATGACAGAAGTCCGAGGATTATCGCGATTATGGTAGGGGAGTAGAAGACTTTTATGACCGATTTTATGTCTTTTTCGCCGGTTATGAGTATCACTCCGTGAGTCCACACGATAAGGTTGAAAACTGTGATGAATGCAGTCAGACAGAACACTCCTTCCATGCCGAAAAGTGCATTTACGAGTGGTATGCCCATGAATCCGCAGTTGGAGTATATTGATGAAAACCGCTCTATTTCGGTGTTTTTGTCCGGATTTTTGCATATAAGCAGGTACGCTCCGGCGATGAGTACCACGAACGCGAGACACGATAGTGCAAAGGTAAGAAGCAGTTCGTGTATGAGTTCGGGTTTTTGTTCAGTCTGATACGACATGAATATTACTACCGGATTTACAACTTGCAGTACAAGCTTTGAGAGGTCTTTATTGCTTTCGTTGCTGATAAGACCTGTTTTGCTGCAAATAAAGCCTGCAAGCATGAGTATCATCATTATAATCGTCTGTTTGAGTATAGTTTCTGACATAGTTTATCTCCCAAAAAAAACGGAGGAAGAGCAGTCTCTTCCCCCGTTGATGTAATTTTTAAAGCAGTGTGATAAGGTCCTTTACGAAGTCGAACTGGTCGCTGCCCTGTTCAGTGAACTTCCAGCCGTCGCTCTTGGTCTTAGCAACGTTGAGCCAGCCTGTCTTGACATCTTCGCCGTCTTTGTACTTTACAGTGAACTCAACTTCAACTCGATAAGCCTTCTTGATTTCCTCATCATAGGTGGTATAGAAGAACTTCTCGACCTCAGTGAAATTGCTTCCGCTGAGTTTTTCCTTTGCGAGAATCTTTACCTTTATCTTCTTGATGTTCTTGGAATTTCTGATAGTGTCGATGGACTTGTCATTCTGGTCGATGTAATCGTCCCACGAAATGCCCTTATCTTTTGAGCGGACTTTAAGTTCAGCAGCAGCGTCTTCAGTGTACATTGCCGAGATGATTCGCTCAGTGTCGCCCTTGTTGATGCCCTTGACCATTTCCTTTATAGGACGCTTATAGGCATTTGCTGCACCGAAAATAAATCCGGCAATGAAACAGATGAGTGTCACTGCAACGCAAATGCATACAATAATGAGTATCTTTTTCGATTTGTTATCATCTGCGGCAGGAGCGGGTGTGCTTTTTGAGGGAACATCGCTCTTTTTGGACTCTGCACAGGTGCATTTTCCGTTTTTATCGAGTTCATTTCCACAATATTTACAATAAGCCATGATTTTGACCTCCCAATAATCTATCAGAAGTAATTCTATCACATATTTATCATAAAGTCAAGAGTATACGTAAAAAATGAATGATTTACGCATTTTTACGTCCGATGGTGTAGGCACACACGAATACTATTGCCGGAGCCGCAGATACAGGTATCATGAGCAATATTTCATCTATATCAAGTGCACTTGCGGAAGCGTCGGGATTTATGAAGTTACATAACTGAATTCCCCAGCCGTTTATCAGCTTGTACCAGCGGTAGAAGTCGAAATCTGAGCCGGCGGTCAGAAAAAGCGTCAGCCAGCTTATGAGCGGCGCTGACGCGGCAGATAATGCCATTCCGACAGCGGCGGCAGGTGAATACTTTCCTGTTTTGCAGTCGGCGGCGGCAGTTTTAACTCCGAGAGTTCCGATTACACATACAAGTACACTTAGTGTGCAAATCGCTGAAACTGCACGTATAAGCGGATTTGCCGAGCCTGCGAGAGTCAGTGCGATGAACAGCGAAAGTATATCGGCGGCGGCAGTCCACAAAAGGGGATTGATGTATCGCATAGGAATATTCCTTTCGGCGCGGAATAAAATTCGTTTTCCGGCGGAATAATTAACATGAGGTGATACGCATGAATGAAGAAGACGTAAAAATATACGTACCGTCATCGGGAAATGAAGTTTCCGGTGATGACGGCAGTGAGGAGGTCAGGGTCTACACCTGTTCGTCTGTTTCTGACTCAGCGGCAGAACACTCTGCACAACGTCCGTAGAAAACGGTCTGAGAGGGGTCTATCACGAAACCGTGGTGTTCCTCGATGTGTTTGTTGATACTCATGAGGTGGTCACAGTTGAGGTGTATCAGTTTACCGCAGTTCAGGCATTTGAGGTGGAAATGCTCACGGCACTCGTGCTCATTTTCGATGTACTGATAGCAGGCACCGGTCTTGCCGTCGATGACGAATTTGCGCACACATCCCGACTCTACGAGTTTGTCGAGCTGACGGTATATGGTAGCGGTACCGAGCGGAGACCCCTCAGACGAGAGGTAAGCACTGATCTCCTGAACAGTGGTATGCTTGTCCTTGTTATTGATAAGGAAATCGACGAGTTTTTCCTTTTGTTTGGTGTTATATCCGGATTCTCTTTTCATATCAGACCTCTTGAAGATTATTTACTGGCATGAGCTTTCGGACTGCCGATAACAGGGGCGCACACTGTGCGCCCCTTCGTTGTTTTGGTTTGTTTATTCACCCGCGTCAACAGGTGATGTGGAGAAGTTCGGCGGAATTGTGTCAGTCGTCGAGTCTTGCTCCGCACTTGTCGCAGTACTTTCCGGCTTCGATAAGCTCGGCACCGCAGTTACGGCATATCTTGACTTCCTCTGCAACGACAGTTTCAGGTTCATGAGACGGCTCAGGTGCCGGAACTTCGACCTTTGCTCCGCATTTATCACAGAATCGTGAATCCTTGGATATCATTTCGCCGCACTTTGTACACTGTATCTTGTCTTCGAGAGCGGTGAGCTGAGCGTTGAGCTCCTCGATTTCGACCTGTTTTTCTCTTACAGCCTCGAAAACCTTGCTGAACTCCTTGTTAGCGGGGTCGTCGGTATATAGTTTTTTTCCTACGGTAGCAAAAATGTTGTTGATTTCTATGTTCAGTCGGCTTATCTCCTTTTTGAGACGCGACTTCTCCGTCATTTTCTTATAGCTGTCGGAACCGGTCTTGATGCCTTTATCGACGGTATCGCCGACCTTTTCAGCTAACTCCTTAACGGTATCAACAAATCCCATTGGTTTTTCCTCCTTAAAAAGTGTCGATATACATATTTTATCACAAACTTACCTGTTAGTCAAGGAACACCGCACAAACTTTGTTCGGTGATGAATAAAGCGGTCATGTCAGTGCAGAAGCGGTGAGGTCGCGGAAGGTTATCGCGTTGTAAGCGCGGACTGCGGCTTCGGAGAAGTCACTGCATATAGTTGAATAGAGCGTCATAAGCGGCGCGTCCATAGATATCTTGTCGCCGACTTCAAAGTCGAATACAATACCGGCAGTAGGGTCGATATCGGAAGACTTGTCGAGTCTGCCTGCGCCGAGAAGAAGTGACGCCATACCCATTTCTTCGGCATTTACAGCTACTATCTCAACGTCGCGGTTAGCGCGTATCTCATGCTTGAATCTTGCTTGCGGCAGGAGTGAAACATCGTCGCATATATTGGGGTCACCGCCCTGCAAACGGATAGTTTCGCGCAGGACATCGAGCGCTCTGCCGGAAGATACGGCGATTTCAGCCATTGACTTGCATTCGCCGAAAGTACCCTTTCCTGCGAGTTCGAGCAGATTAGCTGTAAGCTCTATGCATATGTCGTAGAGTCTGCCTTTTACCTTGCCTTGCAGTACCTCGATAGCCTCTTTGACTTCGAGAGAGTTGCCGACACAGCTTCCGAGCGGACTGTCCATATCAGTCACGACAGCGCGGCATTTTTTGCCTGCGGCGTCACCGACACGTTCCATAAGGTCGGCGAGTTTGCGTGCTTCGAGGTTGGTTTTCATGAAAGCACCCGAGCCGCATTTTACGTCGAGCAGGATAATATCGGCATTGAGAGCGAGCTTTTTGCTCATGATACTTGCGCAAATCAGTGGAATACTGTCAACAGTACCCGTAGCGTTTCTCAGCGCATAAATCTTCTTATCTGCCGGACATATAGAGCCGGTCTGCGAAATTATTGCAAATCCTGCTTTATTGACGATATTTGAAAACTCATCAAATGCGAGGTCGGTGCGGTAACCCTTTATGCTTTCGAGCTTGTCAATGGTTCCGCCTGTGTGACCGAGACCGCGTCCGGACATTTTCGGCACGCGAACTCCGCAAGCCGCCGCGATGGGTCCGACAATGAGACTTGTTTTGTCGCCTACACCGCCTGTGCTGTGCTTATCGGCAGTTACACCGTCGATACAGCTGAGGTCGAGAACGTCTCCGCTGTCGCGCATAGCGGTAGTCAGTGCGACAGTTTCGCGGTCTGTGAGACCGTTAAGGCACACTGCCATAAGCCATGACGACATCTGATAATCAGGGATATCTCCCTTAGTATAGCCGTTTACAATATATGCTATCTCTTCGTCATCGAGAGGGACAGCTCGTTTGGTCTTATTGATAATATCGATAATGTTCAAAGTATTCCACCTCCTGTATTTATATTTTAGCATATTATGTATAGAATTTCAATAGTTTTTGTGAAAATTTTCAGATATATTTTATTATCACCATTCCTGCCACAAAAGGGGCTCCGAGGACGGCACTCCCGAGAAAGTTGAATGTGTTCAGCGGAAGGTCGGCTCCGACAGCTCCGCCGAAGCGGTTTGTGATAAGGAGGGCGGTGATTCCGGAAACTGTTCCGAATAGGGCAGATGTTATTTTGTGTTTCCTCTTTAAATAGTATATGACCATTACCGCGGCAGATACTCCGCAGGCAATGTAAAAAATAAGGTCAGTATTCATTTTTCACCTCTATAAAAGGATATAGCCGAGTGCGAGGACAAGTTTGATATCGCCGCCTTCCTTCAAAAGCATGAGAAGCAGAGCGGCTATAAGCAGGGTGTCGCTGTCGATTCCGTTAGGCATCAGCTTGCCGAGAAGTGCGGAAATATTCGGCGGAGCAACTCTCCCGACAGACTGCTTTTCTTCCGCGTACTCTGTCTTTTCCGGCTCCGGAACAGACTCGGAAACAGGGGGAATGTCGGATTTTGCTCCGCCGGACAGCTGACGCTGCGGATAGCTGCTGCGCTTGTAATTTCTGCCATATACCGACATATTGCTTCCTCCCTAAAAAATATCATTCAGCAGACCGCTTTCTTTTGCGATGTTCCATACCGCGATAAGCCTCATGAGTTTTACCGCTTTGTCGATACGCTTCTGCTTTTCCTCTCCGAGATGCGGACGAAGTGCCATCAGCAGCTCGGTGTTCTTGTCATTCTGTGTAAAAGCTCCGGCGAGACTTGTCAGTTTCAGAATCTTGTCGATATCCGGCATTCCGCCGCCGTCGCTGCTTTCAGAGCTGTCAGCTGAACCGTCACTTTCCTCGCCGGCAGACTCACCGTCAGTTTCGCTCATGAACATCTTCGCCAACTCGGAAAGCTGCCGGACGCTCTCCTCGTCAGAGAGCAGACCGGATATCTTATCCATTACATCGTCCAATAGCTGTTATTCCTTTTCACCGGAGAGCTTCTTGTACAGAGCCTTTGCCTGCGGTGCACTCATCATCTTCTCTATCAGCTTAGGATTGTTCACAGCCTGACGGAACTTTGCTGCGTCGCTTCCGCTCATAGCCGAAAGTGCACTGTCAAACTTGCCGGCTTCAAGTTCACTTCGGAGCTTATCTGCGGGAACTCCTATCTTTTTGCTGACTGCATTCAGGAGTCCGTTGAGTTTCTGAGGGTCGATTTTGTTTGCATTATTGAAATTATTCATAGTTTCCTCCTAAAAGCTATTGCTTTTTTGTAAATTGTGTGGTATAATATGGTTATAGTTCCTGTATTTTTACTGCGGAGGTCAATTATGCGAATAATCGTAATTTCAGACACTCACGGCAATTATAAAGCACTTGAATCTGTTTTACTGCGTAATTCCGACGCTGACTGGATTTTTTTCCTCGGCGACGGTGAACGCGATCTTGATACATTTCTTATGCTCCACCATGAGTTTACCGAAAAGATAATCGCTGTGTGCGGCAACTGTGACGCTTGCAGCATGAATCCCGGCTACTTTATCCTTCCGCTGCCGGGCGGACACAGCATTTTTGCGACTCACGGTCACTACTATGCTGTGAAATCGAATCTTGAGCTGATAAAGCTAAAAACCAAAGAGCACGGCTGCGATATCCTGCTCTTCGGTCACACTCACGTCAGGTACAATGCCTATGAAGACGATATCTATATCCTTAATCCGGGCAGTGCGTCTGCTCCTCATGACGGTACAAAGCCTTCCTTCGGACATATTGATATCTCTGACGCGGGGATAGTTATGAACATCGCTGATATATCATATGCACAAGAGAGCGGAAATGTGAATGAAATTGGTACGGCTGCCCACAGGTACACACATGGTGGTCAGTATGGTCACTATGGATATTAACGCTTAAATTTTAAAAAATGCCGGTTTTCTTCGGAAAATCGGCATTTTTTTGACTTTTAAGGCGTTTTTGAAAATTGCGTGAAATTGACTTGATTGTGCATAAATTGCGGTAAACTGACCAAAAATTGCGCTAAAAACACGTGCTAATATCCTTTTTGGATACCGTCACCATTTTTTAACGTTCTGTAAAATGGCTATAAATAGGCATTTGAACTGTTAATCTGCCTAAAAATAGCTAAATATTGCGATTGTGTTTAGCAAAAAATGACTGACAAAAGCATTTCTTAGCAAAAATTGACTTGAATTGTTCATAAAAACGTAATAAAATATATACATAAGCTGCAATAGGGAAGGGACACAGACACATGGATCTGCGCCCGCTGCGGCAACCATACGTTTAAACAAATTCTATTTGAAAGTGAGGAATGATACTTATGAAGAACGGCGTTTTCAAGCGCGTGTTAAGTACTGCTCTTGCTGGCTTCTTAGCTATCACGTCTACCTCGTTCGTGGCTAAAGACCTTACCACGAATGCGGCGAAGGTGCTTCAGACAAGTCCGGGCCACACGCAGGAAACCGGTACCTACAATGGTTACCATCATGAGATCTGGCAGGCAGACACACCTAATTCATCAACTATGACGCTTGCTGATAACGGAGGCGGATTCAGCACAAGCTGGAA
Organism: Ruminococcus flavefaciens; assembly: GCA_902792235.1. GTDB lineage: Bacteria > Bacillota > Clostridia > Oscillospirales > Ruminococcaceae > Ruminococcus > Ruminococcus flavefaciens_AE. The sequence continues at coordinate 12,703 of CADAYP010000035.1, forward strand.
ATGCGGTCCGAACGGCTCAAGAGGAAACTTCCTTGCACGCCGCGGTCTCTTCTACGGACTCAATAACCCGAAACACTGGCAGGATTACGGTGGATTCTCCTGTGACTTCGACTGTGAATGGTCGGCAGGTTCTTCAGGTAATTCACGTATCTGTATCTACGGCTGGACTCAGAATCCTCTCGTTGAGTTCTATATCATCGAGGACTGGAAAAACTGGCGTCCTACATCAAACAACGCTAAGCAGGTTACGATCGACGGAAGCGTTTACGATGTTTTCACTAACCCGATGAACTCTTACACTATCGAAGGAAACAAGGCGTTCACACAGTATATCAGTGTTCGCCGCAACACAAGAACAAAAGGAACTATAAGTGTTTCCGAGCACTTCAAGGCTTGGGAATCATTAGGTATGAAAATGGGCGGCCTCTACGAAGTTGCTTTCAACGTTGAAGGCTGGGAGAGTGACGGCCAGGCAAACGTTAAGACAAACACAATGAAAACCGGTAAAATAGATCCCGTTCCTGATCCGGTGCCTGAAAAGCTCCCTGAGCCCGATGCAAACGGCGATTACAAATCAGAAGGCTTTGATTCCGGTAAGGGCGATTTCTCCGGAAGAGGAGATGCAACTGTTTCAGTTGATAACAAGAACTACTACGACGGTCAGGGATCTCTCAAGATCACAGACAGAGGCGATTACTGGCACGGCGGTTCGATCTCACTCAGTTCTTCTGACTTCATTCCCGGTCAGACATACAGCATCAGTGCTGCTGCTCTTCAGAAGAGCGGAGCTGCTACAGACCTCAAGCTCACTCTTGAGTACACCGGAGACAGCGGTCAGGACTGGATGGAGATAGCTTCAGCAGAAGCAAAGAGCGGTGAGTGGACAAAGCTTGAGAACACAAAGTTCACAGTTCCCTCAGGCGCTTCCGAAATGTCTATCTATCTCGAAGCTCCCGACAGCCTTACAGATCTTTGGCTCGATTCCTTCAAGATCTCTAAGGAAGGCAAGTCTTCATCAGTAACAACAGGCAGCGGTACAGTTGACGGTTCAGGTTCTGTAGCTCCTACAACAACTGCAAACGGTCAGACTATCCCCACTGTTACAACTACTAAGACACCCGGAACAAGCAACGGCAACTGGAACAAGCAGAATGCAGGTCTCAAGAATGTGTTCTCCAAGTACTACAGAGTTGGTACAGCAGTTTCAGCAAACGAAGTTGGCAAGAACCCTGATTTCATCATCAAGCACTTCAATTCTATCACTCCTGAGAACGAACTCAAGCCCGATCAGATCCTTGATCAGTCAGCTTCAAAGGCAAGCGGCAACAACGTTAATCCTCAGGTAAAACTCGGCTGGGGCGCTAAGGCTATCCTTGACTTCGCAGCTAAGAACAATATCCCTGTAAGAGGTCACACTCTTGTATGGCACAGCCAGACTCCTACATGGCTCTTCAAAGAAAACTTCGACGATAACGGTGCTATGGTTTCTAAGGACATTATGAACCAGCGTATCGATAACTACATCAAGAACGTATTCACAACACTCAAGAAGGAATATCCTACAGTTCAGTTCTATGCATATGACGTAGCTAATGAGTGCTTCGCTGACGGACAGCCCGGCGGACTCAGAAAGGCTGGCTGGAACTGGCAGGGCGGCGAGTCTCCGTGGAACCTCGTTTACGGCGACGACAGCTACCTCGAGGTTGCATTCACAGCAGCAAGAAAATATGCTCCTGAGGGATGCCAGCTTTACTACAACGATTACAACGAGTACGAGGACCCCAAGATGTCTAACATCTACAACCTCGTTTCAAAGCTCTATAAGAAGGGCATTCTCGATGGTGTTGGTATGCAGTCACACCTCGATACAAACTACCCCAGTGCTTCACAGTATCAGAAGGCACTCGACAAGTATTCAAGCATCGGCTGCGCAATCGAAGTAACAGAGCTTGACGTTACTTGCACAAACGAGTCTACACAGGGCGCTTACTACGGCGATATCGTAAAGGCTATCAAGAATTGTGACAAGGTAAACTCACTCACATTCTGGGGCACTAACGACGGTATGAGCTGGAGAGGCGAAAAGAATCCTCTTCCTTTCGACAGAAGCTACAACGGCAAGGCTGCTTACAATTCTATCATCAGTCTTGTAAACGAGAGCGAGTACGGCGATGGTTACGCAGCAGGCGGTATCAATCAGCAGCCCCAGACTACAGCTCCTCAGACTACAGCTTCTGTAGTAACAACAACTACTACAACCGCACCTACACCTTCAAACATAAGCTACGGCGACGTTAACCTTGACAAGGAAATCACTATCGCAGACGCAGTTGCTATCCTCCAGTTCCTCGGAAACAAGGATAAGTATAAGCTCAGCGATGAATCAAAGGCAAATGGTGACGTATTCAATACCGGCGACGGTCTTACAGCAAATGATGCTCTGACAATTCAGAAATATGATGCTGGTCTCGTTACAAAACTCCCTGTAAGTGTTATGCAGGGATATGTAACGGGTGAAAAAAAAAATAACCCAGTGACAACTACAGTTGCTACAAATGCACCTGTTATCACAACTACAGCTGCTCCCAAGGCTGAGTCATTCATAAATGACACTTTCGAGTCAGGAGCAGGCAAGTGGTCAGCAAGAGGCGACAGCGTTTCTATCGACTCTGAGAGCGGCAGCTACTACAGCGGCAGCAAGTGCGTAAAGGTTTCAGGCCGTACAGAGGGCTGGAACGGTATCTCCTACACACTCGGCAGCGAGTTCAAGGCAGGTAATTCCTACAGCTTCTCCGCAGCTGTAATGCAGGCAAGCGGTTCAACAGAAGAGGTTCGTCTCTCTCTCCAGTTCACAGATTCTACAGGCAAAACAGACTATGCTCATATCGCAACTGCTGATGCAGCAGACAAGACATGGACAAAGCTTGAAAACACATCTTATACTATCCCCGCAGGTGCTACTGACCTCGTTCTCTACGTTGAGACTGCTGAAAGTACTTGTGATCTCTATGTTGACAGCATTTCAGCCGGCACAGAAGGTATCAAGGCTGATATAACAACAGGCGGCGGAAAAGTCGGCGAGATAAAGGCTCCTACACCTAAGACTGACGGAAGTGTTGATACTTCATGGATCGACCCCAGCAAGCCTATGGTTGCTATAAGCTTCGACGACGGTACAAGAGATCCTTCACAGGAGAAGAGAATCATTGACGCACTCAAGAAGAACGGCTTCCACGCTACATTCTTCTATGTCGGCAACTGGATCACAAGCCCTGAAACAGTTCAGTACGCTTTCCAGAACGGCAACGAGATCGCTAACCACACAACTACACATCCTTACCTTTCAAAAATTTCCTCTTCTGAGGTTCGCAGCGAGTTCGATCAGACTCATGCAAAACTCAAGAGCATAATAGGTACTGAGCCTTCCAAGCTTATGAGACTTCCTTATCTCGATAGCAATGCTAACGTTCAGAAGACACTCTATGATGTTCCGCTTATCAGCTGTGCAATTGATACACAGGACTGGAATGGTGCTTCAAAGGATCAGATAGTTAACACTATCAAGTCTAACATGAGCAACGGAAACCTCAGAAACTCAATAGTTCTCTGCCATGAGAATTATTCCACAACAGCAAGCGCTATGGAAGAAGTTCTTCCCTACCTCAAGGCACAGGGCTGGCAGGTAGTGACCATCTCTGAGATGTTTGCCGTAAACGGCAAGAGCCTCAACGGCGGTCAGGTTTACACACGCTGCTGATAATTAATCAAGATAGCTTCACATTCTGATTATCCCCAAATTTCCCTGAAGAAACAGTCGGTTCGTCCGGCTGTTTTTTCTTTATGGACGTAAATATGTGATAGATTTATTATAGACACTTTCACAAAGCTGTCATACGTGTGAAAATTCTTACACAGGATATTACCTAAAAAACTACATTCACTCCAAAACTATTTCACATAGCACCGGTATACTATACTCAGAGGTCAAGGAAAAGACCTGAAATATACTGAAAAGGAACGTGAATGAAATGAGAGAATATAATTACGATGTTGAAGAGGTAAAAGAGGAAACTACCGGTGATTACAACGGTTTCAGCACTGACGGAGGTTCTCCTAAAAAGCCTAAGAAGCATACAGCACTTAAAATAGTTGCTTCACTCATGGCTATGACTTTGGTTTCGGCAGGTTCTATCGGAGTTTACAGTCAGGTTGAGAAATATGTTAAAAATACATCTGATGCTTCCGCTGAGGTGACTGAGGAATCAGCCGCTGAGAGTGCAATTGAAGTCGAGAAAGTCGGACTTATAAAGACTGAAAAAACTGACAGCGACGAAATGAAAACTGAGGATATCGTTGATAAGCTTCTTCCGTCTGTTGTCGGTGTAGAGTCGAAGTTTACAGTCACTCAGGAGAATAACGGCGGCTTCTATTTCGGATTTGACCCGTTCGGCGGTCAGCAACAGCAGCAGCCTTCAACATATTCCGCTACAGGAACAGGTACAGGTGTTGTTATAACTGAGAATGGCTACATTGTAACAAATGCTCACGTTATCTACGACAGTGAACACGGGGCAGGCGAGGCTGAAAGTGTTTCTGTAATTCTCAGCGATGAGAAAAACTACGATGCTGAAATTATTGGTTATGATACCGACTGTGATATTGCGGTCCTTAAAATAAAGGCAGAGGGTCTTACTGCCGCTGAATTCGGCGACAGCGATAAACTCCGCCTCGGACAGTCTGTTATCGCTATCGGCAATCCGCTCGGTTTCGACCTCATGGACACTGTTACAGGCGGTATGGTTTCCGGTATCAACAGAAATATCACTATCAACGACAAGGCTATGAACCTTATTCAGACCGATGCCGCTATCAACAGCGGTAACTCCGGCGGTCCTCTTATCAATAAGAGCGGTCAGGTTATAGGTATAAACTCGTCTAAGATGTCTTCAACTTATTCCGGCGAGGCTTCAATTGAGGGTATTGGTTTCGCTATCCCGTCAAATGAAGTGTCATCTATCGTTGACGACATTATGAAGTACGGATACGTTACCGGTAAACCTCAGCTTGGTATCAGCTGTCAGGACGTTACTGAAAATATCGCTCAGATGTTCAATCTGCCGCAGGGTGTTTATGTAACCGCAGTTTCTGAGGACAGTGCCGCTGATAAAGCCGGTATCAAGTCCGGAGACGTTATCACTGCTGTTGAAGGTAAGGAGATAAAAACTTCTGAGGAACTCAATGCTCAGAAAAATCTCCACTCAGCCGGAGACGAAATCGAACTTACTCTCACAAGAGACGGAAAGGAGAAAACTGTTAAGGTCACTCTTGATGAGGTCAAGAATAAAAATAAGTAAGTAATGCCCATAAGCGTCCGGTGAGTAATGAGTACTTGCCGGACGCTTTTTTGTTGACTTTGGCAGAGTAATGGGGTATAATGGTAGTAATATTTTTTAAGGAGACTTTGCATATGAATGCTCTGGTTATTAATTGCAGTCCGGTGAAAAATGGTGCTACTGCTTTGATAGTAAGCACGATTTCAGATAAGATATCAGAACGCTTTCAGACAAAAAGTATTTGACTTGCCATAATACGGCAAGATGTATTCAGCATGATGACGTTTCTGAGATAATGAAACTTTTTGAATGGGCGGATATAATAGTTTCTGTTTCTCCTTCCTATTGGGCTGACGTACCCGGACAGTTTAAGGCTTTCATAGACAGGTGCACTCCGTGGTGTAATACTCACGTGCCTCATGCTTCGCTCAGCAGTGGGAAAAGAGGGTATTCTGTTGCACTGCGAACAGGTCCGAATATGAAAGAGTGCGAGAGAATTATCGGCACTATAGAGCATTTTTACGGTCATCTCGAAATTGAATGCTGTGGAAGTCTCGGTCTTTGTTCAATAGAGTATAAAGATAATGTTCAGTCTCGAATGAACGAAATACTTGAGTTTTGTAACCGGATTTCATGAGTG
>CADAYP010000036.1:0-12814 GCA_902792235.1 Ruminococcus flavefaciens
ACTTGAACCCATACGTCTCTCGACACACGCCCCTCAAACGTGCCTGTCTGCCTATTCCAGCACACTCGCAAATCACAATAAATATTATACACCATAGAGAAATAAAAGTCAATAGGCAGTTAGAAATATTTTTTATATAACCAAATAAGAATAATTATATACCGGATTAAATTAAAATCGAATACTTTCAACTATAAGAAAAACAATAGTGAAGAATTAACGAAAAAGTAAAATTTTCCTCTTTTTCGACAAATTACACGAAAGTCACTACTTGTCAAACGCAGAAAGCCGTAGTATAATTTTTTTGTAATAAAACAAAGAAGGAGACATTCACAATGAATCAACCAATGATCAAAGCACTGATCTGCGACGATTCCGCAGCAAGCGGAGTCAGAATAGCATCCGAACTCAGCAACAGACAGATTTACGCCTACACAAGACATGGAAGCGAGTCGAGTATCATCAGTTCAATACTGTCGGACAAACCTGATGTAGTGATACTCGAACTAACACTTGAAAACACAGATGCAGCGGCGATAATACAGAAAGTAACTCCCCTGCTGACGAAGATTCCAGCTTTCATCGTAATATCTGATATTGACAACAATTTCATCAGGAATCAGATAATCGGAATAGGAGCGGCATATTATCTTGTCAAGCCATTCACAGCAGAAAAGCTAGCCGACATAGTAAATTCAGTAGCAGCAGTAACACCGGAAATAAGCTGTCAGAATGCAAATCTTCTAACGACCGAACTCATACGCAAAGCAGGAATACCAGCACACGTAAAAGGCTACAGATATATACGCGCCTGCATAATCGAGTGTCTGAACGACAAAACTCTGCTTGACAGCATAACAAAACGTCTTTACAGTATAATATCCGAGAAATACAAGGCAACACCGGTGAGAGTTGAGAGGGCGATACGCCACGCGATAAGCATAGCATGGGACAGAAATGGCAGTACAAATATGAGTGCATGTCTTGGTTACATAACCTCACCGCTTAAATCGAGACCCAGCAATGCTGAATTCATAGCAATGGCAACAGACAAAATACATCTTCAGATTCTCACATCAGATTCGCGGGAAATTGTCAGAACCTCCGACACAGCCTCATACTATCAGAATTCGAGCAATACACTCATAAATATGTAAAAAGAGACACTGCCGTACCAAGTGACCACTTTGTACGGCAGTGTTTATGGCAATACCGCACAAAGATTGTGCTGAAGATGCGCCGTGAGATTTTACGTCAGACTGTATAGAAATTCCGCAGGCATACTGACGTATGTCAAGGGATTTCTGTGCAAGATGACGGAAAATATCCAAGCAGATTCAGTACAAAGACGTCAAGCGTTCTTTGTGCGGTGTTGCCTTATATTAAACGATAAGACTCGTAAGGAAAGCAGCAAGTGACGCAGAGAGTGCGACAACTATAAGCGGCAGGTCGAAGAAAGCGAGTAAAATCGCAGTGAAAGTACCCACCACAGAAGTAGCAACATTTCCGGTACTTGAAAAAATGGAAGGGATAGTCATAGCACTCAGTACCGCATACGGAATATACTTCAAAAAACTGCGTATGAACTTTGACTTTATCTTTTTTCTGAAAAACGTAAAAGGAAGCATACGAATGAGGTAAGTAACGCCAGCCATTACAATGATATAAACAGAAACAGCCATTATGTCCCCTCCTCTTCATCGTTTACGGGGAAAAGCCATGCACCGAGAGCGGCAGCCGAAACAGCGCATATCATCATTGCAAATCCACCTGATACAAAGGTTAAAACGTACCTGAAAAGCACACTTAAAGCCGCCGCGACAAGTGTTACGAACAGCACACTTTTTCTTTTGCGTGAAGGCGGTATTATTATCGCAATGAACATACCATAAAGCACGATTCCCATAGCCGAAGTCACCGAAGCAGGAAGCATTTCTCCGGCAGATGCGCCGAGGAAAGTACCAAGCACCCAGCCAATCATAGAAATCAGTATCATTCCGTACATATAAGCCGGTGTAAGGAGACCCGGCTGAGAGGAACAAACGGCGAAAATCTCATCAGTAATACCGTACGAAGCCAGCAGTCTGTGAGGAGTAGTAAAACTTTTGTCGAGCTTTTGTGAAAGAGAGAGTGCCATGAGGGAATATCTTATATTAATAGTCAGCTGAACGAGTATCATTTCGAGGATAGCACCACCAGCCGCGATTATCTCAACTCCGGCAGCCTGTCCTGCCGAGGTCAGATTTGAGGCAGATATCACCGACGACTGTAAAACGGACAAACCATTCTGAACAGCCAGTATACCGAATCCGAATGAGACCGAAAGGTACCCGAGGGCAATAGGGATACCGTGACTCATTCCACGAAAAAAATTTGATTTCAAAAGAATCTTCCTTTCTGAAAACATCACGGAATTGATTATAACACATTGACAATAAAAAATCAAGCATTTGCAGGAGAAGTGCACTAATACCGGTGTATTCCAAAAATCATCATAGAAAACGTTAGTTTTTTCTACTAAATCTTTATTGAAATATTCACACTATCCTGATATAATATATATAATAAGAAGCAGAACATATAATTTATATAAGCAGGTGATATCATGCCATCAGATACTATTACAAACCACAAAGCCGAAGAGCTGAAACGTGAAAAAACAATCGTCCGGACCAGTATAATCGGTATCGGAGCTAACATTGCACTTTCCGCATTCAAAGCAGTAGTCGGACTTCTCTCCCACTCAATCGCTATAACGTTAGACTCCGTAAACAACCTAAGCGACGCAGGTTCGTCACTGATAACGATAATAGGAACAAAGCTCGCAAAAAAGCAACCCGACCGAAAACACCCATGGGGTCACGGCAGAGTTGAGTATCTCAGTTCAATGATAATCGCTGTGATAATCCTCTACGCCGGTATTACATCGTTCATAGAATCGGTAAAGAAGATAATAAGTCCGCAGACTCCCGACTATTCAACAGCGGCAATTATAATAGTATCCGTAGCGATAGTCGTAAAGATACTGCTCGGAACATACGTAAAAAGGACCGGAAAACAGGTAAATTCCGATTCGCTCATAAACTCAGGCACAGATGCCCTCATGGACTCTGTCATCTCCGCATCAACTCTTGCGGCGGCGATATTTTTCCTTATATGGCACATAAGCCTTGAAGCATGGCTTGGTGCGGTAATATCAATAATCATCGTAAAATCAGGACTTGAAATGCTCACAGGCACTATTTCCCACCTGCTTGGACAGCGAGTAAGCGTCGAAACTGCACGAAAAGTACGCGAAACAATAAACTCGTTTCCGGAGGTACACGGAGTATACGACCTGATTTTCCACGATTATGGTCCTGACAGAGTAAACTGCTCAGCACATATCGAGGTCTCGGATAAACTTAGTGCACGCGATATCGACCAGTTACAGCGAGCGATATCTATCGAAGTATATCTCCGCCATAACATTATCCTCACCGCACTCAGTGTATACACCTACAGCGAATCCGACCAGCACGAAATTGAAATGCGCAACAGTATCTACGGCATAGCAATGTCAGTCGAGCACGTACTTGAAGCACACGGCTTCTACCTTGACGAAAAAGCAAAAGTGATACAGTTTGACGTTATCGTAAGCTTTGACGCAGACGACAGAGTTACAGTATATAAAGAGGTCGTAAAGAGGATAACAGAGAAGTTCCCGAAATATGAGATAGTCTGCACACTTGATACTGATTTCAGTCTCACTGAACAGGAGGACTAAAATGAACAAATGGATACTTGCTGTATATGCGGCATATCTCGCGATAGCAAGCCTTATCACATTCGTGATGTACAAAATCGACAAGGTAAAAGCAGAAAAGAAGAAATGGCGCATACGCGAATCTACACTGCTCGGCTTTGGATTTTTCGGCGGAGCCGCCGGAGCTGTCAGCGGAATGGAGGTCTTCCGTCATAAAACAAAGCACTGGTACTTCTGGGCTGTAAACATATCAGGTCTGTTATGGCAAACCGGACTGCTGATATTCCTGATCGTACAATTCATCTGAATATTGGTTGAGTTTATTGCTTTATCTGAGAAAAATATATACCAGATGTGAATTTTATGACGTTTCGCTTGACAAAAAAGCACTTTTGTGGTAAAATAATAAAAAATTGCAGAGAAGCTTCGGTTTCAGAGCAAGATCTTTGACCTCTCCCAGTTTTTCGGGAGATAAACGCCATACGGACAGCGGGTCAAATGCCGACCGCCGATCAATCGGCTGGCAACTTCTGTTGCCTTATTGATTATATAAATTTTTATAAGTTTTTATCAGCTTGTGAAAGGTCAATAAGAGTAGTAAAAGGTATCTTTGCTTAAATAGACTCTGAAACCATTTTATGCGTTTATTCATGTATTCCCTACACGTACAGGCTTGATAAGTCTGTACGTGTTTTTATTTTGAGGTGTGTAATATGGAAAATAAGCTCAAACTCTATGGGTTCAATAATCTCACAAAGTCACTTAGTTTCAATATATATGACGTCTGTTACGCCAAAACTCCGAAGGCTCAGCTTGAATATATCGCCTACGTTGATGAACAGTACAACTCCGAGCGAATAACCGATATCATGACTCATCTTACGGAGATGATAGGTGCACAGGTACTCAGTGTATCGCGTCAGGACTACGACCCGCAGGGTGCATCAGCAACATTCCTCATTGCCGACGATACAATGGTACCCGCAGGAGGAAGCGAAACAGTCGCACATCTTGACAAGAGCCATGTCACAGTGCATACTTATCCGGAGTATCACCCCGATACAAGCATTGCGACATTCCGTGTTGATATCGACGTTGCTACCTGCGGAAAGATAACACCGCTTACCGCCCTTGACTACCTCATTGGCAGTTTCGATTCTGATATAATCACTATGGACTACCGTGTACGCGGTTTCACCCGCAATCTCGACGGCGAAAAGCTGTTCATCGACCACGACATCACCTCTATACAGAATTACATCGATGAATCAATACTTGACAAATACGATGCCGTTGATATCAACGTGTATCAGGCGAATATGTTCCATACAAAAATGCTCATAAAGGACATCATATTGCAGAATTACCTCTTCAATACGGATGTCCACGAACTTCCTCCGAGAAGCCGGCTTGATATCACAAATGCTCTCAGGAAGGAAATGATAGAAATATTCAGTGGAAGGAACGTGTACGGAAATGACTGAACTTTCACAGGTAAATGCGCCTATATATGAGGCTCTGCGGAAATTCCGGCGAATGAGAGTAGTTCCGTTCGATGTGCCCGGACATAAGCGCGGACGCGGAAACATGGAACTTACCGAATTTCTAGGCGAAGACTGCATGAACGTCGATGTCAATTCGATGAAACCGCTTGATAACCTCTGCCACCCCGTCTCCGTTATAAAGGACGCAGAAATGCTCGCAGCACAGGCATTCGGAGCAGCTAATACATTTTTCATGGTCGGCGGAACAACATCTGCCGTGCAGAGCATGATAATGTACACCTGCAAGGAAGGCGATAAGATAATCATGCCGCGAAATGTCCACCGCAGTGCGATAAATGCACTTATTCTCACAGGTGCAGTACCGGTATATGTAAACCCTGACGTTAACAAACAGCTCGGAATCGCGCTGGGTATGTCAGTCTCACAGGTCGAACAGGCTATCCGCGATAATCCCGATGCCAAGGCAATAATGGTCAACAATCCCACCTACTACGGAATCTGCTCCGACCTCCGCCGTATCACTGAGCTTGCCCATGCTCACGGAATGCTTGTACTCGTTGATGAGGCGCACGGTACACATTTCTATTTCGGAGATAATTTTCCTGTCACAGCAATGGCAGCAGGAGCAGACCTTGCATCAGTAAGTATGCACAAGTCCGGCGGAAGTCTCACACAAAGCTCATTCCTGCTCATGGGAGAACGCATAAACAGCGATTATATGCGACAGATAATCAACCTTACACAAACCACGAGTGCTTCATATCTTCTCCTCTCAAGCCTTGATATTTCACGAAAGCGACTCGCCCTCAGCGGTAAGGAGATATTTGCGCAGACAGTCGAAATGGCTGAATATGCACGCGCCGAGATAAACGATATCGGCGGATATTACGCTTACTCAAGTGAACTCATAAACGGTGACAGCATCTACGATTTTGACGTTTCAAAACTGAGCGTATTTACCCTGCCGGTAGGACTTGCAGGAATTGAAGTATACGACCTGCTCCGCGACGAATACGACATACAAATCGAATTCGGTGATATAGGAAATATACTCGCGTATATCTCAGTAGGCGACAGAAAACGCGATATAGAGCGGCTTATCAGTGCCATGTCCGAAATAAAAAGGCGGTTCGGAAAAAGCGGTGCTGATATGCTGAACCACGAATACATAGCTCCTGTAGTATCAGAAGCTCCGAGAAAGGCATTTTATGCCGACAAGGTCTCCATCCCTATTGAGGAGTCCGCAGGGAAGGTATGCACGGAATTCGTAATGTGCTATCCGCCCGGAATACCGATACTCGCCCCCGGAGAGCTCATAACAGGCGAGATAATAGAATACATAAAATATGCGAAGGAAAAAGGATGTCAGATGACAGGTACAGAAGACATAAATATAGAACATCTCAACGTCCTCGCGTAAATATATTATTTTTATTTTAAAGGAGTTTTTAATATGGATATGCAAAAAACAATGAAAAAAGTAGGATTTCAGATGAACATCCTCATGGGATTCACACTAAGTCTGTGTATGTCAACAACCAACACCCTCTCATCTGACAAGCCCAGTCTCAACACATGGCTGATAAGCTTCGGCGTAAGTGCGCTCATCAGCTTTGCAATAAGCTTTTTGATCCCGATGAGAAAACTTGAACTCAAAGCGGTAAATGCACTTAAACTAAAAGAGAAAAGCGTTCCCGGAAAACTCGTTTCCACCTTTATTTCAGACATGATATACACCCCTGCGATAACACTTGCAATGGTGGCACTCGTCCGCATAATCGTAACAAAGGCAAGCCACGGACACGCACATTTCCCGCCTTTTATGATAATGTTTCTGAAGTCGTTCATATTAAGCTTTATTGTTTCATACTGCATCATCTACATAATAAACCCGCTTATACTCAAATTCGTACTTAAAATGAACGGAGTTGCCCCCGGTACACCTCCCCCTGACAGTAAAAAGCCTGAATAAGCTTTTGGAGAAAAACAATGGAATTATGGTTCACTGAAAGGCATACGCCTAATGTAAAATTTTCTATCAAGGTCGACCACCAGCTCTACAGCGGAAACAGTGAATTTCAGCGCATCGACGTGTTCGATTCAAAGGAATTCGGACGTTTCCTCACGCTCGACGGCTACATGATGCTGACCGAAAAAGACGAATTCATCTACCACGAAATGATAACTCACGTACCTATGGCAGTTCACCCGAATCCGAAAAATATACTGGTTATCGGTGCAGGTGACGGCGGAGTAGTCCGTGAGCTGACAAGATACAGCTCAGTCGAATCCATCGACCTCGTTGAAATCGACGAGCTTGTTGTTGAAGTAAGCAAGAAATATCTTCCGACGACAGCCTGCCGGCTTGACGATGAACGAGTGCACATTTATTACGAGGACGGCGTAAAGTTCATACGCCGCTGTGAAGACAAATACGACGTAATAATCGTTGACTCCACCGACCCATTCGGTCCCGGAGAAGGACTCTTCACCAAGGAATTCTACGGCAGCTGCTTCAAAGCACTGCGTAAGGACGGTATAATGGTAAACCAGCATGAAAGTCCGTTCTATGACGAGGACGCTGCCGCTATGCAGCGCTCACACAAGCGTATAGTCGAGAGCTTCCCGATAAGCCGTGTATATCAGGCTCATATCCCTACCTACCCATCGGGACACTGGCTTTTCGGCTTTGCTTCAAAGAAATACCACCCTGTACGCGACTATAACGGTACCAAATGGAGTATGCTCGGCTTAAAGACCAAATATTACAATACCCAGCTCCACTGCGGAGCATTTGCACTGCCAAACTACGTTGAGGAGATGCTCAGAGATGTTGAATAAGAATGTACAGACCTTTATCGCCTGTGACAGTGAATACGATGACGCTAAGATAGTACTCTTCGGAGCCGGTTTTGACGGCACCACAAGCTTTCGTCCCGGCACAAGATTTGCTCCGGCAGTAATCAGGAATGAGAGCTTCGGCATTGAGACCTATAGTCCGTATCAGAATAAGGACATGACCGATTACAGCTACTTCGACAGCGGCGACCTTGAACTTCCATTCGGCAGTGTCAGACGTACCATAGCAGACATCGCCCAGCGTTCTGACCAGATACTTTCCGACGGAAAAATGCCGTTCATGATAGGCGGCGAACATCTTGTAACTCTCGGGTCTGTAATGGCAGTAAAGGAAAAGTTCGACGACCTTTACATCGTCCACTTCGACGCTCACGCTGACCTTCGTGACGAGTACCTCGGTCAGCCGCTTTCACACGCTTGCGTACTGCGCCGCTGCTGGGAACTCGTCGGCGACGACCATATCTTCCAGTTCGGTATAAGAAGCGGAGACCGCGATGAATTCTACTTTGCTGACGAGCATACTGAAATGCACAAGTTCAGTTTTGAAGGTCTTGAAGAAACCGTTGAAAAGCTCAAAGGCAAAAACGTATACTTCACCCTTGACCTCGATGTACTCGACCCTTCGATATTCCCGGGAACAGGTACTCCAGAAGCAGGCGGTGTAACGTTTGAGGAACTTCGCAGGGCAGTAACCCTCGTATGCAGCAAGCTTGATATAGTCGGCTGCGACGTAAACGAACTCAGTCCGACTTATGACCAGTCGGGCGTATCGACTGCTGTAGCGTGCAAGGTAATACGTGAGATGCTGCTTGCACTTTCATAAAGGATAACTCATATGAATATTTTCAGAGCTAAGAACGCTGCCGGACTTACCGATATTCGCATGGCGTACCTAATGGAGGATTTTCCCGAAATGCCGGCGGAACAAGCTGAACAGATACGTGCAAGGCTCCCTCGTTATTATGCGGATCACCTCAACTGCGATTTCTTCGCATATATCGCCGTGGACGAAGAAAAAACGATCGGTTCGGCATTCCTCGTATTAAATGAGATGCCTCCGAATCCAAGCTTTCCCAACGGCAGAACAGGTACGGTGCTGAATGTCTATGTTTCGCCCGAATACAGAAGGCATGGCACAGCCTCACAGCTGATGGAGCTGCTCATATCTGACGCAAGGGAAATGGAGCTTGACTACATCGAGCTCAAAGCCTCCGCGGACGGTTACCCACTATATAAAAAACTCGGGTTTGAGGACAGTATATCGTCATTCAAGCCTATGAAACTAATACTATAAAACGCAAAGGAGTAAGAACAATGGGAAAATGTATGATCATCGGCTGCGGCGGAGTTGCTTCCGTAGCAATTCACAAGTGCTGTCAGAACAGCGAAGTCTTTGAGGGCATAATGATCGCCAGCCGTACAAAGTCCAAGTGCGACGCACTCAAGGAGAAACTCCAGCCGACTACTAAAACAGTCATCGAGACAGCTCAGGTAAACGCTGACAACGTTGACGAGCTTATCGCTCTCATAAACAGCTACAAGCCTGACGTAGTGCTCAATCTTGCACTCCCCTATCAGGACCTTACTATAATGGACGCTTGTCTCGCTACAAAGACTCACTACGTAGACACTGCAAACTACGAGCCTCTTGATACAGCGAAATTTGAATATAAGTGGCAGTGGGCATACCGTGAAAAGTTCAAGGAAGCAGGTATAACTGCACTCCTCGGAAGCGGATTCGACCCCGGTGTTACAGGAGTGTTCTCAGCATACGCAATGAAGCACCAGTTTGACGAGATAAACTACATAGATATCCTCGACTGCAACGGCGGAGACCACGGCTACCCCTTCGCTACAAACTTCAATCCCGAGATAAATATCCGCGAGGTATCTGCTAAGGGAAGCTACATCGAGGACGGCAAATGGGTAGAAACAGAACCCATGGAGATAAAGCGCGTTTATAACTTCAAAGGCGTAGGCGAGAAGGATATGTACCTCCTCCACCACGAAGAACTCGAATCGCTCGCTCTCAACATCAAGGGAATAAAGCGTATCCGCTTCTTCATGACATTCGGTCAGAGCTATCTCACACATCTCAAATGCCTTGAAAACGTAGGTATGACATCAATCGAGCCTATCATGTATGAAGGCAAGGAAATAGTACCTCTCCAGTTCCTGAAGGCAGTACTCCCCGACCCTGCTTCACTCGGTCCGAGAACAGTCGGCAAGACCAATATCGGCTGTATCTTCCGCGGAAAGAAGGACGGCAAGGACAAGAACTACTACCTCTACAACATCTGTGACCATCAGGAATGCTACAAAGAAGTAGGCTCACAGGCTATCTCATATACTACCGGTGTTCCCGCAATGATCGGAGCAATGCTCATAATGACAGGCAAATGGAGCGGTGCGGGTGTATACAATATCGAGGAATTTGACCCCGATCCGTTCATGGAAGCACTCAATAAGTGGGGACTTCCTTGGGAAGAGGACTTTGATCCGGTTCTCGTTGACTGAGTAAAACAGCAATAAACATCCGAAAAGGGCGTAAAGGGACTTCCCTTTCCGCCCTTGACTATTTTAAAAAGAGGTATATCATGCTGAATATAAATGAACTTCCCTCGCCATGCTACGTGATCGACGAGGAAAAACTAATACACAATCTTGAAATTCTCCGCGGAGTAAGGGAGCGTACCGGAGCAAAGATACTTCTTGCACAGAAGGCATTTTCGTGTTATCATCTTTACCCGCTTATCGAAAAATATCTTGATGGAACCGCGTGCAGCGGACTGTATGAAGCACGTCTCGGCTATGAGGAAATGGGAAAGGAAAACCATGTATTTTCTGCTGCATACCGCGATAATGAATTTGACGAGATAGTGTCATACTGCGGACATATCATCTTCAATTCGTTCACACAGCTTGATACATATCGCGAAAGGGTACTCTCTGCCGGAAAAAAGATAGGACTTCGCGTGAATCCGGAGTTTTCTACTCAGGAAGGACACGAAATATACGACCCCTGCTCCCCTGTTTCACGACTCGGAATAACCCGCAAAAACTTCCGCAGCGATGACATCAGGGGTGTAACCGGACTGCATATGCACACTCTCTGTGAGCAGAATTCCGACGACCTCGAATCCACTATAGCCGCACTCGAAGAAAAATTCGGCGATATTCTGCCTGAAATGGAGTGGATAAATCTCGGCGGCGGACACCATATCACTCGCAGTGACTACGATATTCCGCGGCTTGAACGCTGTATCAGACATCTTCAGGACAAGTACGGACTTGAAGTATTCCTCGAACCCGGAGAAGCTATCGCACTAAATGCAGGCTATCTTGTAACAGAGGTTCTCGACCTCACAGAAAATGATATGCCTATCGCGATACTTGATACTTCTGCGGCTTGCCATATGCCTGACGTACTTGAAATGCCTTACCGTCCGCCGCTACGTGACAGCGGAAAGGAAGGAGAAAAAGCATACAGCTACCGTCTCGGCTCGCAGACCTGTCTTGCCGGTGACTCCATAGGAATTTACTCGTTCGATAAGCCGCTCTCAATCGGCGACAGACTCGTTTTTGAGGACATGGCTATATACACAATGGTCAAGAACAACACCTTCAACGGAATGCCGCTTCCCGCAATACTCCTGCTCAAATCAGACGGAACTTTCAAGAATCTCCGCACATTCGGCTATGAAGACTTCCGCAGCAGATTATAATCAGTAATAGGATACCGGTATTTGACAAAAGTTCAGATTTGGAGTATAATATTAGCTGGAATTTTTAAAAAGGAGCTTATTCAATGGATAATAAAATGTATGAGAATTACGAGATAATCGATGCCCACGCACACATTTTCCCCGCTAAAATAGCCGAAAACGCTACCGTTAATATCGGCAGGTTTTACGATATTCCAATGAGCGGAAGCGGTACGGCAGAGATGCTCCTCAAAAACGGCAGAAAAATCGGCGTTGACAAGTACCTTGTATGCTCAACAGCGACAGTCCCGCAGCAGACTCGTCATATCAACACATTTATCGCAGAAGAGTGTGCAATGGAGCGTTCATTCTACGGTTTCGGAACTACTCATGCCTTATCGGAAGACCTTGAAGGCGATATTGAGCAGATAATCTCACTCGGTCTGCACGGAGTAAAGCTCCACCCTGATTTTCAGCAGTTCAATGCAGACTCTCCCGAAGCATTCAGAATTTACGAAATGATTGAAGGCAGACTTCCTGTTCTCATACACTGCGGCGATAACCGTTATACATATTCAGCTCCTGACAGAATCGCAAACGTATGCAAGAACTTTCCGAATCTGAAAATCCAAGCAGCTCATATGGGTGGATACCAGTGTTGGGAGAGTGCCGAAGATATCCTTGTAGGATACCCGAATCTTGCCATAGATATAAGCAGTTCACTTCCGTTCATGACACCCGAAAAAGCAGCGGAGCGTATTCGCAAATTCGGAGTTGAAAACGCATTCTTCGGCTGTGATTTTCCGATGTGGAAGCACACTGAAGAAATAGAACGCTTCTTTGCACTTGGTTTCAGCGAAGAAGAGAATCGTATGATACTCTCTGAAAACTTCAAACGATTCTATCATATCGACTCTTGACAAAAAAACAGCTGTATGATATAATTATAACATACGGCACGCCGATGTGGTGGAATGGCAGACACGGTGGACTCAAAATCC
>CADAYP010000037.1:0-13245 GCA_902792235.1 Ruminococcus flavefaciens
ATATCTCGGGCAGAGAGTGGACTCTCATACACAACGGAACTATCTTCAACAGCAGAAATAATTACCGCTATGCAGCCTTTCAAACTGGCGATACTGACTCCGAGAGACTTTTTCTCTCTCTGCTTGACCATATCAACGAAAACATCTCACGAACTGTTCCAAATGAACATGAACGTTTTGAGATAGTCAATCATTTCATAATTGAAAATGCTCCGCGAAATAAGCTTAACCTTATGATATACGACGGTTATATGCTCTACGTTCATAAGAATCTGAAAAACACCCTTTTCTTCAAGAGAATTGAAAACGGTATTATATTCTCCACAAAGCCGCTTGATGGCGGAATTTGGGTACCATTTCCAATGGCACAGGTCATTGCATACAAGCACGGGCATGAGGTCTATCGCGGAAGCCGTCACAAGGGTACTTTTGTGCCGACTTTAGAGTACATCACGGCTATGGACGCAATGTATATATGAGGCAAATAAGGGGCTGCGGAGCGTGACTATGAGCATAGATGAGCTTAGAAAAGCTGTTATTTCGGACGATGAACAGAGCTTTTCTCATAACGGAAGAAACTATCTTTTATACGGCTGGAATCAGTGCGACGGCTATTTCCTCAGCCTTGAATGTGAGGGTGAGCTTGTATGGCAGTCAGCACCTATGTCTAAAGCTGATTGTATTGACGAATTCGTTAGATATTATTCTGAATTATAACTGATAATAGTTTATTGGACAATATCAGTGATATGCAGTATAAAGCATAATAAAAAGCCTCACATTGAATTGTACATTAAATCAATTACTAAAACAACTTGTTTTTATGTTAAAGCTTGTCCTATATGTTTTTCATGTTCCGCTCTCTCCATAATTTGAAAGCACACGTGCGGACGGGTCATTTACGTTGCACCCCTCCCATTCCTTGTTTGGCATCCAGAAATCTGCCACCATTTCGCTGTTGCCGGGGTAATACTTCTCGAATAATTCTCGGTACAGCAGAGATTCTTTCGTGAACGGCTTTGCGTGTGAATACTTTGTACTGAGCAGTTCATATTCCTCATCTGAATAATAATTATTGGCATATTCTTTGAGATAATCCACCATTGAATGTCCGACAGCGTCAGAGAAAGCCGCCTTTTCACGATAGAGTATATCGTGAGGCAGATAGTCTCCCTCAAATGCGTGACGAAGGAGATATTTTCCCTTATTATACTTATTCAGCTTCATTTCAGGGTCAACTGCCATCACATATTTCACAAAGTCAAGGTCACCGAAAGGTACTCTTGCTTCAAGGGAATTTACGGAGATACATCTGTCCGCACGGAGTACATCATACATATGAAGTTCCCGTACACGCTTTACAGACTCTTCCTGAAAAGCTTCCGCCGATGGAGCAAAATCAGTATACTTGTAACCAAAAAGCTCATCGGATATCTCGCCCGTAAGAAGCACGCGGATATCAGTCTGGCTGTGGATAGCCTTGCAGAGCAGATACATTCCCATACTTGCGCGGATAGTAGTTATATCATACGTTCCAAGCAGATGTATAACATCTTCCAGTGAATCAATAACGTCGTCCCTTGTGATAATGACCTCAGTGTGGTCACTGCCGATATAGTCTGCCACCTGCTTTGCGTATTTGAGGTCAATAGCGTCGGTATTCATGCCGATAGCGAATGTACGTATAGGCTTATCCGTTTCACGCTGAGCAATTGCACATACAAGAGACGAATCAAGTCCTCCCGACAGCAGGAAACCCACCTTCGCGTCTGCGTCAAGTCGCTTTTTTACTCCTTCCACAAGCTTATCGTGAATGTTTTCGCATACTGTATCAATATCGTCGTGAATGACATTATCCACTGCCGTAATATCGCAGTAACAATGGAATTCTCCGTCCTTGCAGAAATGTCCGGGCGGGAATGGCATTATTTTTTTGCATATCTTCACGAGGTTCTTTGCTTCACTTGCAAAGACTATCGTATCGCCATCATAGCCGTAATACAGCGGACGGATACCTATGGGGTCACGGGCAGCAATGAATTCGTGCTGTTCATGGTCGTATATGATACAGGCAAACTCCGCGTCAAGCATGGAGAACATTTCCGTGCCGTATTCCTTATACATGGGCAGCAGCACCTCGCAGTCGCTGTCACTTGTGAAGCTGTATCCTTTGGCAATAAGTTCATCGCGTAACTTTCTGAATCCGTATATCTCGCCGTTGCAGACGGCATAATTGCCGTCAAGCTCAAATGGCTGCATTCCCTCAGGAGTAAGACCCATTATGGAAAGCCGCTGAAATCCCAGAACACCGTCTTTGAGGTCGATTATTCTCTCGTCGTCCGGACCCCTTGACACTGTAGCTGTAAGTCCCTCCGAAACCTTCTGCATACCGCCGCCTTTGCCGCAGTATCCCATTATCGTACACATTTTCTATTCCTCCGAATTATTGTAGTAAGAAGAACCTGTAGCGCCATTGATACAAGTCCTTGAAAAGGGAAGCACTCTAATGTCACCCATGTATTTTTTCGTCGAATTTATTCTTGCTGCCTGCACCTGTAATGTCAACAGGATAATTGCCGGTAAAACAGCCGCAGCAGTAGCCGCACTTTCCGTCAATGAGTTTTCCAAGCGCATCAACCGGCAGGTATGCAAGCGAATCTGCACCGATATATTCAGCAATCTCCTCAGTCGAACGGCACTTGCCTGCGATAAGATTCTCCTCCGAGTCTATATCTGTACCGAAATAGCATGAGTGCAGAAACGGCGGAGATGATATACGCACATGAACCTCTTTCGCCCCTGCGTCACGCAGGAGTTTCACTATTCTCGCACTGGTAGTACCGCGTACTATCGAATCGTCTATCATAACAACGCGCTTCCCTGCAACTGTCTCACGTACTGCGTTAAGCTTAATCTTCACGGCATTTTCACGCTGTGACTGATGTGGCTGAATGAAGCTTCTGCCGATATACTTGTTCTTGATAAAGCCGATACCGTAAGAGATACCGCTTTCGTTAGCATAACCAAGTGCAGCATCAAGTCCCGAATCGGGGACTCCGATAACTATGTCCGCTTCAACCGGACTGTGCTTTGCAAGAAGTTCACCGGCTTTCAGCCTTGCGTGGTGGACTGATACACCTTCAATGACCGAATCCGGACGCGCAAAGTATATGTACTCAAAAATGCATATGTTCTGCCTTTTTCCGCAGTTAGTACGGATAGACTTCACGCCTTCACTGCTGATAACAACTATCTCCCCTGCCTCGATATCACGGACAAACTCGGCTCCGACGGTCTCAAGTGCACATGACTCTGAAGCCGCAGCATACGCTCCGTCATGTGTCTTTCCGAGACAAAGCGGACGGAAACCATCAGGGTCACGGAAGGCAATGAGCTTTGTTGCGGTCATAAGTATGCAGGAATACGCTCCCCTCAGCCGCGGCATAGTACGCTCTACAGCTTCCTCAGTCGAGTGGCATTTGAGACGTTCACGCACTATCTCATAAGCAATAGCCTCCGTGTCTGAAGTGCCGTGAAATATCGCTCCGGACATCTCAAACGAGCGTCTGAGTTCTGCCGCATTGACGAGATTTCCATTGTGAACAAGTGCCATATTACCCTTGATATGTCGGATAACGAGTGGTTGTATATTGTTTGGATTATGTCCGCCAGTCGTGGAATAGCGGACGTGTCCAACTGCCATATTGCCTTTGCCGAGTTTGTCAAGTTCCTCACGGCTGAACACCTCTGAAACCAGTCCGTCAGCCCTTTTATGCCTGAAAACTCCGTCGTCGCACACCGCAATCCCACAGCTTTCCTGCCCACGGTGCTGGAGCGCATAGAGTCCGAAATATGCTGAGGAAGCAGGGTTTGCACAGCCGTTTTCGTATATGCCGAAAACTCCGCATTCCTCGTGTATGGAATCAAACATTTTCACACCTCTTAAAGATACTGCTCATTCAACTTATCTATGAGTTCAAGAGCCGCAATACTTTTCTTTTTCCGCTTGTTCATCGCGTACTGCTCAACATAAGCGTGAGCCTCCGCTTCTGTCATCTTCCTGTACTCCATAAGCATAAACTTTGCCTTGTCGATGGTCTGTATCTCACGTATTTTCTCTTCAAGCCGCAGATTCTTGCTATATAGCGCCATTGAACGTGTTATAGCAATGTCGAGTGTTTTTACAAGCTGATAGAGAAGAGTTCTGCTGAAAGGCTTACCGACGATGATGATACCACACTTTTCCGCGCGGTCACTAATCTTTTCGATGCTCTCTTCCTTTATCATAAAGATACAGTTTGCGGCAGTTTTTTCGATGATATATTCTGCAAGAGCAAAACCTGATTCGTCCATAAGCGGAGAGTTGATGACAGCAAGCTCAACCGACGGCTCTGCATCGAGATAGGTCTTAGCCTGATAAGCTGATTCAACAAGCTTAGGAGTACACCTGAATGAATCGCGGATGAAATTAACGAGAGCTTCAGAGGCGCTTTTATTGCTTGATATTACAAGTACCTTTTCCAAAGCCGACCTCCGTTATAAACTGTAAAAATATGTTTTTTCCTCAAATGCTTCCTTGTCGTATGCAGAAGAATACTCCTTCCACTCTTTTCTGCTGTGAGAAATAAATGCATTGAGTATATCAGCCGGAATATACTTTTTAACAAAGTCCGAATCTTCTGCACAGTCTGCCGCCTCTTCAAGCGATAACGGAAGTCTGCCGACGCTCTCATTTTCCGCATGAAGCTGAGATTTTTCAGCAATACCTTCAAGTGCAGCGTATACCATAAGTCCGAATGCGAAATAAGGATTGCACACGCAGTCAGCCGCTCTCAGCTCTGCAGGATACTCGTCGCTTTCGGGGTTCATTCTGATAAGCTGTGAACCCTCGTCAGCCGCCCATAATATATCCCTCGGAGCAGTGAATTCGCCGAGTCTTTCAAAGGAATTCACCGTAGAATTCATAAACAGGGTGAATTCGCGGATACGCTCCATTATACCTGCTGCTGCACTTTTGAGTTCATCAAAAGCAGCGGAGTTTTTTTCTTCAAGGAAATCGCTGTCGTGGAAAATATTGAAGCTGATATGCATACCGTTTCCGCAGTCATTTCTGAGCGGCTTCGGCATAAAGCTCGCGTGTACTCCGTGAGTTTCCGCAACTGATTTTACCGCAGACTTAAAGCTGAGAAATGTGTCCGCAGCTTTAAGCGCAGATGAAGCATTGAAGTCTATCTCATGCTGTCCGCAGCCGCTTTCGTGACGCGATGATACCGGGTGTATACCCATTTGTTCAAGGGTAAGGCATACGTCACGGCGGATATTCTCACCCTTGTCATCGGGGGCAGTATCACAGTATCCGGCATGGTCATGCGGAATTTTGGTAGGTGTACCGCTCTCGTCATTCTTAAAAAGAGTGAACTCGCAGGAAGTCCCGAAGCGGAAGCAGTAACCCGCTGAAACTGACGCTTTCATTGCCTTTTTGAGGAAGTATCTTCCGTCGCCCTCAAACGGAGTACCGTCCGCATAGCGAATGTAGCAGAACATTCTTATTACCCTGCCCTGCTGAGGTCTCCACGGCAATACGGTCATAGTCTGTGCATCGGGAAAGAGGAAAAGGTCTTTTCCGTTTGCAGCTTCAAATCCCGATATTTTCTTCGCTGCTATCCTTGCACCGTTTTCAAAAGTAACAGCAAGTTCAGAAGAAAGTATGGATATATTTTTCAGTCTGCCGTGAAGGTCACAGAAGGTAAGCTTCACGAACTTAACATCGTTTTCCTCTATATACTGTAATATTTCATTCTCTGAATATATCATTTCGTCCTCCGTTATAGATTTGTATATCCCATAAGGTATCTGTCAACTTCTGCAGCAGCGTCCCTGCCCTCACGGATAGCCCTTACAACAAGTGACTGTCCGATGTGCATATCGCCCGCTGTGAATACCTTTGGTATATTTGTGGCATGGCTGCCTTTTTCTGTTTTGACGTTGGTACGCTGGTCAAGTTCAACTCCGAAAGCTTCTGCAACATACTTCTGACAGCCGAGGAATCCGGCGGCTATGAGGCAGAGTTCACAGGGAATAATCTCCTCGCTGCCCTGTATCTCTTTCGGAACTTTTCTGCCGGTATTTTCATCAGCCACAAATTCAAGTTTAACCGTCTTTACCGCCGACAGTCTGCCTTTATCGTCTTTGATGAATTCCTTGACAGTAGTTGTGTATATTCTCGGGTCGTGACCGAATACAGCTATAGCTTCCTCCTGACCGTAGTCCGTCTTGCAGACTCTCGGCCACTGAGGCCACGGATTGCTGTCGGCTCTCTCATCGGGGAGCTTGGGCATCATTTCAAGCTGTGTCACGGACTTGCAGCCGTGACGTACAGACGTACCCACGCAATCATTTCCGGTATCACCTCCGCCGATGATAACAACATTCTTGTCTTTAGCGGAGATGTATCTGCCGTCCGAAAGTTCAGAGTCAAGCAGACTTTTTGTAGTAGCTTTAAGGAAGTCAACTGCGAAAAAAATCCCTTCCGCGTCACGTCCTACCGCATTTATATCCCTCGGATTCGATGAACCGCAGGCAAGCACAACAGCATCGAAACTGCCCATTAACTCATCAGCAGAAGTACTGTTTCCAACGTCAGCATTAGTGATAAACTCAACACCCTCAGCTTTCATAAGTTCAGTACGGCGCTCGATGATATGCTTTTCCAGCTTCATATTCGGTATGCCGTACATCAGAAGTCCGCCGACACGGTCGGAACGTTCAAAAACAGTGACGCTGTGACCGCGCTTGTTGAGTGTGTCAGCGGCAGCGAGTCCCGACGGACCTGAGCCGATAACGGCAATCTTCTTACCGCTGCGGACTTTTGGGATCTGCGGCTGAATAAGTCCGCATTCAAATCCATGCTCGATGATAGCTTTCTCGTTTTCCCTTACGGTCACAGGAGAGCCGTCAAGTCCGCAGGTACAGGCTTTTTCACAGAGTGCCGGACACACTCTCGACGTGAACTCAGGGAAATTATTTGTCATCATAAGACGGCTGAGTGCCTGCTCCTTCTGTCCGCGGTAGAGAAGGTCGTTCCACTCAGGGATAAGATTGTTCAGCGGACAGCCTGATATCATTCCGCAGAGCATTTTTCCGTTCTGACAGAAGGGAACTCCGCAGTCCATACACCTTGCCGCCTGTTCACGGCGCTGTTCATCATCAAGTGAAATGTGAAATTCGCTGAAGTCCCTGATACGCTCGAGCGGTTCTTTTGCAGTTGTTTCAGTTCTTACATATTCAAGAAATCCTGTTGCCTTTCCCATTTCTCACGCCTCCTTTCTTATTTGCTCAAATGCTTCTATCTCAGCTTGTTCGTGAGGTACACCTGACTTTTCGAGTTTGCTTACAGTGCTCTGTATCTTCGCATAATCATGAGGTATAACCTTTTTGAAGCATGGCAGACAGCGTTCAAAGTCAGCAAGTATATTCTTCGCCTTTTGTGAACCTGTCGCCTTCACGTGTTCTTCGATAATAGCTTTAAGCTCCGAAATATCCTCATCGGCGGTTACTGCTTCAAGCGAAACCAGCGACTTGTTAAGCCGTGTGTACAGGTCATGCTCCTCGTCGAGGACATAGGCGATACCGCCCGACATTCCTGCGGCAAAGTTTTTACCGGTCTTTCCAAGTATCACTGCACGTCCGCCTGTCATATATTCACAGCCGTGGTCACCTGTTCCCTCGCAAACCGCGACAGCACCTGAGTTTCTTACGCAGAAGCGTTCACCTGCAATGCCGTTGATGAAAGCTTTTCCCGAGGTAGCACCATAAAGTGCAACATTTCCGACGATGATATTTTCGTCAGCCCTGAATGCTGAATTCTCAGGCGGACATAATACGAGCTTTCCGCCCGAAAGTCCCTTGCCGAAGTAGTCGTTGCTGTCACCGCAGAGTTCAAGAGTAAGTCCTTTCGGAATAAACGCTCCGAAAGACTGTCCGCCGCTTCCTGCACATTTTACTGTGAAGGTATCATCTGCAAGTGAGTTTTCACCATGGATACGTGTAATTTCCGCGCCTGTCAGAGTTCCTACAGAGCGGTCAGTATTAACAACATCGACTGATATAGTCTTGGCTGAACCGTTTTTCAGTGCACTTCCCAGCTTCTTCATTATAACACGCTTGTCTATGGTGCTGTCAAGTGCAAAATCGTAAACATCAGCCGAATCGAAATGCGGCTTGCTTTGTACGCACGAAGTACCGAGTATAGCCGAAAAGTCGATACCGTGAGTATTCTTTTTTGGTACAAGAAGGTCAGTACGTCCCACAAGCTCATCGACTGTACGTATACCAAGCTTTGCCATATATTCGCGAAGCTCCTGAGCTATGAAGTGCATGAAATTCACGATGTACTCCGGTTTTCCGCGGAAACGCTTTCTCAGTTCGGGATTCTGCGTAGCGATTCCCATAGGGCAGGTGTCGAGGTTGCACACTCTCATCATCACGCATCCCATTGTTACAAGCGGAGCTGTTGCGAAGCCGAATTCCTCAGCACCGAGGAGTGCCGCAACAAGAACGTCTCTTCCGGTCATGAGCTTGCCGTCAGTCTCTATGCGCACTCTTGAACGCAGACCGTTGAGCATAAGGGTCTGATGAGCCTCAGCAAGTCCGAGTTCCCACGGCAGACCTGCATTGTATATGGAGCTTCTCGGTGCAGCACCGGTTCCGCCGTCATAGCCGGAAATAAGTATCACCTGTGCACCTGCTTTTGCAACACCTGCCGCAACAGTTCCCACACCTGCTTCCGAAACGAGCTTTACGGATATACGAGCTTTATCGTTGGCATTTTTGAGGTCGTAGATGAGCTGTGCCAAGTCCTCGATAGAGTAGATATCGTGGTGGGGCGGAGGAGAGATAAGTCCTACACCTGCTGTAGAGTGGCGAGTCTTCGCTATCCACGGATACACCTTTCCCGACGGCAGATGTCCGCCCTCACCGGGCTTTGCACCCTGAGCCATTTTTATCTGTATCTCCTGAGCGGAAACAAGGTATTCGCTTGTAACTCCGAAACGTCCCGAAGCGACCTGCTTGATAGCAGAACAGCGGTCAGAGTTCAGTCTTTCAGGACTTTCTCCGCCCTCTCCGCTATTGGACTTTCCGCCGATACGGTTCATGGCTATAGCCATACATTCGTGTGCTTCCTGCGAAATAGAGCCGTATGACATTGCACCTGTTTTAAAGCGTTTGCAGATACTCTCTGCTGACTCAACTTCATCAAGCGGAATACCGCCGTTTTCGTCAAATCTGATATCGAGCAGACTTCTCAGTGTAAGCTCATTGTCCTCATGGGTGAGGCTTTCACTGTACTTTTTGAATATTTCGTAGCTGCCTGTCATTGCAGCCTGCTGAAGCAGATGTATAGTCTCGGGAGTGTAGAGATGTTCGGACTTCCCGCTGCGCAGTTTATGGCTGCCTGCACTTGCGATATTTCCGTTAACTGCAAGTCCGAGCGGGTCGAAAGCAGCTGTGTGGAGCTTTTCAGTGCGCCGGCTTATATCAGAAATTCCAATTCCGCCGATACGGCTTACAGTTCCGGAGAAGTATTTGTCTATCAGCTCTGACGATATACCGACTGCTTCAAAGAGTTTGCTTCCCTGATAGGACTGTATAGTGGAAATTCCCATTTTTGAAGCTATCTTTACGATACCGTGAAGAATAGCCGAGTTATAGTCGTCCTCAGCCGCATAGAAGTCCTTGTCAAGAGTACCGTCCTCAATGAGTGAGCGGATAGTTTCGTGTGCGAGATATGGGTTAACAGCACACGCACCATAGCCGAGAAGTGCCGCAAAATGGTGAACTTCTCTTGGTTCTGCTGACTCAAGTATCATTGCAACAGAAGTACGTTTTTTGGTGGAAACGAGGTGTTGCTGGAGAGCGGAAACTGCAAGGAGCGACGGTATCGGGCAATGGAATTCGTCCACCCCCCTGTCGGAAAGAATGAGGATAGCCGCACCGTCGCGGTAAGCCTTGTCAGCCTCAATGAAGAGTCTCTCTATAGCCTTTTCGAGCGGTGTACCAATGTAATAAGTGATAGGTATCACCGCACTTTTCAGACCGTCTGAACTGAGTGCCTTTATTTTCAGCATATCCGTTTCAGTAAGTATCGGATTCTCGATTTTGAGAACGTGGCAGTTCTCAGGACGCTCTTCAAGGAGATTGCCGTCCTTGCCTATATAGACGCTTGTATCTGTGACTATCTCCTCACGGATAGCGTCGAATGGCGGATTAGTCACCTGTGCAAAAAGCTGGCGGAAGTAGTTGAAAAGCGGCGGAGACTGCTTATCAAGCGGCGGCAGAGGAATGTCACTTCCCATAGAAGCAATAGGCTCTGCACCTTTTTCAGCCATTGGAAGTACAGATGTACGGATATCCTCATAAGAGTAGCCGAATGCTTTTTGCAGTTTTTCAAGTTCCTCTTTTGAGTAGGTCTGCACGCCTTTGTTGGGAATATGAAGGTCGTGGAGACGTACAAGATTAGCGTCCAGCCACTCGCCGTAAGGCTGACGGAGTGCATATTCTGACTTTATCTCATCGTCCTCAATAATACGTCCCTGCTTAGTGTCTGCAAGAAGCATTTTTCCGGGACGGAGACGGTCCTTTTTCACAATTTTTTCCGCAGGAATGTCTATGCAGCCTGTCTCCGATGAGAGAATAAGATATCCGTCACTTGTTACGCAATAGCGCGACGGACGCAGTCCGTTCCTGTCAAGCACTGCTCCCATAACGTCGCCGTCAGAGAAAATGATAGACGCAGGACCGTCCCACGGCTCCATCATAGTTGCGTAATACTGATAAAGGTCATACTTTGAACGTGAAATGGTCCTGTCATTTTTCCACGGCTCCGGAATTGTTATCATAACCGCAAGCGGAAGGGGCATTCCCGACATCACCATAAATTCAAGAGCATTGTCAAGTCTTGCGGAGTCTGAGCCGTTAACATTTATTGCAGGAAGCACCTTGTACATATCATTTTTCAGTGCCTCACATGACATAGTTTCTTCGCGTGCAAGCATCTTGTCGGCATTGCCGGTGATAGTGTTTATCTCGCCGTTGTGGACTATAAAACGATTCGGGTGAGCCTTCTGCCAGCTTGGGTTAGTATTAGTAGAGAAGCGTGAATGCACCATCGCGATAGCTGAAGAAAAGTCATCGCTCTGGAGGTCTGTATAAAAACGTCTTAACTCGTCAACGAGGAACATTCCCTTGTATACGATAGTACGGCTTGAAAGTGAGCAGACATAGGTATTCTCGTCTGACTGCTCAAACTCACGTCTTGCTATAAAGAGTCTGCGGTCGAATTCGAGTCCTGCATGACATTTCTCAGGACGCTTTACAAATGCCTGCATAATATAAGGCATACTTTCAAGTGCCTTATGTCCGAGAATATCTGACGATACCGGTACATCGCGCCAGCAAATCAGTTCAATGCCGTTTTTGTTTACTATCAGCTCAAACAGCTTCATAGCCTGTCGGCGTTTCATTTCATTCTGCGGAAAGAAGAACATTCCAACGCCGAAATCGCCCTTTGCACCGATGTCATATCCGAGTTTTTCTGTTTCACTTATAAAGAAGTCATAAGGCATCTGAACAAGAATACCTACGCCATCACCG
This sequence comes from Ruminococcus flavefaciens, assembly GCA_902792235.1. Lineage (GTDB taxonomy): Bacteria > Bacillota > Clostridia > Oscillospirales > Ruminococcaceae > Ruminococcus > Ruminococcus flavefaciens_AE. Next base: position 11,653 of record CADAYP010000037.1, read on the forward strand.
GTCTTACCCTCAGCGTCTTTTCCTGCACGGTGCTCAAGCTTTTCAACTATAGTGAGTGCACTGTCAACAACATAACGTGACTGCTCTCCCTTGATATTCACGACAGCACCTATTCCGCAGTTATCATGTTCAAATCGTGGGTCATAGAGTCCCTGCTGCTCATATGGAGCTTCTTTTCTGAAATTATCCATATCCTTCACTTGCCTTTCAGGTGCAGAGCGCCATTGATCTGCACTGATAAAATAAAAAGACGTCCGGGCAGACAGATAGTCTGCTCAAACGTCTTTGTTCCTGCATTTATATTAGCACGTTGAAGTGTAAATGTCAATAGGCGATGAGTGAAATTTTGCAGTTTCGTAGAATTTCCACAGTTATTTTCAGCTAGCACGAAATCAAAAATGTGCGATACGTCAAATTTCAGAAAAGCTATTGACAATTCTCTCTCAAAGCGATATAATGGCATTGTAAACAGCAAGGGAGCTGCGGATATGGTATCCGTAGCTCTTTTTTTGGTTTATAGCGCTAATTCCATACACAAAGGGGTGTATGAGGTCAGAAATGGCTTCATGCACCCTTTTGAGTTTTTTAAGCTGTTATCACATTATTTTTTTAAGGAGGAGCTATTATGGACGCTCAGACGATATTACAGCAAGCGACAGAAAGCACGAACGGCGTAGTTTTCGGTGTATGGTTTTTGATCGGCGCTGCCCTCGTATTCTTTATGCAGGCAGGCTTCGCGATGGTAGAGACAGGTTTTACCCGCGCAAAGAATGCAGGCAATATCATAATGAAAAATTTAATGGACTTCTGTATAGGTACAGTAGTTTTCATTGTTATCGGCTTCGGACTTCTCTTCGGTGAAGACCTTGTCGGTATAATAGGTCAGCCCGGATTTGACATCTTCACTTCCTACGGCTCATTCGACTGGTCAAACTTCGTATTCAACCTTGTATTCTGTGCAACTACAGCTACCATAGTTTCAGGTGCTATGGCTGAAAGAACAAAGTTCCTTTCATACTGTGTATACTCAGCTATCATAAGCGCAGTTGTATACCCCATTGAAGCACACTGGGGCTGGGGCGGCGGCTGGCTCAGCAAGTGGGGATTCCACGATTTCGCAGGTTCAGCACATATCCACATGGTCGGCGGTATCGCAGCTCTCGTAGGTGCAGCTATCCTCGGACCCAGAATAGGCAAATTCACAAAGGCTAAGGACGGCAGCGTAAAGGTAAACGCTATCCCCGGTCATAACCTCACTATCGGCGCACTCGGCGTATTTATTCTCTGGTTCGGCTGGTACGGTTTCAACGGAGCTGCTTGTACATCTATCGACCAGCTCGGCTCGGTATTCCTCACTACAACAGTTGCTCCCGCTATCGCAACAGTTACCTGCATGATATTCACATGGATAAAGTACGGCAAGCCCGATGTTTCCATGTGTCTCAACGCTTCACTCGCAGGTCTCGTAGGCATCACAGCTCCCTGTGACGTAACAGACGCACTCGGTTCAACTATCGTAGGTATCGTATCCGGACTTCTCGTATGCTTCGGTGTATGGTTCCTCGACTACGTTCTCCACATCGACGACCCTGT
>CADAYP010000038.1:0-18835 GCA_902792235.1 Ruminococcus flavefaciens
CTCCTAAGACAGGCGTAGCTGGCTGCGGCGTTGCTGTTGCTGGTCTTGCAGTTGCTCTTGGTACTGCATTCGTTCTTAGAAAGAAGGAAGACTAATTAATTAGTCACAATTCTCAATAAGTAATATTAAAGGCTCTCCGCTTTGGAGAGCCTTTTTTATACGGAAAAAGGTCAATGTTAATTCATTGACCTTTGCTTTTTATTCCCCACCCATCAATTCCTGAACGTACAAGTGCACCGAAAAGACGGTCTTTAAGTCCGTGGTCACTTTTTTCGAGTGAAGCGATGAACTCTTTTGTCTTCTGACGGTTGGTGTGACCGTCGGCAGGACAAGCAGACTTGACTACCTCAATTTCATTTTTCCGGACAGCACGACGTATTTCTTTTTCCTCAGCAAGTACAAGTGGACGTATAACGGTCAGGTTTTTGTCGTCGAGAATGGTAACAGGCGAGTAGCAGCCAATGCGTCCCTCTGTGAAAAGATTCATGAGAAATGTTTCGACTGTGTCGTCGTAGTTGTGACCGAGGGCAACTTTGTTACATCCGAAATCGGCTGCCGAATTGTGTAGGGCACCGCGTCTCATTCGCGCACATAAACTACACGGATTTGGCTCTTTTCTTACGTCGAATACAATCTCGCCGATATGAGTAGAGACGATGTGATACTCAACGTTAAGACGTCTGCACATCTCAGCTACAGCCGTATAGTCACCTGCCTGTCCTTTAAAATTCGGGTCGATAGTCAGCGCGACAACATCGTATTCTATACCGATAAAACTGCGAAGCCGCGCAAGTCCTTCAAGCAGGACAAGACTGTCCTTTCCGCCTGATACACCGACAGCAATACGGTCACCGTCCTGAATCATATCATATTGCTGGATAGCCTTTCGCATATGTCCGAGAATTTTCTGCATATTTTCCTCCAAATTAGCATACTTTACTGATTATTATACAGCATATCGCAGAAAATTGCAAATATATCTTGCAAATTCACAGAAAATAATATATAATAAATAGTGGATATTTATGGGCTGTCAACAGCCGTATTAAAAGAAAGGAAACATAATATGACACCTCAGATGGCAACGCTTGTTACCTTGACTCCGCAGATGAAAAATCTGTTCATTCTGCTTGGAGCAATTGTTGTCGTGCTCCTTCTTGTTATTCTTCTTTTTGGTGGAAAAAGTCCGTTTATGCGCTTTTTGAACATTTTCCTTGAAGAGAATGAAGGCAGTGTACCTCAACAGCGTGGAGGTCGTCCCGACAGAGCGCGTCAGGATGAGCCGCAACAGAAAAAAACATCTCAGCCTATCGTCGAAATGGCTACCCTTATCCGTAAATGTGACGACAGGCTCAGAATCATCGAAAGTACAGGTCAGCAGAAACTGGTCGATGAGTATTATGAGCTTGTATTCCTTACGCGAAAAGGTCAGAAAGTCAAGGTCGAATGCTCACGTCAGGCATACGACAGAATCCCCTTTAATCAGCAGGGGTCACTTACATACAAGAGAAATACACTCGTAAAGTTCAAATATTACGAGGACACAGTCTACAATAACTGACAGAGTGGGACGGCGGTAAAGGGAATAACCTTTGGCTGTCCCTAAGTTTTTATCTGGAGGATAATATGGTCAATTTCGGAAATGAATGGGACGAACTCCTGAAAGACGAGTTCAAGATGGAATACTATCTCCGGCTTCGTGAATTTCTTAAAAGAGAGTACAGCACACAAAAAATCTTTCCCGGAATGTATGATATTTTCAACGCGCTGAAGTATACATCATATAATGATGTAAAGTGTGTTATAATCGGGCAGGACCCCTATCACGGTGAAGGGCAGGCTCATGGACTGAGTTTTTCAGTCCGGAAAGGTGTAGCGCCGCCGCCGTCGCTTGTCAATATATTCAAGGAAATACGTGACGATGTCGGAATCGATAACCTCGGGAAGCATGGTGAACTGACAAAATGGGCGAGCAACGGTGTTTTACTTCTCAATTCTGTTCTGACTGTGAGGGCTAATCAGCCGAGAAGTCACCGCAATCAGGGATGGGAACACTTTACAACTGATGTTATCAAACTGCTGAACCTCCGTGATAAACCGATGGTTTTCATGCTTTGGGGAAGTGATGCTAAGGCAAAACAGCAGTTTATCACTAATCCGATACATTTTGTTCTTAAATCTGCTCACCCGAGTCCGCTTTCAGCATATAACGGTTTCTTTGGATGCAGACATTTTTCACAGGCAAATGAGTTCCTCATTCAGCAGGGACTTGAACCGATAGATTGGTCTATTGATTAGAAAGGATACTATTATGAAGATAAAAGATTTATTTAAAGAAAAAACGGTTTTCTCGTTTGAAGTTTTTCCGCCGAAGAAGACAAGTTCGATTGACGTTATTTATCAGACACTCGATGAACTTGGCGGACTTAACCCCGATTTTATCAGTGTAACATTTGGTGCCGGCGGAAGCGGAAACAACCGTTTTGCACTTGATATTGCCTCAAAAATCAAAGAAAGCGGCATTACTCCTGTACTTCATCTGCCATGCATTAATTTTACTAAAGCTGAGATAGATTCTACTATCTCTGAGGCTGAAAAGCGCGGAATAAGCAATATTCTTGCACTCAGAGGCGATATCAACCCTGATATTCCTCCTGTAGAGGACTTCCTTCATGCGAGTGACCTCATTTCTTATCTGCGTACTAAAGGCGACTTCGATATTGCCGGAGCGTGCTATCCTGAGTGTCATCCTGATGCTGAAACAATAGAGGAGGATATTGAAAACCTCAAAATAAAGGTTGAAGCCGGTGCTGACCACCTTATAACTCAGCTTTTTTTCGATAACGACAGCTTCTACGATTTCCGCGAGAAAGTTGCTGCGGCAGGTATCAATATACCGATAGAAGCCGGAATTATGCCGGTAGTTAACAAAAATCAGATTGAGCGAATGGTAACGACCTGTGGAGCGAGTCTGCCGCGTAAATTTGTTAAGATAATGCAGCGCTATGAGCATAATCCCGAAGCTTTACGCGATGCCGGAATTGCATACGCTATAAATCAGATAGTCGACCTCGCTGCAAGCGGAGTTGACGGAGTCCACCTCTATACAATGAACAATGCCTACGTTGCACGCAAAATAAGCGATGCTGTTTCGGGCATTATTAATGCGTGATGGAGCTTTCTCAAGTATCTAAAAGCGAAGCAGCGCGCTATATGGGAGTCCGCGGTGAGCCTGATGAGCGCATTACGGCTATACTCGACAACTGTGAGCCGATAGTACGTAAGCGGCTGCGTCCGGCTTATGTGTACCGCGAGGTGGAAGTCACGTTTGCTGACGACGGTGTTCATTTAAGCGGAGTTAATGTCCCACTGACCGGCAAAGACATTCGCAGTCACCTTTCCGGCTGCAAGAAAGCTATAATTTTGGCTGCTACTGTTTCAGCGGAGGCGGATAAACTGATTCGTCAGGCGGCTGTAACTGATATGACTGAGTCGCTTGCATACGATTGCCTGTGCAGCGCAGCTATTGAGCAGGTTTGCAACAGGGCAGAGGAGGAAATTTTTGCCGGAAGCAAGGTTTACCGCACATGGAGATTCAGTCCCGGTTACGGCGACCTTCCCATATCACTGCAAAAGGAACTTCTGTATGCACTGAATGCTCAGCGGAGAATAGGTCTTACGGTTACGGCAAATTCACTGCTGATACCTTCAAAGTCAGTTACAGCAATAATAGGAGTGTCTGATGAACCTATCACTCAGCATAAAAAAGGCGGCTGTGCGGAGTGCAATATGCGTGGACGTTGTGCGTTTTCAAAAGAGGGCAGCAACAGGTGTCAAATGTAAAATTTGACTGTTTAAAATACGAAATATTTTTGTAAGTTTTGTTTACATTTTGTAAACTGCGAGTGTATTAATACAGCAAATCTACTAAAATTTTACATAATTTATATGGAATTTGGATATTGACATGGTATATCGGAAAATGTTATAATAAAGAAAATCCGATAGTATGCCCGAACATGGGTAAATACATAAAAAGGAGCCAATATGATGAAAAAAATATTAGCATTCACCTCAGCGCTTCTTATGGCAGCTGCTTCCATGTCGCTGACTTCATGCAGCAGTAAAGAGTCGTCATCGTCCTCTTCGGAAGATTATTCAGATGCAGATGTTGCAGCAGATGTAAGAGAGAAGATAAAGGACGCTGCCCTCGAATCTGACCTTCTTCCTGACGAAGAACTCGAAAATAAGACCATAAAATGGTTCGCAAACTGGGATATTAACCCCGATTCGACGGGTAAAACCAAACCTATTGAGCTTGTGCTCTTTGAAGAAAAATATCACGGAAAAATTGAATATGTCCAGATAAAGGACTGGAATCAGCGCTATGAGGAACTCTCTACCAAGATGCTTGCCGGCGACGGTATTGACTTCTTCTGGGGCGGCGATAAGGACGCTATCCCGCGTGGTGCTCTGAGCGATGTTTTCGTCCCGACTGATGACTATATCGACTACGATTCACCTCTCTGGGAGGACGTAAAAGACCTTAACGACAGATACAAGTGGGGCGATGACCATTACCTCGCTCTCGTTCAGGCTACAGGCGATAACGTCGGCTGTATCTACAACCGCAAGACTATGGAGGAGGCTGGTCTCGACGACCCCGCTGACCTCTATGCACAGGGTAAGTGGGACTGGAATGCTTTCGAGTCGATGATTCAGAAATTCGTTGACGTTGATAATCAGCGTTACGGTGTGGACGGCTGGTGGTTCCAGTCGGCATTCATGGGTACTACCGGAGTTCCCGGAATCACTCTCGAAGACGGCAAACTCGTCGATAATCTCGGTGACCCGGCTATGGAGCGTGTGCAGAACTTCATGTTCGATATTCACAAAATAGGCGGCGTTGCAGTAGGCGAAGGCGACTACGGCTGGGAAGTTCACCCCGAATATGTCGGCGAAGGAAAAATGCTGTTCTATCCCGTTGGTCTCTATGAACTCTACAAGGAGCCTGAGCAGTGGAAGAAAATCTACGGCGATGACGCTTTCTTCGTTCCCATGCCTAAGGACCCCGATGCTGATGATTACTATATCCCTGTCGGCATGGAAGCTTATACTTTCATTAAGGGCGGCGCAAATCCTCAGGGTGTTGCACGTTTCCTTGACTGTAAACGCTTCTCACGTCTCAACGAGGATACTCGTAAGCTCGGCGATGAACAGTTCAGAAATGACTACGGCTGGACCGACGAAATGGTCGATATGCAGAACGAAATGCAGCGTCTTGCTGACGAAAACCCTGTTATTGATTTCTCACTCGCTGTTAACGATGATTGCAGCACAATACTCGATAACGAGCTTCGTGCATCTTCTCACGGTACTCCGTGGAACGAAACATACGATAAGATCTCAGCACAGGTTGAGGCACTTATCGACGATGCTAATGGAAAAAAGTGATTATTTAGCCTATCTGTTAATTGAACAGATGGTTTGAAAGGAGTGCTTTTACTTAAAAATATTCTTAAAAGTATTGCAAAGCTTTGCAAAATATGATATAATATTTAATTGAGGGATTTATGATTGATGAAAGGAGGGTATGAAGTATGCAGACAGTTCTTGTAACAGGAGGATGCGGACTCATTGGCCGCCACATCTGCTCGGGATTGCTCAAAAAAGGATACGCTGTTGTCGCAACTGATATCAATGAGGATCCGTATAACGACGGTAAACTCAATTATTCGTTTGAACAGTGTGATCCGTCAGATAAAAATGCGATCTCTGATATTTTTGAGCGTTATAAGATCAACATTCTGATTCATGCCGCTTGCACAGTTGATAACGACCTTGGACCTATTGTAACAGATAAAGAAATCAATACGTCTAAGCAGTGTGACAAGTTTATTTACCGTTATGCGATGACGGCAGGCGCAGAAAAGATAGTACTTATCAGTACAGCTCAGCTATATGAATACCCTAAGACCCGCGAACCTATTCGCGAGGATGCAGACATTAAAACAAGTACAAATTATGCAGTTCTGAAGTATAATGCCGAGAAGGCTCTCGTTTCAGAAATGCTCCACCATAAGGAGGTCCTTTGCTGTATCACAAGGATTCCGCCAGTGTATACTCTTAATTTTACTGAGAATCTTGTCTCAAAAATAACCGACCCTAAGGACGGTACAAAGTTTGTATCAGGTAAGGGTCAGTATGGCTTCCAGCTTTGCTGTGTGCACAATCTCGTGGATTTCATACTCTGTTATCTGAGGAATGCAGATGACTTAAAGTATGCCGGAACGTACAATGTCAGCGATAAACTGCTCACTACTGCGGCAGATATCATATCGTTCATGAGAGAAAACCACCACCTCGGCACAGTTGTTCAGAAGTCGCCGGGCGGAGCTATCTCGAAGCTCAAAGGTATCTTCGGTAACAAGGAAGAGAAGACAAATTATCGTTTCCTCGACCTGACCAAGCTTGAGAATAACAATATGCTCGATACCACCAAGGCATCGAAATTTGTGACATTTCGCTGGGACATTCATAATACGAAATAATAAAAAACCTCCCTGTTTCAGGGAGGTTTTTGCTTGCAAAAAAGTTAAAGAATGCGGATGCCCATTGGCCGTCCGATAGATTTGAAACAACAATCAGTTTTGGCGGAATTATTATTCTACAACAGTATAGTTGTCTGCGGCATTTTCCTTTGTAGCGTGCTCGGTTACGTTGAGCACCTTTACTTTAAGCGGCTTAGTGCCCATATTTATTTCAATTATATCCCCGACTTTTACGTCGTAGGAAGCGCGTGCGACCTTGCCGTTTACGACTATTTTTTCAGCGTCGCAGGCTTCGTTTGCAACAGTACGGCGCTTTATCAGTCGGGTTACTTTCAGATACTTGTCAAGACGCATAGTGTTCTCCTTTCAGTTTGAAAATGGACTGTTTATTTAATGAAAAAAGCAGGCTACCGAGCCGTAAGAATACAGCACAAATCCGGTAACCTGCAAATGTTTGAGGGTACACGCCCTCACAGTCCCATTAGAATTACTTGTTGATAGAATCCTTGAGAGCCTTACCAGCCTTGAAAGCAGGAGCCTTGCTGGGCGGGCAAACCATCTTCTCCTTAGTTCTGGGGTTGATGCAGGTCTTTTCGCCTCTCTCGCGAACCTCAAATGTACCGAAGCCTGTGATAGAAACCTTGTCTCCGTTTACGAGAGCTTCTTCGATAGCAGCGAGTGTAGCTTCGAGAGCTGAAGCTGCGTCCTTCTTTGTGCAGTTAGCTTTATCTGCGATAGAATTGATGAGTTCGGTCTTAGTCATTTTTAGAATCCTCCATTATCTTTTTCTTTGCTTTATCCCAGTAAATATCAAGTTCCTCGATAGGGAGCGACTTCATATCAATTCCGTCAGCCTTTGTGAGTTCTTCGGTAATTGAAAAACGTTTGATGAACTTTTCAGTTGAAGCTTTAAGGGCGAGCTCGGCATTTACACCGAGATGACGTGCCGCATTTACGCAAGAGAAGAGAAGGTCACCCATTTCTTCCTCGATATTCTGCGCATCTCCGGAAGCAACAGCTTTTTCAAGCTCTGCTTTTTCGCTGTCTATGCACGCCATAGCGTCTTCAGCTGTGCGGAAATCCATACCTGCGCGCATAGCTCTTTTGCCGACTTTCTGGGCACGCATGAGCGAGGGGAGAGACTTTGCAACGCTGTTGAGCGTATCGGTATAGGTCTCCTGACCCTTTTCGTCCATTTTGATAGCGTCCCAGTTTTTCAGTACTTCCGCAGTAGTATCGGCTTTAACTTCGCCAAAAACGTGCGGATGGCGCAGAATGAGCTTTTTGCATATCCCATCGCATATCTCATCGAATGCGAAAGAACCTTTTTCCTCTTCTATCCTGCAATGGAAAACCACCTGCAGGAGCACATCGCCCAATTCTTCTTTAAGCAAGTTAGTATCTTTGAGGTCAATAGCTTCAACCGCTTCACAGGTTTCCTCGATAAAGTCGCTTCTGATAGATTCGTGGGTCTGTTCTCTGTCCCATGGACAGCCGCCTTCACTGCGAAGAAGTCTTACGATGTCGAGCAGGTCGCTGATTGAATAGTTATCCTTCTGCTGATATTCGACCATAGGAAAAGCACTCCTCTAATAATACCCTAAATTCCGCGAAAAATCAACATATTTTTTGAAATTTGACTTTTTAGCAAAATCTTAGGTTGTTTTTTTATATGATTTGTATAGAAATCTGAAGAAGCCGGATTATCCGGCATTAAGCTCAGAAAGGTCTGTCGACGAATCCGACCTTGTGATAGGCTTTTGAGACTATGCGGCTTGAAATGCGCATTGCCTTTTCAGCGCCCTTTGTATAGCAATCCTTGAGGTAAGCCTTGTCGGAAATAAGGCGGTCGAACTCTGTACGTACAGGTTCAAGGCTGTCTGCAACAGCTTCACCGACAGCGAGTTTGAAGTCGCCGTAGCCTTTTCCTGCAAATTCAGCTTCGATAGCGGCATAGTCTTTGCCTGTAACGCTTGAATAGATAGACATGAGGTTATTGATGCCGTCCTTACCTTCGCGGTAAGCGACTTCAGCCTCACTGTCAGTTACGGCGCGCTTGAACTTACGGATAATGGTATCTTTATCGTCGAGAATGAGGATACAAGCATTTGGATTCTCGTCAGATTTTGACATTTTCTTAGTCGGGTCCTGAAGTGACATTATCTTTGCACCGACTTCTGTAATATAAGGCTCAGGGAGCTTGAAGTAATCGCCGTAGCGCTGGTTAAAGCGCTGCGCGATATTTCTTGCGAGTTCAAGGTGTTGTTTCTGGTCAACACCAACAGGGACGAGGTCAGCGTTGTAAGCGAGGATATCCGCAGCCATGAGGGAGGGATATGTAAACAGACCGGCATTTATATCGTCGGGGTGTTTCTGACTTTTGTCCTTGAACTGTGTCATACGTGAAAGTTCGCCGAACTGAGTATTGCAGCAGAGCAGCCAGTTGAGGTCATTGTGGGTATGGGCATGGCTCTGAATGAAGAGTATCGACTTTTCGGGGTCGAGACCGCAAGCCATGAGAAGTGCATAAGCTGCAAGAGTGTTCTGACGGAGCTTTGCGGGCTCCTGTTTAACGGTTATTGCGTGGAGGTCAGCAACGCAGTAAATGCAGTTATACTGTTCCTGGAGCGGACCCCAGTTTCTTACAGCACCGATATAGTTGCCGAGGGTGAAAGTACCTGTCGGCTGGATAGCGCTGAAAATGAGTTTTTTATCGTCCATCTGGAAAACCTCCTTACTTTCTTGCCTTGCGTGCTTCCATCTCGTCCTTGAGCTGGCAGTTTCTGAGCTCATTGAGAACACGCTGATAGAGAACGTATACAGTGCGCTTTTCAGGCTCTGTCTCAGGAATAACGCCTGTGGGGAACTCTACCTTATATACGCCGCCCTTTGTGAGCATGAAGAAATAGTGAGCTCTTCCGCGGGGGAGGTCGTACATCTTTGTCTTTTCAGCCTTGGGGAGGAGCTGGCCTGCGTTTGCAACGAGAGTGTGAGCAGCCTGAACAAGGTTTCTGTATCTCTGTGAAGCTCCGGAATACTCGCCGCCGTTGTTGAAATAGAGGTTTGCGGCACCGTTGATGAAGCATACCATAGTTGTGAGTACGTTTCCGGGCATGGGGATATCAATAACAACGCCGTAGACGTCGTTCTTCTTGAAATTAGCCTGGAAGAAGTTAGCAGGGAAGTTGAGTGCCTGACCTCTTGTCATCAGGTACTTCTGTGTAACGGGATATCTGTCTGTAGTAGGCATAATAGTGATTCCTTTCAGTTATATATTAATCGAGCATTTCTCTTGTCATGCGGGCGAGGATCTCCATGCCCTTTTTGATCTGCTCATTTGTGGGTGTTGAGTAATTGAGGCGGAATGAGTGACTTACCTCGTCTTCCTTGATGCTGAACGAATTTCCGGGAACTACGGCTATCTTGTATTCCTGAACAGCCTTTGTACAGAAAGCGTTCATATCGCAGTTATCGGGGAGTGTGCACCATATGAAGAGTCCGCCTTCCGGCTTGATGTAGCTTATCTTCTTTGAGAAGTCGTTCTCGATGAAGCTGCACATGAGGTCGCACTTTTCCTTGTAAATACCGCGGAGCTTGTTGAAATGTGCCTCACGGTCGATAGTTGTCATGAAGCGGTGGCAGAGCACTTGTGCCCATATATTTGAGTGAACGTCGGATACCTGCTTGCAGACAACTATTTTCTGAATGATAGGAGCGGGAGCAGATACGAAGCCTGTTCTGAAACCGGGCGAGATGAGTTTTGAGAATGTGCTTGAATAGATAACACGACCCTCAGTGTCCATGCTCTTTATAGTGGGAACGTTCTCACCTGCGAAACGGAGTTCGCCGTAGGGGTCGTCCTCAAGGATAATGAAGTCGTAGCGGCAGGCGAGTTCGTAAACAGCCTTGCGCTTAGCGAGCGACATAGTACGTCCGGTAGGATTCTGGAAGTTAGGGATAAGGTAGAGAACCTTAACGTTAGGCTGAGTTTTCAGCGCTTCTTCGAGTTTTTCGAGATTGATGCCGTCGTCTTCCATGTCAACTCCGACGAGATTTACGTTGTATGAGCGGAACGCATTGAGAGAGCCGATAAAGCTCGGTGATTCGCAGAGAAGAGTATCCCCCTCGTTGAGCAGTACCTTACATGAGAGTTCATTAGCCTGCTGACCGCCTGAAGTAACGATGAGTTCATCGAATTCAGAGTGGAAGCAGCCTTTGCTGCCGAGCCATTCTTTGAGGAAGTCACGGAGCGGAGTATAGCCCTCAGTTACGCTGTACTGCATAGCGAGAATCGGGTCATCTCTGAGCAGTTCTGCGGATAATTCGGCAATTCTCTCCTTGGGGAAAGCCTCGGGAGCAGGGTTGCCTGCTGCAAAAGAGATTACCTCGGGGTCAGAAGTAAATTTGAGAATTTCTCTGATAGCTGATGCTTTCAGACCACTGACCTTGTCGGAAAATTTATATTCCATTTTTATTACCAGCCTTTCAAAAAATGTCATATTTCACAATAAGCCACATAACATTATATCATATTGTTTCCAAAAATGCAAGTAAAAAGTGAATGATATGATACGTGAACAAACGGTAAACAATTGGGCAGTTATCTTGACAATCAGCCGGTACTGCGGTATAATGAATATACAATATTTATAAACTTTTGTGTAATAAAAATACACATAATGTTCGCTCTTGGCCGTGAGGAGGGTTATTATGAAACTTAGAAGAACTATCTCTGCATTTGCTGCTGCTGCGCTTCTGGCTATGCCTGTCAATGCGTTTACTGCTATAGCTGATGAAACGGAATCAAGTACCTGCAAGGTTACTTTCATTTCAAACGATGTCACCCTGCCACAGACTGAAAAAGAAGTTGAAGTCGGCAAACCTTACGGCGAACTTCCTGTGCCCGAAAAGGAAAACTACGTATTGGGCGGCTGGACGAAGGTTGATATCGGAAAAGTTGTATTGAACGTTTATGATGCTTACGGCATGAATATAGTGCGTTTTTCTACTGCGGAAGGATATGCTGGCTGGGACAGAAAAAATTCTACTAAGTTCAACATGGGAGACATCATTTCTTTCGATGTAACATTTAACGATACTGTCCCGATTGGACTGGATATTAACGACAAAAATGTAAGCGAATCAAAATATACTATTGACGGTTCACGAATTTACGGTCAGATAGTTATTGATGACGACGTATATGATTCGCTTTTTACGTTCCTTGATATTCATTGTGAAAAGCTGAGCGAAGATTTCACAGTTAACGAATTCTACGTAATTCCGGGGTCGCCGACTTATATCACGGCTGACAGTATTGTTGAAACGTCAGCAGACCATGCCCTTAAAGCATTATGGAATCTTGATATCAGTGGTATGTGGATAGGGGAAGAGGAGTCGGACGACGGAACAACAGAGACATATATTTACAATTTCAGACCTGATGGTATTTTTAACGCTACAACGTTAGATGCTGACGGCAAAGCTGTAGAAACGAGACAGCGTGCGTGGACAGTTTCGGGAAACACTCTGAGTATTACAAATTTCACTCTTAGTAATACAAATGATAATACGATGACCCTTACACTTGACGGAGACAAGCTTACAATATATAAAGAGTCTTCCAATAATTCATACTATATGACAAGATTTGAGGCGAATCTCCCCGGAGACCCTACAGGTGATAAGAAGGTAGATTCTATGGACGCTTCGTTCTGCCTTGGAGAATATTCAAATGTTGCTACCGGCGGTGAATCAAATCTTCCGCTGAAGGTGAGGATAGCCGCAGATGTTAATGTCGATGGCAAAGTAGACTCAAAGGACGCTTCCACTATGCTTGCGTATTACAGCTATACATCTACCGGCGGAAAAGACAGCCTTGATGAATTCCTTTCGCCGAAGATCGATAAATAATATTTTCGGGCGGATATGATTCCGCCCGATTTTGTTTTGCTGTGAAACTTGACATTGCGCGTATTAAATAGTATAATATAGTTTGGCTTTGACAAAGCTCCTCGCAGGAATGATAGCCGTAAGCGCAGTTATGACTTCGGCAGTTTCATGTTCGGGCAAGAAATCGTCCGAAAACGCTCCTGAGGAACTCCCCGGAGAGGAAGAACTCGACGAGGGAAAAAAGATAGATATCAAGGGACAGACTATCACATGGCTCGCTGATTACGACCTCAACCCTGCTGAAGGTGAAGCACGTTCTGCGGCACTTGCTATGTTTGAGGACTACTACGGTGCAAAGGTGAAATTTGTCGAGACTGATGCTGAGGAGAAGTTTACTAAGCTCTCGTCGATGATACTTGCAGGCGAGGAAGTTGATATGTTCCCTTATGAGACAAAGGCTTTCCCGAACGGTGTACTTAATGAACAGTATGAACCGCTCGACCCCTATTTTGATGTAATGGGCATTGAGGACGGTCTGTGGGACGGAATGAAGGACACTATTGATATGTTTGCGTATAATGGTTCGCATTACGTTGTGCCGTATAGTCTCTCCGACCCTCAGCTCATAACCTACAGCCGCAAGCTTATGGAAGAGGAAAAACTTGACGACCCGTACAAGCTCTACACTGAGGGCAAGTGGACATGGTCTGCGTTTACGAATATGATGGAGACTTTCGTTAAGAACGGCGAACCTGAACCTTCCGGAGACGAGGAAGAGTCTCCGAAGCCGCCCGTCGAGAACAACCGCCGCGGTATATGCGGTGAATTCGGACAGGCACTTTTGCAGTCGACAGGTCATACTGTTGTTAACTACGACGGTACAAAATTCACGAACAATATATCCGATGCTGAGATAGCAAAGGCTGAAACGCTCAAGAAGGAACTCGCCGACAAGAATCTCATTGACTTCGCTTACAGGGATTGTCTCCCGAGTGAAGGAACAGTTCTCTTCTTTGCAAGCAGTGACTGGACTCTTCCTGAGACAAATGCGAAAAATCAGGGCAGGGAGATTATGGTAGTTCCTTTCCCGAAGGCTGACGGTGCTGACAAGAACTATCTCTCATGCAATTTCAATGCGAAAATGCTCGTCAAGAACTCTAAAAAGGGCGAAGCTGTAGCGGCTTATCTCAAATGCGAGAGAATAGCGGCTGAGCAGGCTGAATACAAGGAAATCGCAAAGCAGGAGGCTCTCACTGTAAAAATGAACGCATCAGGAAGTGTACGTTCATTCGTTACTGAAGAGCAGTACGATGCTATACAGTCGTTCCTCGATACAGAGAAGAATGCTCCTGTGTTCGATTTTGGCTATGGAATGGGCACAAATATGTACGGCAACGGCGATTATACGTACGAGACCCGTGGTGTTATGGATAACATCACAAGCGTTCTTTATCCCGGAAGTCCCGAAGAACCTGTAACATGGGAACAGCTTCGCGATTCATGGTCGGCAACTGTTGACAGCGAGGTCGCACGTTTCAATAAGAATAATACATGATGAAAAGGACGGTTAAACATAAAAAATGCGGATGCCCAATGGGCATCCCTACAATTCGTAAAAATAATCAGGTTTATTGACACTCTGAAAGGACGGCAAAGGGGAGCCCCCTTTGGCGGTTTCGCAGGATACCGAATATGTACCGTAAATTTACGGCTCGGTAGCCCACAAATTCCGCTAAGGGAAGCACTCTTATGCCGTCCTTTTGTTATATTAAAATATTCTGTACAGTCACGTTTCTGGTACGGAATATTTACGTGTGCGTGCGATTTTCAGTGACAGCAGGCTCAGCGAAAACAGGTATACTGCTCCGCCTGAAACTATCGACACGGCAGTCCTGACAATGCCCGAGCCGAACTCTTTGCCGCATATGCTTGAAGCGAGGTATGCCGCACAGCCACAGAGTATTCCGGCATATACAACTCCGGCAAACGGTGCGGCAGACAGCCTGACTTCGGAAGTTTTTATATATACTGCAAGCGCCGCCGCAAGTATCACAACATAGCAGACTGATGTTGCAAGAGCGGCTCCGTCCGCACCCATTAGCGGGACAAGCAAGACGTTTCCGGCGAGTTTTACAGCGGTTCCGGCAAGCATTATTTTCAGCGGAGCGGAAGTTCTGCCGACTGCCTGAAGCATACTGAAAAGCGGAAACGATACGCACAGGCAGACCATTCCCGGCATGAGCAGTCTGAGAGGCGCAACACATATCTGTACCTCTTCGCTTTGCCGCGGGAAAAGAATACCGAGTATGTCGGGGGCGAGTATGCCGAGTCCGAATGCCGCCGGTACAGCTATTATCGCGGCGGTAAGCAGAGCCTGAGACGTTCCGGCGGTAAGCGCCTTTTTGTCTTTTTCCGCCCATGCGGAGGTTATGCAGGGGAGTGCACCTTTTCCGAGCATATTTGTCACGGACGGCACAAGGTTAAAGACCGTGAGTGCGATTCCTGCATATGAGCCGTAAACGAAGTCGGGAACATCTTTTTCCGGTATTCCGGCAGGCAGGCGGGTGCTACAGCCGAACCGCGATATACAGGCAATTATGGTCCACATATCTATCATTGAGGTAAGGTTAGTTACAACTGAACTCACCCCGACCGGCAATGCCGTGAGAGCGAGTTCTTTTGCAATGTCACGGCGCTCCATAAGCATAGATTCGCCGCCGTGCTGTACACGGCTGAAAGCTCCGGCAAATGCAAAAAATACTGCCGAGGCAAGTGACGAAAGAGTTACACCGAGTATTCCGGCAGCCGCTGAGAGTGCGCGTACATCGGTTACTTCCGGAAAATATTCCATGATACGGCTGCCGTGAGTACTTACGTATCCGCACAGCCAAAGTCCGACTGCGACCTTTACTATTCCTTCTGCCGCCTGCGAAACTGCGGTAGGATACATATTGCTCATACCCTCGTAGCAGCCGCGTCCGACTGCTGTAACACAGCCGAAAAGTACAGCCGGAGCTATCATCATTATCGCCGGAGCAGACTCGCTGCTTCCTGATGACAAACGGCTGAGCGGGTCTGCGAGAAGGTATACTGCGGCACTTCCGAAGAGTCCGGCAGCTGAAAACATGAGAAGTGCAGTGCGGCGGATACGCCGTATATTTGCGTACATTCCGAATGCTGCACTGTGAGCAGTCATTCGTGCAACTGCCGATGAAAGCCCCGTTACGGTCAGCGAGTACACGGGCAGAAAAATGCTGTATGCGCAGCTGAAATAGCTCATTCCAACACCGCCGAGCATATTCGTCAGCGGTATCTTGAACATTGCACCCAGTACCTTTGCAACGACCGCCGATATCATCAGTATCATTGAACCTTTTAGAAAATTCTGCTTTTTCATGAATCGCTCCTTGAAGATATTTCAACTAATGTATATGCCGGGATTTGCGATATCATGATAAAAGGTCATATAAAAGAAAAACGGCTCCCCTAAGGAAGCCGTTATGTTTCTTTATTCTGATTATTCAGCAGAAGGAGCGCCAACAGGGCAAACACCTGCACAAGCACCGCACTCAACGCAAGCATCAGCGTCGATAACGTACTTGCCGTCACCCTCAGAGATAGCGCCTACAGGACACTCGCCAGCGCAAGCTCCACAGCTAACACAATCGTCAGAAATAATATATGCCATAATTAAAGCACCTCCGTTTTTATTAAGAAGCGTTAACTTCTCACAAGATAATTGTAACATATACACGCAGAAAATCAAGGCTTTTTTGTTAGCTTAAACTTACAAAATGTACGGTTTTTCGGCAAAAATTCAACAGTATTTCAAAACTTAGACATTTGTCAGTATAGATGCTGAATGCTATTATGCTTGACAATACATCTGTGAGTGTGGTATACTATTAAAGCAATAACACACAAGATATACCTTTTGGTTTTGTACTGAATCTGCATTTGTGCAGTATTGCATTAATGGCTTGATATGCCACGCGATTTTTGAATGGAGGCTCATGTTATGAGAAAAAATAGATTAGCAGCTCTTTTCTTCGCTGCTGCATTAGCTCTTACAGCGGCTGTAAGCTGTGAGCGCAACAAGAATTCTTCATCATCAGATGAAAGCTCTTATAAAATAAGTGAGGACGGTCGTCTCGACGGACTCGCTGATAAGGAGTATAAGGTCGATATCACGGAAGAGGCTGACGTTAACGATACAGGCTTCAAGCTCAACGGTGTTGTTGATTCCGGAAAGACCAATGATAATGGCGACCACTTTGTTTACATTAATGTTACGATAAATAATCCGACAGAAAAGTCGTATGAACTGAGTGTGCTCAATAACTTCTACATACTCTTCGGAGACGAAACAGAGGCTCATTACCACGTTCAGACCGACCTTTATGCTAAGAATAATATTAGCGATTATAAGGGCAGCAGCTTTGAAGTTCCTGCAAAGGGCAGCTTTAGCGGATTGGTAGGAGGATTCCTTATTCCTGCTGCACAGAATGAATATACAGTCTGCTTCTTCCCTTCGCTCGATGATGAACATGATAAATCGAACGTTGTAAAGGTAAAAGTAAAACAGGAAGATATTACAAAACTTACCCCAGCAGCATAAATTTTTCCGGACAGCTTAAACTGTCCGGATTTTTTGTTTAAAGTGCATAAATGCAACAAGTGAAATACAGCAATGTGTAAAAATTTCGGAAAGTGCGTGACTTTTTTATTACCGTGTGATATAATGTTAGTAAAGATATAGTATCATAGTTAAAAAATAAACGAATTATAAAGGAAGGAATTAAAAATGGACAACTACAACTCTCGTGGACCAAGAAGAAGAAGAGTTACCCGTCAGGTGCTCCGTCGCCGCCAGTTTGCTGCTCTTGCAGTTATAGCTTTTGTGGTGCTCTTGTTCTTTATACTTATCGCCAAAGGCTGCTCTAAGTCGGAAGATGACAAAAAACCGACGGTGAAGACAACAACTACTACGACAACTACTGCGACTGCGGCTACGACGGCTGCAACTACTACAGTAACAGAGGCTGTAACTACGGAGAATCCGAAGGCTTCAAACGTCAAGCTTTCAACCCGTGAAGTATTCCTCGATGTCGGCGAAAAGGACGTTGCTATCATTCAGAGCTATCCTGATGACCAGACCGGTGAGGCTAATGAAGTTTGGAAGTCGATGGACGAGAGTATCGCTACTGTTGATAAATTCGGATATATCACAGGTGTTTCAAAGGGTCAGACCTACATTGTGCTCAGTTTCTCTAATCACCCTGATATAGAAATCGAGATAAAGGTTTCAGTTGCAGATGACGGAAAGGTCACAACAGCTGCCGGAGATGCTGATTCAGTTGCTACTACAGCTTCAACAACAACTTCTGCTGCATCAGCAACTACAACTACTACTGCTCCTGCAAACGCAGGTCTTGCAGCTCTTCCGGAAAGAGGAGCATTGTTATAATAATGTTAAACGGACGCATATGCGTCCGTTTTATATTATCAAAGAAACTAAATTCAAAGCAAGAATTTACGGGCGAACATTGTTCACCCGTGTTGCTTATATATGAAACTTTTCAACAAGCTAAAACCCCTGACTTTATATAAGTCAGGGGTTTTTCTGTTACTGCTGTGCAAGGA
Source organism: Ruminococcus flavefaciens (assembly GCA_902792235.1). Classification (GTDB taxonomy): domain Bacteria; phylum Bacillota; class Clostridia; order Oscillospirales; family Ruminococcaceae; genus Ruminococcus; species Ruminococcus flavefaciens_AE. The sequence continues at coordinate 18,087 of CADAYP010000038.1, forward strand.
ATGTTCTCAAATCTTCTTTGCCGCCAGTTGAGCGGTATGAGTAGAATGAGAGAATTGCAGTTGCGTCCTTTGAATCGAGTTTTCCGTTTCCGTCGGTATCACCGAGAGCTATTGTTTCAGCGAGCATTTCTGAGCCGCCTGTTGCTCTGCTTGAGTAAGCGGAGAGAATGTAGGAAGCATCGCTTGAATCAATCTTGCCGTCTCTGTTGATATCACCGAATTCAAACTTCTTGAGATAGAGCTGATATGTGTAGTTATCAGGCTTCATGATGAGGTCATTTCCGGAGATAGTAAAATTAAACGGAGCCTTATTGTCGAATAGTTTAACGTCAAGCTTGTTGCCATTTTCTGAAACAGAAAGATTGTCGATATCATCTCTGCTGTTTTCACTGTGGAACTTAACTACAGCAGATGCGTCATCGTTAATGATGAATACTACTTCGTGTTCATGTTCAATGAAAGAAGATTTCTTATCGCCGTCTTCAATCTTGTAAGCTATCCATGTGCCGGGTATGCTTGAATTGAGCGCGTTTGTAGTTGTTGTTGCTGTTGTTGTTTCGGACGAAGTTGAAGAAGTTGTTGTCTGTGTTGTGGTTGTGGAAGTTGTTGTGCTTGTTGTAGTTGAAGTTGTAGTTGAAGATGTTGTAGTGGTTGAAGTAGCTGACGACTCAGTAGTTGCGTTGCCGCCTTCAATGATTATCTTACCGGGGTTGATGGTAGCGTTGAATTCAAGCTTGTTAAAGCCGTCT
>CADAYP010000039.1:0-16761 GCA_902792235.1 Ruminococcus flavefaciens
GTCCGAATTTTCTATGTGATACGTTTTGCAGTAACGGCTGCACACCTCGTACAGCTTTACTGTATTAGAGCTGTGTCTGCCTCCGACCACGAGCATGATGTCAGACTCCTTAGCAAGCTTAGCCGCATCGGACTGTCTTGTATCGGTGGCGTTGCAGATAGTATCGAATATAACAATATCGGGACTGTTCTTGGGGATCACCTTTAAACACTCTTCCCATACTACTATATTATACGTTGTTTGCGCGACAAATGCAAGCTTTTTTCCCAAAAAATTATCATTTTCCTCAAAAAGGTGTTTTAGCTCAAAGTTATCCTTAAACACAAGATAATTCTGTTTACAATGTCCAATGATTCCTTGGACCTCCGGATGGTCGATATCTCCGGCAATGAGTACAAGATATCCCTCGGCCGACTTCTCAGCCACAATTTTATGTATCTTCGATACAAAGGGACAAGTTGCATCAAGCATACGATTCCCCTTCTGTGCTATCTGTTCATAGACGTCCATACCTACTCCGTGGGAACGTATAACAACGGTCTCGTCGGGTTCAAGTTCGCTCACGTTTTCGATAACGCGTGCACCCTTGGCTTTCATATCGTTCACGACGTCCTGATTGTGTATTATCGGTCCGAGAGTTGCAACCTTTGTATTCTGTTCAAGCTCGTTATATACCATCTTTACGGCTCTGTCAACTCCAAAACAGAATCCGGCTGACTTCGCTACTGTAACTTCACGCATTATCTGCTTCCTCCTTTGCCTCGTCACCCTCAACGAGTTTCTTTATCTCCGCCATATAGCGGTTTTTCAGCTTTACAAGCTGACGCGGATTAGGTTCGGAAAGGTCATCGATATATTCTTTCGGGTCTATAGGTTCACCGTATCTCACCGTTATCCTTGTGCGGAATTTCAGCTTCTCTCCGAAAACGATTCCCACCGGTACCACCCTTTTATCAGCCTTTGCCGCAATAAGTGCCGCACCCGAGTGTCCCCTGCCGACTTTGCCTGTCTTTGAACGTGTTCCCTCGGGGAATATCATAAGACTTCTTCCGCTTCCGAGACGTTCAACGGCAGTGTCGATAACACCGGTATCACCCTTGCCGCGTGCAACCGGAAATGCTCCGAGAATACGTATAAGCCACGCAAACAGCTTGTTGCGGAAGAGTTCTTCCTTAGCCATAAATGCATATTTTCCGCGTGCCCCTATACCAACGAGCGGCGGGTCAGCATTACTGCGGTGATTTGATGCGTATATGACAGCTTCGCCTTTCGGTATATTTTCTCTGCCTTCAAAGTGAAGGTTGTAGTAAACACTTAACGCTATCCATACCAGAAATTTCGCGATGTAGTACATAGGCGTCTCCTTTATAATAAGTCTTTTTTCATGCGTAAGCGGTCTCCCTCATCAGCGGCGACTGCATATCCGAGCCTTTTATACAGTTTGTATGCCGAAGTATTCGACTTCTCAACGTGCAGTACAGACTCAGAAATATTATTATCCTCAGCGTATTTTTCGGCAGTGTGAATCAGCTCCGTACCGATTCCTTTTCCGCGGTATTCTGCGGACACGCAGAAGTCGTCGAGGTAGATATACTTTTCGTAGACCTCAACTGAAATATATGCCGCAGGGTAATCATTTATTTCCGCAATGTATATCCGGTCTGCTCCGCCAAAGAATTTGTCAAGGCAGCCTTTTTCATACGGTTCAGGCTCCTGTCCGGGATATATACTGCGGAGCATTTCCGCGAACAGCGCTTCAACCGCAGGAACGTCGTCAGGCAAAGCAACTCTTATATTCATAACAAAAATGTCTCAGTTTATCTTTGACTCAATTACTTTGACGATAGCATCAGCAGATTCTTCAAGATTAAGCTCAGTCGTGTCAACAAGAACCGCGTCATCAGCCTGCTTGAGCGGAGCTATTTCACGGTGCATATCAGCATAATCGCGCTTGATGATATCCTGTAATATCTCGTCGTATGTCGGGCAGTCAGGCTTTTCTGCAAGTTCCTTGTAACGGCGGTTAGCACGTTCTTCAGCGGACGCTGTAAGGAATATCTTCACATCTGCATTCGGAAGTACTACTGTACCGATGTCTCTGCCGTCCATGATGATATTGTTCTCGCGGGCGATTTTCTGCTGTGTCTCGAAAAGGTAAGCTCTTACAGCAGGTATAGCGGATGTTCTTGAAGCCGCCATTGATATCTCAGGAGTGCGGATAAGGTCGGAAACGTCCCTGTCTCCGAGGAATACACGCTGTGCACCGTCCACGAATCCGAGTGAAACGTTTGCATTTGCGAGCGACTTCTCGATGTCTTCATCAGCAATGTTGTTCTCAGTTATATAAAGTGCAACAGTACGGTAAAGAGCGCCAGTGTCAACATAGATGTAGCCAAGCTTAGCCGAAACCATTTTTGCTATTGTACTCTTGCCTGCACCTGCAGGGCCGTCGATTGCGATATTGATATTCTTCATTTTATTTTCCTCCGTTTTTTTACATTTTTCACATACACATCGCCGCAGTATAAGCTGTCGAAAAGGCGATTTGCAGATTGAATCCACCGGTATAAGCGTCAACATCTATGACCTCTCCGGCGAAAAAAAGTCTCTCACAAAGCTTCGACTCCATAGTACCTGGGTCTATTTCCTTTACAGATACTCCTCCGCTTGTGACGATAGCCTCATCTATAGGTCGGAAACCCGATATCCTTACCGGAAACGCTTTTATCAGTTCACCAAATTTGTGCCTTTGCTCTTTAGTGATTCCGTTTACCTTCTGCCCGGGAGATATCCCCGAAAGCTTCACGGCAACAGGTATCAGCTTAGCAGGCAGAAGCTTTCGTATGCCGTTGATGAAGTCGCGGTTGAGATTTTCCGCGAAATCACGCTGTATACGCGCATCAAGCTGTTCAGGAGTGAGGGCAGGTTTAAGGTCTATGAGGAGCTTGTAGCGCTCCGCAGACATCTCACGTATATGACTGCTCGCACTCAGCACAAGCGGTCCGCTGACTCCGAAGTGGGTAAAAAGCATTTCACCGAGTTCACTATAGATTTTCTTTTTACCATCGTAAAGATTCAGTGTAACATTCCTTAATGAAAGTCCCATCATCTCCGCGCAATACTTATCCGGAGAAACCAGTGGAACAAGACTTGGTTTCAGCTCTGTTACGGTGTGACCTGCGCTCTCCGCAAGCTTGTATCCGTCACCGGTCGAACCTGTATTCGGGTACGACTTTCCTCCGCACGCGATAAGAACACTTCCGCTGCGAAACTCCTCGCCGCCGGCTTTTACTCCGCAGCAGATGCCGTCCTCAATAATAAGCGAGCTGACACGCTTGTGTATAATCTTTACACCGAGCTTTTTCATCTCCCTGCCGAATGCTGCAACTATGTCCTCGGCATTGTCACTCACCGGAAAAACACGGTTGCCGCGTTCAGTCTTGAGCGGAACTCCAAGCTGCTCGAAAAAGTCCATAGTGTCCTCGGCACTGAACATAGAAAATGCACTGTACAAAAAACGCGGATTGACCGTTATATTTTTCATATGCTCGTCCATTGACGAGTTGTTAGTGACATTGCATCTGCCCTTGCCTGTTATGCGAAGCTTGCGCCCGATATTGTCGTTACGCTCAAAAAGCAGCACACTCTTGCCAAACCGAGCCGCCTGCACTGCCGCCATACATCCGGCAGCACCTCCGCCTACAATAATAGTATCAATCATTACCTGTCAGCAGCTTATGTAATTTATCCCGCACATCGTCGCTGATACTGTCAGTCTCAGCGGCACTATCAATCGAGTATCCGCCATTATTGCAGCTGACCATATCACCCTCACGCGCAGCTGACGGAAGATGTGACCTGTGAACACTGATAAGCCCGTCTTCAGTCTGCAAAACCGCGTACTCGCCGTCAAATTTCTGAATCAACATAACTGCTCCTCCTTTCGCCGGTATTATTGATGTTCTGCCCATTCGCACCGCTTACTCTGTACAAAACTCTCGCAAGGCAGAAATCCCGATTATTTTCTTCCCCGCTTCTGGAATTTATTCTTTCCCTTTGAAAGTCCGCCGCCTTTAGAATTGCGTGACGGTTTCTGACCCGGTCTGCGCTGTCCGCCTGAAGGCTTTATGTCCTCAACAAGACATTTCGGCGATGAGCCGATAAGGTCACGCCGTCCTGCCTTTTTCAGTGCTTCCAGTACAAGTTCACGGTTCTGCGGACGGAAATATTGCAGCAGCGCACGCTGCATCGCTTTTTCCTTCGGTGTTTTAGGTACATATACCTTCTCCATTGTGTACGGGTCAAGCTCGGTATAAAACATCGCGGTTGAAATAGTTCCCGGTGTCGGATAGAAGTCCTGCACCTGCTCGGGACGAATATGATTATCACGCAGGAAGAGAGCGAGGTCTATCGCCTCATTCAGTGTACTTCCCGGATGCGACGACATCAGGTACGGCACAAGATACTGTTCCTTGCCCATGCCCTTTGTAATCTCATAAAAACGCTTCTGAAATGCCTTATACGCTTCAATATGCGGTTTTCCCATTTTATCAAGTACTACAGCCGAACAGTGCTCCGGTGCGACTTTCAGCTGACCGCTGACGTGGTATTTTATCAGTTCACGCATGAACTCGTCATTCTTGTCCTCCATGAGGTAGTCATAACGGATTCCCGAACGTATGAAAACTCGCTTAACACCTTTCACCTTACGGATTTTCCTCAGCATTGCAAGGTACTCGGTATGGTCAGCTTTCAGTGCAGGACACGGTTTAGGCGCAAGACACTTCTTTCCCATGCATAGTCCCTTACTAAGCTGTTTTTCACACGATGTATGCCGGAAATTCGCAGTCGGTCCGCCTACGTCATGGATATATCCCTTGAAATCGGGCATTTGTGTGATACGCTCCGCCTCCGCAAGGACCGACTCCTCACTGCGCACGGTGACACGTCTGCCCTGATGAAGCGCGATAGAGCAGAAGTTGCAGTAGCCGAAACAGCCGCGGTTATGGGTAATAGAGAAACGCACTTCCTCTATTCCGGGTACTCCGCCGAGTGCCTCATATGAGGGGTGTATCTGTCGGGTATACGGCAGGCTGTATATGTAGTCGAGCTCCTCAGTAGTAAGGCTGAATGCAGGCGGATTCTGAACCAGCATCATCTTTCCGTGGCGCTGTATTATTATCTTGCCGTAGACCTCGTCCTGCCAGTCGTACTGTATCTTCACAGCCTTTGCATACTCAGTCTTACTTTCGCGTACCTGCTCAAACGACGGGCACTGTGCCGCCCCTATCGGTGTATTTACCGGCTCTGTCAGGTAACAGGTGCCGCGGATATCGGTCATGGTTTTTACACTTTCACCGCCTGCGATACGAGTACAGAATTCACGTATCTGATGTTCGCCCATGCCGTACATAAGCAGGTCTGCACCGCTGTCAACGAGTACCGACGCTCTGACATCATCGTCCCAGTAATCATAGTGGGCGAAGCGGCGGAGTGAAGCCTCAAGTCCGCCTATAGCTATAGTGATGCCGCCAAAATACTCGCGTATCTTCTGACAGTACACAATAACTGCTCTGTCGGGACGTTTTCCAGCAACTCCTCCGGCAGTATACGCATCGTCCGAGCGCTTGCGTTTAGCGGCTGTGTAGTGAGCTACCATAGAATCAATATTTCCCGATGTTACGAGAAATGCGTACTTAGGTGCCCCGAAACGTTTAAAGTCCCTGTCCGAATGCCAGTCCGGCTGTGCTATAATACCGACCGTAAAACCCATAGCTTCTATGAGCCGCGTTATTATCGCCGCTCCAAAGCTTGGGTGGTCGACGTAAGCGTCGCCGGTTATGTATATGAAATCGAACTGCTCTATTCCAAGCTCGTCCATTTCTTTTCTTGTCGTCGGAAGAAATCCTTCGTACATAATCTCTCTCCTTTTCCAAAGGCGGTTGCTGTAGTTTTACCCTTGCGACCCGGCTCACGGACTTCCTTTGCACAAAACGTCAGTCCTCCTGCATACGGAGCTTCCACTCGTCAAACTGCATCTTAGACATAAGCACCTTTCGCGGCTTTGAGCCCTCACTCGGTCCGATTATTCCGCGTTCTTCAAGCTCGTCGATTATTCGTGAAGCCTTCGCATAACCCAGTCTCAGCTTTTTCTGAAGCATAGTTGTTGAGACTTGTCCGTTGTTGACTGCGACCTCCGCCGCACGAACAACAAAGTCCTCGTCACTTCCTGCGGTGAATCCGCTCTCACCTGCTCCGCCTTTATCGCCCTTGCCGCTCTGCGGTACATAGTTGTCAACGGCTTCGATTACAGAATTATCATACTCACCATCAGCCTGTGAGCGTATAAAGCTCAGTGTCTCGTTTATGTCCTTGCTCGAAGCAAAACATCCCTGCACTCTCACCGGCTTGCTCATTCCTATCGGCATATAGAGCATATCGCCATTACCGAGAAGTTTATCCGCACCTGCCATATCAATAATGGTACGCGAATCGACCTGCGACATTACTGAAAGTGCGATTCGGCTCGGGATATTCGCCTTGATAAGTCCGGTGATTACATCGGTTGTAGGACGCTGAGTTGCTACAACAAGGTGCATACCTGCCGCACGTCCCATCTGTGCGAGTCGGCAGATAGAGTCCTCGACCTCTTTTCCGGCAACAAGCATCATATCAGCAAGCTCATCAATGAATATGACTATCTGCGGTATAGGCGTGATATCGTCGTCTTCCTCCGCAAGTTCATTATACGAACGCAGGTCGTTTGCACCGACCTCCGCAAAATTATTGTATCTTCTCATCATTTCAAGTACTGCCCAGTTAAGAGCGCCGGCGGCTTTTTTCGCCTCAGTGACTATAGGAATGAGAAGGTGCGGTATACCGTCAAACACCTTGAATTCAACGACCTTCGGGTCAATGAGAATGAGCTTTACCTCGTCAGGTTTTGCATTGTAAAGGATACTCATGATTATAGAGCGTGTGCAGACTGACTTACCTGAACCGGTAGTTCCGGCTATAATGACGTGGGGCATTTTCGTAATGTCTCCGACTATAGCATTGCCGGTTATGTCCTTGCCGACTGCAAATGCAAGCTTACTCTGCGAATTGCGGAATTCAGGCGATGAGAGTATCTCACGCAGTGTAACAGTGTCCTTGTTGATGTTCGGTACCTCGATTCCGACTGCCGCTTTACCCGGTACCGGAGCTTCGATACGAACGCCCTGTGCCGCGAGTGAAAGTGCGATATCGTCCTCAAGTCCTTTGATTTTCGATACCTTTACACCTGCTCCCGGCTGAATCTCATAACGGGTGATAGAGGGTCCGCGGTAGATATTTCTGATTTTTACCTTTACACCGAAACTGTCAAGCGTATTAACGATAGTATCAGCTTTTTCACGCATTTCTGCCGCCGCTTCCGCACTGTTTGAACGTGCACTCGGTGCTGTCAGCAGGTCAATGCTCGGAAGTATGTAAAGCGGCTTCTGTACTGACGGTTTCTCCTCTTCCTCCGGCTCAGCAACTGCTTCTCCGTCTGCCGCAGACTTAGTCTCAGCGGCTCTGTTTATCAGCTTTTCGAGGTCGGGGTCGGGTTCATCGGATATCGGTACATCAAGCGGGTCACGCTCGGGTACAGCCTCCGCAGGGGAAGTGTCCTCACCGGGTATCGGTATATCAAAAAACATACTGAACTCGTCCTCTTCCTGCTTCTGCTCTTCACTTACCGGCTCGGCAGGTGCAGGGAGTTTCTGAGGTTTTGAACGGCTGTTTACCATGTCTATCGCTTCGAGGTCATCAGTAAACGATTTCTTTTCTCTCTCCTCAGTCTTTTCATCGGTCTCATCTTCAAGTTCATCATCAAGGTCGGCACCCATGAGGTAATTTCTGAGTCCGATGAACGGCTTGCCTACTAAGCTGAAAAAATCAATAAGACTCTTGTTAGTGAGAAGGAGTGCAAGCACAAAAAACAGGAGTACCGCGACTATGCGCGCTCCCATTTTGCCGAGAAGTGCGAGAAGTATACCCGATATCGGGAGTCCGGCAATTCCTCCTCCGCGAAGCTGTGTTCCGTCCTTGTACACTTTTGATATGCTCTGCGTGAACGAATGCCCCGGAATCTCTCCGACCATGAACACCTGTATCGCCGAGCATATGAGAAATGTCAGAAATATACCGAATATCGCTTTGCGCACGACGTTTTCGCGGTCTTTTTCAAGTCCTATCTGTACCGAAGTGTAAATCAGTATCGCAGGCACGAAAAATGCCGATATACCGAAAAGTCCGAGCATAAAGCTATGTACCCCGTGCCATCCGGCACTTCCGGGGATAAAGGTCATGAGTGCAATGAGAACTCCCACTGCAAACATTACGACCGATAAAATACGGCTGTTTTCCTTGTCTATCGGGTCAGTTGTCTCCGTCGCCGCATCTTCTTTTTTCTTTTTAGGCTTACCCTTGGAAGTGAATTCATCGTCGCGGAATTCCGCTCCCATTGGTGGTTTTTTCTTTTTTGCAGGCATATAGGTCTCCTTTTATTTGTTCTTCTTACTATTTATTCTCTTCGTTATCAGGATATCGCGGTTCTGTAGCTTCTATCATCCCATACAAGCAGTCCATCGCATCTCCAAGACTTCCCAGTTTGTCGATAAGTCCGAGCTTTACCGCTCTTTCTCCGTCTACTACTGTTCCGACGTCAAGCACGAGTTCCTCAGTATTCATCATCAGCCGCCGCAGTTCCGCTTCCGGAATACGGCTGTTGCGAGTGATGAAGTCTATTATCCGGTCCTGCATCTTGTCGAAATAGGAAAGCGTCTGCGGGACCCCGAGAACAGTCCCATTCATGCGTACCGGGTGGATAGTCATAGATGCCGACGGCACTATAAATGAAGCCTTCGCACTCACTGCAAGCGGCACTCCGATAGAGTGTCCTCCGCCGACCACAAGTGAAACAGTAGGAGTTTTCATACCGGAAATCAGTTCCGCTATAGCAAGTCCCGCTTCAACATCACCGCCGACAGTGTTGAGGATTATCATTAGTCCCTCAACGCTTCTGTCCTGTTCGACTGCAACAAGTGCAGGGATAATGTGCTCATAGCGGGTCGTTTTGTTCTGTTCAGCGAGGACGTAGTGTCCCTCTATCTGCCCTATCACGGTAAGGCAGTGGATAAGATGCTTCGTATTCTGACCGCTGTTTTCAGCGGCAGTATCTTTCTCATTTTCCATAGCGGACCTCCGGACATTTTGTTAAGGCAAAGCCGTCAGGCAGTATTTCTGCGGTATTGCTTTAAGCTATTATGTCCTTTTCCGCAACAGACTATACATTATTTATTATATATCATTTATGACCCAATGTCAATATTGACCTTTCGACATAAAAAAACAGCCGCGGACTCAGTGTTCCGCAGCTGATATCATTTATTCTATTGTAACAAGGTTTCTGCCATTTTCCTTTGATGTATAAACAGCCTTGTCAGCACGGTTGAACCATGATTCAAACACGTCGTCTTCCATGAGTTCAGTTCCGCCGACACTGCACGTAATTTTGCCTATTTCGCCAAAATCGGTATTTTCAACAGTACATCTTATTTCCTCAGCTACAGCTCTGAGTTCCTCGTTTTTCAATCCGTAAATCACCGCCGTAAACTCTTCTCCGCCCCATCTTCCGAATGAAGCGTTGCGCTTGCTGAGGATTTCGCGGATTATGCCTGCAAACTTTACAAGTGTCGCATCTCCTGCTGTATGTCCGTGTGAATCGTTGACCTTTTTGAAGTAATCAATATCAATTATAAGGAGAGATGCATTGGTTCCGTTCTTATGGCACTGTTCTATTGCATTGCATATCTCAGTTTCGATACGTCCGTGGTTGAAAATCTTAGTGAGCGAGTCTCTTGACGCAAGTTCCTCATAATGTTTGAGTGTCGCCTTCATTTCTACAGTTGTATCGTGGATATTCTGAACCATGTACACGAAACGGTAGTCGTTTTCGTTTGTGGTATCCATTCTGCTGAAAATGAGCTTTACCCATATGAAAAAGCCTTCAAGGTTCTGCATCTGACAGTCAAATGACTCCATATGTCCGGGTTCAAAATGAGTACGCAGATATTCAGGGTCAGAACGTTCCAGGAAGAATTCCCGGTCATTCTTCCATATCATATTAACGATAGTCTGACGCCATGCGGTATAGGATATCTGAGAGTTCATGGTCTCTTCCGATACTTCCGTAAGTGAAAGACTGCTCGTTGTATCGCGGACGAGGTCGATGCACATTGAAAAGAGGTAAATATTCTGAATTGTATTCACCTTCTGCTTCGTCTCAACATCTTCTTCGCTCTCTTTTTCGTTAAGCTCGTCAAGCAGAATAAGATACTGCCCTGTATCGTCAACAGGCTCTATCATCATCTGAACAAAATGAGTTGTACCATTTATTACTATTTTGAGCCTTTTACTATACTTGCCGACAAACTTTCCGAGATTAGGTATAAACACCTGATACTCTTCAGTTATCTCCTTATCAGAGCCATTGAAATGAAACCACAGCTTCTGTACAAGGTCTTTGTAGTTTCCGTTATCTTCAATGAGTTCCTGAAATATTCCCCTGCGGACAAGCGACTTATAACTGTCAGCATTGGGGTCTGCAACGACCATAGCATCTATTGATCTGCCAAAAAAATCAAGAGCTTTTTCATAAGTGATCTCATGCATTATAATTCATCCCTTCAAACTATGTAGAAATAAAGTCTTTTCCAATACCACCATATATAAATGAATTATACCATATATATAGCGTGAAGTCAAGCAGAAATTCTATGCACGTCACTCATTTCACATATGTTACTGTCTGAATTTTTCAAGCGGATAAAGCTGTTCATCATTTGGTTCTTTTATGCCGCCTTTGAAATCATACCCCATTTTACGGTAAAACTCAACCGCTGTCTTCGATGCCGGTACCTCTATACGCTTCGCCCTCAGGAAGTATTCGTCCTGTTCGATAGCTTCTATTATCTTCCTGCCTATACCTCTGCCCTGATAGTCAGGGTGAACAAATATCGTGAATAAACTGCTCTCATCCTCTTTTCCCCAGTACGCTCCTATCGCTCCACAGCCGATTATCCGTTCACCGTCACATACAACGTACATATGAGTCCAGCTTGCACGTTCCACAAGTTTTTCCGCCGTCAGGAAACTTATATCGTTTTCAATGTATTCCTCTGAGTAGTCCTTGATATTCGTCGTCCTCAGCGTGTATGCTATCACGTCTGCAACAGCCGGTGCATCCTCGTTTCTGAACCTTCTTATTTCCATTTTTCATTCCTCCATCATATCAGCTGTCAGTTTATATAATAAACTATTATATTCTATTGACCAAATATTGTCAAGTAAGTTGTTATCAGCCCGTTCTCACCATTTTTCAGCACTATCGACCACGGATTTTTTAAAGTTTTTTCTGTAAATTAAAAGAAACTACTGGACAAAGTTCTCGTTATGTGTTATAATAAATTGTAAACTTTTTCATCGAGGTGGTAAACATGGATCTTTTCTCCATTTTTAAAGGCGGAAAATATTTCGATAAACACATTGACCCCAAGTGCGATTACTGCCAGTTCGGTAAACGTGCTAAAGACGGAAATAAAGTCCTATGCGAAAAAAGAGGTATCGTAGACTGCAGCTACTCCTGCAGCAAGTTCGTGTACTCTCCTCTTAAGAGAATCCCTGTTAAACAGCTCAGATTCGTCGGAAGTCTCGCCGATGAAGATATTTATATCGAATCAGCCGGCGACCGCGCTGAAAAAGAAGCTGCTGCTAAAAAGGAGGAGTCCCCTAAAGCTAAATCGGATAATAAGCCTGCAGCTCCTTCTAAACCTGTAGAGCCACCTAAGCCTGCTGACCCTGCAAAAAATAATAACAATAAGGCTGATTCCGCTGGTGATGCTCCCGAAAAATCAAACGCCGATCCAGCTAAACCCACTCAGGAAGACAGTAAGTCCGTTCCGAACACCGCTCCGAACACTGCTGATGTCCCCGAGAAAAAAACAGATGCGCCTCAGGCTAATGCCGCTCAATAAAATTCTTGCGGCTCTGTATCATCCGTTCAGAGCCGCTTCAATATGCGGGTGTGGTGAAATTGGCAGACACGCAAGATTTCGTTCGCGCTACGTCATTGAATTATAAAGCGGCTCATCTGTTTGTGCATAATCAACAAAATTTAATATTGCGGATGTGGTGAAATTGGCAGACTAAGGCAACAGTTCTATTGTGCAAAGTCAACAAAAATTTAATATGCGGGTATGGCGAAATTGGCATACGCACCAGATTTAGGTTCTGGCGGAGCAATCCGTGCAGGTTCAACTCCTGTTACCCGCACCATTCAAAAAGTCCGATTATTCGGGCTTTTTTCTTTTGCTCTCTTCTATTCCTATCTTGGTACCAGGTAATGAGACACAAAACGTGTATTTCATGTGTATGCCGACATATAGAATAGCCGCAGGTCTGCCGCGGCTATTTTACTTATAAACATTATTGCTCACTACCTGACACCAGAGCGTGCCTCATCAGGCACAAATCGTAAACGTCAAGCCTGTTATCCTCGCAAAGATCGCCTGACTGCCAGCTTTTCAGCTTCGTATCCGGAACAGCAAGCAGCCATTTCTGCAAAAGTACCAGATCGGATATATTGAATGCACCGTCTGCATTGACATCACCTTTTATCACTGGTCGGATAATGCCTTCCGGCGAAATACCGAAAGTACACGCCGCAGGATCACTGCCATCTGTTATCGCAATATTCCCCGAAACTGTAGACGTCAGGTATTTACCCGGACTTGATACACATTCAAAGCTTACCTTCGTTCGATCGGCAAGTCCCTCTATTGTGCGGAATGTAGCGCGTTTCAGACCACTGTCATTCAATGAAGTTATCTGTGACAGCATAGCTGCTCCGCCATTACTATCCACAGTAACAAATAATCCGGTTTTGTTTTCAGATTCAACAGATACGTATGATGCCTCTTCAACATTTGCAACTCCCGGAACGATCACCCACTCTTTATCATGCTGAGACAAATTCTCCAGCTTAGTACCAAGGCGGACATTTGTATATGGATAATCATTATCACTTATAGAGTTCACAAAGCCTGCGTGAGCAAGCATATTTCCATTATGATCAGTTATATGCGACACAGTTCCGCCGACGCCTGATGTAGTCTCTTCCATTTTCATTATCCTGCCATTGCTGTCAAATCTTACCTCACATATGTTCGGGCACCTTCTGTATCCATTGCCCTCAGGCAGTGCACCGTTGTGATAGATCATGTAAGTCTTTCCCTTAAAATCGAACAGACCGCTGTGATTGGTATTCGAGGTCGCATTAGCTTCAAACATCAGTCCTCCGAACTTCCAGTCACCTTTAAGAAGATCGGTACAGGTCGAATATGCCATTTGTTCACGCCAGCGATAAGCATAGATAAGGTAATAGTCGCCGTAAAAGCTTCCGTCCTCACGCTGCCGCCTGTACAGCCACGGAGCTTCGGTATACATACCAAGTCCTCTGCCGCGGTAAAAAACATCTCCGTTCGTCCCTTCTCCGCCGAAAGTTATTTTACCGTCTCCGTTAAGGTCCTTGACACTTATCATATCATCATTAAGCTCACAGATATAATATCTGCTGTTGCCCCATGCAAGATATCTGTGTTCCACGCCATTTTTATCATTCTCGATCCATACCGTAGGATCAATATCATCCCAATTGCTGGACTGATCATTAGTCAGCGTTCCTCTCACAAGGGGACGACCGATGTCCCTGAACGGACCTTTCGGAGAATCGGATACGGCGACTCCTATCGACTGTTTCCCTTCGGAAGTCCTGTCCCATGAGCAGAAGTAAAGATAGTATTTTCCATTGTGCTTCGTTACCTGTCCTGCCCATGCACTTTTGGGGTCTCCCCACGAAACATCTGACATCTTCATCACTACGCCCTCATAATTCCAATTGATGAGGTCTTTAGTAGAATAACAGAGATACTCTGGTATATTATAAATCGCTCTGTCCACTTCCGCATTTGTAGATATATCATGTCCTGTATACGCATATACTGTGTCGCCGTCAACAAAAGCAGCAGGATCACCACCGTAATTATAATGCTCATTCTGCTTTGTGATATTGCCTGCAAACGGATTTGTATTCCTGCTCACAGCCAACTCAACCGGCAGACAAACATCAGTAATATCATTCTCCGTCTCAGGTACAGCTTCCAGCACAAAGCGCTGTCCGTCTCCTCCCCAGTAATCCCACTGGCAGATATTCGCACCGTCTTCCTTACTTATATTGTAAACATCAACAGCAGACTCTCCGCCTGAGGCGACGGTAAGCAGAGCATAGGTATTATCCTCAGCCTGTTTCAGCAGGAATTTCTGGGATTCGCTGCCGTCAATTCTTTGAAGCGAGATATTATTGCCGTCTGCACCTGTTCCGCATTCTACTGTCAATGCATGATCATCACTATAAGTGATGAAACAGCTTCCGTCCGGCTGATTTATGATCCTCCATGCCTTAGGTGAACTAAGCTGAAGCACATTTCCATATCGCTGTGAAAGATACTTTCCGCTGTTGACGTTCTTTATGGAGTATAAACCGTCAGGGATAATGCTGTCTGCTGTAATACTCATTTCGTTTTCAGCGGAATATGCTGCATTCATCGGTATACTCATATGGGAAGCCGATGCAGAAAACATAAAGGCAGCTGCTATCGGGAGCAGTTTTTTGGGGTTGACACCGTGCATAGATCTTACCTCCTGATGATTAGGTTATGTTTTATAAAATAAGTCCTTGTTTTCTCGCCTGCTCAACTATTATTTGTGCGATCTTTGATGCTCCTGCATTACTCAGATGTGTATTGTCTATCTTCGTTCTGGCTGTATCAGCATAGCAATGCATTTTTGCAGTCTCGGATAGCATAGCAATGCATTTTTGCAGTCTCGGATGCTCCGCCTGCATTATAAAGATTATTATAAAGCTGAGTTGTGAGGTCAGTCATATCTATAACTGCAACATTATTTTGCTTGCCAAGAGTTATCATAGCCTGTTGATACGGAGTGTGCTGCTTATAATTTGCCTGACCGTCAGATGCTCGTCTTGTTATCGGTGTGATAAGAACAGGTACAGCACCTTTATTTTTCGCAAGATCTATATAATACGCAGTGAGTATGTATTCATAGAAATAGCGTCCTTGCGAGTCTTTTCCTGTATTGTCAAGAGTATTCCGGTCAAGTCCGGGATAAGTACCAATTCCCGGATACTGAGCTTCATCTGTTTTTTCGTCATTGTGTCCGAACTGAATAAACAGATAATCGCCCTTGCCAAGAGAGTTTTTCAAGGTCTGATAATTCTTCTCCGCAAGAAAGCTGCGTGAGCTTCTGCCCGACAGGGCGAGGTTCGTCACTGAAACTCCGCTCAGCTGCTCTTTCAACTTCATCCCCCAGCCATATCTGTTGAGAGTTTGCTGGGTATTGCTGTCATACTCACATACGGTCGAATCACCAACAAGGTATATTTTCCCTGAGAAACTCGTCTCTGACGGTTCGTAGCGGGTAACAGTCGTTGTAACAGCGACTGTCGTTGTGACAGGAGCAGTAGTGACAACAGGTCTCTCAGTCTGTGCTGAGAGGGCACTGCCAACTGCAAGCTTACGCATGAGCACCATATCAAAAGTATCAAGGCGTTCATCATTGTTCATATCTCCAAACTGCCAGTCTTCAATTCTGCCTGCACCGAGAAGATATTTCTGCATAGCAACCAGGTCTGCAACATTGAATTTACTGTCCTTATTAACATCACCAAGATGAGGTGCTGCAAAAACAGTGTAATTCATGCAGTTTGCCGACTGACCGTTGCTGCCGAGTGTAACTCTTTCGTCCTTGCGCAGGCACCTGCTGTAAACTTCAAAAGTTACATCATTACTTGAGCTTATCTGCATCGAAGTCTTCTGCCAGTCTCTGAGCCATTCAGGTACATTTTCAACACGAATATCCAACGCAGTATATACTGTCATATTCTGACCTGCTCTGAATGAAGCCTGTACTCCTTCCGAAAACTTGCCATCACAGTCAGTATGTATATACTCTGCTCCTTTTAAAAGTTCAGGCAAAGCGAGGTATGTGAACTCTCTGTCTGTATACAGCTTGTCACATTCAGCTATTCCCTTTTTGACAGTCCATACTGCCCCGTTTTCAATATTCAAGTCAGTAATTAATTCACCGCTGAGTTGTACAGGCGTTGTCTGAACAGGCTGCTCGTTCATTTTTATGCTTGGAGCTGTAACATAACCTGCCGATGGATAACCTGCCTTTGTAAAAACTGCATAGGTATAATTTGCCGCAGATGACTGCGCTCCGGTATACTTTGTGCAGTAATTCTTTGCCTCCTCTGCTGATTTCACGGAATATGTATAATTTGCATTCGGACGCCATGTGCATTTTATCGCTTTCCCTTCGATCTGTGTACGTTTGCAGCTTACAAATACAGATCCGCTCTCTGCATAAGAACCGGGATATGTGACCTCATTCCAGTCACATATAACATTTCCTCCGTTGCTGTAATAACAATTTTCAGCGTAGATCTTTGAAGCAGTATGTACAGTGTATGCCATGCTGAACTTATCGACATAGTTGTTGAATGAATGGAAATATCCGTATCGCATAAGAGCAGGTGCTCGGGTAAGGGTATCCTTGTAATAATTATCAGCAAGTGTAGCAAGCGGATGATTATTGTAA
>CADAYP010000040.1:0-16449 GCA_902792235.1 Ruminococcus flavefaciens
TCTCGTTTGTCAAGTACTTTCTGAAAAAATACTTGACATTTTTCTTCCGGCATTGTATAATAATAGTGTTATGCGGTCTGTCATCATATCTCCGCTCTCAACCCTAACCTTTATAACGCTTGTGTAGCACAGTTGGTAGTGCAGCGAATTTGCTGAGCAAACGACCGCTGCCGGTGGCAGATGAAGGGAGTCTGCGAAGGAAAGAAATATGGAGCAATGAGAGCGCAAGCGAGCAGTATGACTTGTTTCTGACCGACAATGAGCAGGTCTCGGACTGAAAATAAAGCGACAGCCGTTCAGCACCCTTACAAATTCAAAAATTTAATAATGCTTGTGTAGCACAGCTCCCCGTGCAGCGAATTTGCTGAGCAGACGACCGCTGCCAGTGGCAGATGAAGGGAGTTTGCGAAGGAAAGAAATATGGAGCAATGCGAGCGAAAGCGAAACAGTGCGACTTATTTCTGACCGACAATGAGCAGGTCTCGGACTGAAAATAAAGCGACAGCCGTGCAGCACCTTACAAAATTCAAAAATTTAATATGCTAGTGTAGCACAGTTGGTAGTGCAGCTCATTCGTAATGAGCAGGTCTCAGACTGAAAATAAAGCGACAGCCGTGCAGCACCTTACAAATTCGAAAATTTAATATGCTTGTGTAGCACAGTTGGTAGTGCAGCTCATTCGTAATGAGCAGGTCTCGGACTGATTATAAAGCGACAACCGTGCAGCACCTTACAAATTCAAAAATTTAATAATGCTTGTGTAGCACAGTTGGTAGTGCAGCTCATTCGGAGCAGGCGCGCGCAGTTTCGCGGTTCAGTTTTTCTGATCCGCGAATTTTTTTCGCGCATTAAGCCGTATCTAATTTGTAACACATACACAATGACAAACCGCTTAGGAGTAATCCTAAGCGGTTCTTTGCATAATGAACTAATCTAAATAGTAACCTGAATCTTTATCTGAGTATTCAATTGCAATCCTGAGATACATTATTAGCGCAGTCGCCCCACTCATAAATATGTCTTTAGTTATAGAGGTTAAAAATATAAACGCAGATATTAAATATTTGTAAATTTTACTCATAATCAATAGACTTTTTCGCAAAATTATGATACAATAATACAAGACATAATATTATTCTCAGAACACCCGACTGACTATCACCCACAGAACAAATAATTCAAGGGGGTATGTATATGAAAAATTATAGTTCTGTTATGAAAGTCCATCTTGCACTGATGATCGCTATGATGTGCGGTACGATCGGCGGCGCGATCAATTTTATTGTCAGCTTCACCAACTCCGCAGCGACCAAAGAAAAGCTCTCAAACATAACGAATACCGTGCTTATGGCATTTATACTGTCAATGCTCGCGTGTGGTGTAGTATATCTGCTCAAAGGCTACAACAAACAGGCAGCACCGTACTATAAAGCGTTTTTGCTGCTTCACGTCGGTGTTTGTGCGTTGACGATAATCGTTGACCTATGTTTTTATAAGGTCACGCCACTGCTGATATGTATATGTGTACTGACAGCCTTCAAGGGAATAGACCTTCTGATACTTACTTTCGGCAAAGACCTCGGAAAACAGAAAACGTGGACACTGTTCTATGTTATCCTGTCGATAGATATTATCGCTCTGATACTTGCAGTGATAAACATGATAAATGTCGGATTTGATTTCAGCTTCACAGGTTACGTCACCGGACTTATAGCAGACGGAACGATAGGTCTTGCAGTAATGGGCAAATACAAAAACAAGGAATCTCGTGGAAGCAAATAGATTATTATGGGCGTTAAGCACCATTTGGGTGAACGCCCATTTTTTTATATAAGGACAAGATTTTTAAACGAAATGAGGTAAATATGCTGTACATAAAATCTGCAAACTATGAAGATATCGAAAAAGAGTGGCTGTTTCAGCGCAGTATCCCTGCGGACGAAAACGGCTTTCTGAACGATTATCCTGACATAAGCCGTAAAGACTTTGATTCTGCCCTTGAAACGATAATAGCACAGTCAAGAGGTGAAAAACTGCCTGACGGCTACGTTCCGCAGACGGTCTATTATTTGTGGGACAACGATACTATAGTCGGAACTTTCCATTTCCGTCACTATCTATGCGAGTCACTCATTGAGGGTGCAGGACACATAGGCTACTACATTTCACCCGAATATCGGGGTAAAGGCTATGCGTCGCAGGGACTGAAACTGCTTATAAACGAGGTAAAAGACCACATCTCCGAGAACGAGATATACCTCCGTGTAAACAGGGAAAATACAGCCTCACTGAGAGTAATGCTGAATAACGGCGGATATATCCACCACGAAGACGATTCCAAATACTACGTTCGTATAAAGAAATAACCTGACTTTATCTGCTGTATTTGAAGTCGTGAAGCATACCGTAAGCAGTTCCGAGGAACAACCAGAATAACGGCTCAACTGTTATATTTCCGTCGTTGACGGTTCCCTCAATGAGAAAGCCGGATATACCAACAAACAGACAAATAAAGAATAACTTGTTGCAGTCACCTGACAGAGTTTTTTGGTCCCATTTCAGAATTGTTCCTGCACCATTGAATAAAAACGTTCCGAACAACAGAAGAAGTGCAATGAGTGCAGGTACACCGCAGGTAAGCGCTATCTGAATATAGCGGCAGTGAGGTTTGTCGATAACGAGGTGATATGTTCCGTTTGTATTACTAAGTCCGACAACATCATTCTGCGTGAATTCAAAAGGAAAACTTCCCATGCCTTTTCCTGCAAACAAACACTTTTTCAGTATCGGTATGGAGTTTACCCATATATAGCCTCGTCCTGTAGCAAAGCCATAGAATCGTGTAAGTGCACTGTCCGCCATCGGAGCGGAAGGGATTTTTTCAAGCAGTGCACGGTTCTGCGTTATGAGTTTCAAGCCGTCGGTAGTAACTGCAAAATCGAGTGTACTATCGTAGCCGAGGTTTACGTTCATTATTCCGTCAGTGAGTTCAATACTGATATCAGCGTCCTGCACTTCGTCATGAATTGTGAGTTTTGTACGGTTTGAACTGTCTGCTGTGTACTCCTTTCCCGAATCGGAAACTGCTGTTAAAGTCTCTCCGCTCTCATACGGCGGAGTTATAGTATACCCCGAGCCTTCTGCTGATATACTGAGCTTTCTGCCGTCTAATACAACATTTTTCAGCGTGTATACAGACTGTCCGGAAGTATATGTTCCTGAGTTTGTAACGCTTTTGAGGATATTGTTTGTGAACTCCTGTCCGGTTGCAAAGTTCAGACAAACTGCCAAAACAGCAAATGCTCCCATTGCAATGAGTAAACCTTTAACCGACAGTATGCGCTTGATGATAAAGTATGCGAGAAGTACCGCACATTCCGCGGCAATAACATAAAATGCCGCAGTTGCATTCGTCATTATACCTGCCGCAAATACACCGGCGGCAAGTATACCTGCCGCTATGCGCGGTATCACTTTTTTTGCCGCAAATACCGTGTATACAGAAACAGGAAATACAAGGACGAGAAATTCGCCTGTATAGTTAGAGTTGTAGAAGGTCAGCACAGATTCGCGGAAATCATTTCTTATATTGAGTGACTCCGCAATTGACCGGTATTCCGCCGGTGCTATCAGGTATTTCATGAAAGGAAGCTCTAAAAGCGGCGATACCGTGTACTCAAATACCACAAGTATCGCGGCGGCTGACGTGAGAACGATAACCGCTCTGCGGAAAAATTTCATAACACTGCTTCCGTTTATGTAGTTGAATCCGAAAAGGAATATTATACAGTAAGCGAAAATTGCAAGGAGTCCCTCAAATTCGGTGCACACACCAAACAGCACTACCTCCCTGTGACGCGAAAATATCGCCGATATACACGCAAACAGCAGGTAAACTCCCACACACGCGGCAGGCAATATCGCTTTTTTATTGAAAAGGCGATTACTCCGGTATGGTTTATCAGGGAATATCCGCGCTCCGACTGCATACAGGCAAACAGTGCAGGCGATAAAGAAATACAGTATCTCCTTGCAGTACAGAAACCAGTCAGCGTACAGACCATTCGTATTTGAAAAAACACTGAGCGAACTTCCTGTCAGCTTTTCGATGTGCAGTCTTACCGCAAATACAGAGAAAAGCACCGCGCATACCACTATTCCGGTGAATACTACCCGATAACGCGGTAATTCCTCAACAGCCGCGGCTTTTTTATTCTTTTCTGCCATTTAAGCACCCCCAAGATAAGCTGTCTCTAATTCTACCACATTTTCCGGTTTATTGCAAGAATAATAGTTATCCATACTCAGAATGTCCCTGTTTGTTGAAAAATTCAGGCTTAACAAAAAAATACGGACAAACATTAGAGTGCTTCCCTTAGCGGAATTTGTGGGCTACCGAGCCGTAAATTTACGGTACATATTCGGTATCCTGCGAAACCGCCAAAGGGGGCTCCCCTTCGCCCGCAATTTTTTTGCTTCAGATAAATATTTCATGTCTGATTATATTTTGTAAAACTGTGCACATAAAATGTATTTTCCCGAAAAAGCAGTACCCTCGTTTCTGTCAAAAAGCATACGGCAGATACTGAGAATGGTGCTGTATTTTTTTGTATTGCGCGTATTTATGCACTTTCCGAATTCCGCAGTAACATCGTAAGGAGTGCGCACTTCATCAAGATACGACAACGCTTCTTTAAGCAGATGCGAACTATGAGAATTTGCAGTTACTTTATTCAGCATTGCCGCGGCGGCTTTTATTATACGGTTTTCCGCACGGTCGGGGGTAAAAACGTCGTGACGCACGTATACGCGCTCACGGTGTACAAGATTGCGGCGGATATTCTCCGCAAACATTATAGTTCCCTGCACCGCTGTCATATTCTCCTCACGGCTCGCATATGCCGATAATACGCCGCTTTTGATGATTTTTACAGTCTCGCCTGCAAAAACTGATATGAAGTATTCAAGAAAGTTCATATCAGGGTCGAATCCCGACGGACTGAACGTGTATCCGCATCGTCTGCAAAACTCTCTGCACAGCGCCTTTCTCGCACTTGATGCATCGCCGTCTGTACGCGGAAGCACCTCTATCAGTGTACCGTCAGCAAGACAGGCAAATCCACAGTAAGAGCCTGCCATGAGGTAAATTTTTCCGCCCTTCTGACGCATGACGACTGCTTCTCTGCCGTCAGCGGCACACTCTTCTGCAAATTCACCAAGCATCTGTGAAAGTCCGCCATTATCGGGTGATAACTCTGTTATCATTTCATTTGCTGATACGCAAATATGTCTGCTGTACATTTTATTCTCCGTTCATCAGGAAATATCGCTGTATATATTGATAAAGTGCTCCTTTTGCCATTTCATCGGGTTTCCGAGACGATATAGCTTCTGTCCCGAATCGAAATGCTTTATATACTTCGGAGTTATGCACTCTATGAAGGTATTTTCGTCATTCAGTATGAGCCTTATTCTTTCGTAGTCGTCGAAGAAGTACTCCTGCAAAAGCGGTATTATCTTTGTCGAAAAAACCGCTCTCAGCTCTGAAAGCCTCTTGATACAGCCGTTATTATTCATGAAATAAGCGTGTCCTATAGCGTGTTCGCGGTCGTAGTAATACTCTATCCGCTCATTAAGCGCCGTGAGAAGTTCGCAGAGGTCTACTCCTTCGCAGTTGCCGAGAAGTGACGGTTTCGGCATCATTTCGGTAAAATCGAATCTTCTTCTCAAAGCCGTGTCAAGCATTGCTATAGAGCGGTCGGCAGTATTCATGGTTCCGAGGATATACAGATTCGCCGGAACCTTAAATTCAGTCTGCGAATACGGCAGAATTACCGAAGTACCGCGCTTCGACTCCTCTATCAGGGTAATGAGTTCACCGAATATACGCGAAATATTTCCGCGGTTTATCTCGTCTATAATGGCTACAAAGTTCATGTTAGGACTCTTCGATGCCTTCTCGCACAGTGACTTGAAAACACCGTTATACGGTCGATAGACTACAGTTGTATCTGAATGTGCAACTGTTGTGTCCTTGCCGTTTTTGTCAACTACTACCGGACGTATGCCCTCGACAAATTCCTCATAACTCAGCGACTGATGAAAGGTGGTAAACTTTATCTGTCCCGAATTTGCATATTCGTCATACTTCGCCCTTATCGCCTTATACGGCTCATTCGGAGAAATTTTCCTGCCCTCGATAAGCTCGACTGCATACTTCACGACATTGTAGGTTTTTCCGGTTCCGGGAGGTCCGTAGAGTATCTGATTGAGAGGAGCATTGAATGCTTTCATCTGATTTTCCGAATCTTCATCGACTGACGAAGCAGGGTCGTTCTGAATACTTATAAACTTCCATGCCACAATGTCAAAAGCTCTCATATTCTTAAATTTGAAATTCTGACTGCGGAAGTCGTATATTCTATGGCAGTTGGCTATATACTTATTTATATCGTCTATAGGCTCAAGCTCGATACCGAGCGACTTGTAAATAAATGAGCCTGTGATAACTTCGCCGAGGATAGGGAATGTAAACGGTTTTAGGCTGTGGAGTATCCTCGAAAATGCGAATACAGGCATTCCTGCCCCTCTCATCTGCGAATCGAGCATCTTCTGCACTGTATCAAACAGCACTGCGTCATTTTCAATTCCCGAAATGTTTATGCACATCTTGAAAAACGACTGTATCGCTTCTGCATTTTTCGCTATGGGCGAATCCCTGAACGAAAACGGCGACGTAAGAAATTCCTTTTCCTGCTCTTTTGCAACATGACTGTAGGTCGTTCTTGACTCCGCACTCCATATCTTAGCAAGGTGAGTATCAAGCAAAAGCTTGTCATTATGGAGCAAGTGACTTTTCTGAATGTGGAGTTTACGCTCATTTTTGTCGTTTTTCCATATTCCGAGCGAGAGGTAATACAACAGGTCGAGGTCACTATAGTCGATGAGAGAAGTCTTTTTGAGCTTTGTGTAGTACTCTATTGCTTTGCGAACCGAACGATATGTTCCGTCAAATTCGTTAGGCAGGATCTCATTTATGCGTTTAAGTTCCTTTAAAATAATAGTATTATCCATTTCCGTGCCTGCCTTTCAATATTATTCTACGATAATTGTACCATACCCACAAACAGATGTCAACCAACTGCAAAAGTTTTACACATCGTTCACAAAAGACTTTGCATTGCCATTTCGGCGTGTTCAAATATTGTTTACAATTACCTCCTTGACAAACCGGAAATACGGTGTTATAATACTTGTATACAAGTAAATAGCACAAAAGTAAATGAGGTGAATGTCATGAATGAGAATTTCGACGCTTTAAAATTGCAGAATCAGGTGTGTTTTCCGCTGTATGCCTGCTCTAAAGAACTTGTGCGGCAGTATGGTCCGTATCTGAAAAAGCTCGGTCTCACCTATACACAGTACATCGTAATGATGGTGCTGTGGGAAAATGAAAATGTATCCTCAAAACAGCTTTCAGAATGTGTGCACCTCGATTACGGCACACTTACTCCGGTACTGAAAAAGCTCGAAAATACAGGCTATCTGACGAGAGAGCGCTCCGCCGATGACGAACGTCTGCTCTCGATCTCGCTCACCGAAAACGGCAGGGAATTAAAAAAACAAGCACTCGATATCCCGCCGGCTATAGCAAAATGTATGGGACTGTCAGCTGAAGAATTTCAGACGCTGTACGTCCTGACATATAAAGCACTCAAACATATGGAATCCCAAAAATAACAGGAGGTATTATTATGGCTTCAATTTATGATCTCAAAGTCAAGGACAGAAAAGGTAACGACGTAAATCTCAGCGATTACGCGGGAAAAGTCCTGCTCATCGTAAATACTGCTACAGGCTGCGGATTCACTCCGCACTATGAACCTCTTGAGGCTATGTACAAAGACCTGCGCGATAAAGGCTTCGAGATTCTCGATTTTCCCTGCAATCAGTTCGCAAATCAGGCTCCCGGAAGTGAGGACGAGATCCACGAGTTCTGCACCCTTAAATTCGGTACAGACTTCCCGCAGTTCGCTAAAATAGACGTAAACGGCGAAAACGCTGACCCACTCTTCGCATATCTCGCAACTGAAAAGCCGTTTGAAGGCTTCGGCAAGGGTATCAAAAATGCCGCACTAAATAAGTTCGCTGACATGAATAATAAAAAGTTCGGTGACAAGGCTTACATCAAGTGGAATTTCACAAAGTTCCTCGTTGACCAGAATGGCAAAGTTATCGCAAGATTTGAGCCTACTGTTGACGTTGCCGACGTAAGAAAAGCTGTTGAAGCTCTTTTAGGATAAGTCATGAGAACGCAGATGAGTGCAGAATTTGACCTGCAAAATTACCTTATCAAAGGCGTTGAGGGTGTCGTTGCTGACGCTTTGAAGGCAACTCTGAAAAATCCCAAAGAAAGTGCTTTTATGCTCAGATTTGCCGCCGCAAGCCGTTCCGCTTCAAAAAAGCGCCGGATAGCTGAGGACGGCGGCGAGCATATCCCGCCATTTCTCATCGCAAGCATTACAAGCCAATGCAATCTGCACTGCGCGGGGTGCTATTCGCGCTGTAACCACGCTACGGTCGATTCTGAGCCGGTAAAACAGCTCACAGGCGACGAATGGCTGAGTATATTCGACGAAGCCGACGAACTCGGTATCAGCTTCATTATCCTTGCAGGCGGCGAGCCTATGCTTCGCCGCGACGTCATAGAAGCGGCAGGGCAGAAGCAGAATATTCTCTTTCCGGTATTTACCAACGGCACTTTCATCGACGAACGCTATTTTACGCTGTTTGACCGCTGCCGCAATCTCGTACCTGTTATGAGTATCGAGGGCAGCAGACAGGTAACTGACGAACGCCGCGGCGAGGGGATATACGACAAGCTTACAGCCAATATGGACGAATTCAAAAAGCGCGGACTCATTTTCGGTGCATCTGTAACGGTAACTTCTCAAAACATCGAAGAAGTAACATCGCAGACATTTCTCGAAAGTCTCGCTGAAAAAGGCTGTAAGGCGGTAATTTTCGTGGAATACGTCCCCATGACCGATGACAGCCGAAGTCTCGCACTCTCCGACAGCGACCGCGATGACCTCATGAATGCAATACAGCATATTCGTGAGAAAAATTCTGATATGGTTCTAATCGCTTTCCCGGGAGACGAAAAAAGCTCGGGCGGCTGTGTAGCGGCGGGGCGCGGATTTTTCCACATAAATTCCCACGGCGGTGCAGAACCCTGTCCGTTTTCGCCTTACTCCGATATCAACGTGAAGAATACTTCTCTCCGCGAAGCTATGCATTCACCGCTGTTTACTGCTCTCAGGGACGGCAGTATCCTCATGGACGACCATACAGGCGGTTGTGTACTGTTTGAAAAACGCGATATGGTGGAAGCACTCATCGCGCATACATAATACTCTCAAATAAAATCAAAACAGCTCCGCTTTTCCTATACAGGAAAGCAGAGCTGTTTTTTCGTCGTTATGGAATAACTTATTCAGAGAGTTCGAGATACTTGTTATCAGCGTCCCATCTGTAGTTGCCTGTATCAACGAGAGACTGAAGGTCAGACTTTGTGATAACAGTAGGAATAAGCAGATAAGACTGAACATACTTCTTGCCATTATTGTAAGAAGAGGTATCATAGTTTACCTCTGCCGAGAATGAATCAACAAGACTTGCCGCAGGAGTGCTTCCGGAAAGGATTGCCTTACAGACATCTACTGCAACACTTGATTCATCGCTTACATTCTTGTAAACTGTCATTGACTGCTTACCGTCAACAAGATTCTTAATGTTTTCGATATCGCCGTCCTGACCTGTGATAACAGGGAACTTCGCATCGGGTTTAGTTGCCTCGAAAGCCTTTGAAACTCCGAGAGCAGTTGAATCGTTTGCACAAAGTGCGATATTGAGTTCTTCTTCAGTATAGAATGTGTTGAGAGTATCAATCATATTCTTTTCAGCGTTGTCGGTAGTCCAACCCTTAGTAGCTACCTGCTCAAACTCTGTTTTGCCCGACTGAACTTTAAGAGTACCTGAATCAATAAGGGGTTTGAGAGTGTCATAAGCACCGTCGAAGAAATACTTTGCATTGTTATCGCCTGAGTCTCCTGCAACGAACTCGATATTATATGTATTCGGAGTAGTTTCAAGGCTGAGCATACTCTTTACGAAGTCAGCCTGAAGCTTGCCGAC
This sequence comes from Ruminococcus flavefaciens, assembly GCA_902792235.1. GTDB lineage: Bacteria > Bacillota > Clostridia > Oscillospirales > Ruminococcaceae > Ruminococcus > Ruminococcus flavefaciens_AE. Next base: position 10,198 of record CADAYP010000040.1, read on the forward strand.
AGCGTAGTTATCGAATGAAATGTAATATGTTACAGCGTCTGTACCCATGATAAGACGGTCATAAGCGACAACAGGGATATTAGCTGTTTTTGCATCTTCAAGTGTGCTTGAGAGTGAGTTAGCGTCTACGGCAGCAATGAGAAGGAGATCAACGTCCTTTTTGATCATGCCGCTGACGTCGAGATTCTGCTGAGCAGCGTCGTTATTTGAATAGGTAAGCTCAACTTTATATCCTGCACTTTCAAACTGATTTTTAAGGAACTCTCCGTCGCGGTTCCATCTTTCGAGTTCAGAAGCCGGCATAGCGATACCGATAGTCTTGTCACCGATATAAACTGAGCTGCTTTCAGATGATTTTTCAGAACTGCTTTCTGATGAACTTTCCGGTGCTCCGCAAGCTGTCATCGAGCCGAGCATTGCGAGAGATACTGCTGCTGCAAATAATTTTTTCATGTGATTATCCTCCTGTAGATTTTTTCTTTTTCTTTTTCCCTTTGAATGTCAGGTATAAAAATATAATATATATTTACTGACTTGCTTTACATTATAATACTACTGATGCAAGACAAAGTCAAGAGATAATATATGAATATTTTTTGAATAGGTGAAATTTAGCATAAAAAATTATTCGCATATATCGCAAAAATATAAAATTAGTACTCGATTGATGGTAATATAATGACATTTATAGTTTTTTAATGATATTTTTACTATCATTTGAGACCCAGAATCTCAATATATGAATTTTTTATAAGAAGATAACACGATACAATAATAAATGCGTTCTAAAAAAAAGAACGCATTTTGTTGATTATCTTAGTGCATTTACCGGATATTCCATTCTGATATAGTCCTTGAACATATCAGGCATGAACTGTATATGATTGGCAGGATACAGCTTTTTCGTGACCATTACACCGTGTGATACGAACCTGTCATAGAGTGCCTGAACCCCTTCTGTGGTACTTTCATGCCCATTGAACATTTCTCTGTAATCAGAGTCTTCAAATTCTCCGGCGCAGAGGAAAACCTTCTTATTCATCGCAGTATTTCGTTCCCAGTATCCAAAATCGCTGAGATAGGGATATTTGTCGGTAACGTCGTCTGAATCGGTAACCATGTAGTATGCCCAGAATACAGGACTTCCGATTATATATTTCCCGAACGGCTGATTCTCATACTGGTCGGACATACAGAGTGCATAGTGGGAGAAAAGTCCGCCGCAGGAATGACCGAAAAAGGTCGAATCCTTGCAGTTTATGCTGTACTGCTCGGAGACATAAGGCATGAGATTATTTGTGATAAAATCGAGGGTCTTGTCCTGATTTAAGATGAATTTGTCAACTCGGGTCTCATCGGTAGTAGGGTCGGTATCGTAATCATAGCTGAGTGTAACGAATATGACGGGTTCAGCTTCGCCGTTTTTGATAGTGTTCCACATTGCGGGTACTTCGCCAAGCCACCATACACCGTCAGAAATGAAAAATACCGGATATGTCTGTGCAGAGTCGTAATCGGGCGGCAGGATAATATGCGCGAGGAAATTGGTGTCAAGTTCCTCATCATAGATTTTCAGCTCATTTATGCTGTCCTTTATACTTTCTGTGTCGTACTGCACAAATGTCCATTTATCAAGGTTTGTACCGATTTTTGAAGCGGCATCGGAATCAAGGAGAGTGAGGTCGCGGAAAGCGGTATTGCTTTTCTCTTTAGCGGTCATGGAGTTGGCAAGGGGAGTTCCACTGACTGCCGGCTGATTTGCAGACACGGTATTTGTGGAGGCTTCAATTTCCGGCGGAGCTTCACTTGCGTTTTTTTCACTGCACGCACTGAGTGATAACAACAAAACTCCACTGAGCAGAAGCGGTTTGAATTTCATAATATGCAGTCCTTCCTTTGCTTTTTTAAAATTATACATCATATGTGAAAATATGTCAACATAACCAATGCTGTTGCCGTGGTACGGGAGCAATATATTCTTGACAATGGAAAAAAAAGCTGTTATAATATTTACGTGAAGATATGGGCTTGTAGCTCAGTTGGGAGAGCGCTGCGTTCGCAACGCAGAGGTCGAGGGTTCGATCCCCTTCAAGTCCACCACTGTGGGGAGCGCCCGCTGGCAATTCACGTTGCCGTTCGCTCTCCACGCTGACATCATTTATATCACGACAGAAATATATTCTACCTAACCTGTGAATAATGAATAGCTCATAAGCTGTTTATTATTCACTTTTCAATATACAAAGAAAGGTTTTTATTATGAACGTCAGAGATTCACTTCTGAAAGCTTTTGCAGAATCCGGAGGCAATTACATATCAGGCTCAGCTCTCGCTGAACAGCTCGGAGTTAGCCGTAATGCAGTATGGAAAGCTGTAAAAGCTCTTGAAAACGATGGATATGCTATCGAATCAGTGACCGCAAAAGGCTACAGGCTCGCTGAAAATAATAACCACCTCTCAGAACAACTGATTTCATCAAAAGTTACGGCTTCTGTCCTCGGAAAAAAGATAATCGTACTTGACGAGGTCGATTCCACTAATAATTACGCAAAGATAGTATCAAAGGATATGCCAAACGGTACTGTCATAATTGCCGATAAACAGACCGCCGGAAAGGGCAGAATGGGCAGAAGCTTCATTTCACCCTCGGGAAAGGGTCTTTACCTCAGTGTTATTCTTCAACCCGAATTCAGTATTAATACTGCACCGCTTATCACATCTGCCGCCGCAGTTGCTACTGCTGAAGCTATAGAGTCACTGTGCAATGCCGATGTTAGAATCAAATGGGTCAACGACCTTTACCTGAACGGCAAAAAAATAGTAGGTATACTCACAGAAGCTTCTATGGATATGGAAATGCGTGCACTTGATATGGCTGTTATAGGTATAGGTATAAACGTCAGAAGCGTTAAAGGCTGTTTTGACGATGAACTCAGTCAGCGTGCATCATCTATTGAGGACGAAACAGGAGAGGTCGTAGACAGAAATGCACTCTGTGCCGAGGTAATAAACTCGCTTGACTCGTACCTCAGTAAAATCGAAAACCGCTCATATCTCCGCGAATACCGCGAAAGAGAACTCCTCTCAGGCAATTTCATCACAGCTAAGGTAGGAAATGAAATAATTACCGGCAAGGCACTCGGTATCGACAGAAATGCTAATCTCATGGTAGAAACTGAGTCCGGCATTGTGCGCAGTCTCTCGTCCGGAGAAGCAAATCTTTGCAGAATAAAAGAATAATAAAAATATACCCCTGCAAACTTTTTAACAAGTTTGCAGGGTTTTTTCTTTAACATGATCAGCCGCAAATCCCGACTATTGCTTCTGCCATTAATTCGGCATTTTTCAGGAGTTCATCAACAGTTATGAACTCGTCAGGACTGTGCATATGGTAGTCTTTACCGGGAAATTCCGCTCCGAAAGCAACTCCGCCCTCAATCTCGTGTACGTAAGTGCCGCCGCCGATAGCGATACATTTGCCCTTTTCACCGGTCACTCGCTCGTAAGTTTTCAACAATGTCTGTACAAATGTTGAATTCTCATCGGTACAATGTGGGTCAACACCTTCGCATGAGTCGATATCAAAACCGGCATTCCGCAGTTTTTCACAGATTATCTCACTAATACCGGACTTTTTACGGTCGAGAGGAAAACGTATGTCGATTCCGCCGCAAAGTCTGCCATTTTCAGTATTCAGCATGGACAGTACACAGGTCATATTGCCGGAAACAGGGTCGGAAAAGCCGAGTCCACAGCTTTTTCCGTCAGTTTCACCGTGTGGGAAAAGTTCCGCAAGACCTCTCAGTACAGGCACTTCTGCGCTGTATTCTGCCAAAAACTTCGTTATCGCATTGTCTCCCTTTTCAGGAGTTGAAGCGTGCGCGGAGACACCTTCGACAGTGCATGATAACGGCTTATTCAGAAACTTACAACTCGAAGGAACTGCGTTTATGACCGTACCTGCCGAGATTTCAACATTCTCAGGCGCATATGTTGAAAAGTATACCCTGAGCATACCTTTCTCCGCATTTATCACAGGATATTCGCCGTCCGGAGTAAACACCATCGGCGGCAATTTCCTTTTACTGCGATAGTAAGCGAGGTCAGCCGAGCCGTTTTCCTCGTTCGTACCAAAAATCAGCCGAACTCCCTTTTTCAGCGGAATACCAAGCTCCTTGACCGCCCTCATCGCAAACAGTGACGCTACTGCCGGACCTTTATCGTCGATAGCACCGCGTCCTATGAGTTTGTCACCGTCAGCAGTCAGCGTGAAAGGGTCTGTAGTCCAACCGCTTCCAGCCGGTACAACATCGAGGTGTGAAAGTATAGCAAGTGCAGGCTCGGACTCGTCAAAGTCCGCTGAGCCTGCGTAGTTTTCAACATTCTCCACATTAAAACCATATTCGCGGCACTTCTCAAGCATTGTCACAAGTGCGCGTGCAGGCTCTTCTCCGAAAGGCTTGCCCTCGGAAGCTTCACCCTGCACACTCGGAATTGCAACCAATTCGCGCAGAAGTGCTGTCATTTCGTCCTTGTGTTCGTGTATGTAATCTCTTATTTCTGACATTTTTTACCTCACAAATACACTTTGTCACATATCCTCATCGTCTCTGACAAAGCGGTTTTTATAGTTTCCGAATTATCTTTTATCAGCTTTACCTGTTCAACAGTCAGCCTTTCTTCATTGAGAATCATGCCGTTTTCGTCAATAGAAGAGTAAAAATATTCATCATTTTCATCATTAACTTCCAGACTGTAGCTTTCATTCTCTATGTTTATCAGCGTGAAATCATTTCCTTTGTCTTCAAATATGCCGTATACATATTTAGAATGGAAATCAAGCGAAAAATCAAATAATGAAGGCATTTCCTGATGCGGAAGCACATACTTTATTCCTGTGCTGTCATTGCGCTCATATACTCTGTTTTCACTCTCTCTGAATCCAAGCTCCGTAACAGCAGTATTGAAACAGCTCTCAACCTTATTCTTTTTGTTGAGCCATACTCCGCTGTATATTCCGCCCGTAACGGCTGTCACCGCAATGACTGCTCCACTTACCATAGCCACCACACGCCTGTACTTATTCCACTTTTCTGCGACCCTGACTTTAGTTGTAATACTTTCAACCATTTCCTTATCCTCCTTTAAAAGCTTATCGAGCGATATGTCAAATTTGTCACTGATATCGACGATAGTTTTCAAATCGGGAAAATTCTTTTCGTTCTCCCAGTTTGATACTGTCTGACGAGTAACGAAAAAGAGTTTACCGAATTCTTCCTGTGACATATTGTTTTTAGTTCTGATATCTCGGATATTTTTTCCGATGTTCATTTTTTCACCTCCGCTTTTATGATAAAACAGTTAGTCGGAAAAGTAAAGCAAGAATCGCTTTACATGGCTGTTTTTCGGGGTGCAAGAGTTTCTTGACAGTATTTTTACAGGAGAATAAAAACAAAAAACCGCAGCTTATGCTGCGGTAGTTTGTTCCGCCGCCATTGCCTGATAGCGTCGGAAAGAAAGAAAGGATAAATATGAAAAGTGAATATTTCAGTATTATCAGTTAACGATAGCTCTTTCTGTTTCCTTATCAAAGATATGGATTCTGTTAGGATCGATAGCAACCTTGATGTCGTCACCAGGCTTAGCTGTAGATCTGGGGCTAACTCTTGCTGTGAGGTTGTTGCCCTCGCATACGAGGTAGAGGTATGTCTCTGCGCCCATCATTTCTGTGATTTCAACATAAGCATCGATAACACCTGTTGTAGCATTTGAAAGGTACATTTCCTCATCGTGGATGCTCTCAGGACGGATACCGAGAATGATATCCTTGCCTACATAGTTGCCGAGCTCGTCGTTTACCTTTGACTCAGGAACGATGATCTGATACTTAACGCCTCTTGAGTTCTTAGTGTCGTTTGAACCGAACTCAACGATGAACTGACCAAACTCTTCCTTGAGAGTAGCGTCGATGAAGTTCATCTGAGGTGAACCGAGGAAGCCTGCAACGAACTTGTTTACAGGGTTCTCGTAGAGGTGCTGAGGTGTATCAACCTGCTGAACGAAACCGTCCTTCATACAAACGATACGGTCACCCATTGTCATAGCCTCAGTCTGGTCATGAGTTACGTAGATGAATGTAGTACCGAGCTTCTTGTGGATCTTAGCGATCTCGGTTCTCATCTGAGCACGGAGCTTAGCATCGAGGTTTGAGAGAGGCTCGTCGAGAAGGAATACCTTAGGTGAACGAACGAT
>CADAYP010000041.1:0-11880 GCA_902792235.1 Ruminococcus flavefaciens
TTTCGAGTCATGTCCGTTATGACCACTTCGATACCACTGCAAAATTTACTAATATATTATAACACAGTTCGGAAAAAAAATCAAGTGGATTTCAAAAAAATAATAATATAACAAAATCCAACACGAATATGCAGAGATTTTATAAATGGTTCATTGACAATGTGCCGTCAATGAGTTATAATTAAATGGATAGGAGATGAGAAAATGCGCTCAAAGGGAACAAAAACTATTGCTGAAAACAGACAGGCTCGTCATGAATATTTTGTACTTGAATCATATGAGGCGGGAATTGAACTTGTTGGTACGGAAGTGAAATCTATACGTCAGGGCAGTGTAAACCTGAAAGATGCTTGGTGTTCGGTGGATAATGGAGAGATATTTGTCCGCGGAATGCATATTTCGCCGTATGAAAAGGGAAATATCTTCAACCGTGACCCAATGAGAGTCCGCAAGCTTCTCATGCATAAAAAGGAGATAAATAAGCTTTACGGAACTGTTAAACAGGACGGACTTTCACTTATACCGCTAAGTATCTATTTCAAGGATTCGCGTGTAAAGATGCAGGTGGGACTCTGCAAGGGTAAAAAGCTTTACGATAAGCGTGCAGATGCGGCAAAGCGTGATGCTAAACGTGAGATAGACCGTAATCTGAAAATGCGTAATCAATAAAAACTAATTATAAGACCGGTAAAGAGTTATTTTACCGGTCTTATTAAAAACAGGAAGGAATGGTGATATGGCGATAGTATACTATGATATATTCTTCGGCATTTCTGTTCTGCTGACTCTTTGCTATACATTTATGTGGCACAAGCATTTTGACATACATTTTACGCTTATTTTTAGCTTTATACCGATAACTAATCTGGGTTATGTGCTGATGGTGCATTCACACGAACTCGAAACGGCACTTACATCGCTGAAAGTCACTTACATAGGCGGATGTTACCTTATACTGTTTATTATGCTGAACATATTCAGTCTGTGCGGAATCGAACTCAAACGATGGCACAGGTTTGTGTGTTTTCTGCTTGCTTCGGCGGTATATAGTTCAGTGCTGACGATTGGCTGGCTGGATATATTCTATCGCAGAGTGTTCATAGATGCGGGGGAGAGCGGAACAAGGCTGATAAACAAGGAATACGGACCCATGCATTCGATGTACTATGCGATGATAGTCATTTTCTTCGCACTAAGTCTTGGAGCGATAGTTTACAGCTATTACAAGAAAAACAGTGTGTCGAACCGGATACTGTTCATGCTTTCTTTGCCGCTGACAGCGTGCGTGCTTGTATATGTTTTTGGCAAAGAACTTCCAAACGGTCTTGAACTTCTTCCGCCGTGCTATGTGTTTGCACAAATCGTTTTCCTGTTCATCGTACATAGGGTAAATCTCTATGATATCGCCGATTCTTCGATAGACTCATTCATTCAGAAGGGCGACACGGGATTTGTATCACTTGACTTTAGATGCAGATATCTCGGAAGTAATGAGACTGCACGCAGGATAATGCCTGAACTTTCCGACTTACAGGTCGATAAGCCGATAAGTAACTACGAAAAATTAAGCGATACTGCGATAAAGTGGATAGAAGACTTCAGAAAAGACGAGAAGAATAACAAGGTCAACTACAAGGCTGACGGAAAGGTATATAGCATAAATGTGAATTATCTTTTCGACGGACGCAAGAAACGCGGTTATCAGCTTGTGATGACTGACGACACGAAAAATCAGCTTTTGTTATCTCTTCTTGAAAGGTATAATACCGACCTGCGGCTTGAAGTTGAAAAAAAGACTGCCCACATAGTAGAGATGCATGACAAGCTGATACTCAGCATGGCGATGATGGTTGAAAGCCGCGATAATTCGACTGGCGGACATATCCGCCGTACAAGTGAGGTAGTAAGACTTCTTACCTGCGAAATGCAGAAGGACAGCGAGTGTTCACTTTCTGATGAATTCTGCCGTAATCTTGTGAAGGCGGCACCTATGCATGACCTCGGAAAGATAGCAGTCGATGATGCGATACTGCGAAAGCCGGGACGCTTCACTCCGGATGAATTTGAAAAAATGAAGGCTCATGCCGCCGAGGGTGCACGTATAGTTCACGAGATACTGAGTGGGACAGATGACCACAAGTTCCATATTATCGCAGAAAACGTCGCACATTACCATCATGAGAGATGGGACGGCTCCGGATATCCGGAGGGACTCAAAGGTGATGAGATACCGATAGAAGCGCGAATCATGGCTATAGCTGACGTGTACGACGCACTTGTGAGCAAACGAGTGTACAAGGACAGTATGTCATTTGAACAAGCAGACTCGATAATTCTTGAAGGAATGGGAAAGCATTTTGACAAGAGCCTTGAAAGATTCTATGTCAGTGCACGTCCTAAAATCGAGGAATACTACAGTAAAACTGAACACAGTTAAGACGACGCCCCGAAGTTTACTTCGGGGTATTGTTATTGCATAATGATATCATATTGTTTCGCTAGGTTAACAATACTTGCAATGCAGTAAAGAGTGTGCTATACTATACTTAGTCGATAGGTTAAATATAGATAAGGAGAATGTACTGATGGATAAACGATTCATATATGCCGATAATGCGGCAACTACGGCTGTATCAGAGGAAGTCCTCACAGCAATGCTTCCGTATTTCCGCGAGGGATATGGCAACGCTTCAAGTATTTATAAGCTCGGACGTGATGCACAGAGAGCAGTTGAGGACGCACGCGAAAAAGTTGCAAATGCACTGGGTGCAGAGCCGCGGGAGATTTTCTTCACAAGCTGTGGAAGCGAAGCTGATAACTGGGCGATAAAGGGTACTGCCGAACTCATGGCGAAGAAAGGAAAGAAGCATATCATAACTTCTGTATTTGAGCATCATGCGGTTCTGCATACTGCGCAATATCTTGAAAAACACGGATTTGAGGTAACTTATGTTCCTGTTGATGAAAAGGGACTTATCGACCCTGCCAACATTAAGAATTCTATCCGCGAAGATACCGCCCTTGTTACTATAATGTACGCTAACAATGAGATAGGCACTATTCAGCCGATAGAAGAGATAGCGGCAATCTGCCATGAAAAGGGAGTTTTGTTCCACACTGATGCGGTTCAGGCAGTCGGACACGTTGATATTGACGTTCATAAGCAGGGGATAGATATGCTTTCGCTTTCGGGTCATAAGATACACGCTCAGAAGGGAATAGGTGCACTTTACGTACGCAAGGGAATTGCTTTGCCTAATCTTATTCATGGCGGCGGACAGGAACGCGGTAAGCGTGCAGGTACTGAGAATGTGCCTGCGATAGTCGGACTCGGAGTTGCAATTGAAGCGGCAACACGTGATATATCGGCGAAAAATGCTGTAATACTTCCGCGCCGAAATAAACTCATTGACGGTATACTCAAACTGCCGTACACACGTCTTAACGGTGACAGGGACAAGCGTCTGCCGGGAAATATCAATATTTCAATCGAAGGAATTGAAGGCGAATCTCTTCTGCTCATGCTTGACATGAACGGAATCTGCGCATCATCGGGTTCAGCCTGCACATCGGGTTCACTCGACCCGTCACACGTTTTGCTTTCGATAGGTCTCAAACATGAGGTCGCACACGGTTCTATGCGCCTTTCAATTGAGGAAGACGTCACCGATGAGGACGTTGAGTATATACTTGAAGTTGTACCCAAAGTAGTAACAAGACTTCGTGAGATGTCACCCGTGTGGGAAAAGATGATGAAGGGCGAAAAGTACGAATAAAGGAGATAAGGAATATGTTATACAGTGAAAAAGTTCTCGACCATTTTTCAAATCCGCGCAACGTCGGAGAAATCGAAGATGCTGATGGAGTAGGCGAGATAGGTAACGCTAAGTGCGGCGATATCATGAAGATGTACCTGAAAATCGACGATAACACGATAACCGATGTCAAGTTCAAGACTTTCGGATGCGGTGCGGCAGTTGCGACATCGTCGATGGCGACTGAGCTGATAAAAGGAAAGTCTATCGACGATGCGCTGAAGCTTACAAATCAGGCAGTCGTTGAAGCTCTTGACGGACTTCCGGCTGTAAAGATACACTGTTCTGTACTCGCGGAGCAGGCAGTTCGTTCGGCACTTTCTGACTACTACACACGTCAGGGAATAGACCCTGTACCGATAGTCGGAGAAATAAAAGAACCTGAAGAATAATGCGAAAAACCGCCATTGGATTACAATGGCGGTTTTTCGTTTATCAGGGATTTATTATGAGAGGAATTTGTCGATAAGACCTGCGTCGTATTTCTGAATTTCGAGCGCATCGTTAGCGGTAATACCCGGAACACCGTCAACATCTGCGTTGACCTTGCCCTTTTCTTCGAGCTTGTACTTGTCGCGGTTACCGATGGACTGGAGAATTGCTACAGCGTCAGCGACTGTAACATTTCCGTCGAGGTTAGCGTCACCCTTTAGAATTGAGTCTGCTTCAGTAGTTGTTGTGGTAGTTGTTGTAGTTGTAGTAGTGGTGGTTGTTGTAGTAACAACTATAGGTTCATACTTCGGAAGAGGCTCTCTTTCAAGAGTACGGATTATGATATAGTTAACGTTTATAGCCTTGTCAGCAGATGTTATTTTGAGCTGAACATTACCATTTCCAGTGTTTGAAACTTCAAACTCGCCCTTTACAGCAGTTCCGTTTGTCGGACAATTCTGCATTATAGCCTTCTGTGAAGCTGAATCGGAGCCAACGCTTACTGAAGGACTTGTCGAGCACTTCCACGGGTCACTGAATGCCATTTCAACTTCGTACTTACCCTTTGGAAGAGTGAAGCCGTAAACGAGGTGGCGGTCGATGTTGTTCTCATACTGGTTTTTAGTGTAGCGGAAAGATGACTTTTTGTCACGTCCGTCAGCAGTATTGAACTCATCGCACCATGTATTGGCAGTGTAGATACCTGAACTCTTTGACTTGCCGTTGTACTGGTCAGTCGGGTCGTCGATGAGACCCCATTCAGCGCCTGTAACTTCGTCAGGACCGTAAAGCTGTTCAGTTAAGCAGTTGTAGTATCCGAGCTTGTCTTTGCCTGAGAGAGTAGCTGTATTGTGGTCGCCGCAGTCAACGAAGTAAGCGATACTGCTGTCGTATTCGTAAGTAGGCTTTACAGCTGTCATGTAAATGAAGTCGCAAACCTTTGCAGACTCCTCTTCATCGTTTGAAGAGAAAGTTACGTCGAGAACATCGTACTCAACATCGTCAGCAGTGATGTGCTGAACGCAGTCATTCATAACTTCCTGAGGAACGATGAGCTTCATGTCGTAAACGTCCTTGTTGCCGGAGTAGTCGAGAGTACCTGCATAGAGGATAGAATCGCCGACTGCAACTCTTATGGACTTGCCGTTATCAGCCTTGCGGAACTGAACAGTGAGTACTGTGTAGGGGGCATCGGGGTCAACAGCCATGCGGTACTTGAAGTAGCCGCCGCTCTTAGCGTAGCGGTAAGTACTGTCGTCTGTAACACCCTGAGTATTGAATTCGTCCATCATGTGGAGGTTGTCGTTTTCGTACTGACCGTAGCCGGGCTGTACAGTATCAGTTACAGAAGATGTTGAACGAGGAGGAATTTCTACAGCTGTATTGTTGCTCTGGAAGTTCCAGTAGATACCGTAGCGCTGCTGATACTGGAGATAATGGGGAGTAAATGTAAGGTTGTGGTCGGTATCTTTGAGGGTGAATCTCATGGAATCAGACGACTTTACAAGGTGGTCGTTGATATGCATCATAAATGTGCTTACAGATTCCTTATCGCCGGATATCTTGATATTTTCAGAGGGAGTTACCTTGTCTTTAGGAGTAGTTACCCACATTCCTGTCGAACCTGTTACCATGTTCTGTTTTCCGAGTTCGGCACTGAGTACAACAGGACCGTACTTGAAGCCGTAAACTGTGTTCTTGTCGGGGAGGTTATAAGCCTTGACAGCTTCGGGGATAGTCAGCTCGATTTTGTCTCCTGACTGGAAATCGCCTGTAACCTGAGCATATCCGTCGACAGTTTTGTAGTTGTACTTTGAATTATTGACCTTGATGGTCATATTATCAGCTTTCCAGTCCGGAATACGGAAACGGAATTCAACAGCGCCGCTGCCGTCGATAGTAAATGTAGTGGTATCACCGTTAGGGATAGAGCTATCCTGAGTGATTTTCATATTCTTATCCTTCCAGTTGAGGATAGAACTCTGATACATATTGACGTAAACGGTATTGTCGCTGTGCATATAGATAGTGTCGCCGAGCTTTGTGAAACTTTCCATACCGCTTCCGGTACAGCACCAGAATTTATCATACGGTGTACTGTAAACCTTGAAATAGCCTGTAGCCATAGGCTGGAAGTAGGTAGTCATACCTGTTTCGGGGTTCTGCGAGGAGAGGATAGAGTTGTAATATGTCTGCTCATAGAAGTCCATGTACTTGCTGTCGCCGGTAATTTTGAATAGTTCGCGGCTGAGTTTGAGCATATTGTAGGAGTTACAGGTCTCGCAGTTGCAGTTTGTACGCTCCTTATCGAGGACATCGTCCATACCGAAGTGTTCCCACTCACTGTTACCGCCGGTGATGTAGGTGTGATGAGTAGTGACCATGTCCCAGAAAGCCTCAGCATACTGGAGATAGCGGGTAGCATCGACCTTTTCACCGTTTACGGTTTTACCATTGAGAACTGTGTAACGTTTCAGTGCACCGATAAACTTAGGGATAGTAGTATTAGCGTGTTTACCGTTGAGGACGTTTGCGCCGCCTTTGAGTACAGCCTCATGGAGGTTAGTCTCATCGAAATAGTGAGCGGCAACTGCGTGATTGTCCTTGCCTGTGATACGGTAGAGTTCGTACATACAGTCGTTCATGCCGCCGTATTCGATTGAGAGGACCGTGTTATGCTTACGCTGGTCCCAAGTCTTACAGCGGTTATATACCCAGTCACCGAGGTCGGAACCGAGGTATTTTGCGTTATCGTAACCTGTAGCATTATATACGTCAACGATACCGGCGATGAGCTTATGCATTGTGTACCACGGTACCCAAGCCTCGCTGATGATATTGGACTTTCCGGCTTCAACGTTATCGAACTGAACTTCTACACCTGTTCCATTCGGGTGAGAGGCAGCCCATATAAGACCGGGTTTACCCTTTGAGTTTTTCTGACAATCGCGGAGACCGTCGATAAGGGTCTTCATCTTAGTTTCGAGGGACTTTTTCTGAGCATCTGTGATGTTCGGATTCTGATAAGCCTGAGCAAGAGCGGTGAGGTAGTGACCGACCGAGTGACCGGCGATATTGGTATTCTCCCAGCCGCCATAGCGTGTAGCGCCGTAGGTGTTGAGACCGGCATTCTGTCTGAATCCGGCGAGAAGCTTGTTAGTGTCGAAAGAGAGCAGGTACTCAATTTCCTTGTTGAAAGCGTTGACACTGTACGGGTCTGTCATAGAAACGTCAGCGATTGAGAAGTCGCGGATACTGTCATCAGCAGCATTTGCAGGCAGAGTAGTAAAAGGAATAGAAAGTGTGAGCATCATAGCGGACATTCCGCCGGCAGTGAAGCGTTTTACCGAATTAAACTTCATCTGATTATCCTCCTTTGTGGCCGAGCCATAAATTGTAATTATATTATATACTTTACAAAAAATTTACACAACCTAAATTATGAATAAAAGGTTCATAAAGTAAATCTTGTGTATACAAAATAATCACTTGAACTTTGTGCAAATATAACAAAAAGCTGTATTCCGTTAAGGAATACAGCTTTATCGCTTGGGATCATTTCAAGAATCCGTTGATTATCTGTTCTTCAGCTTCCGCCTCAGTGAGACCGAGTGTCATGAGTTTTATGAGCTGGTCGCCGGCAATTTTACCTATTGCCGCCTCATGAACGAGTGCGGCATCGATGCTGTTGGCTTCAAGAGAGGGAACTGCAAGAATACGACCGTTATCCATAATAATAGAGTCGCATTCTGTATGACCCGAGCAGGCAGCGTTTCCGATAATGCAGGCATCGAATTTCTGATACGACGTACCTCTTGCAACAGAACGTGAGACTACGTCTGCACTTGAACCTTCTTCGTTAAGGCTTACCTTGTAAACACTGAGTGCGTGCTGTTCACCGTGAGTCATGAGTCGTTCACGAACGACGAGTTTTGCGTCCTTTTTGAGTTCAGCAATGGTTGTCCTCTCGGTGGAATCGACACCCTTTATCTGAGCCATTTCCATTTCCATGGTACTGCCCTCGTCCATGTATACCTCGGTAACGGGGTCGAGAATACGCTTACCGCTTCCGTCGCCTGAACCGTAGTGCTTTTCAACGTAGCGTATTTTCGCGTTTTTGCCGACGTAGAAACGGTGGATACCGTTGTGCTGCGAGTCCTGATTACCGCAGTTGTCGATACCGCAGCCTGCAACGATAAGAACGTCACAGTTGTCACCGATGAAGAAGTCGTTATAAACTGTTTCCTTTATACCGCTTTCGCTCACAATAACAGGAATGTGTACACTTTCATTCTTGGTACCTTCCTTGATTCGTATATCAATACCGTTGCCCTCGGGCTTAGTCTGAATGTCGATATTAGCAGTGGTATTTCTGCCGATAGACTTTCCGTTTGCGCGGAGGTTATAAGCTCCCTCTGGGATATCGTGAAGGTCAGCGACCTCCTGGAGAAGCTGTTTCTGTACTGCGTCCATATTCATAATAATCCAGCCTCCTTATTCCATTTTAGCGCATACAGCGGAAGCGTACTTAGTACCGATGATATCGGGGAGTATTTCGTCCTTACTGCCATGCTTTATGATATTACCGTCAGCGAGAACGATTATCTCGTCAGCAATATTGAGGATACGTTCCTGATGCGAGATGACGAGGATAGTTCTGTTCTTGCTTGTGTTGCGCATTTTCTCGAAAATACGGATAAGGTTATTGAAGCTCCAGAGGTCGATACCAGCCTCAGGCTCATCGAATACAGCGAGTTTAACGTCACGTGCGAGGATAGTAGCAATCTCGATACGCTTTAACTCGCCGCCTGAGAGTGACGAATTAACTTCACGGTCGATGTACTCCTTTGCACAAAGTCCAACTTCCGAGAGGTACTCGCAGGCTGCTGAAACGGAAAGTGTAGTACCGGAAGCGATACGAAGCAGGTCAAGTACCGTCAGACCTTTGAAGCGTACAGGCTGCTGGAAAGCGAAACCTATACCCATGCGAGCGCGGTCGGTGATAGATTTTTCAGTTATGTCAGTGCCGTCGAAGATGATATTACCGCCTGAGAGAGGCTGTATACCGGCAATGAGCTTGGCAAGCGTTGACTTTCCGCCGCCGTTTGGACCGGTGATAACAACGAATTTGTTATCGGGGATAGTGAGTGAGACATTGCGGATGATCTCAGTTTTACCGCCTTCGTCTTCAGCGGTGAAAGAAATGTTCCTGAGTTCAAGCATAATGGCAGCTCCTTTCATTGTTTGACAATATTGTAACATATCTGTCAGAAAAAATATGTTGCAAAAGCAACATTTTTCGTTAAAAATCTGCACATGATATGCAAAAAATGAGTTCTTACCGTTTAACCTATATATTATACCACAAAAAGGAAAAATATACAAGATATTGTTTGCATCGTATAACATAATTATAGAAAAAAGTTATAGCCCATGGACACATGGGCTATAACCGTAGATGTTATTCGTCGATTTCGGGGAGTTTTTCGAGTATACCTGCGTCGAGCTTCTGAATTGCGAGAGCGTCCTTAGCAGTTATACCGTCGCCGGGGTTGTAGCAGTCAGCATTGACCTTTCCGTCATCTGTGAGCTTGTATTTATCCTTGTTTCCGATGTACTGGAGGATAGCTACAGCGTCTGCTACAGTGACATCGTTATCGTCATTAGCATCTCCGATGAGCTTAGCCTCGGGATTATCGTCTTCAATAGTATTTTCAGCGATATTGTCGAAATCGAGCCAGAGCTGTACGTCCTTGCTGTCGGGACCGTAAGCGGGAGAAGCTGTATTCTGTGAAGCAAGTTCAGCGGCTGTGAGAGCTTTGCTGTAAACTCTGAACTCGTAGAATTCAGCAGCAGAACCGCGGTTAGTTTCAGGACACTTTCCGAGAGTGAGGTTATATCCTGAAGTTGTGACACCGCCTGTAGTACCTGTAGCCTTTTCAGCCATCATCTTACCGTCGCAGTAGATACGTATCATGTTGTTTTCAGCGTCGTATATACCTGCTATCTGATGCATTTTACCTATCCAGCCGGAAGCCGCGTCGGTAGTTCTTTCGCATGAAACTGAACGCCATGCACCGCCAGCGTGAATAAAGAAGTAGAGCGTATTATTTTCTGTTCTGAGACCGAAAGCGTGGTCGCCCTTACTTGCTATCATGTTGAACTGCGGATTGCCTGTAGGAACGATGTTAGCTTCAACGGTGAAAGAATTATTTCCGCTGAGTGACTTGTCTATAGCAGAATTGGCAGGTATGGAAACATCGCCTGAAACGCAGTTGCCGTTGGAAGTGGACTTGAGAGAAGCGCTTGATGTTACAGGAACAACGATGTTATTCTGGCTCTTATCCTGAATTGAAGTACCGTCAGAGCGGAATTTAGCGGTTGTATTAGCGAGTTCCTGCTCAGTGATATCGGAAGGAACAGGCATAATAGTGTAGCTCCAGCTGTACTTTCTGTTGGAAGGCATACGGTATTTCTGGAGTGTAGCCTGACCACAGGTTGCAGAACCTGTACCCATTGAGCCGTAGTTTACACTGAGATATGTTTCATTTCTGGGTCTGAGCTTAAAGGGGTGGTCAGCACCTTGCAGGTCCTGAGGAGTGAAGTGGAGCGCACTCATTTCAAAGCCGCCCTCAGAAGCGATAAGGAGTGAATTACTGAACTTTTCGTTCTTAACGGATACCCACTTAACGTCCTGCATAGTACCGGTGTCGTCAGCCTTCATGTATGGGTAGAACATATGCGATACAGTATCGCTCCAGACACCCATTCTGCCGTTTGTTTTTCTGTCGTTGAATGTCTCGACAGGACCGTCGCCGTACCATGTTACCTGTTCTGAACCCTCAGGAAGTTTGAGCATTGAGCCGACTCTGATGAGGTTACCGAGACCTGACTTAGTCGGGTCGAAGTCCATATCGACCTTTATTTTTCCGTCAGAGTAGATAGTGTACTTGATATCTATTGTTGACTTTACGCTCGGGAGACTGATATGTGACACGATTATCTTACTGCCGTTAGGACCGTCGGAAATGTCGATTTTTTCAGCCTTAGCACCGTCCATAGCTTTCTGCCATGCTTTATCGAAGCTTCCGTTTGCGCCCCAGCCGGTATCATTTTCAACGTTGCCGCGCCAGAAGTTAGGAGCAGGACCCTCTGAGATAAGCTCTTCGCCGTTGTAAGTATACTTTGTAAGAAGACCTGTTGACTTGTTGATGGCAACATTGAAGTTTGTGCCATATGTAGCAACGTAAATGCTTGTAGCGTCTGCGATAGTTACATCGCCGTCGCCGAACTCGTTCTTAACTGAACCGCCCGTTGTCTGGAGGGGGAGCTGTGCGTATGAAAGCTCAGTGCCCTCGGGGAGCAGATCTGTAGCTTCCTTAGTCTGAACGGAGAGATTGAGGAAGAACTCGTCTCCGGCGAGACACTTAGCCGGAAGCTTGAAGGGTACAGCGATCGTGCTCTTAGTGAGTGGGGGAGCGGAAGCGTCCTCTATTACACCGCTGTCAACAGCGATACCGTTCTTGATGAGTTCCCATTTAAGGGTGTAATCGCTCAGGTCGCGGAAGTTGTTCTCATTGTATACTGATACTTCGTGATTTGCGAGCTGAGAAGCGTCAGCGGAGAACCAGAA
>CADAYP010000042.1:0-13410 GCA_902792235.1 Ruminococcus flavefaciens
CATCTCCTCTTATGCTGATTTCGCTCCCGCAATGAACGATGCTTCAGTATTCGGATACACAAAGGACGACGCAAAGAGCGTTAAGAAGGTCGGAACTCCCGAAGCACCGGCGGTTCCTGTCGATGAGGCTGTAGAGGTTAAGAACTACTCTGTTCCCTCACCGGACGGCAGACCAAAAATGACCAATATAGTCGTTATCTTCAAGCAGCAGAAGCTTCAGGACTTCATTCAGGCAATGGAGTCTATAGATGTAAAAGGCATAACAGTAACAAACGTTATAGGCTGCGGAATGCAGAACGGTCAGCGTAACTACTACCGCGGCACGACAGTAGAAATGAACCTTCTTCCTAAGGTAAAGGCAGAGATAGCAGTATGTGCCGTACCTGTCGAAAAGGTCATTGCAGCAGCAAAATCCGCTCTCTATACCGGAAACTACGGTGACGGTAAAATGTTCATCTACGGCATTGAAAACGTCATAAAGATACGAACCGGTGAAGAGGGATACAATGCCCTTCATGATTCGGAAGAATGGGAAAAATCATAAGGTGACAGAGGCACTGCGGACGTAAAAAACAATGCATATTGATAAATTCTCCAAATGTCCGCAGTGTCTTTCACATAAATGTATTTCAAGGAGCATAAGCAAATGTCAAAGTTCATTTTTGTAACAGGCGGAGTCGTTTCAGGACTCGGCAAAGGAATCACAGCGGCTTCTCTCGGCAGACTTCTCAAACAGCGCGGGTATAAGGTGACGATACAGAAGTTCGACCCCTACATCAATGTAGACCCCGGAACTATGTCTCCGTTTCAGCACGGAGAGGTGTTCGTTACTGATGACGGTGCCGAAACAGACCTTGACCTCGGTCACTACGAGCGCTTCGTGGACGAAAACCTTTCTGTACACTCCAATGTGACGACCGGCAAGATATACTGGAATGTTATCACCAAAGAACGCCGCGGCGACTATCTCGGCGGAACTGTGCAGGTAATACCGCACATCACTAATGAGATAAAAGACAGAGTCTACAGTGCCGCAAACGAAGCCGGTGCAGACGTTGTTATAACCGAAATAGGCGGAACTGTAGGTGATATCGAGTCTACTCCGTTCCTCGAGGCGATACGTCAGGTCGGAACTGAACAGGGACGCGAAAATGTATGCTATATCCACGTTACTCTTATTCCGTACATTGCAGGTTCTGAGGAACTCAAATCAAAGCCGACTCAGCACTCAACAAAAGAACTTCTTTCCATTGGCATACAGCCTGATATCATTGTCTGCCGCACAGAAAAGCGAATCCCCGATGACATGGCTGAGAAGATAGCACTCTTCTGCAACATCAGAAAGGAAGACGTTATACAGAATCTTACAGCACCGTCGCTTTACGAAGTTCCTCTGTGGCTTGAAGATGAGGGACTTGCCCACTCTGTCTGCCGTCATCTCGGTCTTACGGACAGTAACCCCGACCTCACCGAATGGACAGAAATGGTACACCGTGCAGAGAATGCGCACAAAAATGTTACTATCGGACTTGTCGGCAAATACGTCGAACTCCACGACGCTTATCTCTCTGTCGCAGAAGCACTCCGTCACGGCGGCATAGTCAACGATGCGGCAGTTGATATAAAATGGATAGACTCGGAGGAAGTCTCAGCAGAAAATGCCGCTGATATATTTGCTGACTGCAACGGTATCATCGTCCCCGGCGGATTCGGTCACCGCGGAGTTGAGGGTATGATAGAGTCAATACGCTATGCCCGTGAAAATAAAGTTCCATTCTTTGGAATATGTCTTGGTATGCAGATGTCGGTAATCGAGTATGCGAGAAATGTATGCAATCTCAGCGGGGCAAATTCTGCCGAATTCGGTGAAACTCCCTACCCCGTTATAGACATTATGGACGAACAGCGAAATGTCTCTGAAAAAGGAGGCACTATGCGGCTCGGTCTGTATCCGTGCAAGCTCTCGGAAAACTCGGATTGCCGCAGAATCTACGGTGATGAGCTTATATATGAACGCCACCGCCACCGCTACGAATTCAACAATGCATACAGAAAAGTTCTGACATCAAACGGACTTTACATAGCAGGTCTTTCACCTGATGAAAAGCTCGTGGAAATAGTGGAACTTCCTGAACATCCGTGGTTCGTGGGAGTACAGTTCCACCCGGAATTCAAATCACGTCCAAACAAACCGCATAAGCTCTTTGCTGATTTTATAAGAGCATCGCTTGATAGAAAAGGAGAATAATTATGGAAAAGGTAACAGAATATTTCGGCTCAATGGTATTTGACGACAGAATAATGAAAGCAACACTTTCTGAAAAGGTTTACAAGTCTCTGAAGCGCACTATCGACAGAGGAACTCCGCTCGATATTTCAGTCGCTAACGCTGTAGCCGCCGCAATGAAAGACTGGGCGATAGAACTTGGTGCAACCCACTACACTCACTGGTTCCAGCCAATGACAGGTGTTACTGCCGAGAAGCACGACAGCTTTATCTCCCCTGCCCCTGACGGCAGAGTTATCATGGAATTCTCAGGCAAGGAGCTTGTAAAGGGTGAGCCTGACGCTTCCTCATTCCCGTCAGGCGGACTTCGTGCAACATTTGAAGCTCGCGGCTACACTGCATGGGACCCCACTTCATACGCTTTCGTCAAGGACGGTACACTTTATATCCCGACAGCTTTCTGTTCATACACAGGTGAAGCACTTGATAAGAAAGTACCGCTTCTCCGCTCTATGGAGGCTATCAACAAGCAGGCACTGCGTATCTTAAAGCTTTTCGGAAACACAAGCGTAAAGAGCGTAAAGACCTCTGTCGGACCCGAGCAGGAGTACTTCCTCGTTGACCGTGATATGTGGAAGAAGCGTAAAGACCTTATCATGACCGGCCGCACTCTTTTCGGTGCAATGCCGCCCAAGGGTCAGGAAATGGACGACCACTATTTCGGCTCTATCAAGCCAAGAGTTGCAGAGTATATGGCTGACCTCGACCACGAATTATGGAAACTCGGTATACTCGCTAAAACAAAGCACAACGAAGTTGCACCCGCTCAGCATGAACTTGCTCCTATCTACGATACAACAAATATCGCCGCCGACCACAACCAGCTTACCATGGAAGTAATGCAGAAAGTTGCACAGCGTCATAACCTCGTTTGCCTGCTGCATGAAAAGCCGTTTGCAGGAGTAAACGGTTCAGGCAAGCACAATAACTGGTCTATCTCCACAGACCAGGGTGAAAATCTTCTCTCGCCCGGTGAAACTCCGGCTGAAAATGCACAGTTTCTGCTCTTCCTTGCGGCAGTCATCAAGGCTGTTGACGATTATCAGGACCTTCTGAGACTGTCCGTAGCTACCGCAGGCAACGACCACCGTCTCGGTGCAAATGAAGCTCCGCCTGCCGTTATCTCTATATTCCTCGGCGACGAACTTACAGCAGTCCTCGACGCTATCGAGACTGACACCCCATACGGCGGCACTGCAAAGGAAAAAATGAAACTCGGAGTTGACGTGCTGCCACAGTTCAGCAAGGACTCTACCGACCGTAACCGTACATCTCCGTTTGCATTCACAGGCAACAAGTTTGAGTTCCGTATGCTCGGCTCGTCGAACAGTATCTCCTGCGCAAATATCCACCTCAATGCGGCAGTTGCGGAGGTACTTAAACAGTTTGCAGACGAACTTGAAAAGTCGGACGATTTCAATACTTCTCTCCATGAACTCATCAAGCGCACTATAAAACAGCATAAACGCATCATCTTCAACGGCAACGGCTACGACGATGCATGGTTAGCAGAGGCTGAAAAGCGCGGACTTATGAACCTTAAGACAACCGCTGACGCAATGCCCCACATCTGCGACAGGAAAAACGTTGAAATGCTCACTTCACACGGTATCTTCACTGAGGCAGAGATATTCTCGCGCCGCGACATCATGCTCGAAAACTACATAAAGACTGTCAACATCGAAGCTGTCACAATGATAGACATGGCTCGCAAGGAAATAATTCCGGCGGTTGCAAGATTTGCATCTGATACAGCAAGTGCAGTCGCGGTTAAAAAGAGTGTTTCGGAAGCTGCCTGCAAGTACGAAACAAGGCTTGTTTCCGAGCTTTCAGAGCTTATAGACGAAATGGACACTGCAACTGCCGAGGTTGAAAAAGCAGTAGCAGAGCTGAAAAATATCAGTGAGATAGTTCCGGCATCCGAGTTTATACGCGACACTATCCTCCCTGCAATGGATAAACTCCGCAATGCCGCTGACAAGGCTGAAACCATGACTGCCGAGGACTACTACCCCTTCCCGACATATGACAAGCTTCTTTTCGGAGTGTGAGACTATGAGATTCACCAAAATGCAAGGCTGCGGCAATGACTATATATACGTCAACTGTTTTGAGGAGAGCATAAGCTCTCCCGGACAGGTCGCAAATGCTGTCAGCGACAGACATTTCGGCATCGGCTCAGACGGTCTTGTGCTGATACTTCCGAGTGATATCGCTGACTGCCGTATGCGTATGTTCAACTCTGACGGAAGCGAATCGGAAATGTGCGGAAACGCTGTACGCTGTGTTGCAAAGTATGTATACGACCGCAATATCGTTCACAAGCGTAAGCTGTCAGTAGAAACTCTCGCAGGTACAAAGCACATAACTATCCAAACCGATGAAAATGATATTGCCCGGACCATGACTGTTGATATGGGTGCACCCATAATCGAAGCCGCTGAGATACCCGTAACAGCGGAAAAGTCACCTGTCACAGACCTGAAACTTTCAGCTTACGGCAGGGAATTCACGTTTACCTGCGTATCTATGGGTAATCCGCACGCCGTAACATTCATCAGCGAAGACGTCAGCAGATTCAATGTAGAGCGTTACGGAAAAGAATTCGAGGTCGATGAACACTTCCCACGCAAATCCAATATAGAGTTCGCAGAAGTGCTTTCCCCTGTCCACCTGAAAATGCGTGTGTGGGAGCGAGGTGCAGGCGAGACTCTCGCCTGCGGTACGGGTACGTGTGCAACAGTTGCGGCGGCATACCTCAACGGCATTTGTCCGCGCGGACCTGTACGTGTAGAGCTTCTCGGCGGAGAACTTATCATAGACTGGAAAGAAAGCGACGGTCATATATACATGACAGGTCCGGCAGAATTTGTATTTGACGGAGAAATATAACGGAGGACACTATGGCTAAATTTAACGATAATTTTCTCGACCTGAAAGACAGCTACCTTTTCAGTGAGGTTGCAAAGAGAGTAAACACGTTCAAGGAGAAGAACCCCGAAAAGTCGGTAATTCGTCTTGGCATAGGCGATGTCACTCTCCCACTCGGCAGGACAGTTGTTGAGGCTATGCGCTCAGCGGCTGAGGAAATGGGAAACGCTGAAACATTCCGCGGATACGGTCCTGAACAGGGTTATGACTTTCTCAGGGCGGCAATTGCAGGACATTACAGTAAATACGGTGTTGAACTCGACGCTGACGAGATATTCGTTTCAGACGGCGCAAAGTCCGACACAGGTAATATAACAGACCTTTTCAGCAAGGATAACATTGTCCTTATCCCCGACCCTGTCTATCCGGTATATGTGGACACCAATACCATGAACGGCAGAAATATCGTCTACATAAACGGAACTGCGGAAAACGATTTCCTGCCTATGCCCGACAGAAGTGTCCATGCTGACATCATTTATATATGCTCGCCAAACAATCCCACAGGAGCCTGCTACAACAGAACACAGCTTCGGGAGTGGGTGGACTATGCACTTGAAAATGATGCAGTTATCCTTTTTGATTCAGCCTATGAAAGCTTTGTTTCAGACGAAAGCCTGCCGCATTCAATTTATGAGACAGAGGGGGCAAAGAAGTGTGCAGTCGAGTTCTGCTCACTGTCGAAAACAGCCGGCTTTACGGGTACACGATGCGGATACACCATCGTGCCGAAGTCTATCACATCTGTGACATCTGACGGCAGAACAATGAGTCTTAACAAGATGTGGAACCGTCGCCAGTGCACAAAATTCAACGGTGTACCCTACGTGATACAGCGTGCCGCAGAAGCAGTATTCACTGACGATGGAATTGCAGAAGCAAGGGCAATGACTGAATCATACATGGAAAATGCGCGTATCATCTCAGAAACTGTGAAGGAGCTGAATATCCGCTTTACAGGCGGTATCAACTCCCCATACATATGGTTTGAGTGTCCCTTTGGAATGAACAGCTGGGACTTCTTCGACTTCATGCTTGAAAAAGCCGGAGTCGTGGGAACTCCGGGTGCAGGCTTCGGCAAAAACGGTAATAACTGGTTCCGCCTGACAGCATTTAACAGCAAGGAAAATACAGCTGAAGCTATGAAAAGATTCCGTTCACTGCTAAAAGCATAATGATTGACCTGATGTGCAAAATGTGCATTTTGGGTGTGAGGTTTCAAACTTTCTTAGGCTCGTGAAAAGGTCACACCAGTTTTGCACATTTTGCACATAATAAAAAGCGTTCACAGCTTTAAAGCCGTAAACGCCATACTACAATCATTAACTATTTTTTGAGCAATCGCTTAAATTCCCCAAACAGTTGTTTTCTCTTCACGAAAATCCCCTTGAAAATACGGTATATCCACAGCACCGGAATCAGCCACTTATGCTCATAGAAAAACGGATACCATGCCTGTATCTTATTCATAGGAATGAAGACTCGCATGAAAATATACCTGAATTTTGAACCGCCTGCGTCTCTCTGCAATTTATTGTTTACCATGTTGATTCCATTTCCATAGGTACCGGACAAAACATAATAGTCGAGCAGCTTTTTTTCTTCAGGAGTAAGCGGCTTGAATGTGAAAACCTTCATAGCAAGTTCGCGGTTATTGCGTTCATAATCAACGATATCAAGCTTTTCCAGTTCATCACTGATATAGTTCCAGTCAAGGGAATTGCCGAATTTTCGCAGATAAATATACGTATCGACGAGTGAACGAACTCCGGTACCGCCAAGTGCAAAATGCTTATATTCGTGAGAAATGATGTAAATATAGTAATCCTCGTCAGTAAAATGATAGCCGAACTCGTTATTCTCGTCCTTAATGAGCTTGTCTTTCACATTCTCATAGTACTCATGAAATCTGCCGATATTTGCAACATGAAAAAGCTCATTATGCATTTCAAAGTTGCATACAGGCTGTTTGAAATAAGCATCGTCATTACATACTCCGAAGTGTTCACAGGTAAACCCCATATCAATCATAATGTCCTTTATCTGAGCACGGAAACTGCCGTCATAAAGGATATCATTATCTGACATCTGCCTCATACCGAGTTTTGGATACCAGTCCTTTAACAGTGAGCCTTTAAGGGGCATATACCATATACGCTCAGATTCAAGACGTTTAAGTATCCTGGAGCGTTCCGCATCAAGGAGGATATTCTTACGGATAGACTTTTCCTTAGCCTGAGTGAAATCATTATCCTTAACCCCTGCGGATTCGAGAGCATAAGCAGTGCACGCGGTCAGGATATGATTCTGGCAGACCTCAAAAAGTGCCGGAAGGTCAAGGTTATCTATACGCTCCTGCTTTGGAGTTTTTCCGTTTATAGCGCAGGCTGTCAGATAAATCATATCCGAAGCGTTTTTTCTGTACTCAGCTTTTTCCATTTTCAATCACTCCGTTTTCGGTAAATTGCAGTATCCTGTCGCAGATATCGAGGGCGGCAGGACGATGAGTAACTATCACTACAGTTTTGTCGGTCATATTTTTAAGATTTTCAAGCACCTTTCTCTCAGTAGCTTCATCAAGAGCACTTGTAGCCTCGTCAAGAAGCAGTATCGGGCACTCAGAGAACACAGCTCTCGCAATAGCGATACGCTGCATCTGACCCTCAGAAAGACCGGTACCGCGCTCACCGAGAATGGTATCGGCACCGTCGTCAAGTTCATTAACAAACTCGTCTGCGCACGCTATTCTGAGGGAATTCCGGATACGTTCATCGTCGGCGATACTGCTCTTATCCGCGAAGCAGACAACCTCTCTTATAGTTCCTGACATAAGCTGATTGCCCTGCGGAACATAAGCAAAAAGGCGGTGAAACTTAGCAGAAAGCTCCTCTGTATTTCCCGACATATCGGAAACAAAGCGCCTTCCGGAATCGAGCTTGTAAATGCACATCAGAAGCTTCAGCACTGTAGACTTTCCGCATCCGCTGTGACCGGTGAACGCAACATATTGTCCCCTTCCTATTTCGACGCTGATATTTTTCAGCACTTCCGGCATAGCGTCCTTACTGAGTCTGCGAACGCTGTCACCGGAGGGATAATACGCAAAGCAGGCATTTTCAAGGCCCATAGACCTGAAATCGTTACGATAGAATTCAAGGGTACTGTCAATATCCATAGGCTGAATATCGGAATCATTCTCGAAATCTTCAATTTCCATAAGACGTTCTGCACTTGCAGTCATAGCATAATACTTAGGCAGATATCCGGTAATATTCGCAAACGGTGCCTGTATCTGAGAGATAAGCTGAGTTATAGCAGTAAGAGTGCCGTAGCTTATCGCACCGGTGAGAATACCGTAGCCGCAGTAAATAACTCCGCCAACATACATTCCCTGCATACCCGCCTGAAAGCCTATATTGCAGAAGTTCGAGAAGCGTACACGTCTCATGCGCGACTTTTTATGTCCCGACATTTTTTCAACAGCTTCACGTTCAGTCTGTTCTTCCGCAGCAAACGAGCGTATCATCATAAGACTGCCGAGACGTTCCTGAAGGAATACGCGGAGTTTTCCGTCACTTTCCTGAATATTCTTGTGCATCTTTTTCAGCACCTTGCGGAAGCCGTAAGTTGTGAAAAACAGGACTACCCCGACCGGCAGCAGAACAAGTGCAAAGCGGTAATCGAGGAAAATCATCATCACGATAGCACTTATCATTTTCACGACCATTCCGGCAAGTCCGGGGAGTATTTCAACGCTGTTCTGCGCAACCACCACCGTATCATTGGTGAGGCGGTTCAGCCACTCTCCGGAGTGTACAGCATTGACAGTACCGAAATCTTTTCTGAGGATATTGTCGAGAAGGCGCTCTTTGAAAATGTTCTCAAACGATGCACGCGAAAGTTCTTCCAGCCAGCGTATCACTGCTCTCAGAGCTATCTGAACAAGCACAAGCAGGAGTATCAGAAGCACATAAATCCAGAAGTCATTTTTGTTGCCATCGGCAGCGTTGTCAACGATATTGCGAAGAAGGAGCGCGTAAAAAACACCGCTCGCACCATTAAGAGCCTGAACTATAATGAGCCATAGTACGTTCCACTTTTTTCTGCCGGTGACCGAATAAAGCCATTTTACAGCATTATTCTTCATCGTTTTATCAGCCTTTTCATTTTATCACGAACATAAAACAACGGGCGTTTGATAAACACAAGATCCACCCATAAATGAACATAAAACAAGTATAGTTTTTCATCAACGGAATGCCATTTGCCCTTATGACAAAACTCAGTCACAATTCCCCTGATCTGCTTAGGCTCAACATATTCATATTGCCAGCAATTATCTCCGATGATGATATATTTTCCGTTTTCAAACCGAACCACACGATGAATAACACCTTGCATATTTGGTCGAACATACATTACAAGGTCATATCGCTCAGGTTTTTTTGTAATTTTTTTAATAAGCACCGCGTCACGTCCGCCATAAATCATAGGACGCATACTTATGCCGCTCGGTACACTAAGATAACTGCCATGTCGTTCAAGCTGCTCAAGCTGTACCTTACCCATTAGTCGTCTATCGCCCCGATATTTCTGAGCTGTTCGATGATCTTCTTTACGTCGCGCTCCATAGCTTCTTTCGGACCTTCGTACTTCTTCTGCATTTTTTCAACTATCTCAGCCACAGTAGTATCCTTTTCGAGACACTCAATAATAAAACCGGCAGTCTCATTACTGCGGACAAGTCCTGAAAACTTAGTTGCACCGGTCGAAACGAGAAGTTTCTGTTCACCGTCATCATGTGCTAAAAAGCCGCTGTTAATTTTCATATCAATTATCCTTTCATTCCGTTGTAGGCGACATCTGCCGCATCAATATCCATATTGCAGCCGAGCCTGTAAAGTTCGACAGACTCCGCCATTTTGTCCACAAGTTTCAGAGTTTTTGACATCTGAACGTTATCATGCGGACGGTACACCTGCTGTAGAAGCATAGCATAAGCCTCAGTCTTAGAAATTCTCCGGATATGGTTTTCCGCAGAACGTTCAAGAATACATATTGCTTTCAGCGGTACAGAAATATTATTGCCGAGGCGGTGTTTTCCGTTATAGGGAGTACCATAAGCTATTATACCATTATTTCCGACAGAAATCAACGGCTTATCGTCATTGACCATAACCGCCCTATTGCCAAAGCGCTCACGCCACAACCGGGTATGGGTTGATTTGCCGGTACCGGATTTAGCTGTAAACAGGTACCCAATGCCGTCAACAGCAATAACTGAACCATGGAATACGAACGAATCATAATCGGGCATTTTCTCAGCAATTTTACGGTAAACAGCAGTTTCCTCAAGCAGACCGTCAGAAAAATCCGGATTTTGAATACCCTCATATTCAAACTCTGAAGCCGTCTTCTGCTTTTCAAATAAAATATCATCGGTAGTGATAATCACAGAAAAGTCGGCAGGTTCGTCCGACGAATAATCCTTGCAATAGTCGTGAACTCTCTTGTACTGTGAATTCACCTCAATGATTTTTCCGGCAATTTTGTATTTTCCAGTGTACATATTATCTTTCCTTTGATTGATAATTAAATAACATTACATCATAATAAAGGGCATAAAAAAATAAATGCTTTTGCATTCATTATATCATAAAAGCGAAGCGTTATGATATAATTGCCCGATGTGCAGGGAGCAAATCTCCGATTTGCGTATCTGCAAGGGCATTAAGATAAAAGTATAACAACAATTCAGTTTTCAGCACTGTAGGAATTGTCAATTATACACTGAACAGTTATGCGAAGCGGGCACTCTCTGAGGCAGTCTGTGTCCAACACCCGCTTCACATTTCTGTACACCAGTATAGCAAGACCTTATAATAAAAAAAGAGTAATTAGGTTTACCGGATAAATGATTTATTTGCACTCACTTTCTTACAGTAACGGTATATTCTTCATTTACCAGTTCACCTATCTCAATAGTGATACCGGTATCAATGGTCTGCAAGCCGTTTGAATCGTATGCGGCGAAATTCTTGGTACCGTAAGAACAAACATCACCCGAATGATAGAAACCGAATCCGTCATTGACAAGGCGGGTCACGCGGAAAAAGTCGTTACCGAGATAGTAATCACTGAAACCTTCATACATGAAATTAGTATAGCCCCACCAGTCGACAGGTTTAAGGTCAGCCTGAATATGGAAGATACGAATACCCGAATCCAGAGTCCACGGATAGAGGTCAGCATTATTGCCGTTATGAGTCACATATTCGACAAGGAAATACTCAGAAGCAACGTCTCCGACCTCTGAACCAACAGGCACAATCAGACAGCTTCCCTGTTTCAGGCTGTCGCGGAGTTTAAAACTCTGTGTACCGCCGCTGTACCACTGCACCTCATCATCGCGAAGCCAGCCGTACATCAGCTTAGAGAAGCTTGAAAAATCGCCGATAGAATCGTCCATACGCTCAAAGCCGGCATCACCGTAATAAGCCTCCCAATCGTCACCGGCTTCGTAAAGGTAATAATCGGGCAGACCGAGGGAATGACCCATTTCGTGAGTCAGGACTGATTTCAGACTTCTCAGTTTATCCTCATACGGCGGGGTATCGAGGATAATGTACTTATTCAGTGTTTTGCCGTCAAGAGAGAAGTCCCAGTTTTTCCACCATGTAGCAGTGCACGACCACCAGTACTCTTTCTGAGCCTCATCAGCGTAATCGAGCGGCACACCGATAGAGAGGCAGTCGATAACACCGTCCTGATTTCCGTCATAATCCGAGTAATCTATCTGTGAATCGAGACTTGTGAGAACAGCCATAGCAAAGTCCTCGAAGAAGCGGTCATCGTTCATATAATCCGCCATAGTACCGGGCAGTGAGCAATAATAGACATCGCCGCTGAAGTGCAGATTACCATATGAAGACCTTTCATACCAATCAGTGATACTGTCATACGGATAGCCTTTATTACCGCTTCCGAATAGTTGTTGTCTGACAGTATCAGCAGGAAGCGGTCTTGAAAATTTAGTATCCGAGAACTCCACGAATATCGAAAGCATTCTGGCATTGCCGACACTTGGAGTCAGCTTTCCGAATTTGGAGACAGTCGCCGGTATCAGCTGACTCTGCATATTTTCCCCAGTGGATATCCATTCCGGTGCATCACCCGAAACTATCTGCCGCCTCAGCATACACAGGTCATAGACATCGAGTATCTCGTCCCTGCAAAAGTCAGCAGCCTGCCAGTTTTCGAGGTGAGTATCAGGCACTGCAAGCAGCCATTTATTGAGGAGAACCAAATCTGATGTACCGACAAGACCGTCAGAGTTAACATCGCCCATATAGTAACCGGACTCAGAACCTTCGTACTGTTGACTTTCAGCAGCCGCAGTAAGTGTGACCGATGAAGGAATGAACTGAGACGAAAGCTGAGTTGTGCAGAGTGAAGCAGCAGCAAAAAGTGCAGCGATTCCGTATTTCTTTTTCATAATTGACCCCCTTTATCAGAGAAAAGGCAAACCACGTTCAAAATAGTATAGCTATATTGTACAATTTTGCAAGCCGATTGTCAACTGTTATTTAGAGCTTTCCATATCGGCTAAGCAAGGTGATTACTGCCATTGGCATAGCGCCAGTGTACAGCGATTTCTGACCATGAATTACTAAGCGTAATAAGGACTTTCAATGTTCCGCAAAAGTTCAGCCGCAAGGAAGACCCTGCGGCTGATATTGATACAAATTTCCCTGTTTATAGCATAAAATAATCACGAAATATCGTATGAGAACACCTCAGATATTTCCTTGTCATAGCCATCGTAGAAGCCCTTCGGCATTCCGAGAACTATGCGTGCACCGCGGTTATAGAGCAAAAGAAGCTGATTATTATTCTTATCGAAAGTCAGACCCTCTATCTCACCCTGTCTTGTAACGTCATCAAAAGTACGTTCAAGGGTATCGCCGTCATAGACAGCAATCTGAATATTCTTGCCAACACCGTCCATGAAGTATTCAGCACCTATAGTACACGAAGCTGTGACCGACGTCAATGAATGCACAACAAGCAAAAATGCAGAGAGCGAATGGAGGCATAGCCTCAGCCCTCTGCATTTTTATAAGGAGATGAAAGGAGGTATCATTTAAGACGTGTACCTACACTCTTTTTGCTGTTTCCGCAGCAGACAAGGG
>CADAYP010000043.1:0-23812 GCA_902792235.1 Ruminococcus flavefaciens
AAACTGATAAGCACTTAGGTGACATAGACGGCGACAACAAAGTCAATTCAAGTGACGCTACAAATATCCTCGGCGCATTCTCCGCACTTTCAACCGGCAGCGAAACAGGTTTAACAGAAGAGCAGCTTATTCGTGCAGACGTCAACAATGATAAGAAGGTTGATTCTAAAGACGCTACATCAGTTCTCGGCTACTACGGCTATACATCTACTGGCGGTACAGCTTCTATCGACGAATACGTTACACTCAATTAAAATAGGTTAGATAGAATAGAAAACATGAACCTATAAAAATAGTTCCCCTGAAAGGTCAACCTTTCGGGGGAACTAATTTTTTATTTATTATCGTCATCAAGTATCTTTTCGTAAGATTCCTCTTCGACACGTTCCTGCTCCGCCTTGTCCGCTTTACGCACCTCGGACGAGGCACTCTTTTTTCCCTTTTTCATAAGTACTAACGCAAAAACTATTGCCGCAAGCAGGACTGCGGCTGCAACTACAATAAATGCATATTTTCTTATATTCTTGTCAATTGTAGAATAGCTTATTTTGTTTGATTTCGCGTACTTCTCACCGACACTGCCGGAGTAAACACTCATTGAAAAGTCTTTGTTGAGTGCGTAGTCATCTCCGCTGATGTTATAGCCGAATGCGTTGCCGCCGATATTATTCACACTCTGCGGAACCGCTAACTGCCTGAGTTCCGGACAATCTACAAACGCGCCCTCTCCGACAGTTTTCAGTCCCTCGGGAATCACAACTTTGCTAAGTGACTTACAGCTGAAAAATGCTCCGTCGCCAATTTCGGTCAGAGTAGTCGGCAGTGCAAGACTTTCAAGCTTATTGCAATACTTGAATGCAATAGGAGATATCTTGGTAAGTCCTTCTGAAAAGTCGATTTTTTTCAACGATGTGCAGTAACCGAATGCACTGTCACCTATGTTTGTAACCGATGATGGTATGTACAGATTCTCAAAATTCGCACACATAGAAAATGCGCCCGGCTCTATCGACTTTACACCGTTTTTGATGTAGACATCGCCGCTGATGTCAACAGGTGCATGATACAGATTTTCGCCGCTTTTATTGTACAGTATACCGTCTTCCGTATTGAATGCGGAAGTTTTTGAAGCGTCTATTTCTGTAAGAGCGGCACAAGCCGCAAATGCCATAGGCTCTATTGTACTCAGTTCACCCGGCAGAGTGATTTTCTTTATCGCCTCACAGTTATAAAACGCATACGACTCTATCTTGTTGACAGAATCAGGTATTTCAACCGTTTCAAGACGTTTGCACCCCATGAAAACACCGCTCGAAAGCTCGGTGATACGTTTCGGAAGCTTTACACTTTTCAGCGATGTACACCCCTGAAAGGCATTGTCTCCGATAGAAGTTACCGTGTCAGGAATAGCGAGTTCATTGATATATGTACAATTCCTGAAAGCATTTTCACCGATAGCGGTTATTGCATAACCGTTTCTCAGCTCAGGTATCTCATTGACTATCGACGACGGGTCGCACTCGGTAATAACGTAACTTCCGTTCACAAGCTCATATGTAAAGTTGCCGTCAAACAGCTCTCCGTCGGTCTTGTCAAGACCTTCGACCGCTCCGGCAGTCATGGGGAAAGCAAACGCTATAGTGCAGACTGCCGCCGCAACAATGCTTTTAAGCCTCTGTATCTTCATTTTTCTCCTCCCCGGAAACGGTATCTTTATTTTTCTCCGCAAGCTTTTCAGCCACCTGTTTTTTAGTTGCTTCACGTTTTTTGTCAGCTTTTTTGCGGCTTATGGTCTTACCTGTGAAAATGCCGGCAATCGCAAGGACTATCGCACCGATTATGCCTGCAACAGCGTAAATAAAGCCTTTTTTCACATTGTTTCCCGCAACTGCAACAGTATCAGTCACAACGTTCATATTATAGGTCTTGCCGTACTTATAAGCCATTGAATCTTCGGTAGTATATATTGTGAAGCCCTTAGTTACAGTGTAGGGGTCAGCATCCTTGATAAGACCCTGGTCTACCTGATTTTTGATATTTTCATCGTAATAGAAGCCGATAGAATAATCACCGATATACTGGAGTTTATCGTAAAGGCGAACACTCTTGAGAGAAGTACAGTCGAGGAAAGCTCCCTCGCCTACAGAATCGAGATTTTTCGAGAATTCTACTGATTCAAGCGAAGTACAGCCCTGAAAAGCGTAGTTTCCGATAGCCTCAACGTGTGAAATATCTATTTTTTTGAGGTGAGGATTTCCGCAGAAAGCGGAGAGGTCTATCTCAGTCACGTCAGCAGGCACACTGAAAGAATCATCGTCCTTAGCCATAGGATATGCCACAAGCTGTTTCATATCCTTGCTGTAAAGAACACCGTCCTTAGCCGTAAATGCGCCTTCACCACTTCCGACACTTATCTCCTTGAGTGCCGAACACGCAAGGAATGGCTCTTCGTTTCCGAAGGATTCGAGGTTTCCGGAGAGGGTTATCTTAGTAACAGTTGCAGGGAAGATATTCTCGCCGATAGTTTTTACAGAATCAGGAAGGATTATCTCACTTGCTTCGAGTCCCGAAAATGCGCCCTTGCGTATAGATGTTACCTTGTGTCCGTCGAATTCTCCGGGCACAGTGATTTTCGAGTCCATAGAAACGCATATAGTAATAACAGCATCGTCGCCTTCGAGGTAGTACTCGTAATCGCCGTCAGACTTTGTATCAAGCTTGCCGTACTCTTCCTCTTCTTCAGCAGTTTCTACCGACTTGAACTGGAAATTGTTCTCGTAGCCGTATTCTGTATCCTTATCCTTACAGTATGTATAGCCTACTGAACCCTGTTTCGCGATAATAGTAAAACTGCTGTCAGCCTTTTCTTCCTCATCGTATCCGAAGGCACTGTAGCCGATATATGTAACAGAATCAGGTATACGAACCTGTTTGAGCGCAGTTCCCATGAAAGCACTCTGACCTATAATTTCAAGTTTTTCCGGCAGAGTGACCTCTGCAAGGCTTGAACAGCCTATGAAAGCGGCTGTACCGAATTCAGTGGTCTTGTCCGAGAATTTTACCTCTTTGAGTGCGGTACACTTTGCAAATGCCATAACGTCTATCAACTCGACAGCGGTATTGCTCATGTCGACCGACTCAAGCCATGCATCAAAGCTGAAAGCGTGACGGTCGATAGTTTTGAGCGAAGAAGGAAGTGTGATATTTTTCAGTCTGCCCTCCGCGAGAGCCGCAACTCCTATTTCTTCAACACCGTCAGGAACTGTATACGAATCGCTCTCGATAGAAGCAGGGTAGTGAAGAAGCTTTTTCTTGTCCTTGCTGAAAAGGATACCATCTACCGAGCAGTAATTCTCGTTTGCGCTGTCAACATTTATCTCCTTCAGTGCAAGACATGACGCAAACGGATTATCCGTCGAGATATATGTCACACTTGCAGGAATGTTTATTTTTTCGATACCGCTTTCAAGGAAAGCCTCTGTGCTTATTTCAGTAACAGTCGCCCCTCCGAGTACGGAAGGAACATCTATCTCCTTGTCAGTGAGTGAGCACTCAACGATAACTGCATTTCCGTCGCTGTCAACAGTATAGGAAAAGCCGTTCTCCTCCTTGACATTTTCTTCAGAATATGAGCTTCCGGACTCTTCATCATCTGCGTATCCGGCTGTAACAGGAAGCACTGCATATCCGGAGCAGAGAACGATTCCCATGAGGAATGCAGCAGCTTTTTTGTAATAGTTCATGTTTTTTCCCTCTCTTTAAGGGTCAGTATGCAGACCCTGAATAATCACTATGCCCGAATGCATAATAACACTTGTTACATTATATCACAATATCACGCGGATTGCAACGGATTTCACACACTTTTCCGATTTAACACATTTTCTACACCCTCTGCCGTGCTTGACAGATATTGCCTGATATGGTATAATGATATGAATATAATCACGCATTATGCGCTTTTGTACACTGACAAAATCACTATGTATAAGGAGTTTCTCATGAAGGAATCACAAATTTACTCAGCGATATACGATATCGTTGATGAAAACCTTGCTAAAGCAGGTAAAAAGCTCCATACCTCTAAAGACCTCACCCTCTGTGCTGTATCGGCTAAACCCGGAACTGTCGATATAATGAAGCTTGCAAGGGAGAGAAATAACGATACTTTCGTTAAAAAAGCCTATATCCTCATGCTCAACCGTCAGATAGACAAGCAGGCTCTGAAGATATGGCGCACACACTATGACCTTCCGCCGGAGGAATTTCAGAGAGCCGTTGTTATCGGCATCAGGGGTTCGGAAGAGTTCTATGCAAATCAGGTAAAAATGTATAACAACATCTACTCCGAACATAATGCTTTCGGCGGCAACGTTGCAGGAATTGCTCCGCCTGCCGGCATCACTGTTCCCGAGAGAATGATGAAGCTATACAGAAAAATGCCGAGCTTTATGAAAAACGCCGCTAAAAGTATCATGGGCGTTAAGAAATCATGACGAAAGGATCCTGCAAGGATGAAAATATATGTTGATCTGACCAATCTTATGCTCACCGATTTTGTCACGGGCATTCAGCGAGTTGTACGCGAGGTCATGGTTCGCCTTCTCACTCACGAAGAGCACGAATACTACCTGCTGTACTACTCATATAAAAACGACGCTTTCTACCGTCTCAGCAATGAGAGATTCATCGACTATTTCGTAAACAATAACGGCGAAAAAGGCGCTATCATGACCGGCGAGACTATCAACTACACTGATATCCCCTCCGGTGCGATATTCTTCGATATCGACAGCGTATGGAACTCAAAGCTGAAGAGAAGCTACCTCTTCCCGATACTCAAGCAGAACGGCGTAAAGATAGTTACTCAGGTATACGATATCATTCCGATAACACACCCTCAGTTCTGCCATGAGACTACCACTGCAAACTTTATGATATACATCGGCGCTAACCTTAAATATGCCGACCTGCTCATAACCTCTGCCGAGACTACTATCAAGGCTATCGACGAACTAACCGACCGCATCGGCATGGAGCGCAAAAAGTGTACAGTCGTTACCCTTTCAAGCGATTTCGCCAACAACGGTGAACCCGAAGTCAAAGACGCTGTTGACCCCGAGGTCGAGAAAATCGCTTCCGGAAACAAGTACCTGCTCATGCTCGGTACTATCGAACCCCGAAAGAACCACAGTCTCGTTATCGACGCTCTTGAAAGCGGTCTTGCTGAAAGCGGCATGAAGGCTATTTTCGCCGGTCGCATCGGCTGGAACGTCAAGGCTCTCGAAAAGCGCATAAAGACTCATCCGCTTTACAACAAGAGTCTCTTCTTTGTTGAAAAGCCTAATGACGCAACTGTTGACTACTTATATAAAAACGCATTTGCAGTCGCTTTCCCGACATTCAACGAGGGATTCGGTCTGCCGATGATTGAAGCGTTCATGCGCGGAACTCCCGTAGTCGCTTCCGATATACCGGTACTCCACGAGGTCGCAGGCGACTTCGCAGATTACTTCGACCCCAATGATAAAAACGACCTTATCCGCTGTGTAAAGAGTCTCATGAACGACCCTGCCAAGTATGCGGCTAAAAAGGAGAACCTCAAGAACTACGTCCCCTACACATGGGACGAGTCTGCCGAGGATATGCTCAATGCGGTCGTTTCCGTAAGCAAGGACGCTAAGAAAGTTCCAGCTGATACAAAGGTAAAACAGCTTGTATGTCTTACCGCAAGAAATGATGATATGCTCGCAACTCTGCCGTTTATCGAAGAGTTCATGCCCTTCATCACTGAGATGGTCCTCTGTACTCCCGACGGCAACGTTGAGGAGATAAAGTCACGCTATAAAGGCAGACTCGAACTTAAATTCCTCACTGATTCGCAGATACTCAACGGCAAGGAACTCCCCGAAGACCACGCTACACGCAACTACTTCCTGCGCTGTCTCGCTCTCAGAAACCCCATTATCGACGACGTTTTCATCATGACCGATGACGACTACCGTCCGCTCAGAACTCTTTCTCAGGAAGACTTCATCTCCGACGGCACATATAAAGCTTACTACTGCTACGACCTCTACAAGTGGCGCGGCACATACGGCAGACCCACTTCTTTCGATGTCAGCATGAGAAGAACACGCGCTTTCCTCAAAGAGTGCGGCTACCCGACTATGATGTATTCTTCTCATCAGATGCAGATAATCGATAAGCGAATCTTCAACGAGATGACTACCAAGTATCCCGGACTTATTACATCAGGATGCTGTGAGTGGAGTACCTACTTCAACTACGGTGTAGGCACTTACCCCGATATGTTCACTGTTACTCCTTATGTAACAATGGGCTGGCCCGGCGTAAGAAGCGACTGGGACGTTTACGTTCAGCCTAAGGAATTCCTCTTTGAAAACCATTACGATTTCCTCTACAGACCCAATCAGGTATTCGCCGGTCTGCGCGAGGACTTCCACGAAAATGTTCTCGAGGAAAATCAGCAGAAGATAATGCGCTTCACCGCTGAACTCCAGAAGCAGATGGAAAGCCGTCAGGTATACAAGGCTTACTGCGAGGCATACTGGATACACTACAGAGAAATGCCTTCATTCGCACTCGTCAGCGGCAACGAGAAAAATGTCGCAATATGCGCACCTGTGTACTTCCAGGCACGTCACGACGGCTGGACTCGTCTGCCGTTCTCAATAGATAAAAAGATAATAGACGTGATTGGTTCAAAGGATATATACATCGTTCACTGGTTCTCGGACGAAGATGGCAACTCTATCACCGATAACGCAAGAATGAAGATAGACGTAAACGACCTCGATTTTCTTCTTCCGGTAAAGAGTCCCGAACTTCCCGAAAGATGTGTATTCAACATAAGGGTACTGCTTGAAGATAAAAACAAAGCAGTGGAAGTTAACGTCAAGGCAGATATCATCTGACGCGGCACGAACAAAAGACAACATCTTAAAAGGAGAAAAATATGCTTAACGCAGTCAGAAAATTGGGAGAAAGCATCTCAAAAAAACGCTTTCTCTTTGAAGAACTCGTAAAACGAGACTTCAAGAAAAAATATAAACGAACCGTTCTCGGTATGCTGTGGAGTCTTATATCACCGCTTATGCAGCTGGTCGTTATGAGTATCGTCTTCACAAACTTCTTCGGACGAGATAAGCCACACTATACCATCTACCTCTTCGCCGGAAACCTCACCTACTCCTTCTTCAAGGACTCAACCTACGGCGGTATGAACGCACTTATGCAGAATGCAGGCATAATCACAAAAATAAACCTGCCGAAGTATATGTTCCTGCTGTCGAAGAACGTCGCGTCGGTCATAAACTTCGGTCTGACACTCGTGATATTCTTCATATTCGTCGCGGTGGACGGAATAGCGTTCCATTTCAGGTTCCTGATGATAATATACCCGATAGTGTGCCTTATCGTTTTCAACATAGGATGCGGATTCATCCTCTCTGCACTGTTCGTTATCTTCAAGGACGTTCAGTACCTGTATGATATCTTCACCCTCATGCTTATGTACCTCTCGGCTATATTCTATTACACTGACACCTACTCAGAAAACGTGAGAAGAATTTTCTATCTCAATCCTCTTTATGTTTACATCACCTATATCAGACACCTCATCATCGACGGCTATATCCCCGGACTCGCAACTCATGGACTTTGCCTGTTCTATGCCGTTGCAGTACTCGCTATCGGTGCACTGATATACAAGAAATATAACTACAAATTCATGTACTATATGTAATAAGGAGGACGGAATGAAAAAGATAGAACTGAATAACGTTTCCGTTTCCTATATTGTCGGAGACTTCTCCAACCGCGGTCTTAAAGACGTTATAATCCAGAAACTGAAAGGTCAGTCGACCGAAAAGAAATTCGTTGCCGTTAAAAACGTTTCATTCGCTATCGAGGAAGGTGACCTTCTCGGTATCGTCGGAACAAACGGCGCAGGAAAATCAACACTCTGCAAGGTCATATCCGGAATCATGCGCCCCACTGAGGGAACTATGGCTGTAAGGGGAAGTATCGCTTCTCTCCTCGAACTCGGAACAGGTTTCGACCCCGACCTCACAGTCAAGGAAAATACCTTCCTCCGCGGTGCAATGCTCGGATATACACGCGAATTCATGAACAATACCTACAAAAGTATCATTGACTTCGCAGAATTGCAGGAATTTGAGGACAGAAAGTTCTCACACCTCTCATCAGGTATGAAATCACGTCTCGCATTCTCTATCGCTTGTCTCGTAAAGCCGGAGATACTCATTCTCGATGAGGTACTCTCCGTCGGCGACGGTGCTTTCAGACAGAAGAGTGAACAGAAAATGCTCGAAATAATCAAGGGCGGAGCTACTACTCTGCTTGTTTCACATTCGCTCGACCAGATAAGACGTATGGCTACAAAGGTTCTTTGGCTCGATAAGGGTCAGCAGATCGCTTTCGGCGAAACGCAGGAAATATGCGATAAGTACGCCGAGTTCCTTAATACAAAGTAGGAGCAGATATGACTAAATATCAGATACTTTTGACTATATATCACTACCTCAGCGACGAATTCAGCGAGGAAGGCGACCGCTCCGACGAGCTATCAGACTATCTGAGCAGTGTTGACCCATACCTGTGGACGGACGGAAAAACTGCCGACCCTTCCTACTATGCCGATTTCATGGACATCGCTGACTCGCTTTTCAGCGGTGATGACTGCACTTTCAGTGAGGGCAGACTCTATGCCAAGCGATATCTCGAAGAACTCGACCGCCGTGACCGTGAAGAAAACGGCAATGGATTCGGTGCAGTTATAGAAGCTTTCAGCGGCTGTTCACCCGAAAAATGGAAGCAGACTGCCGAAAAACTATGCGAGAATAAAACCTCAAAACGCAAATGCGCTTGCTGTGGCTACTATACTCTTACCGAATCGGCAGGCGACTTTGAAATATGTCCTGTCTGCTTCTGGGAGGACGATGCAGCTCAGAACAGCGACCCTGATTTCGACGGCGGTGCAAATAAAGTTTGTCTCCGTGAAGCG
Source organism: Ruminococcus flavefaciens (assembly GCA_902792235.1). GTDB lineage: Bacteria > Bacillota > Clostridia > Oscillospirales > Ruminococcaceae > Ruminococcus > Ruminococcus flavefaciens_AE. The sequence goes on from CADAYP010000043.1 coordinate 9,050, forward strand.
AGAAAAAATTTCGAGGAACTCGGTGCCTGCACCGAAAGTTCACTGCCATTCGTCCGCGACCCCGATGCCGAGGAAATCAGCGGCATTGTCCGTGAACCCGATGACGAACAAGATGATACTTAAAAAGGACTGCCTTCGGGCAGTCCTTTTTAAATCAAAGCTTTGTGAAGAATCTCTGATGTGCAGTGAAGGTTTCACCGGGTTTTACCTCACGATAGCCGGAAACGTCTGCGGGGAGACTGAGATTAGGAGCGTCGATCATAGCTGTCATCGGCTCAGGGCAGAAGTAATGATTAAATCCGCGGTCATTCCAGATTATCCAGAACTTATACTCATCAGATACCTCATAGCAAAGCTTCTTGCCGCTTGCGATGTCCTCAGCGATAACTCCGTGGAACTTCTCGCCGTCGAGGTCGATAGTCTCGCCGAAATACATCTCGTTATCGACAACCTGCAATACCGGCTTCTTGTTGCCGCTCTTGTACTCAAGGTCTGCCATTGTGGGAGCTTTCAGCTTTTCTGTAGGGAGACAGCGCTCGTTGAGTTCACATCTCTTGCCTATCGGCACTGTAAGGCGGATATCCTCCTCCTTTGCACCGTCAACGAAAGGCGAATTGATAGATGTATGCGATGCAAGTGACATCGGAAGCATTACATTTGATGTATTTGTGAAACTGATGTCCTGTTCAAGACCATTTTCAGAGAGTGTGAAAGTGTACTCGGCAACGAAGCGTATCGGGAGATACTGGAAGAATTCGTCGTTCTCGTCGTACACGTAGCGTGTTTTTACCCATGCACAATTGCTGTCGGCATTATGCTCGACCACCTCATGCACTCTCTTATGGATAAAGCCGTGAATGTGGTTGTTGTAGGGAGCTTTTTCGTTAACGGGGAGGTGGTATACAGCGTCAGAAGCCTTGAGTATACCATCTGCGAAACGATTAGGCAGATAGAGTGTGGGAAGTCCCCATACCTCAGCTGACTGTCTGATAACATCAGCGTCGTTGCTGTCGGAGTAACGGAAGAATTCAAGACCGTTCTTGTTATCGTGGAGACGTATAACATTCGAGCCTATCTCGTTTGCGATTATAGCTTCATAACCGCCCGCTTCAAGCTTTACGCAGGACATTCCGCCCCAGTTGATGATTTGAGTTGAGTTATTCATATAATTTCATTCCTTTCGGATTTTTTAGCCTTAATATGGCGCTCTGCCGTATTCATTTGCTTCTGGAACGCTCGGCAGGCAGCATATCACCATGCAGATGATACCGATTATCATGGGGATATATCCCATAAAGCTCATCACTCCGAGCGAGATCCACATCGTAGGCTCACCAAGATCGTCGAATGCTCCGAACATCGCAAATATCAGACAGAATATCGCTATCGTGCCGAGTATAAAATACAGTGCCGATGTGACGTGCAGCAGCACTACCAGAGTACCTTTGCGTCCGGTATCGTGAAAGCGCCGGAACTTTACAGCCATGGACGGGACAAAGAACACCATCGCCGGCAGGTATATTGCAGCCGGAAATATTATGCTGGCAATGCCGAAGACAATATATATCAGCGAAGTGAAAAGGAAAGCGAACCAGTACTCGCTTCGCGTGGAGCGTCCCTTGAAATTGACGTAGTTCTTGAAATAAAGCGTTATCGCTTCGCCGAATCCGACATAGCACGGCGACTCTTTTGCGGGCGGAGCTCCGTAATTCTGCTGATACTGGTTATACTGTCCGTACTGCTGATTCTCGCAGCCGCAGCGGGCTGTTTTGTTCCGCAAATGGGACAGAATTTAACTCCGTCCGGTATCATGTTGTCACAGCCTATACATCTCATAGTTTATTCCTTTCAGTCCATGCGGTTTTCCATGTCCGTATATTCTTTCATGGGCGATATTGCCTTGTATGCCGGACGGATTATCTTATTCGAGTTGATAATCTCCTCGATACGGTGTGCCGACCAGCCTGCTATACGCGATACGGCGAAAATAGGTGTAAACAGCTCGTCCGGTATACCGAGCATACGATATACAAAGCCGCTGTAGAAGTCAACGTTTGCACATACGCCCTTATATATGCGTCTCTCATCGGCAATTACCTCGGGAGCGAGTTTCTCAACGAGAGAATAGAGTGCAAACTCGTCGTGTCTGCCCTTTTCGGAGCTGAGCTTCTCAACAAAGCTCTTGAACACCTTTGCACGAGGGTCGGACTGCGAGTATACAGCGTGACCCATGCCGTAAATAAGTCCTGCATGGTCGAAAGCTTCCTTGTGGAGGAGCTTCTTTAAATATGTGCGTACCTCGTCTTCATTGGTCCAGTCATTGACGCATTTCTTCATATCGTCGAACATCATCGCAACCTTTATATTTGCGCCGCCGTGCTTGGGTCCTTTAAGTGAACCGAGTGCCGCCGCGATAGCGGAATAGGTATCCGTACCCGACGACGATACTACGTGGACCGTAAATGTAGAATTATTGCCGCCGCCGTGCTCTGCATGGAGAACGAGTGCAAGGTCGAGGATACGTGCTTCAAGCTCAGTGAAGCTCTTGTCCGGACGAAGCATATAAAGCAGATTTTCCGCAATTGAGAGGTCCGGACGGGGAGTGTGTATGAAAAGGCTTCCGCCCTCTCTGCTGTACACGTAAGCGTTATAGCCGTATACTGCGAGTACAGGGAAAAGCGTTATCAGCTCTATGCACTGACGGAGAACGTTCGGGATAGAAATATCATTCGCATTATTATCATATGAATATAGAGCAAGAACACTCTTCGCGAGGGTATTCATCATGTTATCGCTCGGAGCTTTCATTATCACATCGCGTGTAAATGTGGACGGAAGTTCGCGGAAATCCGCAAGCAGTTTCTTGAACTCAAATAGTTCACGCTCGCTCGGCATATTTCCGAAAAGAAGGAGATACACAGTTTCCTCGAAGCCGAAACGCTTCTCCTTGATGAAACCGTCAACGATGTCCTCAACGTCGATACCGCGGTAATAGAGCTTACCGTCGCCGTGGTTAGGCATACCGTCGCCCATATCGAGTACCTTGATAGTGCTTATATTAGTAAGGCCTGCAACAACTCCGTTACCGTTGATGTCGCGCAGACCTCTTTTTACGTCATACTGCGTATAGAGTTCGGGGGCGATTTTATAACCTTCAATAGATTTTTCTGCAAGTCGGGTTATTGATGGTGTGATGGCTGAAAATTTGTAATCCATATCTTATCTCCGTCCTTTCTGATTCAATACGTTGAGTATTTTTATTTATAATATAATGATACTATTACATTATAATATAATTCACCAAAAATGTCAAGGATAGCGCATGGTAAAAAGTGCGAAATGTATAAAGCTTAATAATGACTATCAGTACATTTTAATTGTTGAATACTTACAAATATTATATATGGTAACTGTGCAATTTGTACTTGACATTTCAGAAGTTATATGTTATAATCATCAACGGATTAACTGTTAAACGTTTAACTGTTTGACGTTTAACGCTGTAAGGAGAACTATCATGGCAGAAAACAAAGAAATCACGCGGATGCTGGAAAATCTGCACCTTCTGCGAGTGTTGTTCATGCGCCGGATAAGCGAAAAATCGCCGCTTCATTTCGGTCAGGTAGCCATAATGATGTCTATCGAAGAGCACGAAAACTGCACTCAGGCAGATATAGCAGAACATCTGAACGTAACTCCCGCTTCAGTCGCAACATCTACAAAGCGATTGCAGAAAGCGGGTCTCATAACCAAGACTGTCGATGAGGACAATCTGCGGTGCAAGCGGCTTTCGCTTACCAGCGAAGGCAGAGCGGCTATAAATTCGCACATAAACCTGTTCAAGGAGTACGATGAACACGTTTTCAGCGATTTTTCGCAGGAAGAAAAAGACCAGCTGTTCAGCTATCTCAGCCGTATTTCGGCTAAAATGCAGGAACTTGAAGGTGTTGAGTCTGACGGCGAAAACGTTATGGAACTCGCTTGTCAGCTTATGAAACGCGTTCAGAAAGAAACAGAAAAAAATAAATAAGGAGGCAGCCTATGCTGAAGACTATTTTATCATACGTCGGAAAATATAAAAAACAGGCGATTCTCTCGCCTATAACGATTATGGGCGAAGTACTTATGGAAGTGCTTATCCCCTATGTTATGGCTAATATCATAAACAACGGAATCAACAAAGGCGATATCGGCTATGTCGTAAAAATGGGCGGACTGATGGTGCTCATGGCTATCGTTTCACTCTTTTTCGGCGCTATGGCAGGACGTCTCAGCGCTGTTGCGGCAGTCGGATTCGCAAAGAATCTGCGCGGTGCACTCTTCCGCAAGGTTCAGAGTTTCTCATTCTCGAACGTTGACAAGTTCTCAACAGCTTCACTGACTACTCGTCTCACTACAGACGTAACAAATACTCAGGTAGCGTTCATGATGTTCATACGCATGGCATTCCGTGCACCTATCATGCTGATTTTCGCACTCGTCATGGCAATCAAGATGAACTCAACTCTATCGCTCGTTTTCATCGCAGTTATCCCCATGATAATCACAGGTGCTGTCCTTATCCTCACTAAGGCTCACCCGCGTTTCAAGGCTATGCTCACCCGCTATGACGACATGAATGCACGTGTTCAGGAAAACCTCATCGGTATCAGAACCGTCAAGGCTTTCGTTCGTGAGGAATACGAAAAGAAAAAGTTCAACGACAATACCGAATCGGTACGTCAGGCACAGGTGCATGCTGAAAAGCTCGTTATCCTCTCAATGCCGCTCATGCAGATGTTCATGTACCTCTGTATCGTGTCGATTCTGTGGTTCGGAAGCCACATGATAATCGGCGGAACTATGGAACTCGGTGACCTCACAACCTTTATCACCTACGTCGGACAGATACTCATTTCTCTTATGATGGTATCGTTCATGTTCATGATGCTCATAATTTCACGCGCTTCTATGCAGCGTATCTATGAGGTCCTCACAGAAGAGCCGGAGATAGTCTCTCCTGAAAATGCGGAGAAAAATGTCCGCGACGGCTCAGTAAAATTCCGCAATGTAAGCTTCAGCTACTTCAATGATATGAACAATCTCGCACTCGAACATATCGACCTTGATATCAGGTCCGGCGAGACTATCGGTATTATCGGCGGTACAGGTTCATCAAAGACCTCGCTCGTACAGCTTATACCGCGTCTCTACGACGCTACAGAGGGTGAAGTCCTCGTAGGCGGAGTTGACGTTCGCAAGTACGACCTCGATACCCTCCGCAACGATGTTGCGATGGTATTGCAGAAAAACGTCCTCTTCTCGGGAACTATCAAAGACAACCTCAGATGGGGCGACCCCAACGCAACTGACGAACAAATCGAAGATGCCTGCAAGTCAGCCTGTGCTCACGACTTTATCATGAATTTCCCCGACGGCTACGATACTGACCTCGGACAGGGCGGTGTAAACGTTTCAGGCGGTCAGAAACAGCGTATCTGTATCGCGCGTGCACTCCTGAAAAAGCCTAAGATAATCATTCTCGACGATTCAACAAGTGCAGTAGATACCGCTACCGACAGCAGTATCCGCAAGGCTTTCCGCGAAAAACTCGCAGATACGACAACCTTCATCATCGCACAGAGAATCTCCTCCGTTCAGGACGCTGACCGTATCATCGTTATGGACGCAGGTAAAATAACAGATATCGGTACTCATGAACAGCTCCTCGAAACGAGCTCTGTTTACCGCGAAGTATACGATTCCCAGCAGAAAGGAGCTGATGAATAATGCCTCCAAAAAAGAATATGATGCCAATGCAGAAACCCTCAAACGTCAAGGACACTATCAAACGCATATTCAGCTATATGTACGGATTCAAACTGCATTTCCTGATAGTCGTTGCAGGAGTTGTTTTAAGCTCATCCGCAGGTATCGCCGGAAACGCTCTTCTCAAACCGCTTGTTAATAATCTCGGAAACGCGCTGAAATCAGGCAAATGGGATAAAAAAAGCTTTATCGGTATCCTCGGCATAATGATAGCAATATATGCTCTCGGAGCGCTTTCATCGTTCCTGTATCAGCGTATAATGCTCAAAATCTCTACAACTACCCTTATGCGTATCAGAAACGACCTCTTCAACAAAATGGAGTCGCTCCCCATACGCTATTTCGACAAGCACACTCACGGTGAACTGATGTCGCTATACACTAACGATACTGATACTCTGCGTGAAATGCTCAGCAACAGTATCGCACAGTTCATAAGCTCAGCAATAACGATAGTCGGAGTATTCTCAATGATGCTCTTCTACAGCTGGATACTCACTATCATCGTTGTTATCATGCTCGTTTTAATCATTGCAGTTATCGGTTTTATCGGTGCACGCTCAAGCAAGGGATTCGTTGCTCAGCAAAAGGCTCTCGGCAAGGCTAACGGCTACATCGAAGAGATGATAGACGGTCAGAAGGTCGTAAAGGTATTCTGCCACGAAGATTCTTCAAACGAGGAGTTCGATAAGCTCAACGAGGAACTCTGCGAAGCCGCTACAAGAGCTAATACTTTCGCAAATATCCTCATGCCTATCATGAATAATCTCTCATATCTCCACTATGCCGCAACCGCTATTGCCGGCGGTGTTATGACTGTAAACGGATTAGGCGGAATGAGTATCGGTACTCTTGTATCGTATCTCATGTTCACCCGACAGTTCTCACAGCCTATCACACAGGTCTCACAGCAGTTCAATGCAGTTCTTACGGCTCTTGCAGGTGCTGAGAGAATATTCAAGGTAATAGACGAAGAACCTGAGGCTGACGACGGATACGTTACCATAGTAAATGCCGCAATCGACGAAAACGGCAATATCACCGAGTCCGCTGAGCGCACAGGCAAATGGGCATGGAGACATCCTCATAAGGCTGACGGAACTGTTACCTATACGGAAGTACGCGGAAATGTCGAACTCGACGACGTATACTTCGGCTATGAACCGAATAAGACAGTCCTCAACGGCATAAGCCTTTACGCGAAAGCCGGTCAGAAGATAGCGTTCGTAGGTTCTACAGGTGCAGGCAAGACCACTATCACGAACCTGATAAACCGCTTCTACGATGTTCCCGACGGTAAGATACGCTACGACGGCATAAACATCAACAAAATCAAAAAGAGCGACCTCCGCCGCTCGCAGTCGATAGTTTTACAGGATACCCACCTTTTCACAGGTACGGTAATGGAGAATATCCGCTACGGAAAGCTCGACGCTACCGATGAGGAAGTATACGCAGCAGCTAAACTCGCTAATGCCGACCACTTTATAACTCACCTCGAAAACGGATATCAGACTATGCTCACTGCCGACGGTGCTAACCTTTCACAGGGACAGCGTCAGCTTCTCGCAATCGCGAGGGCGGCAGTTGCCGACCCGCCTGTACTCATTCTCGATGAGGCTACAAGTTCAATCGATACACGCACTGAGGCTCACATTGAAAAGGGTATGGACCAGCTTATGGAAGGCAGAACGGTATTCGTTATTGCTCACCGTCTCTCTACGGTAAGAAATGCAAAAGCGATAATGGTTCTCGAAAACGGAAAAATAATAGAGCGAGGCGACCACAATGCGCTCATCGCTCAGAAGGGCAAATATTACCAGCTTTATACCGGTATGTTTGAACTCGGTTAATTGATATAAAAACAGGCGATAAGGGAAGTCCCTTATCGCCTGTTTTTTACATATCATTTCTATTTTCGAGTGCTTTATATAACGTTACCTCGTCAGCATATTCAAGTATACCGCCAACAGGGAGTCCGAATGCAAGACGCGATACCTTCACCCCGAGAGGTTTGAGAAGTCCGGCTACATACATAGCTGTAGCGTCACCTTCAACCGTGGGATTAGTCGCCATTATGACCTCCTCAACTCCGCCCTGACTGATTCTCGCAAGCAACTCCTTAACGCGGAGTTTGTCCGGTGTAATGCCGTCCATAGGTGAGAGCAGACCGTGCAGAACGTGGTATACTCCATTATATTCGCGTGTACGCTCAAAAGCAGTTACGTCCTTAGGACTCTCGACAACGCATATAACGCTGCCATCGCGTTCATCATCGCTGCATATCGGGCAAATCTCACGTTCTGTCAGGTTCTGACAAACCTTACAGCAGCGGACATTATTCTTTGCATCAAGCAATGCCTGAGCAAAGCTCTCGACATCAGCCTCGTCCATAGACATAACGTGATAGGCGAGACGCTGTGCTGATTTCATGCCGATACCGGGAAGTGACGCAAACTTTTCCGCAAGTATAACAAGCGGAAGAGCGTTGTGGTCAGCCATGCTTTATCAGAAAAGACCGGGGAGAGCAACTCCGCCAGTTATCTTGCTCATTTCAGCTTCTGTAGTAGTCTCGATGTTATTTACAGCCTCATTGATAGCGCTGATGATGAGGTCCTGAAGCATCTCGATATCCTCGGGGTCAACTACCTCAGGCTTGAGGTTGAGAGACTTGATAGTCTTCTTACCTGTGAGAGTTACCTCAACTGCACCGCCGCCTGCTGTAGCAGTAAAGTCACGAGCCTCGATATCTTCCTGAAGCTCTGTGATCTGATCCTGCATCTTCTGAGCCTGCTTGATCATCTGGTTCATGTTCTGGGCACCGCCGCCGCCAATATTCTTAGGTATTCTTGCTTTCATAGTAATTTTCTCCTTTAATGTGTTTATTGGTTATTATTATCAACAGCTGTTTCAATATTGCTGTCAATTGCCTTTTTTACGAGCTGCTCCGCGAGGTTCTTGGTTTCCTCGACAGAAGTAGTGCACCGCGCAGTTATGCGGTATTTCTGTCCGAGAACGTTATATATCGCCTTGCTGAGCGACACAGCGTTCTCCTTGCTGCCCTTGAACAGCGAGATAAAGAAGCGATTGGGAGTGAATATGCAAAGCACATTTCCTTTAGTCGCGGCATTCGAGCCTTCAAGGCTTCCCGCAACGGCAGGATTTATCTTGCGGAACTCCTCCATTATCTCGTCCCAGCGGTCGCATGGTGAGAGCTCGTCCTCTTTTACCGTCCTTATATCGACGTTGACATTGGGAGCGGGTTCAGTATCACCGGCAGGACTTGAAGCTGTAAACACCTCACGGGTATTCCTGTTCGGGACATCGGGGTTAAATCCACCTGCCGGAACAGAATTAAGCTTATCCTCCAACTGTTTTATTTTATCATATATTTCAGAATTGTCAATAGCAGCCGGAGTACTTCCGCCCTTACCGCACACCTTTATAAGTGCCATCTCGAACTCAACACGCTTATTGAGTGCGCGCATCATGCGCTCGCGGCAGCTTTGCAGCTGTTCGATACGGCTCATGATATCGGGAAGCTCGGTACGTTCTGCGATAGTCTTGAGTCTTTCCAGCTCGTCCGGCATAGCGATTACGATATCGGCAGCGCTCTCAGGAGAGACTTTGAGCAGCATAATATTTCTAAGCTGCAATATCAGTTCCTCGCAGAGATTCGTGAGGTCTTTTGACATATTATAGAGCTTATCAGTGACCATGAGCGCCTTTGAAGCGTCACCGTCAGCGATAGCTTCGAGAATATCGAACAGATACTCTCTGCCGGCGATTCCGGCTGTTTCAGAAACTGCCGCCGCGTCGATATTATCTGCGCACACCGAGCACTGGTCGAGCAGTGAAACTGCGTCACGCATACCGCCGTCGGCAAGCTTAGCTATCATATCCGCACCGTCGGGAGTGAGGTCTATCTGCTCCTGAGACGAGATATAAAGCAGTCTTGAAGCGATGTCCTTCTGCTTTATTCTGCGGAAGTCATAGCGCTGGCAGCGCGAGGTTATGGTCGCGGGAACTTTGTGTATTTCCGTTGTAGCAAGTATGAATTTGACGTATTCAGGCGGCTCTTCCATGATTTTCAGCAATGCATTGAATGCCGGCACAGAGAGCATATGCACCTCGTCGATGATGTATACCTTATACTTGCAGCGCTCGGGAGTATAAACAGCGCCCTCGCGCAGGTCGCGTATATCGTTTACGCCGTTGTTGGAAGCGGCATCTATTTCGATTATATCTGTGAGCGAACCTTCATCGGCTTCGCGGCATATGTCACATTCAAGGCAGGGGTTGCCGTCCTTCATATTCGGGCAGTTTACCGCCTTTGCGAGTATTCTCGCACAAGTTGTCTTACCTGTACCGCGCGAGCCTGTAAAAAGGTAGGCATGAGCGGTCTTATCAGCTTTGAGCTGATTTTTCAGCGTATCCGTGATATGTGACTGGGAGATTACATCGTCGAATGTCAGCGGTCTCCACTTGCGGTAAAGCGCCTTATACAATATAACTCCCTCCTTAGAATCATTCTTCGCCGCCGAGTTTTCTCTCGATATCCTTTTCAAGCATTACCGAACCCAGCACTTCCTTGAAATAGCTTGCAAATCCCTCGGGGTCTTTAATATGGTTAACGAGAGCTTCACGGTAGAAACGCTGTCCCTCGTTGAAATTCTTCATCATTGTCTGCGCGATAGCCGCTCCGCCGAGAGCCTCCGCGTAGTTGTAGTGCTTTTCGATAGCCTCACCGAACCACTCCATAGCCTTTTCGGGCTGACCCTGTTTCAGGTACATTCTGCCCACGTCTGTGAGTACGAACATACGGAAAGGACTGTTCTCATCGCCGAGCACCTCGTTATAAAGCTTTACAGCCTCATCGGTATCACCGTTGCATCCGGTGCATCTTGCATTGAGAAACGGCAGTACCTTATCAGGGAAACCCTGTTCGCGGGCACGTTCGTAGTAGATAAGTGCATTCGGGTAATAGGTCATGAGGTCGTAGCAGCGTGCCGTATAAAAGCTTACCACAGCTTTTTCACTTCCGGTAAGTCTGTCAGCGTAGTCACTCTCAAGCATTTTCAGTTCTTCAAGAGCGGCGTTCGCTCTATGGGTGAAGAGAAGGTCGAGTGAATGGCTGAAAAGGCGGCATTTCTTGCTCACACCGACAAAATTTCTGCCGATTATGTCCTGATCGTACTTGTGGAAATTTTCGGGCAGTTTCAGTATCAGCGCACCGGCAATACCGGCAGCGTTCAGCACTGCGAAACCAAGTGCAGCAAACAGCACGGTTCTGTTGCCGTGAACGATACTGTAAACAACTGCGACTGCATAGAATATTATAGCTCCTGCCACAGTTCCCGCCGGAGCAGCCTGTATGACAGAGCCAACAAGCTTACTGAAAAATTTACTGATCTTTTTCATAGCTGCGCCTCATTAAGAAAAAATTCCGGAACATAGATGTGCAGGCTTGCTGCGGCACACGAGACGATCCGCTTAATGCTGCTCGGTCTCCCGCCTGACATGGTTCACGGTGTCTTGTTGCACAGGGCCCGCACATCTATATTTCGGCAATGACTTTGTCAAGCTTTTTTTATAATTCAGCGGCTCATGAGAACAGTGCCTTTATACAGCAGTTATTCGGCTTGAAATCCGCACCTGTAACAGACATGATATCGCTGTCGGTCATGTCCTTCCAGCTGTCATTGACCCTGACGAATGACTGACCGCTTTCGGAATCGGTAATGTAATCCGCATGACCGTAGTCGATATCATCGCCCTCAACAGGGGCACCCTTCGAGTAGGTTATGGACACAGCGCAGTCAGTAACGTCCACAGGAGTATCAAGCTCAACGGTGTGATAGCCGTGATAATCAAGAACAGCGTCCTGAGAATAGAGCAGGTTTTTAAAGCCGGCATCGTATATCTCTATTTTGATATCCTGCTCGTCGAAATCGTTATACGTGCCAACTGCCGCAAGAGTTCCTGCCTTGTGAAAAACGTTCGCCGTTGTGGTTTTTTCGCCAGTTTTTATGTACCTGTCCTGCTCGTTGCCTGCGTCATATGCAAGCACCTCCGAATACTTATCAGTTACAGAATGGCTTATACCATACTCCAAAGGCGCGCAGTAGGATACATAAAAGTATCCTGCCGAGCCGAAGGAACTGTTATAGCATATCCATGCACCGTCCTCGGAGGCGGAAATGTTGAAATACTGTTTCGGGAAGTGGTCGTCGTAGCCGATTATGGTGATATCGTGGTCGAATTCTGCCTTTGTGTAATTGAGCGTATAATACTCGCCATGCCAGCCTTTATATCTTTTGTCGGTATCGTTCACACCGATAGCAACTCCTCCGCGCTCATGGAGATTCTGCTTTATCGCATCCCGGTCAGAAGTATCAAGTATCACCGAGCCGTCAATAGTAAGGTCGCCAAATCCGCTGGTCAGGCTTTCGGTGACTATCCACTGCCAGCCGCCGATTTCCATTGGGTCAATGCCCTCTTTAACGATAAAACCTTCATCCTGACCGTATCCATAGTCGAGCAGTTCAAGGGGGTCAATGCTTATCAGAGAGCCGTTCTCCTTAGCATAGGCAGTTTCCATGCTCATGGCTGCGGCATAAAGCCAGCAAGTACCGCCTTTCTGAGAGGGAGTCTCAATGTCAGGGAACTCTTCAAGAATGTTATAGTAGCCGTCCTCGCCGTGAGTATAGCTCTCGGGACCCGGATCCTGTGTAGTTGGCTCGGTTGTTTCAGTTGATTCAGCTTCTGTTGACACCGCAGATGCCGCAGTATCTGATGTATTTTCACTTGATGTCGTTTCTGTATTGTCGGCACAGCCTGTCATTGCTAACATTCCTGCAATAAGACAGGCAGAAATCATAATTTTTCTCATAGCGCTCCTCCATAAATAATTTATTCAACTATATCATACTTTTAACACATTGTCAAACCAATTATTGCTTTTGTAAAAACGTTTTCTTGCTCCTCGGCATATAATAAATAGCGGCTGTATAAACCAGCCGCCATGTGGCATACTATAAGCGAAAACAAATCTGACCACAGGAGATAAATGCTATGTCAGTCAAAAGAGGAGAAATCTACTATGCAGACCTCAGTCCGGTAGTCGGCTCGGAACAGGGCGGCGTAAGACCGGTACTTATCGTACAGAATGACGTCGGTAACAGGCACAGTCCTACCGTCATCGCGGCGGCTATAACCAGTCAGCGCGACAAAAACCGCCTTCCCACGCATATCGAATTGCAGGCAGAAAAGTGCGGTCTCGCCAAGGACAGCATAGTCCTGCTTGAACAGATACGTACCATTGATAAAAAGCGTCTAAAGGACAAAACCGGCGAACTCGACCTCCGCTCAATGGATAAGGTCAATACCGCTCTGTCAATCAGTTTCGGACTTGAACTATAAAAAACGTCAGGGACACAGTCCCCGACGTTACATAATTCCGACACTCTGACTATCAGCTTTTAAGCTTACTTATAGTAAGAAGCATCATCAGCATATTAAGTACAAAAAATACTATCGTTGTGACTGTTGAGAATGTCCAGCCGTAGTACTTTGCAGGCGAGCGATTCTCACGTATATACGGCAGTACTTTCTTTGCTTTGAGTATCAGTGCTATAAGCACGACTATTCCACTGACACCAAGAAGTGCGAGGTCAATAATTGTTGCCGCAGTTTCTGAAATATGTTCAGAAATAAAAGCAAGCGACTCGCCGAGAATGAAATTGTTGTACACATGAAGGAAAAACGACCATAATATGCCGTATTCGATTGCCACATATGCGAAGAGAAGTCCGAGGACGAAGGTGAAGATAGTCTGCGTAAAATTAGCGTGCATCACACCGAAAAACATCGACGATATCACTATCGCGCATATTTTGCCGCATCCGCTTTTCTGAAGAGTATGCATTACAAATCCGCGGTAAATGAGTTCCTCCGCAAAGGGACCGACAAATCCCGCATATATCAGCATGGAAATCGTTGTACTGCCTGCCGTTGCCTCATCTATGCCCTGCTGAGTCGTGAGACCAACAGAGTTCAGTCCCATCTCGATAAACGAGATAATATAGGTGAATATGAACTGAAGCACTATGACTGCACTCATTACTGTTAAAAGTGTAAATGGAGTCATTTTGCGGTGGTGCTCAGCAATTTCAGTCAATTTGAGTCTTTTCATGAAGAAAAGTGACATGAAGATACAGCCTAAAATAACACCGATTATCATTCCACCGCCGGCTTCAACCGCGTGTTCTTCCATTTCTCTGATTCGCTCTGAGGCATCATTCCCCGACGTAATCATTATAATTATCGCCTGAAACAATTCAAAGCCTATGACTCCGATAAACAGAAAAGCTGTATATAGCAGGAGTCCACCAGAAAGGAACTCTATCTCTCTCTTGAATTGCTTTCTTTCTGCTTTATGGCGGAGTTTTTCCTGACTCTGATAACCTGCATAATTATAAAGTATATTCTCCATTACTTCACCATCCTTAGTATTAACATTTTATCATACCTGATTATGTTTGTCAACACGCAAAAAGGTCATCTGCAAATGCATACAGAATCATATTATAACACGAAGGGACTGCCCTAAAGGCAGTCCCTTTTAAATCAGTCTTCCTTCTTTGACTTCTTAGCTTTGCCCTTCATCCATGACCATGTTACAGGAGCAACAAAGAGTGATGAATAAGTACCGGAGATAAGACCGAATACGAGCGGTACTGAGAAGCTGAGGAGTGAATTATAGCCGCTTACGAGAACAACTATTGTTACGATGAGCATTGTACCGATAGTTGTAACAGATGTTCTGATAGAACGTGTAAGTGACTGTGAGCAGCCGGTGTTGATAAGCTCATTGAGTGAAGCCTTCGGCATGAGCGTTCTGTTCTCACGGATTCTGTCGTAGATAACGATAGTGTTATTGATAGAATAACCGAG
>CADAYP010000044.1:0-10650 GCA_902792235.1 Ruminococcus flavefaciens
TGCCGGTTGAAAGTGCGGAGAATGCGCCGAGGATATTTGTAGCGTCACTTGAATTGACTTTGTTGTCGCCGTCTATGTCACCTAAGTGCTTATCAGTTTCTTTAACTTCTTCGATAGTCTCAATGTTTTCGACCTCTTCGACTGCTTCAGTGATCTTTATGTAACCCTGTTCTATACCTTTTGTGAAAAGGTAAGTTTCCATGAATGCACAGGCTCTGTCTTTAGAATTGTTTCTGAAAATATCATTTGACTTGTAGTATAATTCTATGGGGTATATATCACCAATCTCAGCGTTTTCGGGAATGATCACATCAAATTTCCACATAGTGCCGTCTTTGCCTTTTTCTTCTTTGCAGGCGGTTGTTAAAAACATACCTTTGTACCCTTCGGGAGAAGTAGGGTCTTCTGTAGGAGTGCCGCGAGATAATAATTTTGTTGCATTTCCGTATGTTGCTATATCGCCGTCTTCATCTGGAAGGAGGTCGAGTCTGCTATCGAAGTATATATGAAAGCCAGTTGAACTGTACTTACCGTTTGCGCCAGATATAGTGAGTTCGATAGTATGAACATTATTTTCTTTAACTTTGTTTATCGGAAGCTCGATGCGACTGATTGATAATGTGGGCTTGGTGTCTGCCAGGTCAGCGTTGATTTCGCCGTAATCGCCGTCAATATGTGAATCCCATTTATATTCTTCTCCGCTTGCGGGGCCGGCTGCGAGTGCTGTCATTACCATAGTTGAAGCTGTTACTGCTGTCATAACTGCTGCTAAAACGCTAGCAAAGAATCTCGTAGTTTTCATAATACATCCTCCTTTGTTGTAAATTTCTCTCTAAGGTTAAAGGTCCAATTCCTTTTCTCTATCTTTATCTTGGTTACATTATACCACAAGTAACATTAAAAGTCAATACAAATAGGATAATTATACAATTTTCAAACGTAGAAAAAAGCTTCCCCTCATTGTATAAATTTGCCAATTCAGGACTTGGATTTTGAACGGAATATTAACGAGGTAGCGAGTCCGGCGAGTATGGCTGCGGTGATTCCACCTGCGGCAGCTTTTAAATTCCCCGAAATTACGCCGTTTACACCGACGGAACTGATTTCGTGAGAAATTCCTGTCGCAAGAAGATGTCCGAAGCCTGTTAGCGGGACCGAAGCACCAGCTCCGGCAAACTCCAGAATTGGCTTGTAAATTCCTAATACAGATAGTAATACACCTGTTACCACGTATCCAGTCAGTATTCTTGCTGATGTCCATTTTGTATAATCTATAAGGAATTGTCCGAATACGCAAATTATTCCTCCGACAACAAACGCTTTTACAAGGTCAAGTACCATTTTTTCCTCCTTTAAAATGAACAAGATGAGCTATCGCCGGAACACTCTCCCCCTGTTGGAGCGACATAACCGACATGAGCGCACCTGTTGCAACAAACAGAACATTTTCAACGTCACCGCTTTCAAGCATCGGCAGAAAGTGTCCGCATAGCACGCTCGCACTGCATCCGCAGCCGGAACCGCCGCAGTGGGTATCCTGCGCCTTATTGTAGTACATAAGCGAGCCGCAGTCGCGATGGCAGTGTGATATATCGAGACCCTCATGCAGCATGAGTTCGCCGAGAAGTGTACTTCCTACTGTACCGAGGTCGCCGGTGACGATAAGGTCGTAGTCTGCGGGAGTTGTTCCGGTCGCGGTGAGGTACCTTATGATTGTAGCCGCCGCCGCCGGAGCCATAGCTCCGCCCATATTCGTGATATCGCTTATGCCGAGGTCAGCAATGTTTCCGATACAGCCTCCGGCTACACGGACTTTTCCTGTGCCGCGTGAGAGGATTACTGCTCCGGCGGCTGTACAAGTCCATTGCGAGGTGGGGGTACGCTGTCCGCCGTAGGAGAGCGGTGCACGGAACTGTCTTTCAGCGGTTGAAAAATGCGACGATGTGACTACTGCCGCACGTTTGGATATTCCGCTGTCGGCGAGATTTGCCGATATAATGAGCCCCTCAGCCATAGTTGAGCACGCTCCGTACAGTCCGAGAAAGGGGATTTCGAGTTCACGCAAGCCGTAAGTCGAGCCGGTACACTGGTTTATCAGGTCGCCGGCACATACTGAGTCGATGTCTTCTTTAGTCAGACCTGCCCTGCGTATCGCAAGACTGATTGCTTCGAGCTGAAATCGGCTTTCAGCCTGTTCCCATGTATTTCTGCCGAAGTGGTCATCTTCAATGATTTCGTCGAAGCATTTGCCGAGTGGACCCTCGCCCTCTTTTTTACCGACTACCGATGCGCGGCTTTCAACTCCGATATGCGTGTTAAAACGGAAAACTCCGCGTGAAATGTATTCTGCCATGAAAGCACCTCCGTTACCGATATTATATCGCATTCTCCGCCGGATATTCAAAAAAATAAAATATGCCTTTGCTTTTCTGTTTCACTCAGTGGTAAGTATGAGTGTTCAGAAATGCAAAGGCATAATTTTAAATTATACAGCTGTTCCGGCGAGTGCCTTTTCGACAGCCTTGTTTCTCTTTTCCTTGTTGCGGATACCGCGTCTGATGCGCTTGAAAATGAAGCCGATAAGCAGTTCGCCAACTCCTATGCAGATTGCAAATACGCCGAATGGAAGCAGAAGTGACGCGCACAGATAGAAGATGAACTCACCTGTTATAACGTGTGCGATAGAAGCGCCTGCTACTACAGCAAGTCCGACGAGAGTTACAACGATACCGCTCCATGTGAAAATACTGCCATAGAGTGCGGTTACGTGCTTTCCGCGTTTATCAACTGCTACGATTATCCATATCAGCAGTACGAGTACAAGTCCGAGGATAATTCCGAGTGTTACGTATGAGAAGATGAAATTAGTATTCTCAAGGCGGAAATTTATCTCGTCGCTCCACTTGTCGATAGAGAAGTTATCGGCAGTGCCTTTTAACTCGAAATTACTGCGTATGCGGTTGTAATCTGCGGTCTGCATATTGTACTTGAATGTTGAATTTGCAACATCAGAATTGTTCACAAAGAAGTCAGCGAGGTCATTTTCGTTGAGCGATGGGTCTGCACCCTCACCTGTGAGGATATAGTCGGTGTATTCCTTTATGTACTCAGCCGTATACGGGAGAAGGTCGGTCTGAGAGAGGTAAGTTCTGAAATCCGACTTGCTTACCTTTTCGTGAGAAGCTTCGCCGAAACCGGCTTCATTGTAAATGGCATCTGAAAGACTTTTGCCCTTGTAGTCGGCATCGAGGACGGTGTTAATGTCCATATTGACAGTTCGCTTTTTGAGTATATCGCCCGAAACACCGAGCTTTACGCAGAACATAAGACTCAGCAGTATCAGGAATACAAGTGCAAATACACCTATAAGGCTTGCTCCTGTAATTCGGAGTGCGCCTACTTTGGTCTGTGCAGGAGCAGGCTCGTTATACGGTTCATATTCCGGCTGTTGAGCGGTGTAGCCGTTCTGCGGAGCGTATACTGGTTCTTCATTGTAAGCCGGAGGTGCATTATAAGCCGGCGGTTCTTCATAAGCCGGCGGAGCCTGATACTCAGGAGCTTTCACAAGCGGTGGAACTTCCGGCTTCGGCGGTTCAGGTTCTGCCGTCTGCTCGAAAGCGGGCACTTCGGGGACTATAGGCGGTTCGGGAAGTTCTTCCGGTTCCGGAAGCGGTATATCATGGGGGATATGTGCAGGAACGTCGTCCCATACGACAACTTCCTCGGGTATACTTTCTTCCGCGTTCATTGAAAGTGACTCAAGAGCCTCGTCAATAGCGGCAACAGCGTCGCTGGGTTCATCAGCAGGCTCATCAGTGCCTACGATGTTTTTAACTTCTTCATAAACACCTGCCCTCTCATCGACAGGTTCGGGGATTTCGCTCACATTCGGTTCTATAATATTTTCAGGAGCTTCTATTTTTCTTCCGCACTGACTGCAAAAAACAGAGTCATCGTCAAGCGGCGCTCCGCAAGCATTACATTTCATATTTTTACCTCCATTATTTTTTAAATTAATTATACAGCATAAGTCTGCCGTTGTCAACAGAATAAAGTCGAAATCCGCCGCTGCTTCCGCAACAGAAAAACGGCTGACGCGATAAACGTCAGCCGTTTCTTGTTGAATAAAATCATTCCGTCGTTATGGAAAGATTACTTCTTATTCTGCTCTTTAAGGAGGTCTCTGATCTCTGTGAGGAGAGCTTCTTCCTTAGAAGGCTCTGGTGCAGGCTCGGCAGCCTTTTCCTTCTTAGCAAGATCCATGAGCTTCATAACAGCCTTGAGCATGATGAATACAACAAGAGCCATGATCACGAAGTTGACAACATCAGTGATGAATGCACCTATGTAGAGGTTAGCATTCCAGATCTTGAAGTGGATGCCGTTGAATCCGCCGACATTGAAGCAGCCGATGATAGGCGAAATGATGTTATCCAGCAGTGATGTTACAAGACCATTGAAAGCTCCGCCGATGATAACACCGATAGCAAGCTCAACGATATTGCCTCTGAGGATAAACGCCTTGAATTCTTCGAAAAACTTCTTCATTTTTCATTCATTCCTTTCATATTTTTTGGCAGCGATAGGCGATGCTGCCTTTACTCTATTCCAACCTGCGGAAGATCCGGTATTTCTATCGTTTCCTCACGCAAGGTTTTCCTAGCCTGCATATACTCCGGCAGCTCTATTTTATCGAGCTCGCTTTCGTAAGGGTTGATTTTTTTCGGCATAGCTTCAACAGCGTGTTCTGCCTGACCCATGAGAGCCTCTTTGTGCTCGTGGGTATACGCTTCAAGTGTATCGGGGTCTGCCTGACCTGCGCTGTACATGGTTATGCGCGATTTCTTCTGTGTATTTGCCGAAAGCATATCTGCATCGACTTCCTGAGCAGCCTTCATGTAGTTCTTGTGCGAATGCTCATTTGAGCCTGCGGAAAGGTCAGAAGAGCCTACAGGACCTGTCGAGCGCATATAGAATTTATTGAACTTATCGTTGTCATTCTGCGCGAGTTTTTTTGCGTCAACGACGGGGGTATCGTTCATGTAGTTGTTTTTCTTTTTTTCAGTACGTTTCAGACCGCTCATATCGAGACCTGCGACAGAAAGGTCGTTCATGCCGCTGCTATGGGACGATTTACCGAAGAAGTCGTCTTCGGGTTCGCGGTGTTTTGTAGCAGTTCCGCCGTCGAAGAATTTCCAGAAATCGTCAGAAACGTCTACAAGTTCCTCTTTCTGCTCGGGTTTAGCGGGTTTCTGAACTGCCGGCTGAGCGCCGTAAGCTCCCGGCATTCCGGGCATACCCTGCTGAGGCGGCACCGGGATATCCTGTATCTGCTGAGGCTGAGCCTGACCGTAAACCGGCATACCGCTTGCGTCATAGCCGATAATCTGAGGCTGACCGTACATCATTGGCTGAACCTGACCGTAAATGGGCATACCGCTCGGGTCGTAGCCGATGATCTGAGGCTGACCGTACATCATTGGCTGACCGTAAATGGGCATACCACTCGGGTCGTAGCCGATAATCTGAGGCTGACCGTACATCATTGGCTGAGGCTGACCATAAATGGGCATACCGCTTGCGTCGTAGCCGATGACCGGCGGCTGACCGTACATCATGCCCTGCTGGTTCATATACTGATTTGCCGCAGGGTTTGGCTGACCGGGCATACCTCCCATAGCAGGAGCGCCGGCTGACTGATTTGGCATTCCGCCCATCTGAGCGCCGGGCGGAGAATATGTATTCTGCTGTGGCTGAAGTGGTTCGCTTCCTGAACGCGGGAGCGAAAGTCTGTCGGTATCAAGCCGCGGGATATATGGTTCGTCGTCGTACATACTGAAATCGAAATCTTCTTCAGAAGCATTGAGTTCATCATCGGTGTAGATGTCTTTGTTTTCCTGATCGGTGGGACGGTCGCTGATTTTGAATGTACCGCTACCGACAGTGAAACCGCCGTTGTCCGATGAAAACTCTTCTTCAGTATGATATCCGCCCATATCAACTTGTTCGTAATTGACATCCTGTGGACTATCAAGATTACTTCCGCACTTTACGCAAAACTTGAACCCTCTCTCATTTTCAGTTCCGCAAGTTGGACAGATCATCAAATCCCCTCCTGACATATATAATTTTTGCATTGAGGATATATACTGTTATATATCGCGGTACTAACAGTATAAACGCCGGAATATTGGGTTATATATGTCTTTTCCCTTTACCGGCTTTTTCCTCATTCTATTCCATTTTATTATAGCATTTTTATACGCTGTTTGCAAGCGTTTTTTTACGGTTTTTTTGAAGATTGTGCATAACAGTGCTAAACGATAACTGTTGTTTGTGCATAATTTTTTTGCCTCACAATGATGGGGGACTTTTTTTGTCTATGATGTACAAAGGACTCACGGGTTCATAGTTCAAACATCTGACTAATGGTTAAAATGTACCTTTTGTTATATTGATATGTGGTATATATCCGTCAGTATTACAAATATATACGGAAAAGACTATATTTTTCAGAAAAAGTATGATATAATAACACTGTGTAGAAAAATATGAAAGCGGCTGTCTTTATTTCTGACAGCGGATTGGAGCTGAAATATGCCTAAAAATGATATAAACAAAAGAAAAAGTATTCAGAGAGCTAAAACTATAACACAGCTCGTTATTTGCGGTGTTGTTGTTGCTTTCGGCGGATATTACGTAAAGGGATTATTTGACGGGAACAGGACTGTTCCTTCACTTGCTGAACAGAACTCTTCTTCCGAGGATATAGACGTAACAACACCTTCCGATGTTCTTGACCCGAATAAGATAGTATGTTCACCTGTTGCTGTCAAGACTAAGGACAAGTTCTATGGTGACCTTATCCTTGTTAACGATGAATATCAGTACTATACTTCAGGCGAAGAGGACCTCGTTAATATTACGGAAAAGAACGAGGAAAAGGGTATATATTACTTCGTAACTGACGGTTACGACTATTCGATACTTTCCGCCGCATATGGACCTATGGTGGATATGATAAGCGATTTCTACGATAAGTACGGGAACGATACCCTTATCATATACGGTTCGTACAGAACAAATGAACAGCAGGAACAGCTTTACGGAGAAAAGCAGGAAGGCGATGAAAGCGGAGATTCTCCGCTTGTTGCAAAGCCGGGTCACAGTGAACACGAGACAGGATACGCTTTCGATTTCAGTGAGTCTGAAACTTACGATTACGAGGGTCAAGGCGATTTCAAGTGGATAAACGATAACTGCTATAAATACGGCTTTATCGTCAGATATACCAAGGAGAAGGAAAAAATCACGAAGATTCGTCCTGAACCGTGGCACTTCCGCTATGTGGGACTCCCGCACGCTTACTATATGACAAAGAATGACCTCTGCCTTGAGGAGTACATCTCCATGATTTCGGAGAAATACGGCTATGATGGGGAACATCTCGAATTTGCTGACGAAAACGGCAAGAATTATGAGGTTTACTTCTATCCCTCTGATGACGGTGCAGATGAGACTATGGTACCGGTTCCGACTACCCATAAGTACACCATTTCAGGCAATAACGTAGACGGTTTCATCGTTACTGTTTACAAGGACGAGAAGCCTGAAGCCGAAATCAGTACGACTGAACCTGCTACAGAAGCAACAACTGCTGAAGAGGATACGGAAGATTCAGAGTACTACGGCGACGATACAGTATATTAAACAATAAGAATGGGGCGCACAGTTGTGCGCCCTTTTTGTTAATATTATCAGAAATCAAATTTGGACTTGAGTTTTTCAAAGAAATTCTGACGCTTTGCGTAGTTCTTGTCAGTGAGAGAAGCCTCAAATTCGCGGAGAAGTTCTTTCTGCTTCTTTGATAGGTTCTTGGGGACTTCAACGTATATTTTTACGTACTGGTTTCCGCGTTCTGCGCGGTTGACCTTCTTTATGCCCTTGCCCTTGAGACGGAATACAGTGCCGTTCTGAGTGCCCTCAGCGATATTGTATTTAACATCGCCGTCGATAGTGGGAACGGTTATTTCCGCACCGAGAACAGCGTCCATATAAGTAACAGGGATATCGCAATGGATATCGTATCCTTCACGATTGAAGAGTGGGTGATTTCTAACGGAAATATTGAGGAGAAGGTCTCCTGCAGGACCTCCGTTGATACCGCAGTCGCCCTGTCCGCTGAGACGAATTGTCTGTCCGTCATCTATACCTGCCGGAATATCGACGTTGACGGTCTTCTGAACTCTTACACGTCCCACACCGCGGCACTTTATACACGGATTCTTTACTATCTTTCCCTTGCCTCCGCAGTGAGGACATGGCTTTGTAGAGGAGATAGCGCCGAAAGGAGTACGCTGAGTAGTCTTAACGCTTCCGCGTCCCTGACAGTCGGGGCATATTTCAGCAGTAGTACCGGCATCGGCACCTGAACCGTGACAGGCCTCGCAGACAGCCATGCGGAAAAGCTTAACTTCCTGCTTCTTGCCGTTGCAGGCATCCATGAAGTTGATAGTGACCGATTCCTGAATATCAGAGCCGCGTCTCGGAGCGTTTGCATTTGAGCGTGAAGAGCCGCCGAATCCGCCGAATCCGCCGAAAATACTTTCGAGGATATCGCTCATATCACCGAAACCGCCCATGCCGCCGAAGCCGTCCATACCGCCTCCGCCGCCGTAGTTGGGGTCAACGCCTGCATGACCGAACTGGTCGTATCTTGCACGCTTTTCGGGGTCAGAGAGAACCTCGTTAGCCTCGTTTATCTCCTGGAACTTTTCAACGTATGAAGGGTCATCGGGGTGGAGGTCGGGGTGATTCTCTCTTGCCTTCTTACGGAAGGCTTTTTTTATCTCGTCCTCAGTAGCGCCCTTTTGTATGCCGAGGACTTCATAATAGTCTCTTTTTTCAGCCATATTCTATTCTCCATTCTTAGAACCTATGGGGAAAGGTTCAGATTTATGACGTGCTTGCGCCGCCTTCTCCGTATACTTCGCACCAGCTGATACCCTCGTCACCGGAAGAGTAGCTGTTGCCTGTTATGGTTTCGCCGCTTATGAGTTTCTCACGCGACTCCTCACTTTCGGGAGAGACGGCTGTCAGCTGATTAACCGAATATTTTCTGAGTATTGGTCCGATGTTGTCGTAAGCCTTTTCAAAGTCGGATTTTTCCGTTCCGGCAGGCAGTATGATGTTCACGGACCATGTACCTGTCATGGGTTCGATACCCATGTTATATATGTTGTATGTTTCCTCACCGCGGTCAATCGAAAGGAGTGAATTATCCGATTCGAGAGCGCAGTCGTTGATGTGGTAATCGGGGTACTGGAAATTTATTTCAGCGCTTAGCGATTCTGTCCATTTTCTTGAATAGTTGAATCCGGCAAGTTCACTTTTTATGCGCGAACCGCCGTAATCGCTTGTAATGGTGATAGGTGCGTGTTCATAGTCGCCGGAATCAACGTATTCATCGAGGACGATTTTTATATAGTAGCCGTCTTTGGTTGTGCGGAAGTCAAACAGGTGGAAATCATCTCCGCCGAGGTGGTCGGTTGCATAATTGATAAGATTATTGTACACTATGACCGAATCAGCGGAAAGGTCAGCGGCAGTCCTGTCAGCGATATCATCGGCGTGCATTGGACTGTTTTCAGCCATAGCTTTCAGTTCATCGGCGGTATAGTGACCGTCTTTTTTTGGCAGTTCCGATGCTGTACCAGTTTTTGAAGCAGAAGCGTCGCTGCCGGAAATCACAGCTGCGGAGTGGCTGCTGCACCCTGAAAGTGTCAGTGCCGCTGCAAGCAGCAGTGCAGAATACATTTTTTTCATAATATACACCATTATGGTGCGGATTTTTCCGCATTCCATATATACACCATTAGGGCGAAGGTACCTTCGCCCTAAAAAGCTTATTTAACCATTTGCGTATTCGTCTACACGCTGTTCAGCCTGACTTTTGCCGCCGTCAACTTTTCCGGCATTATCATTAGCAACTCCGCCGAACCATTTGAGACCAAGCCAGACTGCTGCGATAAGGGCTGCAATTATGATTACATACTTTATCGCACTTTTTGTACCCTGACTCACTGTTAATTAAACCTCAGTGAAGTCAGCGTCAACAACGCCGTCATCGTTAGAACCGCTGTTATCAGCTGCACCTGCTGCACCGCCCATGTTTGCGAACTGTGACGGATCAATGCCCTCGCCGTTGGGGTTAGCCTGCTGATAGATCTTTGCAGAGAGGTCGTAGAAAGCCTTCTGGAGGTCTTCCTTGAGAGTCTTTATCTCGTCGAAGTTGTCAGCTGCGATAGCAGACTTGAGAGCTGCGGATTTGGATTCGATATTTGACTTCTCGTCAGCAGATACCTTATCGCCGAAGTCTGTGAGAGCCTTTTCGCACTGGAATACGAGCTGCTCAGCTTCGTTCTTTGTGTCAACCTGTTCACGGCGCTTCTTATCGTCAGCTGCATACTGCTCAGCTTCCTTGACAGCCTTCTCGATATCGTCCTTGGACATATTTGTAGAAGAAGTGATAGTGATGTTCTGCTCCTTGCCTGTACCGAGGTCCTTAGCGGAAACATGAACGATACCGTTCTGGTCGATATCGAATGTTACCTCGATCTGGGGGATTCCTCTGGGAGCGGGAGCGATACC
>CADAYP010000045.1:0-19485 GCA_902792235.1 Ruminococcus flavefaciens
TTGGCCCACCATGCGTGTCTTGAAATAGACACGCATTTTTTATACTAATTTGTATACTAAAGTAAAGCCTACTCAAATGAGCAGGCTCAGAGTAAAAAAACTGATTGTTGTTACGTATTTATCGGACGACCAATGGTCGTCCCTACATAAGATGAATGGTAGGGATGCCCATACGGCATCCGTATTCTTTTTTTATTTAGCCGTACTTGTTTTTAACAAGCGAGCCCACTCAATTGAGTGGGCTTCATTTGTGTTATTTCCAATGCTCAAGTGTCGGAAGTAGTCTGCTCATATATTCTCTGACCTGTTGCGGAGTAAAATTTTCGTTAGCCATATGGTCTGCGCAGAATTCGATAAGTTGCTCCATGTTTGAATAGGTAAAAGAACCGTTGGTATAGCACCATTTGCAGTAGCTTTCATTGAATGAACCGTCGGTTTCTTTTGAGATAATCGAATCTTCGAGCGGCATACCGCAGCACTGACAGATAAGTTTTCTGGGAGAGCCGAGAAGGGTGTTTATTGAGACATCAAAGAGTTTCGACAGAATCTTTAACGTTTCGGTATTCGGCAGAGTTTCACCGGTTTCCCATCGAGAGACAGCCTGACGAGTCACGAACACTTTTTCCGCGAGTTGTTCTTGCGACATTGAATTTTTGGTTCGGAGTTCAAGAATAATGTCTTTAGTATCCATATTTAATCACCTCAAGTAGATTATACCATGAGCTATGAGAATAGGCAAGCAACGCTCTGTTGCTATATTTCCCAGTCGTCGCAAAGACGGTTGATAGCCTCAGTAAGTTTTCGCATATCGGCATTTGCTCTGCCGTCGGAGAACTTGATAAGCTCTGAAAGCCGCTTGGACGCGGCAACAAGGTCGCTGTAGCAGATATTGACATTACTGAGGTGTTCCTTCTTGGGAATGGGGATAGGTTCAGCGTCAACAGTTATTTCGCCGCTCAGAATATCAAATACAGCACCGCTGTAGGGAGCGTAAGCATCGATACCGAGTTCATTACGTATTTTTTGAGTAAAGCTTTCAGCGGACGAAGCCTCGCCGTGAATGATAAAAAACTTTTTTACATCGCCTATAGCTGATGCCCACTCCATAAGACCGTTAACATCAGCGTGACCGCTGACACCCGGAAGCTGTTTGATTTCAGCGGCAACTTTGACAGTTTCACCGAATAGCTTGACCTTTTTTGCTCCCTCGATGAGACTTCGTCCGAGTGTATTTGAAGCCTGATATCCGACAAAGAGGATAGTATTTTCCGGCTTCCATAGGTTATGTTTGAGGTGGTGCTTGATACGACCTGCCTCGCACATACCGCTTGCAGAGATGATAACTTTCGGGCGGGAATCATCGTTGATAGCGCGTGAATCGTCGCTTGTAACGGTGCGGATAAGTCCCTCAAAAGCGATAGGGTTAATACCGCGGCGGACGAATGAAAGAGCTTCTTCGTCGTAACAGCTTTCACGGTTGCTGATGAAGATGTCGGTAGCTTCGTTAGCGAGTGGACTGTCCACATAAACAGGGAAATCGTCGTGACCCTTAATCAGGTTATCGCTTTTTATCTGACGGATAAAGTAGAGCATTTCCTGAGTTCTGCCGACAGCGAAAGAAGGGATAATAACGCTTCCGCCGCGGTCGAAGGTATTTTGCAGTACCTGAGTCAAAGCTGTAACATAGTCGGTCGGACGGTTATGAACGCGGTTTCCGTAGGTAGACTCCATGATGACGTAGTCAGCTGAATCGATAAATTGTGGGTCACGGATAAGCGGCTGATGAATATTTCCGATATCGCCTGAGAAAACGAGAGTACGGGACTCCCCGTTTTCTGTAAGGGTAATGATGATACTTGAAGAGCCGAGCAGGTGACCTGCATCGCGGAATTTAACGGAGATTCCTTCAGCTATTTCGACCTGTTTTTCGTATTCGTGGGGAACGAAAAGTTCGATAGCACCGATAGCATCGTCCATAGTGTATAGCGGCTCGTAGTCGTCTTCACCGCGACGCTGAGCCTTTCTGCTTCGCCATTCAGCTTCAAACTCCTGAATATGCGCACTATCGCGGAGCATAACACTGCAAAGGTTAGCAGTAGCAGTAGTTGAGTGAATCTCGCCGCTGAAGCCGCCGGCAAAGAGAAGCGGCAGCAGACCTGAGTGGTCGATATGTGCATGAGTAAGAAGAACAAAGTCGATATCTCCGGGAGCAACCGGTATCTGCACGTTTTCAAAAACGTCCTCGCCCTGCTGCATACCGAAGTCCACGAGGAACTTTTTTCCGCAGGCTTCCATATATGTACAACTTCCGGTGACCTCATGGGTCGCACCGATAAACATCATTTTCATAGACTGTGCCTCCTGTTATCAATTTATATAATTATACCATAAAAAACGCTGCGTGTCTATAGTATTTTGTGAATTTCCTTTGGCGCTGTAATGATTTGTACAAAATTATGCTTGATTATAAAAACTTGATATGTTATAATAGTAGCTGCACAGTTGCTTACGGAGGTATTATATGAACAGGACTACAAAAACGATACATAGAGTTGTATCAGTAGTGATATGGCTTGCAGTTATAATAAATGCAGTATGGTTTGCGGTCAGTTATCATTCGCTTCCTGAGCAGATTGGCTGCCATTTCGGACCTGACGGCGAATTTGACGTGTTTGCCGAGCGCTATTACGGTGCATATCCTTATGTTGTGTGCCTTGTTATATGCGGATTCTGTCAGATTGCGGGACTTCTCACAGGAAAACTCCGTCTTGGTATGAAGATAACAGAGCGCGGCACTAAGATAATAGAGGAGGGATTCCGCTTCCTGCTTGATGCTATGAAGCTTGTTATTGCGGGATTTTACGGCTGTATCTGGTCGGAGTGTGTGATACATCAGCACGCGCTTAATGTGAAGTTGGGAGCGGCATTTGCTTTGGCTGTGATAATAATGTTCCCATTATTTTTTGCATTTGTTATAACAACTTACACGGTAAGTAAAGTCAAATATATAAAACAAAAGAAAGAGGCAAAAGAATGAACAAAAAGGAAACATCAGAAATCAAAAAGAATTTTTCTGACAAGAGCGGATTCTTCATCATGGAGCGAGTGCTGACAGGATTTGTCGACGCTGAGAAAAATGTCCGCTACCACAAGGTGAATCCCTGCGTTACGATGTCGGTAGAGGAACACGATGTCTACGACGAGACTCTAAAAAAGGTGCTGAACACAAATGTAGGCAAGAACTTCTGCGAGTACGAGTTCCCGAACGAAGCCTACGAAGAAGGCAAACCGCAGGAGATACTCTATTCCGTGCTTAAATCCGAGCTGAAGGACGACGTTGTCTGCGAGAATTTCATGAATCATATCGCGAACAATATCGCATATACAGGACCGTTCGCAGTAATCACTGCGTATTGTGTCTACACGATACGCAAGAAGGACAAGAACGACGAATTTGCAGAGGGTGACGATGAACTCTACCGCTACCTGCTTACGGCTATTTGCCCTGTGAATACAAGCAGTGACGGATTTGTGTTTGACAGCTTCAACAACGAGATAACAAAGAAACTCAACACCGAGCTGATAATCAGCAAAGCGCCGTCTGACGGCTTTCTCTATCCGGTGTTCAGCAACAGAAGCAGTGACATCAACCACGTAATGTACTATGCAAAGTCAGCGTCTAAGCCGAACACTTCAATTGTTGAGGACGTTCTCGGATGCAGTTTTGTTATGTCCGCAGACAGCGAGAAATCGAGTTTTCAGAGCATACTCAAGACCGTTGTCGGCGACGACCTCGACTACATGGTAATAAAGACAGTTAATGAAAAGCTTCAGGAAGTCGCTGACGAAAGCAAGGACGATACCGACAATGCAGTCATTGACAATACAAAGCTCAAGGGAATCCTCACAGATATCGGAGTACCGCAGGAGCGTGTAGAGATGACCGACCCTGTTTTTGAGAAGGTGTGCAACAATACCCCCCTTACAGTATCGAATCTTATCGAGAAGAAGACAGTACTCACATCGCCCGGTATTACGGTAAATATCAAGCCCGATGCGGCAGACAAGGTTCGCACGAGCGTAGTTGACGGCAGACGCTGTCTCCTCATAGATATCGATGACCCGACCATTGAGATAAACGGCCTTCCTGTGACACTTAACTGACGGCGAAAAAAATTCAGAAAAATCTCGAAAAACACTTGATTTTTCCAATTTTACGTGATATAATATAACATGATGATAGTTAGACTAAAGACCGGAAGCTTCCGGTCTTTCGTATTGTAAAAGGAAAATTCAATAACAACTATCTGCTATCCCGCTGTGTGACAGAAAGGAGAATACCGGATGAAGCTAAAAAAGTTCGGAGCAACAGAAAAAAAGGTATACGACCTTATCAAGCCGATAACCGATGAACTTGGCTACTACCTCTGGGACGTAAGCTACGTCAAAGAGGGCGCAATGTGGTACCTGCGAGTGTTTATCGACAGAGACGAAGGAATCACCATTGACGACTGCGAAAAGGTCACCGAGCCTGTGGACAAGGTACTCGACGAGGCTGACCCCATTGCACAGAGCTATATGCTCGAAGTCGGTTCAGCAGGACTTGAACGGGAACTTCTCAAAGAAGACCATTTTGAGGTCTGTAAGGGCGACAAGGTAAGGATACGTCTTATCAGGAGTATTGACGGCGAAAAGGAGTTCTGTGCGTATTTAAGAGGTGCAGACAAGAATGAACTCACCGTTGCCGATGAAAACGGTGAAGAGAGAGTGCTCAGGCTTGAGGATATCGCCTTTGTAAAACTCTGGTTCGATTTCGATTGAACAATAAGCAATAAATCAGCTCATAAACCAATATAATAAAATGGAGGAAATCATAATGGATAACTTTTTCGACGCACTTGAAATGCTCGGCGAGGAAAACAGTGTAGAGACAGCGCTCCTCATAGAGAAAGTCAAGTCGGCTATGCTCAAAGCCGCAAAGAGAGCCTATCCCCACAGTGAGGACAGGATAAGAGTCGAGATAGACCCAGCTACAAAGAAATTCGCAATGTACATCGCTCAGGAGATAATCGACGATGAGCCTATCGACGAGAACGAGATAAACATCGAAGTTGCAAAAACTATCGACCCGAATGCAGTTCTCGGCGGAACTATCCTCAAGGAGATAGATATCTCAAAGCTCGGCAGAATGGCGGCACTCTCAGCAAAGCAGTCCATCAAGGGCGACCTCAGAGAGATAAACCGCGAGCAGATGCTCAGCAAGTTTGAGCAGAAGGAACACGACTGCATCATCGCTACAGTTTCACAGATAGAACCCGGCAGAGGAACAGTAACTGTAGAGTATCAGGGTACAGAGCTCTACCTCTTCAAGAATGAGCAGATACCCGGCGAAGTGCTTGAAGAAGGCAAGCAGGTTAAGGTGTACATCACCGGAATCGTCGGCAAGACAAAGAAACCCATCGTAAAGATATCACGTACACATAAGGACCTCGTAAAGCGTCTTTTTGAGCTTGAAGTACCTGAGATATACGACGGCACAGTTGAGGTAAAGTCGATATCGCGTGAAGCAGGTTCAAGAACAAAGATAGCTGTATGGTCGAAGGACCCCAATGTTGACGCAGTCGGCGCCTGCATAGGACCTCAGAGAACAAGAATCTCCGCAGTTGTGGGTGAACTCAACGGCGAGAAGATAGACATAATCCCATGGAGCGAAAAGACAGAGGAGTTCATCGCTCGTGCACTTGCTCCGGCACAGGTACTCAAAACCGTAGTAACATCGGAAGAGGAAAAGACCTGCACCGTAGTTGTACCGAACAATCAGCTTTCGCTTGCAATCGGCAACAAGGGACAGAATGCAAAGCTTGCGGCAAAGCTCACCGGCTTCAAGATAGACATCAAGCCGCAGTTTGACAGCCTCACAGGCGATGAAGCACCCGAGCTCAGCGAGGACTTTGTAGTGCCGGTGAATGAATCAGCACCCGAGGAGGAGCTCCCTGAAAGCACAGCTGAAGAAGCAGTAACAGAGGAGACTGTTCCTGCTGAGGAAGCCGCTCCTACTGAGGAATAAGCATGAAACCGAAAAAGATACCCATGAGAATGTGTCTCGGCTGTAACGAGATGAAGCCGAAAAAGGAACTCATGCGCGTTGTGAAGTCGCCGGAGGGAGAGATAAGTCTTGATTTCGTCGGCAAGAAAAACGGCAGAGGAGCTTATATCTGCCGGAGTGCAGAGTGTTTCGACAAGGCAAGAAAAGCGCGCAGATTCGAGAAATCGTTCTCATGCAGGATTGAAGATAGCGTATATGAGGTGATGGCTGATGAACTCAGAAAAGAAACGGAAAACGGCTGACCTGCTGACGATATGTTTAAAAGCAGGAAAGAGCGTAAAGGGATTTGACAGCTCTATGGACGCAGTAAAAGACGGAAAAGCGTTCTGCGTGCTGACCGCTTCCGATGCATCTGCAAAGACGGTCAAGGAAGTGAACTTCGTATGCGGGAAATACGATATTCCGGCATATGCCACAGAGCTTGAGAAAGCTGAGATAGCGCGTCTCTGCGGAAAAGAGACGGCAGTCATCGCGGTCTGCGACAGCGGATTTGCCGCAGGCTTTGAAAAGATAATATCAAAATAACACCTCAGAAGTGTTGACATATATTTACACACTTTAACATCAATACCGCACTTGCGGTAAAGCAAATTGGAGGTACTGCAACATATGGCAAAAAAGATAAAGTTAAGCGACGCTGCGAAGGACCTTAACGTTTCATCGCAGGAAATCATGGACTTCTTCGCTGAAAAGGGCGATACAAAGAAGAAGGCATCAACAAGTCTCACAGAGGAAGAGATGAACATCGTCCTTGAGCACTACACAAAGCTTCACGAGGTCAAGACATTTGACGAGTATTTTGCGTCAAAGAATGACCCTAAGCCTGAGCCGAAGGAAGAGCCAAAGGCAGAGAAGAAGCCTAAGACCGAGAAGAAAACAGAGAAGGCAGAAAAAACTGCAAAGGCAGCTCCGAAGAAAGAGGAGAAGAAGCCGGCTGCTGAGACTGAGAAGCCTGCTGTGAAGGCAGCTGAGCCCAAGCCCGAAAAGAAGGAAGAGGCTCCCAAGGCTGAGCCTGTAAAGAAGGAGGAAACTCCGAAGGCTGAGCCTGTAAAGAAGGAGGAAGCTCCCAAGGCAGAGCCTGTTAAGGCTGAAACAGAAAAGAAGGAAGAAGCTCCCAAGGCTGAGCCTGTAAAGAAAGAAACTTCTCACTCTGACAAGAAAAATAAGAAGAGCGACAAGAAGAAGGAGCAGGTAAAGGCGCGTGACAGAGGCGAGAGCACAAAGCTCAATACCAACTTCTCATCTGAAACTGCTTCAACAGCAACTCAGAGACGTACAGTTGATACACGCGGAAGCTATGTTGACCTCGATAAGTACAACGAGCGCTATGACCAGATGGCTTCATCAAACAACAAGCACGGCGGCGAGAATTACAGCTCAAAGAAGCAGAAGATAAATCAGAAGTCTGCACAGAGAAACCGTCAGCAGTTCAGCAAGAAGGAGTCAGAGGCTGAGAAACTCAAGAGACTTGAACTTGAGCGTGCAAGAAAGCAGCAGCTCAAGGTAATGATTCCTGAGAGCATCACAGTCGGCGAACTTGCAGCACGTCTCAAGGTGACAGCTACACAGGTAATCAAGAAGCTCATGGGACTCGGTGTAATGGCTTCTATCAATCAGGAAATAGACTTTGATACAGCTTCACTCGTAGCAGAAGAGCTCGGAGCAAAGGTTGAGAAGGAAGTAATCGTAACAATTGAGGAGCGCCTTATCGACGACAGTGACGACGACGATACAAACCTCGAACCTCGCTGCCCTGTAGTAGTAGTTATGGGACACGTTGACCACGGTAAGACATCTATCCTCGACCGCATCAGAAACGCTCACGTTGCCGCAGGTGAAGCAGGCGGTATCACACAGCATATCGGTGCATATCAGGTAAACGTAAACGGTCAGGACATCACATTCCTTGATACTCCCGGACACGAAGCGTTTACATCAATGCGTGCAAGAGGTGCGAATATCACAGATATCGCTATCCTCGTAGTAGCCGCAGACGACGGTATCATGCCGCAGACAGTTGAGTCTATCAACCATGCGAAGTCAGCAGGCGTACAGATAATCGTTGCTATAAACAAGATGGACAAAGAGGGTGCAAACCCCGACAAGATAAAGGAAGAGCTTACCAAGTACGACCTCGTATGCGAGGACTGGGGCGGCGATGTTATCTGTGTACCTGTTTCAGCTAAGACAGGTGAAGGTATCGATGAACTTCTTGAAAATGTGCTTCTCGTTGCAGAGGTACAGGAACTCAAGGCTAACCCCGACCGTCTTGCAAAGGGTACAGTAATCGAAGCACGCCTTGATAAGGGAAGAGGACCTATTGCAACACTTCTCGTACAGAACGGTACACTCAGACAGGGCGACGTTCTTATCGCAGGAACAGCAGTTGGACGTGTCCGCGTAATGACAAACGACAAGGGCAGAAAAGTAAAGAGTGCAGGACCTTCCGTACCTGTTGAGATAACAGGACTTGCAGAAGTTCCGAGTGCAGGCGACATCTTCAACGCAGTTGAGGACGAAAGACTCGCACGTGAACTCGTTGAGCAGAGAAAGCATGAACAGAAGCAGGAACAGTTCAACCAGTACCGCAAGGTAACACTCGATAATCTCTTCAGTCAGATAGCAGAGGGCGAGATAAAGGAACTTCCTGTTATCGTCAAGGCAGACGTACAGGGTTCAGTTGAAGCAGTAAAGCAGTCGCTTGAAAAGCTTTCAAACGAAGAGGTAAGAGTAAGAGTAATCCACGGAGCAGTTGGTGCAGTCAAGGAGAGCGACGTAATGCTTGCAAGTGCATCTAACGCGATCATCGTAGGCTTCAACGTGCGTCCTGACCCTGTTGCCGCTGAAAACGCAGTACGTGACGGTGTAGATATCCGTCTCTACCGCATCATCTATGACGCTATCGAAGAGATATCTACCGCTATGAAGGGTATGCTTGCACCTAAGTTCCGCGATGTTGAACTTGGACGTGTAGAGGTACGTCAGGTATACAAGATATCCAACGTAGGTATGGTTGCCGGAAGCTATGTACTCAACGGCAAGGTAACACGAGGCTGTCAGGTACGAGTTGTACGCGACGGTATCATCATTGCCGACGACAAGATAGCAGGACTCAAGAGATTCAAGGACGATGCAAAGGAAGTCGCAGAAGGATACGAGTGCGGTATCAGCCTTGAAAAGTTCAGCGACGTCAAGGAAGGCGATATCTTCGAGGCTTACACAGTTGAGGAGTACCGCGAGGACTAATGATGTGAGGCTATCCTTACATTAGGAGGAACATGATATGGATGAAGAGAGAATGAGCAATGCGGATATGCTCCAGTATTGCGATGAGGCGCTTGCATGGGCAGATTTCGGACCGATAGATATATTCTTTTTCGAGTCGGTGAAGAGGATACTGCTCGGCGAGTGCAGTCCCGTTGAGGAAGAGGATAACTTCCCAAACGACCTCATGGGAGTAGAAAGACCGGTAAGAGACGTTGAGCTTGAACCGGAATACGATAAATTTGCAGATATTTACTATGAAGAGGGCGATGAAGAATTGCCTGATTATACACAGGTAGAGTCGGACGTTGATGAAAGACCTGTCGGCGAATACTTCAGCGAAGACGAGACAGGCAGTAATCACGAGGAAATGCGTGAGACCGACGGAGTCGGCTTTACCGTAAACATCTGAGCGGCTTATATGCCGGAGAAAGGACAATATGCCTAATTTTAAAACGAGCCGTATGGCTGAGGACATCAAAAGAGAAATGACAGCTATCCTGCGCGAGCTCAAAGACCCGCGCATAGATAAGCTCCTCACGATAGTGAGGGCAGACCTCTCGGGGGATATGTCCAATTGTAAGATATACGTATCAAGTCTTGAAGGCATGGAACGTACAAAGGAATCAGTAGCAGGACTGAAAAGTGCCGCAGGATTCATCAGGCGTGAACTTTTCCATCGCCTGAAAATGAGAAAATCTCCCGAGCTTACGTTCATAGCAGACAATTCGATAGAGCGCAGCGCAGAGATAAGCAAGAAGCTTAACGACCTGCTCTGATAAACACTGGAAACTTTTCTCAGAAACTGCAAAGACGCTGTTATAATAACTCATCAGAGTCCTGACGGAGACTGCATCGGAGCAGGCTTCGGCTTGAAGGATATACTTGCGGAGCTTGGTATCCGCAGCAGAGTCATATGCAGTGACGAGTTTCCTTCACCGCGTTACGACTTCATGACAAAGACCGGAGCAGGTGAGGACTTTGAGCCGCAGACCGTTATTGCAGTAGATATCGCCGATGAGAAGCTTATGGGCAGATATGCTGAGATATACGGCGGAAAGGTACAGCTTTGTATCGACCACCACGAGTCCAATAAGAATTATGCGGAGAAGACACTTCTCAGAGAGAAGGCTACCGCAACCTGTGAGATAATCTACGACCTCGCAAAATATATGGGTGTAAATATCACACGTCACTGCGCAATGTGCCTTTATACCGGAATCGCGACTGATTCAGGCTGCTTCCGCTACGATTGCACAACTCCTCGCGCACATGAGATAGCGGCAGAGATGAAGCGTAGCTACGACATTAACTTTGCAAAGATAAACCGCTATATGTTTGAGGTGAAGTCACTCGGCAGAATGAAGCTTGAAGCGAAGGTATCGGAGCTTCTTGAGGAGCACCTCGGCGGCAAACTCGCAGTTATAGCAGTAACTCAGGACATGATGAAGGAGCTCGGAATAGCTCCCGATGAGCTTGAGGGATTCGCACCGCTGACAATTCAGCTTGAGAATACAGAAGTCGGAATACTGATGCGTGAGCGTGAGCCTAACGTGTTCAAGTGTTCACTCCGCTCAGCCGACGCGGTAAACGTGTCGCTCATCTGTCAGACAGTAGGCGGCGGCGGACACGCTAAGGCAGCAGGCTGTACTATCGAGGGCGAGCTCAGCGAGGTAAAGAATACACTTATCGAAGCTGTAAGAAAGGCGCTTGATTAATGAACGGCATACTATGCGTAAACAAGCCTGCGGACTTCACATCATTCGACGTAGTAGCGAAGCTCCGCGGAATATTGCAGACTAAAAGACTCGGTCACGGCGGAACTCTCGACCCGATGGCAACAGGTGTACTGCCGGTATTTGTGGGCACAGCAACAAAAGCGTGCGATATCATGCCGGACAACCGGAAAAGCTATCTTGCCGGATTCAGATTCGGCTGCACGTCTGATACACAGGACGTGTGGGGAAATGTCAGTGAGTGCTCGGACAAGGCAGTCAGCGAAGAGGATATTCTCGCGGTACTTCCGGAGTTTACCGGAAAGATAATGCAGCTGCCGCCGATGTATTCGGCAGTGCAGGTAAACGGACAGCGCCTTTACGACCTTGCCCGAAAGGGGATAGAGGTCGAGCGTGAACCGCGTGAGATAGAGGTATACTCCCTTGCGGTATCTGAATATGACCCCGCATCACGCGAGGGCATAATCGCAATAGACTGCGGAAAGGGCACCTATATCCGTACAATTATAAATGATATCGGCGAAAAGCTTGGCTGCGGCGGAATAATGACCTCGCTCGTGAGGGATTCGTCGTGCGGCTTCACACTGAACGAGTGTCACACTCTTGAAGAGATACAGCGTGCACGTGATGAGGACAGGCTTGAGGAGCTGATACTGCCGATTGAGCGCGTATTTGAGAAGCTTCCTAAGCTCAGGCTGAACGAAGTGCAGACAAGAATGTACCGCAACGGCGTGAAGCTTGACCTTCAAAGAGTTCACAACATAAAAAGCGGAACCACAGATTACGCTGTATACGGCTTTGACGGAGCTTTCATAGGAACAGCGCTTGCCGATTTTGAAAACGGCATTCTCCGCGTTGCAAAGAATCTTGTGTGAGGTGACGTCATGACCGGAAGTAGAAAGGCAGTCGCACTCGGACTGTTTGACGGAGTTCATCTCGGACACCGCGAGGTCATAGAAGCCGCGTGCCGACAGCGCAAAAACGGACTTGAAACTGCGGTTTTCACTTTTCTGCCGGAGAGTGTACTTCGCAAGAAAAACGGCGGACAGGGTTATATCTATACGCTCAGGGAGAAGAATATACTTCTGACCGAGGATATCGGGATAGAGGAGGTATACAGTCCTGCATTTGATGAACTCTGCACACTCACCGGAGAAGAATTTGCTGAAAGAATACTCAGTGAAAGAATGGGGGCAGAGGTAGTCTGCTGCGGAGGAGATTTCCGTTTCGGACGAAATGCCTCATGCGGAGTTAAGGAACTTATAGACTTCGGAAAGCGATATGGTTTCGGAGTTGAAGTAGTCGAAAGTGTCGAGCTATACGGCGAAAGAGTGTCATCAAGCCGTATAAGGGAACTGCTTCTTGCCGGAGAAACTGTAAAAGCAGGAGAGCTTCTCGGCTATCCTTATTTCATTAGCGCACCGGTAGAGGACGGCAATCACATCGGCAGAACTATCGACTTTCCGACTATAAATCAAGATTTTTCAGATGGACAGCTTGTGCCGAAGTTCGGAGTTTACAGCACGTTCACCAGTGTTGGCGGAAAGGTACTGCCGTCGGTCACTAATGTGGGAGTCAAGCCTACAATAGAGGGTTTACGCAGACCGCTTGCCGAAACACACATAATCGGATATAATGGCGACCTTTACGGTAAAAACGTAGATGTCTGCTTTAAAAGCTTTATCCGTCCTGAGGTGAAATTCGGCTCACTTGATGAGCTGAAAGCACAGATAAAAAAGGACATAACAGAATCTTTGAATCAAACGACATAGAAAGTTCGCTTGGCTTTCACTGTGTTATCACATATTGATATTATTCTAAATAATGGCATTTGCTGCATGAAAAGTCATGCGTAAAGAAAAATAATCAGGAGGGCATTACCAAATGATAGAGGTCAGAAACCTTACAAAGCGTTACGGCGACAAGCAAGCCGTAAACGATATCAGCTTCTCGGTCGAAAAAGGCGAGATACTCGGCTTTCTCGGACCTAACGGAGCCGGAAAATCAACAACGATGAATATGCTTACCGGATATATCTCGTCAACTTCGGGTCAGATACTCATTAACGGCGTGGATATCCTTGAAGACCCCATAAAGGCAAAGGCAAATATAGGCTATCTCCCCGAGATACCGCCGCTTTATGTGGACATGACAGTTGACAGCTACCTCGGATTCATGTACGACCTGAAAAAGTGCAAGCTTCCGAGAAAAGCACACCTCAAGGAGATATGCGACCTCTGCAAGATAAGCAACGTAAGACATCGTCTTATCCGCAACCTTTCAAAAGGTTACAAGCAGAGAGTAGGTCTCGCACAGGCACTCATCAACAATCCGCCGGTGCTTATCCTTGATGAGCCTACAGTAGGTCTCGACCCGAATCAGATAATCGAGATACGTACACTTATCAAAAAGCTCGGCAAGAATCACACGGTTATCCTTTCATCGCACATACTCCCCGAGATACAGGCAGTATGCGACAGAATAATCATCATAAACAAGGGTGTTGTTGCCGCTGACGGTACAGCCGATGAGATAGCAACTCACCTCACAAACGAGCACAAGATGACAATTCGTATCGAAGGCTCAACACGTACAGCCGCAGACAAGAAGGAGATAGTTGATTCTATCAGGAAGATACCGGGAATCAAGTATATCCGTGCAGACATGGAGCGCGAGAAGGGCATATACGATTATGACGTAGAGGCTAACGAAGAGGCGGATATCCGCCGCGACCTCAATAAGCTCTGCCGCGAAAAGGGCTGGAATATCCTCATGCTCCAGCTTTCAGACATGACCCTTGAGGACATCTTCCTCAGGATAACAATGGGCGACGAGGCAAGCAGGATAAAGGGCAGTGAGCCTGTTGCTTCAGCATCGAAGGAATCACCCAAATTCAGCCTTAATGTCAAGGACGGCGAGCTTGTGGCAGAAGAGGTCGAGAAAGAGGAAAAGCTCCTCGTTGACCAGTCATTCGACGACCCTGACGAAGAAAATAATGAAGGAGGCGAGAAGTAATGGGTGCAATATACAGACGTGAAATGGGCGCTTTCTTTACTTCCGGCGTCGCATACGTGTTCCTCACAGTGTTCACACTGCTTTCAGGAATATTCTTTTTCTTTGGCGTAATAGGTTCGGGTACTACCGAGACCTCGCCGATGTTCAGCTCTATGTTTATAGTAGTGCTGTTCCTCATACCGATACTCACCATGAAGCTTCTCAGTGAAGAGAAGAAAAACCGTACAGACCAGGGACTTCTTACCGCGCCGATAGGCTTATGGTCGATAGTGCTCGGCAAATACCTTGCCGCACTCACACTTTTCATCATCGCAGAGAGCGTTGTATTCATCTATTCGATAATACTTGCCTACCTCGGCGATGTAGTATGGTCAACACTGCTCGGCAACTATTTTGCAATGCTTTTCCTTGGTTCAGCATTCATCGCAGTGGGACTTTTCATCTCATCTCTCACAGAGAATCAGATGGCATCAGCAGTAGCAAGTATGCTTGCACTTTTCGTACTCTATCTCTTTGATTCGCTTGCATCAAACGTAACAAATGAGGTAGTACGCAAGATAATGCTTTCAGTATCTTTCTATTCAAGATATCTTGAATTCACACAGGGCGTTTTCAACATTACAAGTATCGTGTTCTTTGTCAGCGTAGCGTTTATCTTCAACTTCCTGACAGTAAGAGTCCTCGATAAGAGACGCTGGGGCTGATAGGGAAAGGAAGGTGCTAAACACATGAGCAATAAAAAAGAAGAGATGGAAATGGTCAATGACACTGCGGAGAGCAGCACAAAGCCTGTCCGCGGAGTCGGAAAGAAGCTGAAATACGGTTCAATGTCAGCAGTTGTACTGGTATTCGTTATCGCGATAGTGATAGTAGTAAACCTTATATGCGGCGTGCTGAACAAGAGATACCCCGTAAAGCTTGACCTTACACCTGATAAGAGATATGACCTCACAGACGAGTCGATAGACGTCCTCAAGAATATGGACAAGGACGTAGAGATAACAGTAACCACACCCCGTAATTCATTTGCAGCAATGGCTGTACAGTATAAGCAGATGTTCATGCAGTATTACGGACAGAACGTGGAAATGCCCTACGAGATAATCCCTGAGATTCTCGACAAATACAGCGTATATGCTGAATCAGGCAAGGGCAGCATCGACGTAAAGTACGTTGACATCAACAAAGACCCCGACGTTATCGCACGCTACAAGAGCAGCTATAACGGCGAGATTGGCGAAACAAATATCATATTCAGCTGCGGTGACAGAGTAAAGGTGCTTAACCAGGAAGAAGTAATCGGAATGATAACACCTTCACAGGGCAGCACACAGACCAAGATGGACATGGTATTCAACGGCGAGAGCCTTATCACAGCAAACATTATGTCTGTAACAGACTCAAACCCCAAGAGAGTCGCTGTCACAGCAAAAATGAACGGCAACAACATATGGGATAATACCCATGCAAGCCTTGCAGCATCGTTCGAGGCATTCCTCGGCAAAAACGGCTATGACTGCACAGAGGTCGACGTTGCAACAGATGCACTCAGCCCTGACGACTACGATATGATAGTAGTAGCAGCACCTGCATTTGACTTCTCAGATGATATAATCACAAAGCTCAGCGATTTCCTCTACAATGGCGGAAACTACGAGAAGAACATGATATATATCCAGAACTTCTACGCAACTGACCTTCCCAACATCACTGAATTCCTTGAAGACTGGAAGATTCAGGTCGGAACAGACGTTATCCTTGATGACGACATGACACAGGTTCGTATCGCAGCCCTCGGCTCAGTTGACTACGCACCTATGCTCAGCGTAAGCGATACAGATGCAGTAGGAACACTTCCGAACGATACACTGCCTATAGTTGCACCCGGTACAAGAGTAGTAAGCGGAATGACCAAGAACAACGAGAGCGTACTCAGCGAGATACTCAAGTCAAAGCCTACATCATACACTGCATCACTTGTTGACAAGTCGGCAGAAAAGGGCGAAACAGGCGAATATTCAGCAATTATAAAGTCGAGAAAGGAAACTGCATCAGGTATCAATGTATACGGAAGCAATCTCCTCGTAATAGGCAGTCCGTTCATGCTTGACAACTCAATTCTCGCAAACACAAACACATTCAACAACGCAACAGTTATCCTCAACACAGTCAATAACATGACAGGAAAGGATTCAGGCGTTATCATACCCGAAAAGGCTATCCAGCAGAATAATATCTCACTTTCAACAGGCAAAGCAAAGGCTATAGAGATAATAGTAATCCTTGTTATCCCGATAGCAATAGCAGTTGCCGGAGCATTTGTACTGTTAAGGAGAAAGAATCGATGAATAAAACAGCTAAAGGCATTATCGCTCTCGGCGCAGTACTTGCGGTGCTAGGCGGCGGATATGCAGCGCTGAGACTGACAGAACCGAAGGAGGAAGGCGGAAGCTCCGCCTCTTCCGAGGTAAATGAAGATAAGCAGTCGGTAATACTGATAAAGGACGATGAAAACGAATCAGCAAGCGGATATAATGTCGGAGTAATCAAGACGGTAGACATAAAGAATCAGACAGACGAGCTTCACGTTATACAGAAGACCACAAAGACCGATGATTCTGCGGCAACCTATACCCTTGACGGATATCAGGACGTATTGATGAAGGATTCAATAATCGGAACTCTTGCCAACAACGCAAACGAGCTTGCGAGTGAAGACGTCATCGAGGAAAACTGCACCGACCTTGCAAAATTCGGACTTGCATCACCGACAGCAACAGTTGATATCGAATTTGAGAGCGGAAAGAAATACCGCTTGCTCGTAGGAAACAAAGCACCGTCGGGCGACGTGACATACGTAATGATAGACGGTGTGAACACAGTTTACACGGTAAGAAATTCAGCAGTTGAAAACTACACAAAAACAACTATTGAGCTTGTAGAGACTACTGTGCTTGAAGCACCCGATGAAATGCCTATCGTAAAGACTCTGAAAATTGAGCGCGACGATATAGATTACGACATCGTGCTTAAATACGAAGAGAAGGAAGATTCACAGCACAGCGGCGGTACATCTGCCGCACACGTTATGGTCGAGCCGACAACGGCGTATCTTGCAGTTGAGCGTGCGACAAACATAACAACAGGAATGTTCGGACTTGACGCACAGGACATCTACAGTGTACACTGCACAGATGCCGATATAGCAGAAGCCGGACTGAAAGACCCGTTCTGCACGGTTACAATGGAATGTGACGACGGCAAGACCTATGTACTTCTTCTGAGTGAACCCTTCAACGACAGCGAGAATGGCAAGTGCTGTTACGCAATGCTTGAAGGCGGCAACGTAATATATACGGTACAGACTGAGAATGCAAGATGGGCAACAGTAAAGCCTATCGACATAGCATCGAAGATATTCATTGCATCTTATGTATGGAACATCAGCGACCTAAAGGTAACGACAAATACCGGAGAGAGCGGCGAGTTCACAATCACCAAGAGAAATCCGGCAGAAGAAAAGGAGTCTTACACAGCTGACGATTTTGAAGCTAAGTACAACGGTGAGGCATTCGACAGTGAACGTTTCCGTCAGTTCTACAGTTTCCTGATAAGCGCAAACGCTGAGGACTTTGCACTTGATGCTAAGATTCCCGACAGCGCACCGATGGCAACAGTTGAGTTAAATGATTCGTTTACCGGCGAGACAATGAAGCTCGACTTCTATGAAAACAGCGCAATGACAGCATTGATAGCAGTAAACGGCGAGAGCAAATTCACCATCACAAAGTCCTACGTAGATACTCTGCGGCAGACAGATATACTACGGATATATGTCCGACCCGTTCGTAATATGGATACAGATACTCGATACCGCGAAGGCTGAGGATGGTACAGAGACAGCATCAAAGGTAAGAGTAATACAGATGGATACTAATGAAGCCGACCCGATGAAGGCATTTGTAAAGAATGCAGAGCGTGACTGCGGACTTTACGAGGCACTCGATATCGCAAAGGTATGGCTTGACAAGGCACTGATGTGCTGATAACATTTAATTAAACACTGTTTAAAAACTGATTTTACTTAAAAGCTGCTTAATTTAAGCGGCTTTTTCTTTTATCCGACAAAAGAGGAGAGGAGGATTTGTGGAAAGCTACAAAGTTTTATACTGTTAATAAAATGTTATTGAAAAAATACTCCGATGATATTATAATTAGGTTGTAAACACGCATTAATTAAGCTGAATTAGGCATGGCTTAATTAAAGCATAGTGAGGGATTAATTCTATTCAGGAGGAATGCAACATGAAGAATTTCATCAAAAAGACGCTTACAGCAGCGTCAGCCGCAGTTATGGCAGCGGCAGCAGTACCGTTTGCTGCACCCGTACACGCAGCCGACACGGTTTTCCCATTCGTTATTGAGGGAGAGAAAATGGAAGGTGCCGACTTATGGACATCTATCTATCAGACCGAGATACCCGGCTATTCAGGCGATGGCTTCTGGTATCTGACAGCCTCACCGGCTTCATTTGAGGTAACAGTCCCCGAGGACGCAATGTATCAGCTTACCGTGCACGGTGCACAGATACTGAATGAAGGTGCGCGACAGCAGGCGGTGAAGGTAAACGGAGTAAAGTATCTTACGCAGGCGGCGTATTCTGAGAAGTGGACAGATTACGACTTCGGCATGATACGTCTCAACAAGGGCGTGAACACAATAGAATTCATCAGCGAATACGGCTATATGGCAGTAGACTACGTGACCGTAGCAGAAGCTGATTTCCCCGACCTTTCAAAGGCAACGTCCGAGACCTGCGACCCGAAGGCAACACCTGAGGCAAAGGCGGTAATGAAGTATCTCCACAGCGTATACGGCAATAATATTCTTTCCGGACAGCAGCAGATTTACGGCGGCGGAAATCAGGTTCAGACCACTATCCGCTACGATGAAAATGCCGATAAATGCACCGATGAGAATGGAGTGGAGTACACAATAGACAAGGAAAGCTACGACAAGGACGAACAGGGACACAAGTTCCCGTGGCACTGCACAGGTCCGGACGGACAGGTATATACCTACAGTACGCAGAACCGCAATTATACCTATAATAATTACGACCTTGACGTAAACCTCATAAAGAAACTCACAGGCAAGTATCCGGCAATACAGGGATTTGATTTCGGAAGCTACTGCCCCTGCTATGCGTGGGACGACGGAGTAGCAGGACGAATGATAGAGTGGACCAACGAAAAGGGCGGAATTTGCACAGCTTCATGGCACGTAAATGTACCTACGACTATGGCAGATTACACACTTGGCGAACCGCTTGACTTCTCAAAAACAACATACAGTGAA
Source organism: Ruminococcus flavefaciens (assembly GCA_902792235.1). Classification (GTDB taxonomy): domain Bacteria; phylum Bacillota; class Clostridia; order Oscillospirales; family Ruminococcaceae; genus Ruminococcus; species Ruminococcus flavefaciens_AE. Next base: position 19,480 of record CADAYP010000045.1, read on the forward strand.
AAGACC
>CADAYP010000046.1:0-21852 GCA_902792235.1 Ruminococcus flavefaciens
ATCGCCGAGCCATGCCTTATATACTAAAACAGTTCCATCGTCGGCGGTAAAAGTAACCTCGGCAGAGCCTTTATGATAAAACTCAGCTTGCATACCATTCGGCTGAACTAATTCATCTTCGGTTATCCTTACAATGCTCTCGTCTGACGATTCAGCCGTATAGTGCATATCCGGGTCTATTTCTTCACCGTAAACATTTATACTCCCCATGGGTTGATGATAAATGTTCATAAAGAAGCAGAAGGTCAGCAGTCCTGCACCGAGTATACAGCCGGCAATGCACAGTTTCTTGTCCTCGAAAAAAGCAATAACGAGTACGAAAATCTGTACCGCGCAGAATATCGTTGTAAGCAGATGACGCGGCGGCATATAGAGCAAACCGTGGAGATACGCCATCGCAGTTTCCGAAAGCAGCCACAGCATAGGCAAAAGTATCAGCAGGCTGTACCACTTGCCTTTTTTTACGTACCAGCCAAGAAATGCGCCCGGAAACGTCAGAAGTGTCTGAAAAAACCACGGCGGGTAATACGAGAATATTCCCCAGTGAAGCCAGCAAAACGGCACTTGTACAAGGTATATGAGCGGTTGAGTTATCAGGAAGAATACGAACGTCTTGCAAGCCGCTTCAAGCGGCTTTTTGCAGTTGGATATTATTATTATCGCAAAGAATACCCACCATTCGTAGCTTGAACCATTATCGGTGAACGATGTATCCTTAAGTGCCGGTATACTGAGAAGTATACCCGGTATAATACCGGCAGTCACCGAGAATATCAGCAGTTTCTTCCATGTGAGGTCTATGCCTCCGAAGAGTTTCTTAATGTATTTCATGGTAAAAATATTAGCTTGATTTGTAAATTGCTTACTTTTTGAGTTTTAATGCGTCCTTTGTTACCTTAACGATATTTTCCGCAGAAAGACCAAACTCTTTGAGGAGGTCAACAGCCGGTCCTGAGTGACCGAATTCGTCGTTAACACCTATCTTCACTACAGGCACAGGACAGCACTCTGTAACAGCTTCTGCAACAGCAGAGCCAAGTCCGCCGATAACGCTGTGCTCCTCAGCGCACTTGCAGATAAGCTCCTTGTCAAGCGGCTTGATAGTGTGGATATTTACAACTCTTGCAGAAATTCCCTCTGCTGCAAGTGTTTCGGCAGCCTGTACAGCCTCATTTACCATGAGACCTGTTGCAACGATAGTGATGTCGCTGCCTTCCTTCATTACAATGCCCTTGCCGAGCTCGAATTTATATGTTGCAGCATCGTTTATCACCGGTACTGCAAGTCTGCCGAAGCGCATATAAACGGGTCCGTCGAATGCTACAGCAGCTCTTACAGCAGCTCTTGCTTCAACATCGTCAGCAGGGTTGATGATAGTCATACCGGGGATAGTTCTCATGAGTGCTATATCCTCGTTGCACTGATGAGTAGCACCGTCCTCGCCGACTGATATACCAGCGTGAGTAGCGCCTATTTTAACATTGAGGTGGGGATAGCCGATAGAGTTGCGGACTATCTCAAAAGCTCTGCCAGCCGCAAACATTGCGAATGTACTTGCAAACGGTATCTTTCCGCAGGCAGCAAGTCCGGCAGCAACTCCCATCATATTTGCCTCAGCGATACCGCAATCGAAGAAACGGTCGGGATAAGCCTTCTTGAAAATACCTGTCTTAGTTGCAGCAGCGAGGTCAGCGTCGAGGACGACTAAGTTCTTGTATTCTTCCGCGAGCTCTTTAAGAGTTTCACCGTAGCTCTCACGGGTAGCCTTTTTGATAACATCTGCCATTTTATTAGCCCTCCAATTCCTTTAACTGCGCTGTGAGTTCCGCCATTGCCTGCTCATACTGTTCCTTATTGGGAGCTGTTCCGTGCCAGCCTACCTGATTCTCCATGAATGAAACTCCCTTGCCCTTTACTGACTTCTGAACGATCACAACAGGCTTGTCCTTTACAGTTTCTGCCTCATTGAAAGCAGCTTCAAGGCTGTCGAAATCGTGAGCGTCAGCAGTAATAACGTGCCAGCCGAAAGCTGCAAACTTCTCAGGGATAGGTTCAGGAGAACAAACCTCACTGAGTGCACCGTCTATCTGTAAGCCGTTGAAGTCAACAACAGCAACGAGGTTATCGAGTTTATTGTTGCCGGCAAACATAGCAGCTTCCCATACCTGACCCTCTTCTATCTCGCCGTCGCCGAGGACAGTATATACCTTGTAAGTTTTGCCGTCAAGCTTTCCGGCAAGAGCCATTCCGCAAGCCGCAGATATGCCCTGTCCGAGTGAACCGCTCGACATATCAACGCCGGGAATAGTGATACAGGGGTGACCCTGCAGGAGTGCGCCTATGTGACGCAGTGACTTTATCTCAGCCTCGGGGAAGAATCCCTTGAGAGCGAGTACCGAATACAGCGCCGGAGCAGTATGACCCTTTGAAAGTACAAAGCGGTCTCTGTCGGGGTTTTCGGGATTTTTGGGGTCAACGTTCATCTTGTCATAGTAGAGATATGTCAGTGTGTCGCTGATTGAGAGCGAACCGCCGGGATGTCCCGACTTAGCGTTATAAGTTCCCTCTATAACGCCCATTCTCACTTTACAGGCGATCTTTTGCAGATCCTTTTTTCTTGATGCGTCCATAGTAACCTCCATTTATTTTAGCAGACCTCTCATGAGAGTCCGCATTTTTTAATGATAATATCTATAAGCTCTGCGACTGCGCCCTCATCGTTTGAGCGTTTGAGAACTATATCCGCCGCAGACTTTATATGGTCTTCCGCATTCGCAGGACAAGCTCCCGCGTCTGCCGCCTTTATCATTTCAAGATCATTGTCGAAATCCCCGACAGCCACGAAGGTCATATCCTCATAGCCGCTGAGTTTTCTGTATTCTGTCAGTGCCGACCCCTTGCTCACTCCGAGCGGGAGCATTTCGAGAAAAATGTCCGCAGAGCGCACAAAATCGGCTTTTTTATCGAATCCAAGCTGGCGCGTGAGAAGTTCCATATGAGGGATATCCTCCGGAGCCATTGCGAACAGCACCTTCAGCCAGCCGCCCTCCTCTATCTCAGAGAGTCCGGCATAGTTTGGTTCTATTCCGCACAGCCTGGTATGCAGTTTCTGATAATCTGTATTGCTGAAAACGTATGTACCGTCTGCTTTTAAGACCTCGCCGCCGGCTTCGGGCATTGCCCTGAGAAGCTGAATCGCCATATCCCTGCACTCACTTGTAAGGGGGTGGGTGTAAAGCGTTTCACCGGCAGTGTAATCGTGTATCGCCGCGCCGTTATACATTATAACGGGTGAACGAAGGTCGAGAATGCTGAGAAACTGTTCAAATGACTGGATAGTCCTGCCTGTCGCGACGGTAAATTTTCCGCCGAGCGCCGTGAATCGCCTTATTGCTTCACGGTCGGTACCGGTTATCTGCTTTTTGGAGTTGAGCAGAGTGCCGTCCATATCGCTGAGCAGTATCACTTTCGAGATATCTTCAAACAAAAAGCTGACCTCCTACATTTTTTCAAGCTTATTGAGTATCGAGATGAAATAGTCAGGGAGCTCGCTCGTGAACTCCATATACTCGCCGGTCGAGGGGTGGATAAAGCCTATTTTACGTGCATGGAGACATTGTCCCTCAATGCCCTTGTAAGGCTTTCCGTAAACTCCGTCGCCGAGCACAGGATGCCCTATATACGCAAGATGAACACGTATCTGATGAGTTCTTCCGGTCTCAAGACGAAGCCGGACGTGTGCATAGCCGCCGTACTGCTTTATCACACTGTAGTGAGTGACCGCATTCCGGCTGTTTTCAGTTGTGACACACATCTTCTTGCGGTCGGTCTTATGTCTGCCGATAGGCGCATCAACAGTACCCTCCGGCTCTTTGAAGCTTCCGCAGGCAACCGCCTCATACTCGCGGGTGAAGCTGTGCACCTTTATCTGTTCAGCAAGGTGAAGGTGAGCACTGTCATTCTTCGCAACGATGAGCAGTCCGCTCGTATCCTTGTCGATGCGGTGGACTATTCCCGGTCGGATAACTCCGTTTATTCCGGAAAGGCTGTCGCCGCAGTGATGGAGCAGAGCATTGACAAGAGTTCCGTTATAATTTCCGTGTGCGGGGTGAACTACCATGCCCTTCGGCTTGTTCACAACAAGCAGGTCGTCGTCCTCATAGACGATATCGAGCGGTATATCCTCCGGTACTGCGTCCATAGGCTGAGGTTCAGGGATATCGACTGAAACAGTCTCTCCGCCGCGAATCTTGTAATTCTTACTGACCGGCTTGCCGTCCGCGGTAACGAGTCCGTCCGCGATAAGATTCTGTACAGCAGAGCGTGTAAGGTCAGCAATATTATCTGAAATATACTTATCTATCCTTGCACCGCGCACCTCCGTGCCGCACTGCAATGTGACGTTATCACTCATTTGCGGACTTCTCCCCTGCCTTCTTAGCCTTCTCGATTTTCGGGTCGATGAAGAGCATATATATGATTACGAACACAAATGCAAAAGTTACACATATATCCGCAACATTGAATATCGCGAAGTGGAAAATCTTGAACTCGAACATATCCACAACGTAGCCGAAGCGTACGCGGTCGATGATATTTCCTATTCCGCCGGCGACGAAAAGCATTATCGAAAAGCTCAGGAATTTCGAGCGTTTCAGCGCAAGTATCATACCAACTGAAGCGAGAATTATCACAAGTGCAGTAAAGCCTACAAGAAACCACCTCTGCCCTGCCATACTCCCGAATATCGCCCCGCGGTTTTCGAGATAAGTGAGGTCAACTACTTTGAAGTCGCCGAAGTGGATAAAGTCCATGCTTCCGACAGGTTCAAGCGACGTGACCGCCCAGTGCTTGACCAGCTGGTCAGCCGCAACGAGAACCACAATAAGTACAACGAGTATTACCGCCATATTTATCCTTTCACAAACATTGCCTGCTGTTATGCGTCAGCAGGCAATATAGTACAAATTTTAAGCTTCTACGGCTATTGCACAGCGTTCGCAGAGTGTAGGATGTGCACTGTTTGTGCCGACATAGCATGAGTAGCACCAGCAGCGCTCGCACTTATCGCCGTCAGCCTTAGCGACCTCATATACAGTTTCGCCTTCGCCCTCAGCAACCTCAACTCCGGATACGATAAGAATGTCCTTGAGTTCGCCGGCAAGAGCAGTATACTTGCTGTAAAGCTCGCCGCTGCACTTGATTATCATCTTTGCTTCAAGTGACTTACCGATGGTCTTGGCATTTCTTGCCTCTTCAAGAGCCTTGTTAGCGCCGAGACGGGTATTGTAAATAAGTTCCCACTTCTCGATGAACTCAGTGCTGAACTCAATGCCGCTCTTTTCGGGCATCTGATTGAGGAATACGCTCTCCTTATCGTCAGCAGAAGTATGCGGCATGAACTGCCATATCTCCTCAGCTGTGAATGAGATGATAGGAGCTGCAAGTCTTGCGAGTGCGCTGAGAATGCGGTACATAGCAGTCTGAGCGGCACGGCGGAGTACACTGTTCTCCTTCTCGCAGTAGAGTCTGTCCTTGATGATATCGAGATAGAAGTTTGACATATCAACAACGCAGAAGTTGTGGATAGCGTGGAATGCGATATGGAAATCATACTTCTCATAGCCAGCCTTAACGTCGTCGATGAGCTTGTCGAGCTTCATGAGTGCCCATTTATCGAGCTCTGTGAGCTTATCGTCGGAAACGCAGTCCTTGTCAGGGTCGAAACCTGCACCGTTACCGAGGTTTCCGAGGATGAATCTTGCTGTATTGCGTATCTTCTTGTAAGCATCTGAGAGCTGGCTCAGGATAGGCTTAGAGATACGGATATCGCTGTGGTAGTCAGATGAAGCTACCCACAGACGGAGAATATCAGCACCGTACTGGTCGGTTATCTCACTGGGAGCGATACCGTTGCCGAGGGACTTGTGCATTGTCTTGCCCTCGCCGTCAACTACCCAGCCGTGTGTGCATACTGCCTTATAGGGAGCAGTACCCTTGTATACAACAGATGTAAGGAGTGAAGACTGGAACCAGCCGCGGTACTGGTCTGCGCCCTCAAGATAGAGGTCTGCCGGCCATGTGAGGCTGTCGAAATCTTCCATAACAGCAGTATGTGATACACCGCTGTCGAACCAAACGTCCATGATATCGTATTCCTTGGTGAATTCGCCGCATCCGCATTCACACTTTACAGAAGCAGGGATAAACTCGCTTACTTCCTTGGTCCACCATGCGTCAGAACCTTCTTTGCGGAAAAGGTCAGCGATAGCACCGATAGTTTCATCGTTACAGATAGGCTTGCCGCAGTCCTTGCAGTAGATAACAGGGATAGGAACACCCCATGTTCTCTGACGTGAAATGCACCAGTCACTTCTGTCGCGGACCATGCCCTTGATGCGGTCCTCGCCCCACTCGGGTATCCACTGAACACCCTCTATTGCCTTTATAGCCTCGTCCTTGAATCCGTTTACTGAACAGAACCACTGCTCTGTAGCACGGTAGATTATCGGGCTGTTACATCTCCAGCAGTGCGGATACTGGTGGACTATCTTCTGAGTTGCGAGCATAGCGCCGAGTTCAGTGAGTTTTGCGGCGATAGCCTTGTTAGCCTCATCAGTATCGAGACCTGCAAACTCGCCTGCCTCTGCGGTCTGCTTACCCTTAGCGTCAACACATACAATGATGCCGATGTCGTCATAGTTCTTGCAAACCTCAAAGTCCTCAACACCGTAGCCGGGCGCAGTATGAACACAGCCTGTACCTGATTCGAGTGTAACGTGGTCGCCGACGATTATCGGAGACGGACGGTCATAGAGCGGGTGCTTGGTCTTCATGCCTTCGAGCTCTGCACCTGTGAAGATGTGGTCGGTAGTGTAATCAGTGATACCGGCAGTCTCCATGGTAGTCTTTACGAGTTCTTCAGCCATTACGTAGTACTCGTCGCCAACGTGAACGAGTGTATAGTTATACTCCGGACCGAGGCAGATAGCAAGGTTTCCGGGGATAGTCCATGTAGTAGTAGTCCATATTACGAAATACACCTTTGAAAGGTCGAGACCGAGAGAAGTGAACATTCCCTTATCGTCGGTAACGTTGAACTTTACATAGATAGAGTAGCAGGGGTCATTTGAATACTCGATCTCAGCCTCTGCAAGAGCGGTATTACAGTCAGGGCACCAATAAACAGGCTTAAGTCCCTTGTACATATAGCCCTTCTTAGCCATAGCGCCGAATACCTCGACCTGTCTTGCCTCATAAGCAGGACGGAGTGTGAGGTAAGGGTACTCATAATCGCCAAGTGAACCGAGACGCTTGAACTGCTTCATCTGATTTGCAACGTGAGTCATTGCATAGTCGTGGCAGTGTTTTCTCAGCTCTGTAGGCGGAATAGCGCCGTCCTTAACGCCGATAGCCTTCATAGCCTTAAGCTCGATAGGCAGACCGTGAGTATCCCAGCCGGGAACGTAAGGAGCGCAGAATCCGTTCATATTCTTGTACTTAATGATAAAGTCCTTGAGTGTTTTATTGAGCGCAGTTCCGAGGTGGATCTCGCCGTTAGCGTAGGGAGGTCCGTCGTGGAGAATGAAAGAGGGCTTGCCCTTGTTCTTCTCTATCATCTTGTAGTAGAGTCTTTCGCTCTCCCATTTTTCGAGAGTTTCAGGCTCTCTCTTGGGAAGATTTCCGCGCATGGGGAAATCGGTTACCGGTAAATTAAGGGTCGTGTTATAATCCTGTGCCATTGGTATCACCTTTCATAATTTCTCGAACTGAATAAGTAATATGCGCCGTTAGCTTTTAGCTATCAGCTTATTGCAGGCATATCCTCACAGCAAGCTAATGGCTAACGACTAACGGCAGAGATGCCGTATTATCAGTCTTCGTTTCCTGAAGCTACAGCAGCAGCGATCTCCTCGGCTGTTTCAGTGGGGTCGAGGTCATCGTCGTATGTTTCGGGCATAGATGAGATCATCTCAAGGTGAGCCTTGTACATATCGAAGAGGCTCTTCTTGAACTCTGCAACCTGACGGCGTGCGTCGATGAGAGCTTCCTTCTCCTTAGCGATCTCCTCGCGGTTCTTCTCCATAGCCTCAGCGTGCTGACGTACAGCCTCGTCTTCGAGTTCATCAGCCTTAGCCTGAGCCTCAGCAATGATCTGCTCAGCCTTCTCGTTAGCTTCGTTGAGGACCTGATGTCCCTGTTTCTGAGCACCGAGAAGAGCGTCCTTGAGAGCGTCCTCGTCCTTCATGTACTCTCTTACCTTGTCAGCGAGGATCTGGATCTTGTTGTTAGCCTCAGCGCGCTCGCGCTCCATTTCGTCGAGTTCAGCCTCAAGCTGAGAGAGAAATTCGTCGATTTCCTCCTGCTTATAGCCGAAAGCAGCTTTTTCAAATCTTTTATTTCTTACGTCTTTTGATGTGATCATTATCATTCACCTCTAAATATATTTTTTCAGAATTATGTGTATACGGCCTTTTTTGGTCTCCCCTTCTTTAAGCTCATGAGAGAGAGAGTCTGCGGTAAGGTGGTTAACGTCCACCTTGTCCGTCCGGATAAGTGCCGCCGCTTTTTCGCGGCTCAGCTTAGCCGCAAGGCTGACAATGCAGTCAAGCCGCAGCGAGGCGACCGTACCGCTTATATCCTGAAATTTCTGAGCATTTTCAAGCTCAAAAGGTCTGCCGGTCTCTGTCTTTACGCCGACTCTGCCGATCTTGGATACCAAACCGGTTATCAGCTTTGCCGCAACGTCTGTGAGGAAGGTCTGAGCGATGCCCTCTTCCGCGACGATGTCTCCGACCACTTCACGCTTCATCTGCTGAGCCATGAGTGAGCCGAGGATATCGCGGTGAGTCAGCTTGTCCTCTTTCCTGTAGACGAATGTGACGCACTGCATCGGATAGAGTTCAGTAATGCTTTCGCGCAGATACTCCGGGAAAACAGCGAGCATTTTTCGTCTTGCGCCGGGATATCCGCCCCATAGGAGATACCCGTTTTCTCCGGCATTAGCACGGAGCCACAGTTCTGTTTCCGCACACTGTCTCTCATCGAGAAACGACGAAAATACAGGGGCACTGTAGCGCTCACACTGCTGAAGCATATCCTCAAGCCGAGCGATAAAGAGCCTGTCCGGCTGAGTATTCATCAGATAAATACGCCGTTGTTCTCAAGCTCGCCAACGAGGTCCTCGCCGATGAAACCTACATTGTAAGGAGTAATGATGTAGGTAAGGTTTGCAACAGGCTTAAGGCTTCCGCCGTTAGCGTAAGCAACACCTACGAGGAAGTCGATGATTCTTCTCTTGTTCTCAGGAGAAGCAGTTTCGAGGTTGAGCACTACGGTCTTCTTAGCGATGAGGTGGTCAGCTATCTGCTTAGCGTCTGTAAAAGCTGAAGGCTTAACAAGAACGACCTGAAGCTGTGCAGTAGTCTGGATATTAACTACCTTGTTTCTTCTGCCTGTTCCATCAGGAGCCATTTCCTCGCGGGGATTCGACATAGCACCGCCGGTGTTTGAATGTTCTCTTGTCTCAGCGCCCATGGGAGTATCAGCGAAATCGCCGTCCTCGTCTTCAGCTGCAAAAAAGAAATCCTTGATATTCTCGAAAAGTTTCATGATTTTTCTCCATTCTCCGCATATACATTATAATAGTTACCGGCACTCATGCGGTGAGCCGCCGTTATAGAAATTTTCATTATTATGAGCACATCTGCCGTTATGAACTCTAAATGTTGATACCCCCAAGCTCATACCGTACAGATGCGGCGGCTATTTACTGTAGTCGCGTGCTCCGAAAAGACCGGTACCGATACGCACCAGTGTTGAACCGTGTTTTACGGCATCGGCATAGTCATGAGTCATGCCCATTGAGAGCGTCTCCATAGCGATGCCATTGATATTTCTGCATTTTATATTCTGAAACAGCTCCTCCATTTTCCCAAGGAAGATATCGCTTCCGGAAGGCGGAGGAATGGTCATAAGACCCTTCACCCTCACATTTTCCAGTGCCGATATCTGCTCAAGGAGCGGTATCAGTTCATCGGGAGCGACTCCGCTTTTGGAATCCTCTCCTCCGATATTTACCTCGCAAAGGATATCCATAGTTTTATTATGCACACCTGCGAGCCGGTTTATTTCCTGTGCCAGCTTAAAGCTGTCAACTGACTGAATCATCGTCATAGGTTCTATGATATACTTTACCTTATTTGTCTGCAAGCCGCCGATGAAATGCAACTCCGCAGACTTGTCATAAGCCTCCTGCTTCGACATGAACTCCTGTGCCCTGTTTTCACCGAGGAGAGTAACTCCGAGTGAAACGGCATAGTTCACTATCTCAGGAGCGACGGTTTTCGTAACAGCCATAATTCGTATATCTTCCGGTGCTCTGCCGCATTTTGCAGCCGCGTCCGCGATATTGCTCTTTATAGCCGCAAGGTTATCGCTGACATACTGAAATCTGTCAGTCATCGTTCACACCTTCTATCATTATATCGTCATAGAGTGCAAGGTAAGATGAATCATCTTCATGCACCTTTGAGAGCACGTAATCATCGCCCTCATATATGACGTCGATTTTCTTGAAAGTAACCTGTTCACCCTTTAAGATGTATACGCCCTTGGTCTTGACGGTAGTTTCCGCTTCGGTCTGTGGGGCAGTCTCTTCTGTCGGAGTTTCGCCTTCCGGAGCAGTTTCTTCCTCAGCAGCCGGAAATCCCTTCTTTTGAGTGATATCAGCGAATCGTATCGACTCACGCGGAACTTTAAGTCCGCGGAAATCGCCCTTTATCATCTCGCACTTTTCAGCGCGGTGCTGAACGAGGTCGTAGTTGAACTGATTACATTCAAGTATTATGATGCTCTTTGAAGCGTCGCCTTCATCGCGGATATCCTTGACAACAGCGTCAAAGGTATCAGCGGCAGAATCAAATCTTATCTTTACATTTCCGCCGATAGCGTACTCTTTGCGCGAATTGTCGATAACTCCTGCAAGGTACCAGCCGTATCCTTCTATAAGCTTGCCGACGATATTTCCCTCTGAGCTTTTTCTGTCCTCGATGCTGTTTATATCGGCAATTGATATAGTATCCAGCTTGTCCGGTTTAAGCTCGGATTCATATCCGTCGCAATAGCTTACAAAGTAAGCAGAGCGCGGCGACTTTATTGTCTCAGAAGGACTGACCGTCTGAGATTTTAGTTCAGCGAGTTTTGAATTGATGTCTGTTATCTGCTGGTCGAAACCGTTCACCTGCTTGGTGATTATCTGGTATGTACTCATCTGTATAAGCAGATCTTCCATATCTCTTTCGACCGAGGAATAATCGTGCATATCGCGGCTGTATATCATACTGCGGTATTTCTCCTCAATGCTGTCAGAGAGGTTTGAAGGCTGTGCCGACTCGATAGTACCGGGGTTCTGTATTTTCCTGAGAACACCCAGTTCACGCTCAAGGCGCTTTATCTCGCGGTTTCTTACTATCTGCTCATCGTTGGGGTACACCTCAGCGATAACCGTACCATTTCCGAGCTTTCCGCCGTCAGCCACATTATAGCTCACAGCGCCGCCGGAAGTACACATAAGCGGGGTCTCATCTCTGATGAAAACTCCCTTGAACTCACGTGAAGCAGTTGCATCCGACATCAGAGCTACCGCCGTAGGAGCCTGTTTATTGCGGAAATTATAAACGATGCTGATAAAGACTATCAGAAGCAGGATGAGAACTGAATTTCTCATCACCTTGACGATGAAGCTGCTGTCTGATTTATTTGCGCGCATTCATATCACCGCTCATTCACTCTTGTCTGCCGAAGCATCAAGTATAGAAACAGGTCTTGCGGGGATAATCGTTGAAATAGCGTGCTTATAAACGAGCTGCTGTTTGCCGTCGCAGTCGAAAATAGCAACGTAACTGTCAAATCCTCTTACCATACCCTTGAACTGGAAACCGTTCGTAAGGATAATGGTAACTGATATCTTTTCCTTTCTGCACTGATTGAGGAAAACGTCCTGTAAATTGATAGTTTTGTTCATACACATTCTCCATTCATGTTTATTATTCTCACCGCAGAAAACTTTTACTGCTTCTGCGTGAGGGCATACCTATCCCATAAGGATAAAAATACACACAATACATTATATCATATTCTTCCGTAATTGGCTATAGCTTTTTTGGATTTTTCCGAAACGTTCATTTTTTCTAAACCACGTAAGCTGTCTTTTAGCGTAATGGCGTGTACCCTGTTTAATTTTGTCGATACACTCGCTCATAAGGGCATTACCTTCAAAATACGGGATAAGTTCCTTGTAGCCGATAGCGTTTGCGGCAGTACGCATGGCATTTTCCTGCCATAATTCACGTGCTTCCTCAACAAGTCCCGCCTTGACCATCTCGTCAACGCGCATATCAATACGCTCATAAAGCAGAGAGCGGTCAGCGGCATTGAGACCGAGGATAAGCGAATCATAGGGACTTTCTACAGAAACGCTCTCTTCTTTTAGCTCGCTGAACTTCCTGCCCGTAACGTGTATCACTTCAAGTGCGCGGACAAGACGTACCGTATTATTCATGTGTATCGACTCTGCGGCAGAGGGGTCAGCCTCGCAAAGCTCGGCATACAGCCGCTCATTCCCCTCACTGCGCGATATTTCATAAAGCTTCTCACGGTAGGCGGAGTCGCTTTTTATCTCCGCAAACTGAACGTTGTTGAGCAGAGAATCAATGTACAGACCTGTTCCGCCGACGATTATCGGCAGTTTCCCCCTGCTGAGGATATCCTCTATCGCCTCATTTGCGAGTTTAACGTAGTCCGCCGCGGAAAAACTGACGTCACGGTCGAGAACACTTATCAGGTGGTGCGGTATCCCCTGCATTTCCTCGGCAGTCGGCTTGGCGGAGGCAATGTCCATACCTTTATATATCTGCATAGAATCGGCGGATACGACCTCGCCGCCATAAGTCTTGGCAAGCTCGACTCCGAGCCATGTTTTACCCGATGCAGTAGGTCCTGCTATTGCGAGTACGAACGGTTTCTTATTTTCCATAGTCATCTCCTGACGCAAAAGGGCGGATATTATCCGCCTTTTCGCTCGTATTATTCCGCCTTCTCAGGTACGTTTGAACTGGTGGTCTATATTGGATTTTGTCATGGTGAACATAACCGGTCTGCCGTGCGGACAGTGGCGGATAGCCTCATTGTAGCAGACCTGCTCCGCAAGTGACTGAAGCTCCTCAGGCGAGTTTTTGTCATTTGCCTTGATAGCCGACTTGCACGCAACTGTATGAAGCATATCGTCAAGCAGTCCCGACTGAGGATTTATTTTGTACATACGCAGATTATTTGCAACCTCGCAGATAATCTCCTCCATGTCAGTATCCATTATAAATGTAGGAACGGCAGTCGCAACGACACACGGACGTTCCGAAAAATCGAATGTAAAGCCGAGGTCAGCAAGGAGGTCCTGATTATTCTCAACAGCGTCGAACTCCTCCGCAGTGAGCAGTACCTTTATCCCTGTCAGTAAAGTCTGACTGTACTGGCGGCAGTTGCGGCTTCTTAGCCGCTCAAAGATTATCCGCTCATGGGCAGCGTGCTTGTCTATCATTATGACCTTGCCGCCGCTCTCGCATATTACATAAAGTCCGAACGCTTCGCCTATCACCTTGATATTCGGGAACTCCTCATGAAGCTGGTCTACCGGTGTTTCCTCTTTTACAGCCGGCTTTTCCTCTGTACGAGGCTGTACGAACGAATTTGTATTTATGAAGTGGAAGCCTTCGATTGGCGCAGCTTCGGGAGTTTTCTCGGGTTCGGCGGGAGTTTTGGGCAATTCGGTTTCCGTGACGACCGGTTCAGACTTTACAGGTTCGTGAACCCGAACAGGCTCCGGAATCGTCGGTGCAGCCGCTGCAACAACTCCTTTTTCACCGAAGTGCTCAAATGCCTTGATACCGACAGTTTCAAGTGGAATATCCGGTTCTGCCGGAACAGCTGTCTCTGTCGGAGAGTTTTTCTCCTCAGGGATTTTAGTCTCCGCCGCCTTTATCTCCTGCTCCTTTTTAGCGATATCCTCGACAGGGGTGAACATAAACTCCTGCTGTACAGACTGGTCCTCCACAGGAACAGGCTTGGTCCAGTCAACCTTTGGTTTCAGCTCAAATTCATATATGAGTCCGTCATTCATAAGGGCATTTTTAACCGCAAAGTAAATCGCATTCGAGACCGTCTTTTCGTCGGTAAAGCGCACCTCCGCCTTGGCAGGGTGAATATTGACGTCCATCGCAGCCGGCGGAAGGTCTATCATAAGCACGCAGGCAGGGAATTTTCCGGTCATTATCATATTGCTGTAGGCATTTTCGAGTGCCGCTGAACAGAGACGTGAACGGACGTATCTGCCGTTAACGAAGAAGTTCTGAAATGCACGGTTTGCACGCGAATACAGCGGTTTTATCACGAATCCGCTGACGTGGACTCCTTCAAATTCGTAGTCACACTTGATAAGGTCACGGGCAAAGTCGCGTCCATAGATAGCGTAGACAGCCGAAAACAGCTCACCGTCGCCTGCGGAGTTGAACTCCATGCGGTTGTCGCGAATGAGCTTGAATGCGACATCGGGGTGAGAGAGTGTAATTTTTTGCATTATATTGCTCACAGCATTTGCTTCCGTAACGTCCTTCTTCATGAACTTTGCACGTGCCGGAACATTATAAAAAAGGTCGCGGATAATGATAGTAGTACCATCGGGGCAGCCACTCTTCTCATGCGATTTTTCGGTACTTCCTTCTATGCAGTAGAGAGTTCCATATGTCTCGTCCTGCTGTTTTGTCATAACCTCAACCCTCGCAACAGCTGATATAGAAGCGAGAGCTTCTCCGCGGAATCCGAGTGTATTTATGTTGTCAAGGTCATCTTTTGAGACTATCTTGCTCGTTGCATGGCGGAGAAAGGCAGTCGGCACATCTTCAAAAGCCATGCCGCAGCCGTCGTCGCTGACGCGCATATAGGTCGAACCGCCGTTCTTTATCTCGACGGTTATATGCTTTGCACCCGAATCTATCGAGTTTTCAACGAGTTCTTTTATTACCGAAGACGGTCGCTCAATGACCTCTCCGGCAGCAATAAGCTCCGAAATTTCTTTGCTCAGAACATTAATATGTGGCATTTGCCTTCTCCTTTCCTGTAGGATACAGTTTCCTGTGTCCCGGTTCACTTGATATGTAAAAAAGTCCGGCTTCGCTCCCGACAACTGCACAAATCAGTGCAATGAATCATTCCATAGCTTCAAGCATATCCTTCAGCAGACTGCGGCACTCCTCATCGGAGAGTTCGTCAATGTTTGTACGTTCAAGCATAGCAAGAGCAGCTTCACGTCCAAGGCTTCCGAAACTGATTTGTCCGCCGTTGTCGCTTACAGTATTCGCCTGAACACTGTTATGCTGCTTCTCCATTTCTTCAAGAAGTTCACGTGCACGGCTCACAACCTTTGCAGGAAGTCCCGCAAGCTTAGCAACGTCAACGCCGTAGCTCTCGTCGACTCCGCCGCGTACTATCTTACGCAAGAAGCGGATAGTTCCGCCGTGCTTATTTACAGCTATACTGTAGTTTTTCACACCGTCAAGCTCGTTTTCAAGTCCGATAAGTTCGTGATAATGGGTCGCAAAAAGGGTCTTGCAGCCAAGCTTTTTCGAGCAGCAGATATGTTCCGCAACTGCACGGGCGATGCTTACACCGTCGAATGTTGAAGTACCGCGTCCGACCTCATCAAGAATAACGAGGCTGTCCGGAGTAGCGTTTCTGAGTATGTCTGAGACTTCGCTCATTTCAACCATGAATGTAGACTGTCCGGCTGTCAGGTCATCGGACGCCCCTACACGGGTGAAAATCTTGTCCACTACCGATATCTTAGCCTTGTCTGCGGGGACAAAGCTTCCTGTCTGCGCCATGAGTACAATGAGGGCAGTCTGACGCATATATGTCGATTTACCGGACATATTCGGTCCAGTGATTATAGCCATGCGGTCAGCCTTTTTGTCGATATATGTATCATTCGGGACGAACATCTCGTCTTCAAGAACAAGTTCAACAACAGGGTGTCTGCCGGCTTTTATGTCGATAGCACCGTCAATGGCAATATCAGGCTTTACGTAGTTATTCCGCAGTGCAACATCAGCAAAAGAACTCAGAACATCGACCGCCGCAACTGCGGAGGCTGTCTGCTGAACAGGCACAAGCTTTGTCGCGAGGAAGTCCCTGACTTCGGCAAAGATATCCGCTTCGAGGGAGAGTGCCTTGTCCTTTGCACCAAGTATCGCATTTTCGGCATTTTTGAGTTCCTCGGTAATGAATCGCTCGGCATTTGCAAGAGTCTGCTTGCGAATCCACCCCTCAGGTACAAGCTCATAGTACGAACGTGTTACCTCAAGATAGTAGCCGAAAACCCGGTTATAGCCGATTTTCAGGTTCTTTATACCGGTAGCGTCCTTCTCACGCTGCTCGATATCGTCTATCATTTCCTTGCCGTGAGTCATGATATGACGGAGGCTGTCAAGTTCCTCATTGAAGCCGTCACGGATAACTCCGCCGTCCTTGACCGAGACCGGCGGCTCGTCCATTATCGCATTTTCTACAAGCCGTGCCATCTCTTCAAGTGTTGAAATCTCACTGTCGTAACGTGCAAGCAGTTTTGAACTGCCGGCAAGCTTTGCAAGCTCAGCTTTCAGCGCCGGAAGCTGTAATGCAGTCGCCGCAAGTGACTTCAGGTCGCGCGGATTTGCCGATTTATACATTACCTTTGTCATAAGACGTTCAAGGTCGTAAACACGTTCAAGAAGAGACTGTATATCCGCAAGCACGACACTGTTCTTGTAAAGTGCATCTACCGCGTCGAGACGTTCGATGATACGTGCCGGACTCTTCAGCGGCTGTTCTATCCAGCTTCTTAGCATACGTCTGCCCATCGAAGTTTTCGTCGAATCAAGCACCCATAGCAGTGAGCCTTTTTTCTCTTTTGAGCGGAGAGTTTCCGTGAGTTCGAGGTTACGTCTTGCATTGAGGTCGAGGCCCATGAAAGCGTCGCCTTGCAGTAGTTTCAGCTCAGTGAAACGTGAAACTGTCGTTTTCTGAGTTTCTCTGATGTAATCGAAAAGTCCGCATACTGCCGCAGTATCAGCACGATTATCGGCAAGTCCGAGTTCAGCAGCGTTTTTTACGCTGAATACTTCAAGCAGTGAAGCCATATGTGCCGCATCTGTAAAGCACTCTTTCGACCTGAGAGTTACTGCACAGTCGAGACGTATCTTCACAAAATCCGCGACGTTTTTCATTGAGAAAAAGCTCTCGTCAAAAATTATCTCCGCAGGCTTGCAGCGTGAAAGCTCGTTTATCACGTCAGCCTCCATGTCCTTACCCTCGAAGAAGCTTACCGCCGCCTCACCGGTCGAAATATCGGCAGAAGCGACACCGCAGGTCTTGTTTTCTTCCACATAGAATATGCTGCATATGTAGTTATTTGCACCGTCATCAAGCATACTTGTTTCAGTCAGTGTACCCGGTGTAACGACTCTTATAACATCGCGCACTACTATCCCCTTAGTCTCGGCAGGGTCGGTAAGCTGCTCGCAGACAGCTACCTTGTACCCCATATCTATCAGGCGCTTGATGTACATATCGGCAGCGTGATAAGGTATACCGCACATCGGAGCGCGTTCCTCGAGACCGCAGTCCCTGCCTGTAAGAGTCAGTTCCAGCGCTTTTGATATAGTGATTGCGTCATCGAAGAACATTTCATAAAAGTCACCGAGCCTGAAAAAAAGCACACAGTCCTGATACTTGTCCTTGACCTCAAGATACTGCTGCATCATCGGTGAGATTTTGCTTCTGTCGATATCCATTATCATTACTCCTTCCTATGCGGACGACGTTCTGAACTTAGTGGCAGCCGCCGCAGGTAGCGCAGCTTCCTGTGCAGCCGGAAGAAGGCTCGCAGGTAGCGGGGTCTTCACCGTTTGCAGACATTGTGATTATCTGCTGCATATTCTCAACGAGTGACTCAAGTGACTTCTGTGCTGCTGTAAACACAATCATACGCGGATTATTCATTATCTTCTGATAATTAGACTTGATATTCTCGTCAAGCTGCTGTATCTTGTCAGTATCCTTGTCTTCCTTGGTAAGTTCCATATTGAGGTCATAGCGCATTTTCTCAAAGCCGTTGATGAGTGCCTGTAATTCGAGGTCTTCATCGTTAGCCTGCTTAGCGAGAGCGTATGCGATGTATCTGTCATCAGCCTGTAAAGCCTTTCCGAGTTCTCTTGTCATTTCAATGATATCCATAATAATTCTCCTTATTTTATAAAATCGAGGTAAAGTCCGCTGAATTCCTCATAGTCGTCAGCGGAATAATAAACTGTTGACCTTGTTTCTCCGTCGCCTGCGTTGAACGCGCTTACGTATTCGATGTATCCGACATTGTATTTCTCCATGATATCGTCATAAGTCTCGTCCTTGCCAAGCTCGAAGGATTCGCTTCTGCTTTCAGTGACAGAACCGTTTTTCATCTCGAACCATCTGAGTGCACCGATACCCATATGACCGCTCAGGAGTACAAATCCGCCGGAGCCTTCCTCGCACGCAAACGCTGTATGACTTCCGCCGATTTCGGCTATATTCTGTAGTTCGCCGTCATCGCTCACCGTGTAAACGTTTATCATATAGTCAGCTTCGCAGGTGCCGTGCCTGAGAATAAGCTCCGGCACACCGTTGTCGTCGAGGTCGCGGAGCGTGTAATCAGCACTGACCATATTATCATTTTCGCCGGCAGTTTCGTTCCATACGCGGCTGACTTCGCCCTGATAAAGCGACGGGTACATATCCATTACACCGCCGGCTGAATCGTCATCAGGCACTGTGGTCGTCTCTTCCACTGCTGTTGTATCTTCCGGTGAGGACACGGTTTCAGCTGTTACTTCTGTTGTCGTTGAAGTATCCGCCGCAGTGACCGAAGCCTGTTCGGAAGAACCCTCATCTCCGGTAGCTCCGCAGCCTGCAAGCATGACTGCTGTAAGACACGAAAGTGCCAAAAGCTTTTTCATAGTTATTTCCTCCCACTCACTATTTGCCCAATTTTTCATTCTGAACATTTTTATACAGGTATTCGCCCGCTTCCTCAGCCGTTTTGAACTCCTGCACTGCCAGGAAAATCCGTCGATGCTTTCAGCTTCATCTGGCTATTTTTCCGACTACTGCCCAGTTCATTGCCCCGGTTATCTCAACATCGACAAACTGTCCGATGAGTGAGCTGTCCCCCTCGAATTCAACGATGATGAACTCACTGCTCTTGCCGGTGAGGAACCCTTCACGCTTCTTAGCTTTGTCATCAACAAGAACTCTCATACGTCTGCCGATGAAACGCTTGTAGAATTCCGTCGATATTCCGCGCTGCACCTCAAGAAGTCTGCGCATTCGCGCCCCCTTCTCCTCATCGCTTACAGCGTCGGGCATTTCGGCAGCCTTTGTACCGCTGCGCTTTGAATAGATGAACGAATAAATATTATCGTATTTCACAGTTTTCATGATGTCAAGAGTAGCCTCGAAGTCCTCGGCACTCTCGTCAGGGAAGCCGACTATGAGGTCGGTAGTGAGTGAAAACTCAGGGTCGCGGCGTCTTATCTCCCCGACTATTCCGAGGTACTTTTCCGCAGTATAGCGGCGGTTCATACGTCTTAGAACATCGTTGCTTCCGCTCTGTACCGGCAAATGAAGATGCTTTGCGACCTTTTCGCAGTCGAATATAGCGTCAATGAGTTCCTTTGAAGCGTCCTTCGGGTGTGAGGACATGAAACGTATCCAGAAATCGCCCTCTATTTCATTAAGCTTCCTGAGAAGCTGAGGAAAGGTCATCTCACCGCCGAGGTCGTTGCCGTAGGAGTTGACGTTTTGTCCGAGCAGCATAATTTCCTTGTAGCCGTCTTTTACAAGTCCCTCTACCTCTGCGATTATATCCTCCGGACGGCGGCTGCGTTCACGTCCGCGCACGTAAGGAACTATGCAGTAGGTGCAGAAATTATTGCAGCCGAACATTATCGGCACACTTGCCTTGAACGTACTTCCGCGAACCTGTTCAACGGTTTCGGAGAAGTCATCATATTCGGCAATATCAGCCTCAAATCCGGCACCGTTCAGAGTGTCGAGAAGCAGCTTCGGCAGACCGTTTATAGCAGATGTACCAAGCACGAAATCGACCTGCGGATACGAACGCTTTATCTTTTCCGCAACATGACCCTGCGCAGTCATACAGCCTGCTATGCCGATGATAAGTCCGGGTTTAAGCTCCTTTAATTTTTTCATACTGCCAACAATGCCGAAAACTCTGTCCTCAGCATTTTCCCTGACAGCACAGGTATTTAGTATGATAAGGTCGGCTTCGTTCTCATTTTCAGTAAAGCCGTAGCCTGCATTTTTCAGTACGCCTTTGATTTTTTCACCGTCAGAAGTATTCAGCTGACAGCCGAAACTTCTCACGTAAGCGAGCTTCGGCTTATCGCCGAGAAGACGTTTTATCTCGCTTATTATAGCTGTATTATCGTTCAAACCTCACGACCTCCCGTGTAAATTCCGCTAATATACAATTATAACATATAATAGGATAAAACGCAACTCCAAAGGGATTATATTACTGTTTTAATCATTTATGAGTGCTTTAAATGTTAACGATACGTTAAGCTGATTAAATTAGTAATTTTTATTTATTTTGTATTGATTTATGAAAATGTCTATGATATAATAGGCATATATCACATTTCATCTGTGTAAAAAAGGAGGAAATTTTATATGGATATCAGAAAAGTCACAGCCGCAGGATTGTCGCTTGTGATGATGTGCGGAACCGCGGTAAACGTTCCGTATATTCCACAGCAAGTCCAGCTTTCCGCAGCGGCAGAAGACAATTACGTAACCTACTCGTTTTCATCAAGCTATGCCACTGTATCAAGCTGCAGTGAAGCTGCAACCGGCGATATCGTTATACCTGATACGGTAAACGGTCTGCCTGTTACCAACATTGCAGAAGCTGCATTCTATAATTGCAGCATGGTAAACTCGATAAAGCTTCCTGACACCATAAAAACTATCGGTGAACAGGCTTTCTTCGATTGCAACGCACTAACTTCCGTCAACATTCCTGACAGCGTTACTTACATAGGCGATTATGCATTCTGCAAATGCTATAACCTGAAAACGGTAAACATTCCCAGCAAACTAAAGACCATCTCTATGGAAATGTTCAGCGGCTGTTCAAGCCTTGACAACATAACCATTCCAGACAGTGTTACATCAGTCAGTGCATTTGCATTTTCAGCTTGTACATCACTGAGGTCGATAGACCTTCCGTTCAGCGTTACTTCTATAGGTTCAATGGCATTTTCGGGATGTTCAAACCTTAATTCAATAACTATACGGAATCCTCAGTGTTCTATTGACAGCGAGAAGATAACTATCTGCAATTCATATTCAACAGGACGAAACGGTGTAATTTCCGGAATAACATTCAACGGAACGATATATGGTCCGGATAATTCAACTGCAAAAGCATATGCAAATAAACACGGCTATAATTTTGCAACTATAGGTTCACCACAGCCTCAGCCAACAACTACCACTACAACGACTACTCGTCCCACTACGACAACTACCACCACTACAAAGCCCACAACCACAACTACTACCACTACAACCACAAGACCAACAACCACCACAACAACTTCCACAACAACTTCCACAACAAAGCCGGAAGAAACCGGTGTTCAGAAGGATTTCAGCGTAACTCCCAAGACCGTTACCGCTAAACCCGGTGAGACCGTTGAG
>CADAYP010000047.1:0-9543 GCA_902792235.1 Ruminococcus flavefaciens
ATCGGCGGACGTGATTACGATGCACTCGGCGCTCTTCTCGAAAAGCTGGACAAGCTCACAGGCGACGATGTTTCCGTTATCTTTACAGTTTCCGCTGACGACAGCGAGCTCCCCGAGAGCGTTAAGCAGTTCCTGAAGTAATTCAGTTAAAAATTTCGGGAAGACCTATTGACATATCCTGTCAATTGGTGTATAATATATTTTATGGTGCTCTGAAGGATTAGTAATATGAAGATCAACCTAAAACAACTATTCAGTATCGTCGGAGAATCACGTGATTTCGCCTATGAGATAGGCACGGACGAGCTTTCCGGTATCCGCGGATACTCCTTCGCTTCGCCTGTTGAGGTGAAGGGCAGGCTGTATAACAGGGCAGGCGTGGTCTACCTCGAATACAGCGTGGATCTGACGCTCCATGTCACCTGCGACAGGTGCCTCAGGGAGTTTGAAAGAGCGTATCACTACGATCTCGACCATATTGTCGTTCCTTCCGCAAGCAGCGATAACGATGAGTATATCGTTGCCGAGGGTGAGAGCATTGAGCTGAATGAAGCAGCAGTTACCGATCTTCTGCTCCGGCTGCCGACCAAGAACCTCTGCAAGGAGGACTGCAAGGGACTTTGCATGGTGTGCGGCTGCGATCTGAACGAATCGACCTGCGATCATATCAATACCGAGCTGTGAAGCTCTATAAGGAGGTGCCAGAATGGCTGTACCGAAGAGAAAAACTTCCAAGGCAAGACGCGACAAGAGACGCTCTGCTGTATGGAAGCTTGAGACACCTGCAATGTGCAAGTGCGATAACTGCGGCGCATATAAGGCTCCGCACAAGGTCTGCAAGAACTGCGGATTCTATAAGGGCGTTGAGGTTCTTAAGATCGACGCTGAATAATCGGCTAATTCCGATACATGAGGAGGAGAGGAGGCTATGTCCTTCTCTCCTCTTTTTCATTCATAAAAATGTGACGGGAGAGAGTTTATGGTAAAAGTAAATAGCGTTATACCCGGCTCTCCCGCTGACAGAGAGGGCGTGCGCGAAGGTGACCTTCTGGCTGCTATCAACGGCCATAAGGTCAAGGATGTCCTCGATTATATGTATTACGCTGCCGAAACAGAAGTAACGCTTGATATGGTTCGGCACGGCGAGGAAATGACTGTTCACATCAGCAAGGACGAGTATGATGACCTCGGTCTTGAGTTTGAGACATTCCTCATGGATAGTAAGCAGCGATGCAGTAATAACTGCGTTTTCTGCTTCATTGACCAGATGCCGCCGGGAATGCGTGAGACCCTTTACTTCAAAGACGATGATGCGCGTCTTTCATTCTTGCAGGGAAATTATGTGACCCTTACAAATCTGCATCAGGAAGATATCGACAGAATTATCGCTATGAAGCTGAATATCAACGTTTCGGTACATACGACAAATCCTGAGCTGCGTGTGAAAATGATGCATAACCGTTTTGCGGGTGAGAAACTGAAATTTATCTGGCAGCTCGCTGAAAACGGCATAAAGCTGAATTGCCAGGTCGTATGCTGTCCCGGACTCAATGACGGTGACGAGCTGAGACGTACTCTCAGCGACCTCGGTACTCTCATGCCGAATATCACAAGTATGGCAGTCGTTCCGGTCGGAGTGACGAAGTTCCGCGAAGGACTCTATCCTCTCACTACCTTCAACAAGCAGACTGCCGGTGAAACGATAGATATAATCGCTGAGTATCAGCAGCAGTTCCTCGAAAAATTCGGCACACGTACCGTTTTCCCGTCTGACGAGTTTTTCCTTATCGCTGAACGCGATATCCCCGACGCTGAATTCTATGAGGATTATTCTCAATACGAAAATGGTGTCGGAATGCTGCGTTCACTGATTGATGAGTTTGAAAAAGCACTTGAAATAGCCGAATGGGAGGGCGGCGACCGCCATGTTACCATTGCAACAGGCTACAGTCCTTACCCGATAATTTGCAGTCTTGCGAAGATGGCAGAGGAAAAATTCCCTCAGCTAAGGTGTGATGTTTGCCGTATCCGTAACGACTTTTTCGGCGATACTATCACTGTTACCGGACTAATTACCGCTCAGGACCTCATTGCTCAGCTGAAAGGTCGTGACCTCGGTGAGCAGGTGTTGATTTCCTCGGCAATGGTAAGAAGAGACAGCGATGTTTTCCTCGATGACCTCACAATTTCCGACGTTGAGCGTGAGCTTGGAGTTACTCTGCGAACTTCCGACAGCGACGGTTATGAGCTTCTTGACGCGATAATGGGTATAACGTATTGATATGAAAATAGAGAATCAGTATATAAAACAAGTTTTAACAGAATGTGGCTGGTTTGAAAAGCGGGCAGTTGATACATCACCTTACATAAAATGGTATAAAAAATACGGATTTGATATTTCAGATAATATTATTGACTTCTTATCATCTTTCGGAGGATTAACTTTACAAATACCTTGCTACAGATATCAGGTCAGGCGTACTGAATATACTGTAGATACAGATGAGATAATAATTATTAACCCTGATTTTTTTATTACTCCTGATTATTCCGGTGAAGATATCAAAGAATCAATGGAGTACATTAACATTATAGCCTCGTTTTTGAAATTGAAAAAAATTGTTCCTATAGGACATTCAAAAGATTTTGAGGATGAGTATTTTTTAGGTTCAAATCTGGAATTGATCGCTGCACATGAAGGTTATGTAATATGCTATGGAAGCGATTTTGAAAAATCCTTGGAAAGAATAATGACTGACGAATTTACTGATATGAAATGTATCTGGTAGAGTTTAGTTTATATAAGTTAAAACAGAAAGGAGAACAAACTATGGCATTACCGATAGTTGCGGTTGTCGGACGTCCTAACGTTGGAAAATCAACTTTGTTCAACAAGCTTATAGGACAGCGCTTGTCCATAGTCGAGGATACTCCGGGTGTTACCCGCGACCGTATCTATTCAAAGTGTGAATGGCGCAATAAAGAGTTCATGGTAGTTGATACGGGAGGTATCGAGCCGGACAGCGACGACGTTATCCTCGCGCAGATGAGACGTCAGTCAGAGCTTGCGATAGAGAAGGCAGACGTTATAGTTTTTGTTACGGATATACGATGCGGAGTTACCGCAGACGACCATGCAGTTGCACAGATGCTGTTAAAGAGCGGCAAGCCTGTAATCCTTGCAGTAAATAAGGTGGATACACTCGGTGAGCCGCCTATGGAGCTTTATGAATTCTATAACCTCGGACTCGGTGACCCGTACCCGATATCGTCCGTACACGGTCACGGCACAGGTGATATGCTTGATGCAGTATTTGATTACCTGCCCGACGGCGATGAAGCTGAATATGATGAAGAATACATCAAGGTAGCAGTAATAGGCAAGCCGAATGCCGGAAAATCCTCGCTCGTAAACAAGATAGCAGGCGAGGAGAGAGTTATCGTTTCAAATATCGCAGGTACTACCCGTGACTCAACGGATACTGTTATTGAAAACGAATACGGCAAGTTTGTATTCATAGATACAGCCGGAATACGCAAGAAGTCGAAGGTAACTGAAAAAATCGAGCATTACAGTGTCCTCCGCGCGTATATGGCGGTAGACCGTGCAGATGTATGCGTTATCATGCTTGATGCGACAGAGGGATTCACTGAACAGGATTCAAAGGTCGCAGGCTACGCTCATGAACAGGGCAAGGCTTGTGTTGTAGCTGTCAACAAGTGGGACCTCGTCGAAAAAGACGACAAAACTATGCAGGAGTTCCGTACAAAGCTTGAAAATGACTTTAGTTTCATGTCGTATGTTCCGTTTGTATTTATCTCAGCTAAGACCGGTCAGCGTATAAACAAGCTCTATGAGCTTATAAAATACACTTACGGACAGAACAGTATGAGAATATCAACAGGAATGCTCAACGATGTTCTTGCATATGCTACTACAAGAGTTCAGCCGCCTTCGGATAAGGGCAGGAGACTGAAGATATACTACATGACTCAGCCTTCAACAAAGCCGCCGACTTTTGTAACATTCGTAAACAGGGCGGACCTCTTTCACTTCTCATACAGAAGATATATTGAAAATCAGATACGTTCAACCTTTGGACTTGAAGGAACACCTGTACGTTTCATAGTGCGAGAAAGAGGAGGAAACGATAAGTAATGAAGATACTGATAGCATTATTACTCGCTGCTGCACTTGGGTATTTCCTCGGCAGTCTCAATTTCTCCATCATCGTCGTAAGAATGATGAAGGGCGAGGATATCCGTACTATGGGAAGCAGAAATGCCGGACTCACTAATACTTATCGCTGCTGCGGACCTGCCTGTGCAGGCATAACCCTTGTAGGTGACCTTCTCAAGGGTGTCATTGCAGTAGCACTCGCAAGAGGTTTTGCATCTCTGCTTTCAGCAGGGCTTTCACCTGATAACGATACTCATTATATCGGCTACATTGCCGGATTCTTTGCGATAATCGGTCATGTATTCCCGATATACTACGGATTCAAAGGCGGAAAGGGTGTACTTGTAGGAGTGTCGTCATTCCTTATAATCGACCCTAAGGTATTCCTTGCACTGATACTCATATTCATCGTGATACTCACTTGTTCAAAGTTTGTATCGCTGTCGTCAATAATGGCTACCGCTTACGGTCCGCTTGCAACTTTCCTGATATCGTGGATAGTTGACGGCGATTCACTGGGAAGAAGTTTCCTTTATCTGCTGCTTTCTCTGCCCATGGCAGGCGTTATCATATGGATGCACCGCACGAATATCGAACGTCTCAGAGACGGCACAGAATCAAGATTCACCTTTAAGTTTACAGGTCAGAAATGAAATGACGGGAGGTAACAACTATGGCAAATATAGTAATACTCGGCTCGGGCGGATTTGGTCTTGCCCTTGCGATAATGGCTAAGCAGGCTGGAAAGCACAACGTGACTGTATGGTCGAAATTTCAGTCGGAGATAGACGATATCCGCGCTCACGGAGAGCACGTACAGAAACTCCCGGGAGTGCCTATACCTGACGAGATAACAATGACAAGCGATATCTCATGTGTCAGCGGCTGTGATATACTTATTTTCGGTATTCCTTCTTCATTTGTCAGAGATGTTGCAAAGCTCGCAAAGCCTTATATCGACGACCACATGACAGTTGTAAACACTGGCAAGGGACTCGAAGAAGGCAGCCTAAAACGACTGAGTCAGGTCATATACGAGGAACTCGGTGTGAAAAAGCTTGTTGTCCTCTCAGGACCTTCTCACGCGGAGGAAGTTGCACGCTGTATCCCTACTACAATGGCTTGTGCATCTGATGATATAGAGTCAGCGAAGTACATACAGAGTGAGCTTGGAAACGGCTTCCTGCGTCTTTATCTCAATGACGACGTTATCGGCTGCGAGATAGGAGGAGCTTTAAAGAATATTATCGCACTCTGCTGCGGTATATGTGACGGAATGGGATTCGGTGACAATACAAAGGCAGCTCTCATGACACGCGGTATCCACGAGATAGCACGTCTCGGAAAAGCCTGCGGAGCAAAGGTTGCAACATTCAGCGGACTTACCGGTATCGGCGACCTCATCGTTACCTGCACAAGTATGCACAGCCGTAACAGACGAGCAGGCATACTCATCGGACAGGGAGTTTCTCCGGAGGAAGCTGTAAGACGTGTAGGAACTGTTGAAGGCTATTTCTGCTGTAAGGCAGCATATGGTCTCGCGCAGAAAATGGGAGTTGAATTGCCTATAACCGAGCAGCTGAACAAAGTGCTGTTCGAGGGCGGAGATATCAGAAGTGTACTTGGTACACTGATGAATCGTCCGCAGATATATGAAGAATTTGGAACGGAGTGATAACAATGGCAGAAATACGTGAGTACAGAGGTCATATCCGCAACTGGAAGAATCTATGTGAAGAACTTGGTATCGGCGCGGGTCTTTCAAGAGAGGAACGCGAAAATGCGATAATCGTCAAGGCATACGAAAAATGGGGACGCTCAATGGCTGACCATATTTACGGTATGTTTGCGTTTTACCTCTATGACGAGAAGGAAGACAAGATTTTTGCAATGCGTGACCAGTTCGGCACGAAGCCTTTTTACTACTATGTAACAGCGGAAAACAAGCTTCTCTGCGGAACAATGATACGCGGAATCATGGAGCAGCCGGGTTTTGTAAAGGAACTCAACAAGGATATGCTTCAGATATACATGACTCTCACATACGTTGCAGGTGAGGACACTTTCTTCAAAGGCGTGAAGAAGCTCATGCCCGGACACTGGCTCGAATTCAAGGACGGTAAGCTTGAGACAGGACGCTACTGGACACCTTCTTTTGCTCCCGACGACAGCAAGACTGTTGATGAGTGGGCAGATGAGATACACTCGACTCTTTCTCACATCTTTACTGAGGTAAAAGAACCCGAAGAGACCGTAGAGTCATTCCTTTCAGGCGGAGTTGACTCATCATACGTACTTGCAATGAGTGACGCAAAGAGAGCAGATTCATGCGGCTACGATGAGGAGCGTTTCGACGAATCGCGTGTTGCAGCCAAAACTGCCGAACTGCTCAATGTCGAGCACTCTGTTGCAAACATTCAGCCTGAGGATTTCTTCGGCGTAGTGCCATACGTTATGTACAATATGGAGCAGCCTCTTGGTGACGCTTCTGCAATAGTGTTCACACTTGGCTGTCAGGCAACTGCAAAGCATACTAAGATATGTTATTCCGGCGAGGGTGCAGACGAATTTTTCGGCGGATATAATATGTACCGCAACGCTGAGCGCTACGGTGAAAATCTTAAAACTTTCTACGTTGGAAATACCAATATCATGAAAGAGGACGAGAAGCAGCGTATTCTCAAAAACTACAACCCTGACGTACTGCCGATAAATCTTGTCAAGTACATCTACGACGAGACAGAGGGACTTGACCCCCTTACAAAGATGTCAGACGTTGACATTCAGATATGGCTTGAAGGTGATATTTACCTCAATGTTGACAAGATGAGTACTGCTGCCGGACTTGAGATACGTATGCCGCTCACTGACCTGCGTATATTCGATATCGCGTCACGTATGCCTTCAAAGTACAAGGTAAACGAAGAACAGAACAAGGTAGCATTCAGAACAGCTGCCGCAAAGGTACTTCCCGAGGAGATAGCTTTCCGCAAGAAGCTCGGATTCATAGTACCTGTAAGAATATGGCTTGCTGACGAGAACTACAACAGTGACGTGCGCGAGAAGTTCAACAGTGAATATGCCGCTGAATTCTTCAACATCGACGAGATTAATGCAATTTACCGCGACTACGTTGGCGGAAATTCCGACAACTGGCGCAAGGTATGGACGATTTATACATTCCTTGTATGGTACGAGGAATACTTCATTAAAAGATAATAAAACTGCGAGGAATTAAAAATGTCAAAGACTATCACAACGAGATTTGCTCCGTCACCGACCGGATTCATGCACATCGGAAATCTGCGTACTGCGCTTTATTCTTACCTGCTTTCAAAGTCTCAGGGCGGAAAGTTCATACTCCGTATCGAGGACACAGACCAGGTCAGACTTGTTGAAGGAGCAACAGACGTAATACTCAAAACGCTTGAAATGACAGGTATCGACTACGATGAAGGACCTGTAGTAGGCGGTGAGCACGGACCTTACATTCAGAGTGAGCGTCTTCCTATCTATAAGGAATACGCTGAGAAGCTCATTGAGAGTGGTCACGCATATTACTGCTTCTGCACACCTGAGCGTCTTGAGTCACTCAAGGACGATAAGGGTATCGGCGGATATGACGGTCACTGCCGTGACCTTTCAAAGGAAGAGGTCGAGAAGAATCTTGCGGCAGGGATTCCATACGTTATACGTCAGAAGATGCCGCTTGAGGGTACAACTTCCTACGTTGACGAGGTATACGGTGAAGTTACTATCGACAATACCGAACTCCGTGACCAGATAATGATAAAGGCTGACGGCTATCCGACTTACAACTTCTGCCACGTAGTTGATGATTATCTCATGGGCGTTACACACGTTGTACGCGGTAATGAGTACCTTACATCAACCCCGAAGTACTGCCTGCTTTACGACGCATTCGGCTGGGAGCGCCCCACATATGTACATCTTCCGCTTCTCATGGGTAAGGACGAGGACGGCAAGGTATCAAAGCTTTCAAAGCGTCACGGTGCGGTTAGCTTCCAGGACCTCGTTGCAGACGGCTATCTGCCGGAAGCGATAGTGAACTATATTGCACTGCTTGGCTGGTGTCCTAAGGATACAAATCAGGAGTTCTTCACAATGGACGAACTCAAAGCCAACTTCTCAATGGAGGGACTCAGCAAGTCTCCGGCGGTATTCGACTATGAGAAGCTGAAATGGTTCAATTCTGAGTACATCAAGAAGCTTGACGAGGAGAGCTACAATGCAAAGGCACTTCCGATCCTTGATGAGCTTTGTCCCGATAATATCGACACGAAGAAGCTTGCAGGACTCCTTCACACACGTATCTCTGCCTTCTGCGAGATAAAGGACCAGATTGAATTTGTCCTCAACAGACTTGACATGGACAGTTCACTTTATACGAACAAGAAGAATAAGACAACTCCCGAGAGCTGTAAGGAAGTACTTGTAGACTGTCTGCCGCTTCTCAAATCTGCTGAAAGCTGGGACAACGATACTCTGTTCGCACTTCTGAAAGAGTATGCGGCATCGAAGGAGAAGAAAGCCGGCGCAGTAATGTGGGCAATAAGAATTGCAGTAGCACGACAGGGAATTACTCCCGGCGGCGCTACAGAGCTTATGGAAGTTTTTGGCAAAGACGAGAGCATCTCACGTATTGAACAGGCAATAGCTGAATTATAAAATAGAAGGGCATTATCAGATGATAATGCCCTTTTTGTTATGATAAACCGACGATAACAGTAGCTGTTACTTCTTTGCAATGCGGAGATATTACCGCGTCTGAAAGAGTGTCGATGACAGGTTCACCGTTTTGGGCGTTGTAGTCGAGCCAGTCGGCCACGCGCTCTTCCGTGTCGCTGCGGTTGATGACCATGCCTGCGACGTCAAGACGGTTGCAGCCTGTAGCAAAAATCGCGGCTGCTGCGATGATCAATATAAAGTGCTTTTTCATGGTGTTCAATTTTTAGGTTTCCAAATCAATCCTACATTGCCAAACCAGCCGTTGTATTGTGACGAGAGGTTGAGCACGCCGCACGGATGCAGTCCGAACTCCGATGTCAGGCGCAAGCCATTGCCGAAGTCGTAATAGCCATTCACGCTATAGAAGAACAAAGTGAAGCGCTCGATGACAAAGTCCCTGTAATTTGAGATGCGGGCACCCACATTCCAAGGATGCTCCTGGTCAAACAGGTTGCCTTCAACGCAGAAGGTGACATTCATCGGCTCGAAGGTCACATCCATGCCACCGTTCTTGCGCAATGGTATCGGAGCAATATAGCGGTTGGTCAAGCCCAACTGGAAGTTGAAATGCCGGTTGCGCCAACCCAAGTCGAACACGCCATTGAATTCCTGCA
>CADAYP010000048.1:0-9482 GCA_902792235.1 Ruminococcus flavefaciens
GTCTGCTGCTGACCTTCACCCTCGATTGTGATTGTGAGGCTCTTAAGATTGAGCTTACCGTTCTTAGTAGTCATCTTGCCGTTGCTCTCGATCATGTTAGACATATTGTCCGGGTAATCAGCCTCGGGAACATAGTCAGCAAAATCGATTGTGTATGTACCAGGAGGTGTACCCTTCTTGAATACAGCGTCCTGAACATAGATCGGGTAAGAATCAGACTTATCGCCAGACCACTTGTAGCCGGAACCGTCCTTAGCTGTGATCCATGTAGCTGAACCCCAAGCATTAGCGATGTTACCAGACTTGTAACCAGCCTGTGAGAAGTACTGTCCGTCACCAGTAGCGCTGAAGTAGTCGCCCTTTCTCTTGTTCTGAACCATTGTACCAGCGAAACCAACGAGTGTATTGCTGTTACCTGTAGAACCGTCAGCGAGAGTTACGTCTCTCTTGTCTGTGTAGTACTCTGTACCAGCCTCATGGCTCTCGAAGGAAACGTAAGCTGTAGAAGCGTCGCCGTCCTTAGAGTTTACAGACCACTGGCAAGTAAGTGAATCACAATCGTTTGTACCCTCAACGAGGTAGATACCGAAGGGGATTGTAACGTCGCCAGCAGCGATCTGATCAGCAGTGATTGTTGTGCTTACAGCCTTACCAGCTGTATCTTCGAAAGCACGGATCTCAAGACTCTTGCTTGCGTCAGCAGCACCTGTAGCAAAAGGAACTGCTGAGCCTACCATTGATGCAGCCATAGCAAGTGAAGCAGCTGCAGAAATAAGTTTCTTCATTTGTAATAATTCCTTTCTTTAGGGTTTTACGCCTATTAATAACTTATGAATTGGGTTTGTATTCCTTTGTAAGGGGGACAAATCAGATAATCTTCAGATAGTGGCTATAGAATTAAAGAGTGGTGATAAGACCAGCGTCGTACTTCTGAATAGTAAGTGCATCATTAGCTGTTACACCAGCAACACCGTCAACATCTGCGTTGATCTTGCCCTGGTCGCTAAGAGCATACTTGTCCTTGTTACCGATCGACTGGAGAATAGCAACTGCATCTGCAACTGTTACATCGCCGCTTTCGTTAGCGTCGCCGCGGAGACCCTTCTTTCCAGTTGAAGGCTCTGTTGTAGTTGTCTGAGTACTGCCGATTGTTACGCTGCCGGCTGTTGTCTTAACGTTGTAAGAAACCTTAGCGCCGTCCTTTGTGTAACCGCAGTCAATAGCAGTGTTCTTCTCACCTGACTTCTCACGGGTTTCTCTATCAGTGGGAACGATACTGATTTCAGCTACTGTACCGTTGCTTGCATTTGCTGCAACCTTACCGGTGATCGTGCAGAATGTACCCTCGCCCGAGATCCAGCTTGATGCGCTGTCAACAGATGTTGACCACATAACTGCTATCGAGCCCTTGTTTTCTGCGTAGCTGTTAAATGTAGGAAGCAGTGATGCGGAAGAATCCCCGCTTACTGATCCTGCAAGTTTGCCTGCCTTGATATCTGTGATCTCAAGAACAGATGAATCGTACTGAATTGAGAAGTTGCAGCACTGAATACCATTTGAAGGTATATCAGCCATAGATACGTCCACTGTGAACTGCCCTCCTGCCTCTGCTGTCGTCTTGCTGACGGATATCTGCACTGTTTCGTCAGCCGCAACTGCGGGAGCGATTGAGCAAACTGAAAGTGAAAGCATCGCTGCGGCCATAGCCCCGATGACTATCTTTTTTGTCTTCATGATTTTTTCCTCCTTCTTCATTAATTGTTATATAACAAAGGAACAGGTGCCCCTTTTATTATATCTTAAATTGATGCAGTCTTCCGGACTGCGGGAACGAATTACAGAGCTGCGCACCACTGCCTCATCTTCGTGCAGTATATGTACACACCGCATCCGGAAGGGACTCGATACAACTGAGACCCGCCTGATCCGGACACGAAAAAGCGCATCCTGACCCAATGAGCCCATGCTCTATATTTATTCATGATTTCATTATATATCAGCTCTCAAAAAAAGTAAATAGGTTTATGTCGTTTTTGGAATTTTGTCTAAACAGAGCGTCCCATTTTTGCACGCTTTGCACAATCACAAATTTCTCGAAAAATCTTCTCTTAAAGGCTGATATTAACGAAATGTGAACAACTTTATTTATTTATCCAGCTTGCGGAATTCTTCCGGGATACTCTCGTCGATTATGTCATTGAGAATGTCCCAGTTGAAGTCGGGATAAGTGCCTCTCGGCACCGCTGAACCTATCCCATGCATAGCAGCAAGCTCAGGGGTATACTTGCTGTAAGGATATACCCTTAGATTGTCGTAATCGCCCGCTTCGTAGTGGATTATATTTGGTATTACGCCAACATTTTCAAGCGATATTTCGCCTGTTTCGCCGTTCATGACGATATCGAGGTCGGGCATTTCTCCAACGAGGTTGAAGTTATCCGTCTGAGCGCATATGAAATTGCCCATAGAATAGAAAACAAAGCCCTTTGAACCGTCACTTCTCGGAATCCACTCCATAGTTTCGGCAGTATGGGTATGGCAGCCGAGGATGATATCCGCTCCCCACTCGACCATCTTATGCGCGAGTTCAATTCTGTCAGGCGACACCTCATGAGTGTCCTCAACACCCCAGTGTGCGGAGACAACAACGACATCAGCGAGTTCCTTCGCTTCTTTTATCTGCCTCTCAATGACACTCTCTTCGCTGTTCATAACAACTCTGAGCGGGCAGCCTTCGGGGAAGGAAAAGCCGTTGATATGCTCGGCATAAGCAAGAAAAGCTATCTTCACGCCATTGACCTCGCGCACGCGGATATCGTTCGCATCGTCCTCATTGAGATAAGCTCCGAGAATGGTAAGGTCATTTGCTTCAGCCTTTGCGTTCCAGAAGTTGATCGATTCTTCCAGAGCGTCAGCACCGAAGTCGAGAAGATGATTGTTCGCCATTGTGAAAACGTCGAATCCAAGGTCGATGACCGCATCCGAGACCTCCGGCGGAGAATTGAACAGCAGCGCACCTCCGTCAGCGCCTCTTATCGGGTTACTTGTACTTATGATGGTCTCCTGATTCAGAACAGCCACATCAGCATCTTCTATCAGGTATTTGACATTTTCATAAAGCGGTCGGAAATTATAAGCCTCACCCTCACCAGCAAGTCTTTCCGCATTCTTGAACACGGAATAGTGTATCAGATTATCGCCGGCAGCGATAAAATGAACGCGCTTGTCCTCCTGAGGAGTACTGGTTTCGGGTTCGGTCTCGACAGTTTCGCCGGCAGTTGATTCTGATCCGGCAGATGATGTGGTCTCATGAACTTCTGAGGTGTTCTCGCCAACGTTTGAACAGCCTGCAGCCGACATCATCATGACGCAGAATACGGCAGCAGCAGCCGCTTTGCGTTTTAAGTCCGCCATATCTTTCTCTCCTTTTTATGCGAAAGCCTGTCATTCCGCACATTAATTATATCACATTGATTTTCATTTTGCAATTACAAATTGTATGATTATCACGTATAATTACAGTTAGTTTTATATTCATAACTGACTTCTCAAATCCGGAAAACGGCTATATACAGGCATTTAGTCGTACTGTTCATTACTGATAAATCCGGCTTTGTCGATTATAACGAAATTTAAGTCTGATTTCTGTGCATTCTGTCTAATTGAAGCTGAATAAACTCGTCCGCAAGGGATTTTGCCTCAGCATATGAGCTGAGCTGATAGCAGCGTCCGCGGAATTTCGCCGAGCCGTAAAAACCGTTCATGTACCATGCAGCGTGCTTTCGCGCCTCATGCATAGCCATTTCTTCATTCTTAGGACTCATTTCCAGCATCATTCTTATATGTCTCAGCATTATCTCCATACGCTCCTCAACAGTCGGCGGAACGTATTCCCTGCCCTCGGCAGCGGCAGCTATCTCCCCGAATATGAACGGTCTGCCGTAACTTCCCCTGCCTATCATTACAAGGTCGCAGCCGGTCTGCTCATACATCGCCATGCACGATGCAGCATCGGTAACGTCTCCGTTGCCGATGACCGGAACTCCTACCGCAGCCTTTACGTCCCTGATGATACCGAGGTCAGCCTGTCCACTGTAAAACTGGTCACGCGTTCTTCCGTGAACGGCTATAGCAGCAGCACCGGCAGCTTCGAGAGCTTTTGCCATTTCGACTGCGTTAATACTTTCAGCGTTCCAGCCGCTTCTGATTTTAACCGTAACCGGAGTTTCACCGGCAGCCTTTACCGCAGCCGCAGTTATGTCAGCAGCAAGAGAAATATCCTTCATCAGCGCCGAACCTGCTCCTGTACCAACTACCTTTGGTACCGGACACCCCATGTTTATATCGATGATATCCGGCTTATACTCCAGCACTATCCCGACAGCTTCCGCCATGAAGTCCGGTTCACTACCAAACAGCTGCACCGCCATGGGACGTTCCTCGTCAGTGACAGTACAAAGCTCCGCAGTTTTGCGGTCACTGTAGCAGATTCCCTTAGCCGATACCATTTCGCTAACCGCGTATGCCGCCCCGAATTCCTTGCACATGAGGCGGTATGCCCTGTCAGCAACTCCAGCCATAGGAGCGAGTGCGGCAGTTTTAGCGACTTCAACTTTTCCGATTTTTATCGTCTCAGCCATTTGCTTCCTCTTTTTTCTTGCGGAATACGAAAACCTTGCTGATGACATAATTGAGTATGAGGACTATGACATTTGCAAGTATTTTAACTACCCAGTAGTTCAGTCCTATCATAGCATATCCTATACGCATTATAACCCATTCCACTGCAAGAGTGAACACTCTTCCGCCGTAGAATTTTCCGCCTTCAACTATAAGATTCTTCGCACCCTTAGTCGTCGAATCAAATACCCACACTCTATTAGTAAGGTACGCAAACGTTACTGCGCAAACCCATGAAAAAACCGTACTTATATCACTGACAGAACCTTCGCCGAATCCGCCCCACTTCTCAAGCACAAACTTTGCAAGTCCGGCAGAAGCAAAGCTTACAACAGTAGTAAGGACACCGAAAAAGAGATAAAGCCACTTATCCTCAAATTTGAGGTACAACTCCTCTATAGGCTTCGGAAAAACTGATACTATCTTTCTGATTATTTTTTTCATTTCAAGCTTCCTTTCAAAATGCAATACTTCTTTAATAATAACAGCTATCAGATTTTTTTTCAAGGGGTTTCAGCAATTTTTTCGTACAAAAACAAAAAGAGCAGCTGCCGCGAGTATTCCCACGGCAGCCGCTCTAATCTGAAAAGGTGTGTTATATGGAAAGCCCGGAGGTATAAGGGGGCTTTAATTGCTCCCCCGCTTATGCGGGGAATTATGGGTGTGTATTTATATCAAACAGAATCTTTTATCTCTTCTGTGATTTTATTATAACTCATACCCGCTCCTATTGCAATAACAGACAGGTCAAGGTTTGAATACAAGTCAGTTGCGGCAAGTTACAGAATTGCTACAGAAGTAACAGCAAGGTTCCACGATGATATGCAGTCTCTCAGCCACAAATGTTAAAACATTGAAATATTGCGCTGTAAGAATTTTCTTTGTCGCTTTTTGAGTTTTTCTGCATAGAATAAAAGTAAACAGCAGTGTGACAGATGCCGCAGCAAAGTGGCTGACGTCAGTAATGCGCCGGTGCTGCCCATGAACAGCTATGCAGCGGAACACACTGTCAGTCTGCTGTTTTCAGATAGATATGCGGCTTGATGCCGCTGCAGCGGGCGGATATATTCCGCCCCTACATATTATGCTTATGTTTTGCTATCTCGCGATATTTTTCCCGCGTAGCAAGTCCGCCGCGGATATGTCTTTCCTGTTTATTTATCTCAAGCAGCCCCTTCACCTGCGAGTACAGCACAGGGTCTTCCTTTTTCAGTCTCTCGCTGACGTCCTTATGTACCGTGCTCTTGGATATGCCGAACTTCCTTGCGGCAGCCCGGACTGTTGACTGGTTCTCCACCATATACCTTCCAAGTGCGACTGCCCGCTGAGCGGGTGGTATCTTCAAGCGCATCACTCCTTCTGTTATTCTGCGGACAGTAATATATATGCAGAATATTTCCGGATAATGAGCGCTTTTTCAGTACATCGTCAGTTCTGGTGACGAACTACTCCGTATTCATCATCAAGACGGTAGTATGGACAGGCATAATTACTTCCCTGAATGAAGCGTGCCATTTCGTCCTCGTCAAGGTCTACAAGGCATACGTAGCAATCGCACTCGTCATCGTAGACGTAGTTAGTGCAGGTCTCGCAGTTTGTAGCAGTTTTGCCGTACATGATATCATCTCCCTTCAGTTTATTTTACCACGTCAGCACCGATTTTGCAACCGTGCCGTCATATTAGCGCATTATACGCGCAATATCGGGCATACTATCTCCGAGGTGAGAAAATGTCCCGAAAAGAATGTGGAAATCTCCGTATACTGCCGGAGCTTGAAGCAAATATCGCAATGATAAAAGAGCTCTCCGGCGGCTCGTCCGATGTGCTTATAAATGAGTTCACGACCGGCGGAGTGAAGTGCTGTCTGCTCAGCTGTGAGGGAATGATGTCAACACAGACGGCGGCAGAAATGGTACTTGCTCCGCTCACGGAAATATCAGAGCAGTCCGGTGCTGAGGAGCTTTTCAACTATATCAGCACGCATCTTCTGCTTTCGTGTGACCGTCCAAAAGCAACCGACTATAACACCCTATTCCGGCTGATAAACTCCGGATTCGCCGTGCTCATTGCAGACGGTGCAGACAATGCTCTCGGATTCGGAGTACAGGGTTACGCTTCGCGAGGGGTGCAGGAGCCGTCCGGCGAAGGAAATATAATGGGAAGCCATGAAGGCTTCACTGAAACGGTCAGGACGAATATGTCAATGCTGCGCAGGCGGCTG
The DNA here is from genome assembly GCA_902792235.1 of Ruminococcus flavefaciens. Lineage (GTDB taxonomy): Bacteria > Bacillota > Clostridia > Oscillospirales > Ruminococcaceae > Ruminococcus > Ruminococcus flavefaciens_AE. The sequence goes on from CADAYP010000048.1 coordinate 6,903, forward strand.
AAAAGTCCTGAGCTCGTCATGGAGCTGACTGTAAAGGGCAGCAAGAGCAGTACCGACATCTGCATTTGCTATATGCGCGACCGCGTACCTCAAAAACTCCTTGACAGGATAAAGCGTTCACTCAGCGAAGCTCAGCCGGAGTCGGTGCTGACGACCGGATACATCCGTCCTTTTCTCGAAAAGCGAAGCTTTGAAATATTCAGCACGACCGGTGTTACAGAGCGTCCGGACGTTCTTTGCTCAAAGCTCATAGAGGGACGTGTAGCGGTGCTTGTGGACGGAGTGCCGTACGCGATAATAATCCCGCGGCTTTTCTGCGAAAGCTTTCACACTATCGACGACTATGCCTTCAAGCCATATTATGCAGTTTTCAGCAGATGGCTGAGGTACGCCGCATTCCTCATAGCAGTACTGCTTCCGGCGGTATACGCGGCGATAGTCATGTATCATCCGGAGCTTCTCAACAGTACCATGCTGATTCTGCTTGCCGATGCAGAAAAAAACGCTCCCCTGCCGATACTCGCCGAAGCCTTTTTTGTACTGCTGATGTACGAGGTCATACGCGAGGCAGGAGTGCGCCTGCCTAAGCCTGTCGGCGGCTCGGTAAGCATTATAAGCGGACTCATAATAGGTGATGCGGCAGTAAAGTCCGGAATCGTAAGCACTCCCCTGCTGACCATTACTGCCCTCGCAGTACTCGGAGGATTTGCAATTCCCGATTTGCAGCCGCAGATAACCATTCTCCGCCTCGGATTTCTTGCCGCAGGCGGTATAATGGGACTTTTCGGCATAAGCCTTCTCGCTTGTGCAGTGCTGACTAATATATGTGCCGCCGAGGACTACGGTTTCCCATTCACAGCACCTTTTTCGCCTTTCCGCAAACAGGGAATGGGCGACACCGCCTTCCGCCTCGGCATGAGAAAAATGCAGCGGCGAGGCTTCACAGTGGAGGCTTACAATGAACAGGATAACTAAGTTTCAGCTCGTATCACTGCTGCTGATAGGAGACGTTTTCGCTCTCTTCTGCATATCCGGAGGCATCTCCGCAATAACAGCCGCAGGCTTTGCCGCCGGAAGTATTCTTCAGCTCGTCACAGCAATGCCGCTCGTTTATTTTTACTCAGGCGGAAAGAGTCTCGCATCATGCAGCCGTGCAGTCAGACTTTTTCTGCTCGCCGGAGTACTTGCATGGGGCGGAAGTTTGTTTTCAATGCTCCGGCAGGCAAGCACGGTTGTCTATATCCCATACGAAAACAGCGGTATATGGGGAAGTCTTGCTGTAGCCGGACTTGTCGCGCTCGTATGCGTATATATTTCATCTTCCGGCATAAAAGCACTCGCACGTTCGGGTGTTATCGCTGCCGCACTCGGAGCAGTCTGCATTGCGATAGTTGTGGTAAGTGCTGCAATACACTCAGACCCGCCTATGCCCGAACCGCCGGACAGTTCGCAGTTTTCCGGTGAATTGCTTCGCGGATTTGCTCTCAGCGGAGGCAGCGTAAGCTTTGCGGTACTCCTCAGCTTCACCGACGATGACTTATCCGACAGCACCGTCATGTACTTCACCTGCAAAGCGATAATTTCCGCTCTTGTGATACTCACCGCCGTACTCGTGACAGGCGGTATCATGGACGTTTCTGAATTTCCGGCAGCAATCGCAGCTCAGCTCTCACAGCCGTTTCCGGTTCAGCGGATAGACTCGCTTTTCCTGATAGTATTTTCCGTATTTGCGGTATATTCGATAGCGGTGCAGGCTTCGGCAGCGGAATACCTAATAGGTATAACTTTTCCGGAGATGAAAAAATTCCGCTGCACATCGGCTCTTATAATAATGGCGGCTGTCGGACTCATACCTCTGAAAATCTCCGACCATGCTGCTGTATTTGCAGCCGTCACTGCCGCAATGCTTATCGCTGCTCCGGCTGAAAATCTCATACGAAAGGGACTGATGAAAAAGCGTGAAGTATAGATTTATCGCGGCATTATCCGCACTTATCACACTGACCGGCTGTGCATCGGACGGAAAGGTAAATGATAAAAACTATCTGCGTGCGGCGGCTGTCGACGGAAACCGCGTCACCATGAGTTTTTTCTCGGACGAGAATGTGACAGTTACTGCCGGAAGTCTCAGTGAAGCAAAAACTTCCGCGGAACTCCGCACAGGCAAGGAGATTTTTACCGGTTATACAGAACTCATTGTCATCGACAGTGAAAGCTGTGCAGACGTACTCACATATATCCTCAGCGAATGGAAAGTATCGCCGGAATGTATCGTCGCCGAAAGCGATATATCCGGAGAAAAACTGCTGAATGAACGCACACCGGAGGAACTTGAGGGAGCTGTCCGTGCCGCACAGAAACACAGTCTGACCGGCAAATGTGATATAGTTACCGTCCTCGGCAGTCTGCTCAAAAACGGCACAGCCGAAGTCCCTGAAATATCAGGTGACGGATTCAGCGGTAAAGTCACACTGAAGAATAATTAAGGCAATACCGCACAAAGCTTGTGCTGGAGATGCGCCGACAGATTTTTCGTCAGATTGTATAGAAATTCCGCAGGCATACTGACGTATGTCAAGG
>CADAYP010000049.1:0-9016 GCA_902792235.1 Ruminococcus flavefaciens
AAACCCGCACGAAGCAGGTGGGTAAACGCCCTGAAGCTTCACGCTCCCTTCGTCCGCAAGCGGGAGGTCTGCAATCCACAGCAGGAGTCGAATTCCCTAATTAGAAGTGTTGGATTATAAAAACTATATTAACTCGAACAAGGCAGAAATCTTTATCTGTTGTATATATTATAACACATACGATTCAAAAAATCAATACCTTTTTTATGTAAAATGTAAAAATTTATTCCTCGTCATCTTCAAAGCTATTTAATGCCTCTTCCATACGTTCAAGGAAGAATGCTGACACAACTTCAAACTCGTCGTCATCATCTATTGAAGCAAGAATCTCCTCGCCGTTTTCTTCGATAGACTTCAGAATTACAAGGTCGCAGTCGGCATTGAGGTAATCGTCGTCCTCGATAGCTGGAATCATAGCGAAGTACTGTTCACCGCGTACTTCAGCTGCATCGATGAGTTCAAACTGTTTCTTGTTGCCGTTTTCATCAATAAGCTCGAAGAGCTCAGGTGTGTATTCGTTCATTTCTGACATAGTTATCTCCGTTCCGGCATTACGCCATTTGATATAAATATTATACACTATATTGCAGAAATATGCAAGCGGAAAATTAATACAATTTCTTATTTGGTAGAATTGCTGTAATATGAAGTCTTTGCTTTGTACGATATGACAATTTTACTGTAAATACACTAAAATTTGAATGATTACTATTGACATTTACTAAAAGTTGTGGTAAACTAATAATCAAGGAAGAGGAGTAAAGAAAAAATACTTCAAGAGCTAAATTTACTTGGTCTGAGGCGAACGCCTCAATGTAAATGAAAATAAGCGGAAAGGAGAGTGAGTCCGATGGAAGAGACGATAGGATCACAGCGTGAAACCGGCGGACTTGCTGAGTGAACGGATCCATAAAGTGGGAATATAGGTCGCGTGAGACTTGTTCCATAGTTTAGAAGCTACGAATTATATGATCGGTTCACAACGCAGACGTATGGCTGTAAAGACGAAATGGTTTCATGACTAAGTTCGATTTGGATACAGGATTATCTGAAACTTCGACCATGAGTCTTTAGATATATATGTATTAACTTTTGAAGAAAAGGTTGAGTCCAATGAGAAAATGATCTGATACTAAATGAGTAATTAATATGGACTGAATGCAGTTCATGTAACTTCTGTCCGGAGGTACAGTCCCATGGAGTGAACTTTAAAAAAATTACTTGAAAGTATGTGATATAATGAAAGATTTCAGGTATAATAAAAATCCTTAAACGAGAGGGAGTGAGTCCCACAGGTTATAAAGCTAAGTGATGAAAGTCGCTTAAAAATTGAATAAGAGTAAGCCCCGAAGGTCTCTCGGGGCTTTTTGTTATTCAGATTCGGACATGATTTTTTTTCGGTACATCAGTGCTGCCTGTTCTTGCTTGTTTGCACCGAATTCGTAGTATTTACGGTCTTTGAGTGCATCAGGAAGGTACTGCTGACGAACGTAGTGATTCGGGAAATCATGAGGATAGAGGTAGTGCTGACCGATGACCTTTGCTCCCTTGCCGTCAAAGTGCTTGTTCTGCAAGTGACGCGGAAAATCGAGTGCATCACAGGACTTAACGTCTTCGAGGGCAGCGTCGATAGCCATTACAGCACTGTTCGATTTAGGTGCCGTCGCCATAAGGATTATAGCCTCTGCAATAGGTAGTTTAGCTTCCGGCAGACCCAGCTGAAGTGCCGAATCAACACACGCTTTAACGATCGGAACAGCCATAGGGTAGGCGAGACCGACGTCTTCACTCGCAATACAAAGCATACGGCGGCAAAGTGAGATTATGTCACCAGCCTCTATCAATCGTGCAGCATAGTGAAGGGCGGCATTTTCGTCAGAACCGCGTACAGACTTATGAAATGCAGACAGAATATCGTAGTGCTGGTCGCCGTCACGGTCGTAACGCATATTACTGCGCTGGGCGAGAATATCGAGCGACGAATCGGTGATTGTGACTGCGCCGTCGGACATTTCACCGCACATGACCGCAAGTTCGGCAGTATTTATCGCCTTACGAACGTCGCCGCCGCAGCTGAACGCGATTTTCTCAATTATTTCATCGGTAACATTGACAGAGTAACCGTTTTCGTCGGCGAGCATATTAAAAGCGCGGCGAATAGCGGGTTTAAGCTGTTCAGCTGTTACAGGCTTGAACTCAAAGACGGTGCTTCGGCTTATCACAGCGTTGAAGATAGCAAAATAAGGATTTTCAGTCGTGGACGCAATTAGCGTAATATCGCCGTTTTCGATGTATTCGAGCAGACTCTGCTGCTGCTTTTTGTTCAGGTACTGTATCTCGTCAAGATATAGCAGAATACCGTTTTCACTGCCGAATGTGCCGATATCCGCGACAACGTCCTTGATATCAGCGAGAGAAGCGTTAGTGCCGTTGAGTTTATAAAGCGACATTCCACAGTTTTCGGCTATGATTCGAGCTACGGTGGTCTTGCCGACTCCCGAGGGTCCGTAGAAAATCATGTTTGGTACATTTCCGCTTTCGATGATTCGTCTGAGCGGTTTACCGTCAGCGAGGATATGTTCCTGACCTACAACATCTGCGAGAGTTTTTGGACGTATTTTGTCTGCAAGTGGTGCAGCCATTTTTACTCCTCCTTTGAGTTTGAGATTTTCCAGTAATACCGGCGGTTTGAGGCGGGAAGGTCGCCCATTACACCGTGTTCGGGGTCATAAATAATTCCGTTGAAGTATAGTGACCAGTGCCAGCAGCGCGGTGTTTCGAGGCTAAGCATACAAAGAGACGGAAGCTCCGTTTTACTCGTGAATGGGACTCTCGTGTCCGACACGATAAATCCCGCATTTCTGAGTGTATCTTTCATTTCACGGAGATTGGTCTCACGGTAATTATTGAGCTGCCGGCAGACCTCTTCAGCAGTAGTGCCGAGTATCATCGCGAGTACAGCCTGACCGCACTGGAGGTCGGTCGGTTCGTGAATATAAGAAATTTCCATAAGACCTCCTAAATCATCATCATTAAGCCTGTAAAGAAAACAAGCGATAAATAGCCAAGTACCGGCAATAATACGGTATATACTATCAGCGATACTATTACTGTCGCTAATTTTTTATCGAGAGCTTTTATCCGTTTGTACCACGCTCTTGCTGAAATGAGAAACAGAACAAATGCTTCGGCTGCTATCATACCCATTAATAAGGACGTTTTCAGGTCAGGGTCAGCTGGAAGGTCTGTTTTCGTGTCAATGCCGGTATTTGTCATTGAAAAAAAGACAAATAACACGAAAAGCAGAAAGATAGCCGAAAGCAGACTGCTTAGTACTGCGTGAAAGTAAGCATACGTTTTGTTAAGAGTTGTCTGAATCTGCATGGCTTTATCCTGTTCGGTCATGTATATCCTCCGAAAAAAAGGGACAGACAGCTTGTCCGTCCCTTAGGATTATTATTACTTGTAGAGGGGGAATTTCTCACAGATAGCATTTACGCCTGCACGGATCTCGTCAGCCTTGTTCTCGAAATCAGTAGCGCAGAGGTAGATGTACTCAGCGATCTTCTCCATTTCCTCGACACCGAGACCTCTTGTAGTAACAGCAGGTGTACCGATTCTGATACCGCTTGTTACGAAAGGCTTCTCAGGGTCATTGTGGATAGCGTTCTTGTTAACGGTGATGTAAACCTCATCAAGTCTGTGCTCAAGCTCTTTACCGGTGATATTGAAAGGACGGAGGTCAACGAGCATGAGGTGGTTATCAGTACCGCCTGAAACGAGGTTGAAGCCTCTCTTGAGGAGACCTTCTGAGAGAGCCTTTGCATTAGCAACTATTCTCTGCTGGTAGTCTTTGAACTCAGGCTTGAGAGCTTCGCCGAAGCAGACAGCCTTAGCAGCGATAGTGTGCATGAGAGGACCACCCTGTGTACCGGGGAATATAGCAGAATTTATCTTCTTAGCGAGGAACTCGTTGTTAGTGAGGATAAGACCGCCTCTTGGTCCGCGGAGAGTTTTGTGAGTAGTAGTAGTAACGATGTCAGCGTAGGGGACCGGAGACTCGTGGCAGCCAGCAGCAACGAGACCTGCAATGTGAGCCATATCGACCATAAGAAGAGCACCGACAGCTCTTGCTATCTCAGAGAGACGCTTGAAATCGAGAGTGCGGGGATAAGCAGAAGCACCTGCAACGATGAGCTTAGGCTTATTCTTGTTTGCGAGCTTGTAGACCTCATCGTAGTTGATAGTTTCGGTTTCATCGTCAAGACCGTAGGAAACGAAGTTAAAGAATTTACCTGAGATATTAACGGGTGAACCGTGAGTGAGGTGACCGCCGTCTGCAAGGCTCATACCGAGAACAGTGTCGCCGGGCTGAAGAAGGGCGAAATAAACGGCAGTGTTAGCCTGAGCACCTGAGTGGGGCTGAACGTTAGCGTACTTTGCACCGAAGAGCTTGCAAGCTCTCTCGATAGCGATAGTCTCAACCTCATCAACGCACTGACATCCGCCGTAGTATCTCTTTCCGGGATAGCCTTCAGCGTATTTATTTGTAAGAACGCTTCCCATAGCAGCCATAACAGCGGGAGAAACGATATTCTCACTAGCGATGAGTTCGAGATTTCTCTGCTGACGAGCGAGCTCTTTACCCATAGCTTCGCCGACAGCGGGGTCATAATTGGATACGAATCCGATTGAATCCATAAGATCGTTATACATGATGATCAATCTCCTTAAAAGTTATTGCGAAACGCATTATAGAATAATTATACAACATTTTTCATGAATTTGCAATAGAAAATGAAAAAAATTATTTCTTCACGTCCCATTCAGCAGAACCGCCGGTTGACATTTTTGAATAATGAGAAAGGATCTCAGTTGCGTCCTTTGAATCGATAGTATTGTTGTGATCTACATTGCATCTGCGCTTCTGATCGTCCTTGAAGTCGGGAGTATGACCTGTTGATAACATAGCGTAGAACGTCAGAACTTCTGACGCATCGGTAGAATCAATTTTACCGTCCATATTAACGTCACCGAGCTGAGGGTAGTAGCTGATATTGTAAGTGTATATGGGCATTTTAGTGTCGATGGGATAAATTTTGACTTCGGCAGATGAGCTTTTTTCAAATGCAGAAGCGAGGTCTTTCGGTTCAGTGGTACAGAATTCTTCGATGTTTACGACTTCTTTACTGACCTTAAAAGCGCCTGATTCGTCTTGTTCAGGGAGCTGAGTATGTGAAGTAATAGAAACTTCAAGACCGGTAAGGTCGATATTGCCTGATTTGAGAGCGTACTCAGTTTTAAGGGGGATTTTATCGAGAGAAAGAGTTCGCATTTTGTAAAGTGCGTATACACTAATATCCTCCGTGACCTTATCGGGGTACTTACTCCATGAGCTGAAGCCTATCTGAGTATACTTGTCGACGTGTCTTTCAAAAATGGAGGTATCGAAGGTACTCAGGTCGAGTTTACCGCCGTCGGGGACGGTCATAGTAGTTACAGTTTTTCCGTCAAAGCCGATTATAGTGACCGTATGGGTAGTTTTATCATCAGCGGCAGAGTACATAGGAACAGATGAAAAAACAACTGCTGCTGACACTGCGGCTGCGAAGATTTTAGATTTTATCATCGGGGAGTTCCTTTCTTCGGTTATCAGTATTTGTTTCCCTGAGCCTTTTTAACTGTGCTGTACGGACTTTGTAAGCCAGATAAGCCGACACGACTGAACATACGATGAACAGTAGGACTATCAGAGTAATTGCGAGCCATGTCGGTAGGGGAGACGTGTCAGCGGCAGCATTAATTATCTGTAAGGTCATACGGAATCTCCTCATTGGAAAGTGCGAGCTCAATTACCTTGCCGTAGAATCCAGCCGGATTCAGCATAATTTTTTCGCCTATGAGCTTAGCCTGACCCATATCGGGAGCGAAAAGTTTCAGGTCCATGAGGTCGTTTTTGGTATCGAGGCAGCGGATATGGGTATAGCACCCATTCTCGACCGGTATGTACTCAATTTTTATCTCCTGCTCGAATTTTAGTCGGGCAAAGTACCTGAGAGCGGCGAGAACGAGTTTATCGCGGTAGGACTTGGGTGCATATTTTTTTAGTTCACGCGCACAGGCAACTCCCTTAGGCAGAAGCGTATAGCATTCAAGACCTTGTTCGTCGGTTTCTTCACCGATAAGACCGTTTTTGAGCAGATAATCTATCGAGTCCTGGTAGTAGAAGTAATTGATAACACCGGTATTAATGACGATGTCGTAAAGGTGTTCCTTACCGACAGGTCTGTCGATTTTATAAAGCAGATAGCATACAAGGATATTCAGAGTAGGAACGTCCTTGATTTCGGTGTCAGCCATTTCCGACATCTTGAAAATGTTCTCATCTTGCATAAAATCACCTCAGCAGAAGCCCGGATAATCGAGCATATTTGAAAGCAGAGCAATATTTACGGCAGACTCAACACAGGGCACTATCCTCGGAACTATGCAGGTATCTCCGATACCGCCAATGCCCTCATTTGCAAGCGGCTTGAAAGCGACGTTGAGTACAATAGGCATACCTGATGAAATGCCTCCGAGTATACCGCCGTGATTGTTTGTTTTAGTGAGGACATGACCGCGTTCATCGACATAAAAATCGTCGTTATTCTGGCTTCCGAGCATTTTAGCGGTACTGAATCCGGCACCGAATTCAAGACCCTTTACAGCGGGAATACCAAAAATAAGCTGAGCGATGTTGTTTTCGATACCGTCAAAAACGGGAGCGCCGACACCTGCCGGAACGTTTACAGCGGCACACTCAACGATTCCGCCGAGCGACTCGCCGGCTTCTTTAGCGTGAGCCATATCCTCAAGCATAAGCCAGCCTTTGCGGTCGTTGATAACGGGGAAGTCCTTGTATCTTACGCTCAGAACAGCGTCTCTGTCGAGCTTGACTTTATCATAAGGGTTATCCTTGATATTATGTATCTGGTATACGTGTGCACCTGTAAAGATACCGCGGCGTTCGAGTATCTGAGCACATACAGCACCGGCGAAAACAAGTGGAGCTGTAAGACGTTCTGACATATCCACACGGCTTTTTACATCGTTGTAGCCTCTGTAGCGGAGTGCACCTGTGTAATCGGCATGACCCGGCATTGCGAGACGTGAAACGTTAGACTTGTTATCCGAAGGAGCGGCATCGACGTTCTGAATGAACGCACACAGCGGACCACCGGAAGTTCTGTCGTTGAGAATACCCGACATAATACGCGGAGAAGGAGTTCTTTTAGTATTGATATCTCTGCATGACTTGGGAGTTCTTCTGTCCATGAAGCGGCGTATCTCGTCCGGGTCTATAAATTCACCGGGCGGGAGGTTGTCGATAGTGACGCCGATAGCCGGACCGTCAGCCTCGCCAAAGAATGAAATTGATATCCTGTTATTCCATATCGATGACATTTACAATACCTCCAAGTCTGCTGTAATCTCTGAAAAAGTCGGGGTACGATTTTTCAGCGGCTTCTGCACCTCTGATGATGACATCTCCGCGGCAGTTGAGGGCGGCAATGGCAGCAGCCATAACGATTCTATGGTCGCCGAAACCGTCGACTTCACCGCCTGAAAGTCCGCCGGTAGGGGTGATTTCGAGTCCGTCGGCGGTAACTCTGACATCTCCGCCGAGTCGTCCGAGCATATCAGCGCAAGCGGCAAGACGGTCACTTTCTTTAATGCGGAGGCGTTCGGCGTTGAATATCACGGACTTTTCAGTACCATAAGCTCCGAGGACTGAAAGAATAGGAACAAGGTCAGGAATATCTGAGCAGTCTGCTGAATAGCCTTTAATAGTACCGTTTGATACAGAATCCGAAATGATATCAATGATAGCCTTGTCGCCCTGTGAACTTTCCGGCAGGAGGTTACCTATCCTGACATCGGAACCAAGGGCATTAGCAACATAGAAGAAAGCCGCCTGAGAGTAGTCACCTTCGACTTTTTCGTCATGGGGAAGGTACTTCTGACCGCCTTTTATGTGGAATACATTGTCACTTTCAGTAACTATGATACCTGAACGTTTGAGAATATCGAGAGTTATATCGACATACGGACGCGATTCGAGGTGAGAGGTGAGGACTATTTCTGAATCGCCTTCAACAAGAGGAAGAGCGAAGAGGAGTCCTGTAATGAACTGAGAAGAGACATTGCCTTCGATCTCGTATATGCCGCCAGTCAGTCTGCCTGACAATTCATAAGGCATAGAATCGGTGACAAATCTGATGCCATGCTTTGAGAGTTCACGTTTGTAAATGTCTATAGGGCGCTCGGGGAGTCTTCCTTGTCCGCGGAAAACAGAATCAAAGCCGAGAGCAGCAGCAATAGGCATAACAAAACGGAGGGTTGAACCGCTTTCACAGCAATCGATATCAGCTTGTCCGCTGACCTTACCGCTTATGCCGTGAACAGTAACAACGTCGCCGTTTACGCTGAAATCAGCGCCGAGAGCCTTCATTGAACTGATAGTTGCGTGAATATCTTTAGAAAAAGTGACACCGCTCACGACTGAAACGCCGTCAGCGAGAGCCGCACATATGAGAGCGCGGTGAGCGCAGCTTTTAGATGCGGGAATATCGAGTCTGCCGTTGAGAACGGAGGGTTTAATAAGAACGTCCATGCATACCTCCATGCCGTAAAGTGAAGTTACATATTTAAATTTATTATACCATATCAGCGGCGATATGTCAAGGAATATCGTGTCACAAATCTGCGGATAAAGTAAAAGGCGGTTCGTAGTGAACCGCCTTAAAATATGCAATCTTTCAGCTATTAGCCGAGCTCTGCGAAGTACTTGATAGTTCTTACCATCTGAGATGTGTAAGAATTCTCGTTGTCGTACCAAGAAACAACCTGAACCTCGTAGAGGCCGTCGCCGATTTCGGAAACCATTGTCTGAGTAGCATCGAAGAGTGAACCGAATCTCATGCCGATAACGTCAGAAGAAACGATCTGATCCTCGTTGTAGCCGAATGACTCA
>CADAYP010000050.1:0-9006 GCA_902792235.1 Ruminococcus flavefaciens
AGTAGTATTTCTCTCGATCATTTTTGTGCAAACGCCGCCTGCTGTCTCGATACCGAGTGAAAGCGGAGTAACGTCGAGGAGGAGGAGACCGTTCTTAACTTCGCCGCCGAGAACGCCGCCCTGATATGCAGCACCGAGAGCTACACACTCGTCAGGGTTGATGCCCTTGAAGGGATCCTTGCCGATGAGCTTCTTAACAGCTTCCTGAACTGCGGGGATTCTTGAAGAACCGCCGACCATGAGCACCTTGTTGATCTCGGAGATGTTGAGTCCGCTGTCATTGAGAGCCTGTCTTACAGGTCCCATTGTAGCCTCAACGAGGTCAGCTGTGAGTTCGTTGAACTTAGCCTGTGTAAGTGTGAGGTCGAGGTGCTTAGGAGTACCTGATGCATCAACAGTGATGAAAGGAATGTTGATGTTTGAAGTTGTAGTAGATGAGAGCTCGATCTTGGACTTTTCAGCTGCGTCCTTGAGTCTCTGAGCAGCCATCTTATCCTGTGAGAGGTCAACACCCTCGGTTTTCTTGAACTCTTCGATCATCCAGTCGATGATACGCTGATCGAAGTCGTCACCGCCGAGATGGTTGTTACCTGCTGTAGCAAGAACCTGCTGAACGTCTTCACCCATCTCGATGATGGATACATCGAATGTACCGCCGCCGAGGTCGTAAACCATAACTGTCTGTTCTTCTTCCTTGTCGATACCGTAGGAAAGAGCAGCAGCAGTAGGCTCGTTGATGATACGTCTTACGTTGAGACCTGCGATCTGACCTGCGTCCTTAGTAGCCTGTCTCTGAGCATCTGTGAAGTAAGCAGGAACTGTGATAACAGCCTCTGAAACTGTCTCACCGAGGTAAGCCTCAGCGTCAGCCTTGAGCTTCTGAAGGATCATAGCTGAAATTTCCTGAGGAGTGTAGTTCTTGCCGTCGATAGATACCTTATAATTTGAACCCATGTGTCTCTTGATGGAGGCAACTGTTCTGTCGTGGTTTGTGATAGCCTGTCTCTTTGCTACCTGACCTACGAGACGCTCACCGCTGTTTGTAAAAGCGACAACGGAAGGTGTGGTTCTTGCGCCTTCGCTGTTAGGGATAACGACTGCGTTACCGCCTTCCATAACGGCTACGCAGGAGTTTGTAGTACCAAGGTCGATTCCGATTATCTTTGCCATAATATATTCCTCCTAAATAGAAATCATAAAGTTTATTGGTTTTATACCGCTACCGCTACCATTGCGGGACGTATGAGCTTATCGCCCATCATATAGCCTTTCTGGAACACCTGACAAACGTGATTGCTTGCGTAATCTGTTCCGTCGAGCTGCTGGATAGCATTGTGGAAATTCGGGTCGAACTCTGCGCCGAGGGCTTCAAGTTCGGTTACGTTCATCTTTGTGAGGAACTCCTTTATCTGTCCGAATATCATGCTCATGCCGTTTTTGAAATTCTCATCGCTGCACTCGAATTCGAGTGAACGCTCAAAGCTGTCGATAACAGGGAGAAGGTTCTCGATACATTTAGCTGACGCATTAGAATAGGTATCAGCTTTTTCTCTTGCGGTTCTCTTTCTGTAGTTATCGTATTCAGCGAAGAGTCTGAGATATTTATCATTTGCTTCCGAAAGCTGCTCTTCAAGAGCTGCGTACTCATTTGCGGTGTCGTTGTATTCGCTTGCTGCGTCGTCTTCATCGAGTGAATCCTCCGCACTGCACTCCTCTTCGGGAGTCAACTCCTCCGCGGGCACGTTTTCTTCTTCGGGAAGTTCATTGTTCTTGATGTTTTCTTCCACTTATGTCTGCTCCTTTCTACGAGTCCGGTGATGTGTTAATATCCGTTCCCGCAAATGTATTCTCATCATCGCCTGACATACGGTCTGATATCTTTCCTGTCAGGTATTCGATGTAGGGAATTATCTTTTTATAGTCAACTCTCATCGGACCGATAATGCCGAGAGAACCGGCTTCTTCGCCGTTTCTGCGGTATTTTGAGACTATCATGCTCGAATTGCCGATAGCGAAATTACCGCCTGCGCCGAACTTTACTTGTATACCGCTGAATGAATCTTCAAGCAAGTCGGTAAGTTCGTGCTTATGCTCGATAAATCGGACAACTTCCGTTTTATCGAGCTCGTCGCAGGAGAGAAGCTTTTCTCCGCCGCTGACTGTGAGTTCCTGATGCCTCAGATCTTCTGAAAGCTCGCATATGCCCTTGACGAGTGGTGAGAGCGTCACCATATACGCGGATACGGCGGCTATCATCTTATCGAGCATTTCCTCTGAGAGGTCGTCAACGGAAATACCGCTGAGGTTCTCATCTATATATTTGGTAAAGAAATCGAGCTGTTCATGGCTGAGGTCGAACTCAAGTCTGCAAGCTTTATTCTTTATGCTTCCGTTTGACGTTATCAGCAGGATAACGTAAAGGCGCTTTCCTGTTGGTATCACTTCGACTTTCGATATAACCGAGAAGCGCGGTGCTGAATTTGCGACTACAGCGGCGCAGTGAGTCAGCTCAGTCAGAGCAGATGCGGCATTCTGTATCAGCAGTTCCTCGGGAGTATCGTCTCCGCCGAGCCTTTCATCGAGCATTTTCTTTTCCTCATCTGAGAGTTCAGGGAGGGTCATAAGTTCGTCGATATAAAGGCGGTATCCGAGGTAGGTAGGTATTCTGCCTGCGGACGTATGAGGCTGTTCGAGGTAGCCGAGCTGTTCAAGCATTGCCATATCGTTTCTGATAGTAGCAGAAGAAGCCTTGATATGCCCGAGCTGTGATATAGTCTTTGAGCCGACAGGCTCGCCGGTCCTGATATATTCGTCAACTACAGCAGCAAGAACTTTAAGCTTTCTGTCGTCCACGAAAAACACAACCTTTCATATACCGGTCAGATGATGTCCGGCACTGTTTAGCACTCTCTGTCTCCGAGTGCTAATATTAATTTACCACTATTATCACCCAATGTCAAGGCTTTTATTCATTTTCGTCATTTTGCATAATTCTGAATCGGCACACCCTATCCTTTTATACAGCCTACGCCGTTTTTATGTTTGACAATATCTGATTATAGTGCTATACTCTAATATAGCGGCTTATGCATTTTATATACCATACCCGCATAATAATACATATCAAAATTCCGCAATTATCAGTTAGACATCGCGGTATTCAGCAATCTATGATATTGACTGTATCAATTATCCTATGATATAATAGTACATGGGATAATCAGCAGCAGTGCCATAGTTATTGCAATATTTCTAAGGAGATAAATATTATGGGCAAATATTTCGGCACAGACGGTTTCAGAGGCACTGCCAATGAAAATCTTACAGCTGACCATGCTTTCAAGGTCGGCAGATTTATCGGCTGGTATTACGGCGAACTCAAAAGACGCAAGGGTGACGATACTCCCGCACGTATCGTTATCGGTAAGGACACACGCCGCTCCAGCTATATGTTTGAATATTCACTCGTTGGCGGTCTTACGGCTTCCGGTGCTGACGCTTACCTCCTCCACGTAACAACTACTCCCTCTGTTGCCTACGTTTCAAGAGTTGACGGTTTCGACTGCGCTATCATGATATCGGCAAGCCATAACCCCTACCACGATAACGGTCTTAAACTCATCAACGGCAACGGTGAGAAAATGGAGGACGAGGTCATTGAACTCGTTGAGGCTTATCTTGACGGAAATCTCAATGCCTTCGGTCAGGAGTGGAAAGAACTCCCATTCGCTAAGGGTGAGAAAATCGGACGCTCAGTTGACTACGTTTCCGGCAGAAACCGCTATATCGGCTACCTCATCTCTCTTGGCATGTACTCTTTCAGAGGCATGAAGATAGGTCTCGACTGCGCTAATGGTGCTTCATGGAATATCGCAAAGGCTGTTTTTGACGCTCTCGGCGCGGAAACTCATGTTATCAACGCTGAACCTAACGGCATCAATATCAACGATAATGCAGGCTCGACTCATATCGAAGTTCTTCAGAAATATGTCGTTGAGAACGGTCTCGACGCAGGTTTCGCTTATGACGGTGACGCTGACCGCTGTCTCTGTGTTGACGAAAAGGGAAATCTTATTTCCGGCGACCATATCCTCTATATCTACGGCAGATATATGAAGGAGCGCGGAAAGCTCGTCAATAATACCGTTGTTGCTACAGTTATGTCTAACTTCGGACTCTTCAAGGCTTTCGATGAAATAGGTATCGACTACGCTAAAACTGCTGTAGGCGATAAGTACGTTTATGAGTACATGAAGGAGCACGGATGCTGCCTCGGCGGCGAGCAGTCCGGTCACATCATCTTCTCTAAGTACGCTTCAACAGGCGACGGAATCCTTACAAGTCTCAAGATAATGCAGGTAATAATGTCACGCGAGAAGAAGCTCAGTGAGCTTGCTGCTCCGTTCGTGGTATATCCTCAGGTGCTTGAGAATGTTCGCGTAAAGGACAAGAAGGCTGCTCAGTCAGACCCTGATGTTCAGGCTATCGTCGCAAAGGTTTCGGAAGAACTCGGCACTACCGGACGTATCCTCGTTCGTGAGAGCGGTACTGAGCCGCTCGTAAGAGTTATGGTAGAGGCTGAGGACGAGGCGACCTGCCGCAAATACGTTAACAGCGTTGTTGAAGTTATCAAGGCTAATGGTCATGCTGTCTGAGAATGTTCATACTATAAGAAAATGACAAGTTATGGGCGGGAAATGTTGTAATCCCTCAGCTTAACCGGCTGACGGGTCACATTTTTCCGCTCTTTTATTATAACGAAAACAAAGGAGTTATACTATGAAAAAGCAGGCTTATAATCCTTTTCTGCCACTCGATACCTATATCCCCGACGGTGAACCTCACATCTTCGGCGACAGGGTGTACCTCTACGGTTCACACGATTTTGAAGGCGGAAGAACATTCTGTATGGGCGATTATACAGTTTATTCCGCTCCTGTGAACGACCTCACTGACTGGCGGTGCGACGGAGTTATATACCGCGCGGAGCAAGACCCCGACTACAGCAAGCGTCCGTATATGTATGCGCCTGATGTGGTTCAGGGCAATGACGGCAGATACTATTTATACTATTGTATGTCCGGTGACTTCGGTCAGGGTGGATATTATGGACCTATAAGCGTTGCAGTTGCTGACTCGCCTGCCGGAAAATACGAGTATATAGGCTTTGTACGCAATCCCGACGGTTCGCCTATGCAGAAGTATGTGTGCTTCGACCCCTGCGCATTCAATGACAACGGCACTATCCGTATTTACTATGGTACTCAGTATATGGAGGAATCTGCGGAAGAGCTTCTCGCTGATAAAGCTAAAATGGACGAAACTGTTGAACGCTTCGGCAAAACTCCCGAGGAGATTCTCTCTTATCCCGATAATATCAGCGGTCCGAGTGTTGTTACGCTTGAGGACGATATGCTCACTGTAAAGGAAGAGGCACACCACATAATCCCCTATGAATCCGACTTCGGCGGACACGAATTCTTCGAGGCAAGCTCTATGCGAAAGGTCGGAGACAAGTATTATTTCATCTATTCATCGCAGAAAAATCACGAACTCTGCTATGCTGTAAGCGACTTCCCCGACAGAGACTTTACTTTCCGCGGCACTATAGTTTCAAATGGAGACGTCGGTGTAAATGGTGTAACTGACGACACAAGAATGAATATGACCGGTACTACTCACGGCAGTATAATTGAGATAAACGGTCAGTGGTACGTATTTTTCCACCGTCTTACACATAAGTCCGATTACAGCCGTCAGGCGTGTGCCGAGCCGATAACTATTTCTCCCGACGGAAGCATAAAACAGGTAGAGATAACAAGCTGCGGACTCAACGGCGGTCCTCTCCGTGCAGAAGGACGTTATCCCGCTGTTATTGCCTGCCATATCACAAACGGCGATATGCCTCATGGCTCAAATAAGATTTTCACCCACAGCTTCCCGAATGTTACCCATAAGACTGCTGACGGTATTACCGAACGCTTCATCGGTGAGATATCAGACGGTACCCTTATCAGGTTCAGATATTTCTCAGGAAATGCCAGAAGTATAGGCATTTCTTACCGCGGTGAAGGCTGCGGAAAGGTGACCATAAACGGCAAGTCAGCTGACATAGTTTCTGCTTCTGAATGGACCGATATCACCGTTCCGGCGGAAAATTGCAGCGGCAGATTTGATGTAACTATAACATATGCCGGAAAGGGCAATATCGAGATAAAAGACCTGTTTTTCGTATAATATTCCTTTTTGTACTTTTTTTCAAAAAAAGCCTCCGATTATCCGGAGGCTTTGTTGATATTTGGGAACTTTTTGAAATTATCAGAGAACTGTTGACTTTTTTTCGCCTCAGTGATATTATTATAAGGTGACGGATTATTATATCTTGTTGTAAATATTTGAATATTCAGGAGGAAACAATGGCTAAAAAAGAAGATCGTAATCTTAATATTACGATAAAAAATCAGGAAGATAAGGCAGATGAAGTAGTAGTATCTATTTCCACGGTCATAAAAAAGCTTAAAAAATACCTTTTCGTTTGGATAGTTGCGGCAGTGTTCTTTGTTGTTGTATCATTCGGATATGCTGCTGTTACAACTCATGTAAACAAGCCTGCACTTTCAGCTCTTGTAAGTTTCTCTTACTCGGGTATTGAGAAGGGTCTTGCTCCCGACGGAAGAAAGCTTGACGTAAATACTATAAAAGATCCTTCTGTTATCAGTGATGCTATGGAGGAGCTTGATATTGATAAGGAAGAACTTGAAAGTATTCGTCAGGGCATCACTTTCAAGGGTATTGTACCTCAAGATGCTGCTGAGAGGATCACCAAGTATGAGAGCTTCCTTGAAAGCAATTCAGGCGGCGGTATTCAGGCTGTAGAAAAGATTCTCGATACAGCATATTTCCCAACACAGTATTACGTTTATTTTGATTACAATAATACAAACCTCACAGATAAAGAGGCTGTAAGCGTTCTTAACGAAATACTAAATCAGTATGAGACTTATTTCTATAAAACTTACGGCTACAATGAGTCACTCGGAAGCGCTGTTGCTGCTATCGACTATAAGGAATATGATTATTCCGAAGCTGTTGACGTTTTCTCAGACAGCCTCGGTACACTCAAGAGATACGTAAAGCAGCTCTCAAATGAGGACAAGACTCGTTTTCGTTCTGCTGAAACCGGTTATACGTTTGACGACCTCTATGAGGCTATCGACACTGTACAGAGTATTGACCTCGATAAGATATCTTCATATGTAAGTGTAAACAACCTTACAAAGGATAAGGATCAGGCTCTTGCTTACTATGAGTACAGGATCAAGGCTATGAACCGTGAACAGGCTGCATACGAAGAGGAACTTGCTTCATATGATGCTTCTATCGCAAGCTACCAGAAGGATCAGATCATGATCTTCGGAAATGGTACTGATGATACAAATACACAGTCAAGCATCGCTTCTGAGCAGTATGATAAGATGATACAGGCAAAGAATAACATTGCTTCATCACTTGCAAATACAAAGCAGAGAATTGAGTACTATAAGGAGAGACAGGAAGCTCTTCAGAATAATCCTGTAGGTTCAAATGAACTCACTGAAAAGGTTGAAACAAGTCTTGAATCTGTAAATACAAAGATAACCAACCTCGTTGAACTCGTTAAGGCAACTTCTGATGATTACTACAAAAATGTAACATACGGAAATGCATATACAGTTCTCGTTCCTGCTTCAAGCACAGTTTCAAGCAAACTCAGTCTTGTTATTGACAATGCTAAAAATCCGCTCGTTGCACTTGAAGCAGTTGCATTCCTCGTATTCTTCGCAGTTGCATTCATTGAAGCGCTTGTTCAGGATAACAAGAAGAGAAAAGCACTCGCAGCAGTAAAGTCTGCTGAAAACGGCGACGGCGATGATGACGCAGAGGATGTTATTGATGCTGTTGAAGAAGCTGCTGAAGAGACCGAAACTGAGACCGAAAATGAACCGGTAAAGGAAACTCCCAAGCAGAACAATCCTAACAATTCAAACACCAGAAATAAAAACAAGAAAAAGAAATAATTTCTAAAGCCGGAACTGATTTTCAGTTCCGGCTTTTTCTTTAAATTTGACATTTTAGGATAAATGTGATAGTATGGTATGTATGCGGGCGATACTGCCCATAATGATGATTAAGGAGTTTATTATGAAAAGGATAATTAAAAAATTCGCTTCTGCGGCAATGTCGCTGACTATGCTGCTTACAGCACCCGGGATAGTTTCCGGCAGGTATGACACCTTTGCTGCAACTACAGGAACATGGCCTGTTGACGGCGAGTACAGGAATATTACTACAGGTTTCGACGAACGCAGAAATCAGAACGATGCGTCCGGCTACCACAACGCTATTGATATTGAAGCCGATTACGGCGCTAATATCTATGCAGCTTATTCGGGAAGCTGTGTCGCTGCTGACTGGATGGACGCTTATGGATACATGGTCATTCTTCAGCACCCCGACCTCGGTGTTTACACTTTCTATGCTCACTGTTCAGCCGTTTCGGTTTCAGCAGGACAGAGTGTCTCTGCCGGAGATGTTATCGGAAGTGTCGGAAGTACCGGTCAGTCCTCCGGTAATCACCTCCACTTCGGAATATGTGATACACTTATGAGTGGTTGGCCGTGCAAGATGTATTCTGACCCGATGACTTACTTTACATATACGTACAATGGCGGTTCTGCACCGGCAATTAACTGCTCGTGTTCGGAAATCTATGCAGGTATCTACACTACAAAGGACATTACAGATACGCTCAACATAAGAGCGGACCATAGTGCAAGTTCAAAGCTTCTCGGCACAATACCCGCGAATGCAAAGTTCAAGGTAACAAAGGCAGACGGCAAGTGGGCACACGTTGAATATAACGGAATATCCGGCTGTGTTTCAATGGAGTACATTCAGAAAGTTGCGACACAGACAACAGCACCGCAGACTACAACAGCAGCAACTACAACCACAAAGGCAGCAGGC
>CADAYP010000051.1:0-9824 GCA_902792235.1 Ruminococcus flavefaciens
GGCATTATCGCTGCTGCTGACCTCAACAGAGACGGCACAATAAACTCAATAGACGCTTCTATCATCCTTGTATATTATTCCTACTGCGCAACAGGCGGCGAGGAGACTGATATGAACAAGTGGATAGAGGAAAACTACGATATCAAAAAGTAAAGCTTTTGCCACTGAGTGCGGCTTGGACAAGTCTTATATTGCTGAATACAGAGCGCAGGACACTAAAATCAAAGCCGATTGCTTTGCTGTTCTCGGCATAGGAGTTGTATGCTTCCTTTTTGGAATCATAGACAGTCTCCTCATTGTTAGAAAGTTCCGCCGCAGGAATGAACAGTATTAACTGTGCATTTTAAACAATGTTCAAAACTTTCATAAACAGATTGAGTGCATTATCGCATTCGCTTATTTGTATATTACTTACAAATAGCGGGTGCGATATTTGTATATATACCCCTTGAAACACTATGCCTAAATATGTTATAATAATACATAATTGGATAGGACTATCCATACATAAGAGGTAACACTATGAATGAAAATATAAAAAAACTCGCTGATTCTATCGGAAAGGTAATCGTCGGAAAGGACGATACTGTCGTTAAGCTGATTGCCGCCCTGCTTTGTGAGGGTCACGTTCTTCTTGAGGACGTGCCCGGAGTTGGTAAAACTCAGCTTATTACAGCTCTTTCCCGTTCTATCGGCGGTAAGTTTAATCGTATACAGCTCACTCCTGATGTTATGCCTTCCGATATAGCAGGTTTTACCATGCTCGACGCTAAATCAGGCGATTTCCAGTATCGCGAGGGTGCTGTTATGTGTAACTTTCTCCTCGCTGACGAGATAAACCGTGCATCGCCGAAGGTGCAGTCGGCACTCCTTGAGGCAATGGAGGAGAGACAGATATCCCTCGACGGCGAAACTCACAAACTCCCTCAGCCGTTCCTTGTAATGGCTACGCAGAACCCCGTCGAGACCTATGGTACATTCCACCTGCCGGAAGCGCAGATGGACCGTTTCTTTATGAAACTTTCAATGGGTTATCCTGATGCTGATGAGGAAATGCTTATTCTTGAGCGTACAGAGATGCATAACCCTATAAATAATATTGAGACTCCCGTTATGACTGTGGACGATATCGTTACTTTGCAGAGCGAGGTCAGAAAGGTGCGTGTTGATGAAAAGGTCAAGAAGTACATCGTTGACATTGTCAGCTCGACCCGTAATGACAGAAACGCTACCCTCGGAATCAGTCCGCGCGGAAGTATTGCACTCTACAAGGCGGCTAAAGCTTTCGCTTTCATCAATGAAAGAAACTACGTTACTCCGTCTGATGTGAAAAATGCCGCATCAGCAGTCCTCGCACATCGTATCATTCTTTCTCCGCAGGGTAAGAGTGAATTCGGAACAGGCGAGGCTTATATAAACAGTATTATTTCAAACGCTCCCGTACCTGCAATGTAAGTCTATGAGCAAAAAGAATAAGAAAAAGAAGTTTACTCTGTTCAGTTCGAGTATCGGCGAGAATATCAAAAGTACACTCGCTCTTATTGCGGTAGCTTTTCTGCTTTACATCTTCACTTTCTTCATAGACGGTGAAATGGGCGTTATACTTATCGCGTTCATGCTGTTTGCTCCGCTTGTGTCTCTGTTTTTTGCAGTTTATGCTCACAGCAGGGTAAAGGTCTCGTTTGACTGCGATGGATATGTCAAAAAGGGCAGTAAGCTGAAAGTTCGCGTGACCGTCGAAAAAACCGGACGATTCCCCCTCGGTATCATCGAGATAAAGCCTCGGCTGAGTGAAGCGTTTGTGCCGGTGAATAAGGTCTACAGACTTTCTCTTGCCGGAAAAGACAGCTATTCGTTCGAGTTTGATGCTCAGTCTGCTTGCGGCGGAAACGGTGAAATAGCACTTGAAGAAGTCTGTTCGTGCGGATTTCTCGGATTTCTGCGCGTGGCTGTAAAGGGGGAATTACCTCCTCCTGTCAGTGTCGGAGTAATCCCTGATATACCGACTATTACAGCTTCTTCGCAGTTGTTCCGCAGTATTGCCGATGTGGTGCTGACAAGTGACGACGATGAAGACAATGATACAATGATGCTGTTTTCAGCTAATACCGCTCCCGGTTACGAACACCGCGAATACGTTCAGGGTGACCCGCTGAAGCGCGTAAACTGGAAGCTTTCGTCTAAAAAAGATAAACTCATGGTAAGACTTGACGAGGCTGTTGCTTCGGTTCAGCCTGTCATTGTCCTCGACCTTTACAGAAGCAGTAAGGAACTGCCGCAGAACGCTATAGCCGCTGAGGAAAAGATACTCAGGTCTGTATTCGGACTCCTTTCACTGCTTGTCCGTCAGGGTATCGCTTCAACGTTCATCTATTACGGTCCGGGAGGCGGCATAATCGCAGAAAATGTCGATAATCCGGAGTACCCCGAACAGCTTCTGCTGAAGGTGCTTGCTTTGAAGGTAATACCTGACAGACATATCAAACTAAGCAATTATGCCGGTACTGTATGTGCCTGCGTTATCGCTTCTACCGACTGCAATGAAGATGTAGATGAAGCGGCTAAAGCTGTCAAGAATGACGAAAACGTCAGCCTTATCGGTGTTTCACACGACAGTCCTAACCTGACTGATCTTCCGATGTGGTATCTTGACGGCGATAACAACTTTAAAATGGTATAAACAATGACTGATACAATCAATAATGAGAAACGTATCAGGAAATATTTTTTGAAAACACTCGCTGACCCGGTACTTCTTTATACGGTGCTGGGAATGATGTCGATAATGTACCATTACCGAAGCAGCCTTGCTTTTGCTTACGGCGCTGCGGCTTATGTTATCGGCTGGCTGGTGTTCAGAATATTCGATTATGTTAACAAACATCATTTCATCGGATTCCTGATATGTATAATTCTTTATATTTTCTTCGGCTATGCGGCAAGCTACGCTATGAAGCGCGGTGAAGAGGGCTACTCTATTTCATGGGGACTATGGTTCTTCACTCCGCAGGATGCGCTGAAGTACAACAAGTGGTATACAATAGCTGTATTCATACTTTTCCTGATATTCATGCTCTCGGTCATTTATTATTTCACGAGAGTCCGGTACAGGATATTTATGAATTTCCTTGTATTCATCATTCCTTTTACTATCTACGGTAAGGAATATGAGAAAATGCCGATAGGGTATATCATCGCACTTGCTGTGGGATATGTCCTGATGATGGTTATGTTCCGGCAGATAAATGAAAATGAGAAAATACGGGTAGTGAATAGATCTGAGGCATGGAAATCCATTGCCGTGTTTGCGGTTCTGTTCGCACTGTGTTCAACACTTTCGCCGAAGCCGACCGTTCAGGAAGACAGACAATACCTCGAAATGCTCATTGATGCGGACCAGTTCACTGATAAGCTCGTTAAAATGATAGAGCGATTCCGTGACACCTCATCAGGTGAACAGTTCAGAGGAAATCTCAGCGACCGTCCGACTTACTATATGGAGGGCGGCGAACCGATGAGACTGAAAACTGCTACCTTCTCTTCGTATGATTATTCCAAGGATGCATGGAATATCAGTGATGCAGATTCACACTACGACGAATACAGTCAGCTTCCCATAGAATTCTATGACGGCAGATGTATTGCAGAGGCGGTTCTCGCCGCAGCTGAACTCGACAGCGTGTTTGCGGAAAGATACGGTCTGAGTGAATACGTCGGAACCAAATTCACATTCCCTGAACTTCAAAAAGCTACTCTCCACTCTGTAACACAGGGTGAGACTATACCTATCCCACAGGGTATCAGAACTCTTACAAGGTCGTCTTATTCAAATACTTTTGACCTCACCCACAGTGATGCACTGCTGACAAACAGTGACCAGTATTACGGCTACGACCAGTTTGTTTTTGAGTATATGCCCGAGGGTTTCTTCCTTGACGAAGATAACTTCAAGGCTGTTGTTGCAGTAGGAAATGTAAGCGATTATGAGCAGATGCTCTCCGATGCTTATGATATCCTAAATGATGCGGCAGAAGAAGAGTACGCTGAAACTGTACTCAAAAGCTACCTTTATTATGACACCTACACAAGCGACTTGCTCGACTACGGAAATATTCCAAGTATCCGCAGACTCGCTGAGGAAATAACTGCCGGCTGTGAGAATGACTACGAAAAGGCTAAGGCTATAGAGTGGTATTTCTTGCAGAGCGGATTCGTTTATGACCTCGATTATCAGAAGGCAACAGGCGAAAACGTTGAGGACTTCCTCTTTACTACTAAAAGGGGTGTCTGCTGGGAGTACGCTACTGCGATGACTCTTCTCTCGCGTGCAGCCGGAATACCTTCACGCTTCTGTGAAGGCTATCTCATGCACAATGAGTGGGAGGGATCAGATAACTACGACCGCAACAGAGTATGGCATGGTTATTCGATAAGTCCGCGAGACGGTCATGCTTTTCCTGAACTCTATATCAAGGGTTATGGCTGGGTAACTTTCGAGCCGACAATGTCGAATGTCGCTAATGAAGAGTCTGCGGCAAAAGAAAAAGAGACTACCACACATATGCTGTCTAAGGCGGGAATCATTATGCTTGCAGCAGCTGCTGCTGCGTTGCTGCTTCTTATCATAATGCCGACCTTAACTCATAAATTGTTCATGCTCATTAACAATAAGCGTAAGCCGGACAAGGCTGTGGCTGGTGTTATGCACCGGCTGTGCAGAGTTTACGGCATTGCCAAAGTCAATACTGCTGATGAAGCTGCTGCTAAGATAAAAGCGGTTTCAGGTGCGGATATATCGGCTGCGGCAGAGCTTTTCAACAGTTCGTCATACGGCGGAGCTGAAATGAGCGAGAACGACAGAACAAAGGCTATGGAAGACTACAAGGCGGCTTACGATGCTTTCAGAGAGGCTAAGAAAAAGAATCGTAAGCGTGGGAAATAAAAAGTTTTGGAGGTAATAACCAATGGAAAGCTCAAGAGCAAAGAAGCTGCTTAGTGTCATCTCTGCTACGCTTACCGCATTTTGCCTGATGACAACCGCTATGCCTGAGGCTGAGGCTGCTTCTGTATACGACGAATATCTCTCATGGAGCCAGCTCGATCCGCGCTGGTCAGGCACTTCAATGGGAGGCGGCGCAACTATAAGAAATTCCGGCTGTCTGCTTACTTCGCTTGCTATCATGGCTATGCATTCGGGTTCTATCGACAGTGCTGCAATGGGTAATCTTGGTATCAGCAGCGTTGAACAGTTTGATCCGGGTGTTCTTGCTGATGCGTATTCAAGCGTAAATGGTTTCTCATACGACGGCGCTATTCAGAGCTGGGGCACTGCTCATCAGCTCATACCGAGTATTGAGTGGGGCTGGGACGATTATTTTCAATCATCATCAAAGTCGGGGCTTATCAGTGAGATAAGCGGTCTGATGGCTGACGGATGGCATATAATCGCGAGAGTTAATGCCCCTTACGGCGCGTACCACTGGGTATACATCAGAGCTGTTGATTCTGATCATATCTATATGTGCGATCCGGCTAACGACAGCGATGACCTTTATGCAGTTTACCCTGAAGGTATTCAGGGCGAATACTGGGCTCTCAAGGGCGCTAACGCTCCTTCAAACAGTGGTGTTGTGAAGACCTATGCCCCTGAACTCCTGATCGACATAAACGCCGGAAAAACTCTTTACGATTTCGGCGAAGAACTCGATCTTGCGAGCTTTACTGCTAAAGTAATAGGTACCGACCCTAAGCTCGGTCCGTGGGAAAAAGCTGCTGAGAGACTGTCTATAGCCAAAAATGTCAAGGTAGATGCATCCTCGTATAATTCAGAGCGTGCAGGAAAGTACCCTATAATAATAACGGCTGAAACTGAGTATGCAAGCGCTATGATATCGTTTGATGTTACAGTTTCAATGCCTAAGGGTGAGTACTATCTTGACTCTAATGAATCTGTAAATCTTACGTCCGGCTGCGGCTCAGGTAAAAAGGTTGCAGAACTGAAAAAAGACAATGTTGTTGAAATAATTGAAGCTGCCGGCAACTTCGGACGTGTCAGATCAAACGATTTTGAAGGCTGGGCTGACCTCACAAAGCTTACTCTCTGTGGCGCTGAGGAAGCACACGCTGTTGGCGACATCAACAACGATGGCAGTGTTGATAAATATGATCTTTCGCTGCTCAATACATACCTTAATGACAAGAAAACTCTTCCCGACGGTATTTCAACTCTTACCGCCGCAGAGCTTGCCGCAGCTGATATCGACTGCAACGGTGTTGTAGATAACACTGATGTTCTCGCTTTTCTGACAGCTATACGCGGCTAAAAACAATAATTTGTCAGTCAGCCGGTTATCGGCTGACTGACTTAAAATCAAAGGAGGATCTTCCTGAATGGAATGGACTGAAGTTAACATTTTTACCGCTGCCGAGGGTATCGAGCTGCTGTGTTCAAAGCTCATGGATATCGGCGTGAAAGGCTTTGTTATCAAGGATTCTGAGGACTTTAACGAATTCCTTGAAAACAAGAACGGTCAGTGGGATTACATCGATGAGGACCTTATGGGACTTGCTGACTGCGAGACCTGCATAACCGTTTACCTTCCCGGTAATGAACAGGGAGCGGATATGTTACAGTCCGTGAGAGCTATGCTTGCGGAAATGAAGTCTGGCGATACGGAAGGAAAGTACGGCAGACTCGAAGCTGAACTTGCAAGTATCCGTGAAGAGGACTGGGCTAACAACTGGAAACAGTATTTCAAGCCGCTCAAAGTCGGCGACAGCCTTGTTATCAAGCCTTCGTGGGAGGAATATGACGACCTCGGAGAAAGGGTAGTGCTTGAAATTGACCCTGCGTCAAGCTTTGGCACAGGTCAGCACCATACTACACGCCTTTGCCTTGAAATACTTGAAGGCTGCGTTAAAGAAGGCGACAGGATACTCGATATGGGCTGTGGAAGCGGTATTCTCTCAATTGCGGCAATTCTCCTCGGAGCTGAAAATGCAGTTGCAGTCGATATCGACGAAAACGCTGCTGCTACAGCAAAGGAGAACGCAATAAAGAACCATATACCCGAGGAAAGCTACAAGACCTACTTTGGAAATATCCTCGCTGATGAAAAGCTTGCTGATGAGATTGACGGCAAGTATGACATCATTACTGCGAATATCGTTGCAGATGTGCTCATTGCGATGAAGGATTACTTCGTCCGCTACCTGAAGGACGGCGGATTCCTGATAGTTTCAGGTATCATCGAGGAGCGCATGGAAGAAGTACTCTCGGCTATTGAGAGCGTCGGATTTACAAGACTCGGCGTTAATCTCAAAGAAGGCTGGGCAGCTGCACAGTTCGTAAAATAAAACTGAATATATCAGGCTCGCAGCTGCGGGGCTGTTAATATATAATTTCTAATACAAGGAGAATCATTATAATGGCTTTATTTGGTAAGAAGAAAAAGCAGGAGGAAGCAACATCCGCTGCTGTTAATGAAATGGAATTTGACTACAAAGATGCTGTACTCAAAGCTCTTGATGAAAAACTTAACGGCAGCACTCTCTATGACGGCTGCATCATCATGCCCCGCGGTTTTACAATTGATGTAAAAATCGGCAGACGTGATGAAAAAGACGGTATCAAGCTCGTTCAGGTAGTGTTCCTCGTTTCCCACGACGATTTCGATGAGCCTATCATCGACCCCGTTGATGCACAGGGTAAAGACGAAGCAGAGGCTGTTCACATGGCTGTAGAGATATTCTACGGCGGTCTGTGGCACCCCCTCGACCAGTCTATGTTCAAGAAAAATCCTATCGAGGTACCTGTACAGTTCCTCGGACAGCAATATGTATTCGATATGTATGCTCAGTCTATCGTAAGAATAGGTGTTGATGACAAGCAGCCTACTATGCTCGTAGCTATTATTCAGAACGAGATACCAAAGTACCTCGGCTCAAAGAAGTACTACTGGCTCAGAATCTACCTCGCTAAGCACAAAGACCGTCAGATAATCGAGGTTCGCGTTAACGGCTCTGTATGCAACGAGCTTGGCGAAAAGTTCAGACCCTATGTTGATACATGGGACGCTTCTGAGCACTTCATGTGCGAGAAGCAGTACGGCATCTTCGTTCAGCGCGGTGCTGACCCCTGTCCTTATAAAAAGGAAGTTTACACCAATGCCGGAAAGTTTGCACTTGAGAAGATGGTGAAGATACAGAACCGTGAGGACTATGAGGCTATGGCTAAGGAACTCGATGAAGTTGCAGGCGATAAGAGCGTTGCTGCTGAGGTAAGAATCTTTATCCCTGAGATACTTGCAAAGCTCACTCTCGGCTATCAGGAGGGCGACAGTCTCTTCCTCATCGAAGGCGACGATAATTCCGAGGAGGGTACATCTAAGATCGAGTTCAGAAAAACTCAGCTCCGTTCTTACTTCTACCTCCAGCAGGTTATCCTTGAATACCTTAATACAAGACCTCCGCAGGAAGACGTTCAGCGTATCGTTTTCAACAGCGTTGCGTTCAGAGAACTCAGAAAAGCAAGAGAACAGGGTCACGAACCCAAGGATCTCTACGTTCCCGGTACTGCTTACAGAATCGCTGAACCCAATTACAGAGTATATTGATCATTTTGGCTGCCGGTTTATCCGGCAGCCTTTTGTTCTAAGACGTCAGGAACACTGAAAAGTCTGATTTCAGGCAAAAAAATAGCAAAAACCCCTTGACAAGCTGTCTCGTTTATGATAAAATATTATTGCCGCTTGTAAACAGGCTCTTTAAAGTCATGTCTATGCGCCTGTGACAGCGAGTTTTTATGAAAAGGCAGGTGCCACAAATGTACGCAGTTATTGAAACCGGCGGAAAGCAGTATCAGGTAACACAAATGTACGCAGTTATTGAAACCGGCGGAAAGCAGTATCAGGTAAACGAGGGAGATATCATCTTCATCGAAAAGCTCGCAGCAGAGGCTGATGAGACTGTTACTTTCGATAAGGTCGTTGCTCTCGGTGCTGATGACGGAATCAAGGTAGGTACTCCCTACGTTGACGGCGCAGCTGTTGAAGCTAAGGTAGTTAAGAACGGCAAGGCTAAGAAG
The DNA here is from genome assembly GCA_902792235.1 of Ruminococcus flavefaciens. Classification (GTDB taxonomy): domain Bacteria; phylum Bacillota; class Clostridia; order Oscillospirales; family Ruminococcaceae; genus Ruminococcus; species Ruminococcus flavefaciens_AE. Next base: position 9,086 of record CADAYP010000051.1, read on the forward strand.
ATCACTGTTTTCACCTACAAGCCTAAGAAGGGTGAAAAGAGAAAGCAGGGTCACAGACAGCCTTACACTCAGGTCAAGATCGAAGCAATCAAGGCTTGATCATGATCCGTGCAGGATTCAAAAAATCAAATGGGTTTCTGACAGGATTTGATATAAGCGGTCATGCAGGTTATGCTGACAGCGGTCAGGATATTGTCTGTGCGGCTGTTTCATCAGCAGTTCAGCTTACGCTGAATCTTCTCGCTGAATTCGGGTTCGGTCCCGAAGTCAATATCGGTGATAATATCATAAAATGCAGTGTTGCTCCGGCTGACGGCGCTTCGCGTATCATTGATCAGCTTGAGAAACACCTTGGTTCAGTCCTTGAAGAATTCCCGAAAACTATTAAGATCACTATTTCGGAGGTGTAAGTATGTTTAAGATCAGTATGCAGTTCTTCGCTCATAAGAAGGGTGTTGGTTCTACAAAGAACGGTCGTGACTCTGAGGCTAAGAGACTCGGCGTTAAGAGAGCTGACGGTCAGTTCGTTAAGGCTGGCAATATCCTCGTTCGTCAGAGAGGTACACATATCCATCCCGGTGAGGGCGTAGGTATCGGTTCTGATGATACATTATTCGCTACAGTAAGCGGAACAGTTAAATTCGAGCGTTACGGTCGTGACCGTAAGAAGGTTTCTGTTTACACAGAGCAGTAATCAATTTATTGCGTCATAAATCCCGAGCGTTTGCTTGGGATTTTT
>CADAYP010000052.1:0-8082 GCA_902792235.1 Ruminococcus flavefaciens
ATAGTCAGTATAACTGCAACGATGTTTGAGTTGAACTCGAATCCGAATATTACGGAAGCCGCAAGTGCAACGAGGATATCGTGGCAGAGAGCGAATACTGAGCAGAGACCTGCCGACCAGCCGCCTATCTTTCTGAATCTGATAGCGATGTAAACGATGATGATGAGAGCCGCAAGAATTACAGCAACAAGGCACTTGAGAAGGAACTCACGTCCTGATGCAGGGCTTACATCGTTTGAATCGAAGAGTACAAGGTTATTATCAGGATAAGCAGTCTGAAGAGCTTCTGTAAGCTCGTGCTGAGCGTCAGCATTGAAACCGTCGTCAGTTGTGAACGAAATTGTGAGCTGATAGCCGCTGTTGTCGAGGCTTTCGCCGCGTCTTACAGTAACAGGCGAGCTTACCTTTTCTTTTACAGTAGACTCTACAGCATTTACGTCGATATCGCCTTCATATGAATAAGTGAGCATTGTACCGCCCTCAAATTCGATAGCAAGGTTTACACCTCTGATGATGATTCCGGCGATGAGAGCAACTGCTGCACAGATACCGATAATGAGTATCATTTTCTTCTTTGAGCAGAAGTCGTAAACCTTACCGGTGTAAGCTGCTGCCTGAGAAGATGACTTTTTCTTCTTACTCATTTGCCATCACCTCCGTAAAGTGCTTTTTTATCAGACCATTTGGAAAGTGAAGTAACCATAAGTCTGGAGAGGAAGACTCCGAAGATGAAGTTGCAGATAACGCCGACGAGGAGGGTATAACCGAATGAATAAACAACACCCTCAGCAGTAGCGCCGAACATGAAGAATACAAACTTGTTGAGTATCTTCGAGAAGAAGCTTGAAGGAACGCCGAATGCGCCCATGAGAATGATAGCGATGATAACGTTTGTAATGTTACCGTCAAGGATAGCGGAGAATGCTCTCTTATAAGCTACGCGGATAGCAGAATCTGTAGACTTGCCTGAGCGGAGCTCTTCCTTGATACGCTCGCCTGTGATGATATTAGCGTCAACGCCCATGCCGACTGCAAGAATGATACCTGCGATACCGGGAATTGTAAGGGTTGCGCCGTTCTGGAATCCGAACCAGCCTGTGATAGCTGCGATGGAACCGGCAATCTGTCCGCAGATACCGATAACAGCTACAAGTCCGGGAACTCTGTAAAGAACTATCATGTATACAGCGATGAATGCGAAAGCGATAATTGCTGCAAGAAGGATAGCATCGAGTGAACCCTCACCCATTGTAGGAGAAATGGTCTTAAAGCTCTTTGTAACGATCTTGAAGGGAAGCGCACCAGAGTTTATCTGGTCAGCGAGCTTCTTAGCAGATTCGCTTGTGAAGTTACCGGTGATAACAGCATTTCCGTTAGTGATAGCGTTGCTTACTGTCGGAGATGATATCATGGTATTATCCATCCAAATGGAGATGGGAGTCTGGCTGCCTGCGAGTTCGGAAGTTGCGGTACCGAACTTTGAAGCGCCCTCGCTTGTAAGCTTGAGGGTAACTACCCATTCAAGGTTACCGTAGCTGTCGGGCTGCTGAGTATAGCCTGCCTCGTCGATATCTGAACCGCCGATAACGATTTCACCAGTGGGGATAGAATTGCCCTCCTCATCTGTATCAGCGTCAGTGCCTTTTCTGAATGTAAGTTCTGCCATTTCGCCGAGTTCCTTGACAGCACTCTCGGGGTCGAAATTGCTTTCGCCAGCCTGCCACGGGAAACGAACGATGATTCTGTCGCTCTGAGGGTCGCTGTAGATCTCGTTATCGTTGATACCGAGAGAAGCCAGACGGGTCTTGATGATAGCGGTAGCAGCGTCAAGCTGAGTTTCCGTAGCATCATAATCGTCTGCGGGAGCAAAGGTTACATCAACGCCGCCCTTGATATCAATACCAAGGCGGATATCGTCAACGCCCTTTATTACCGTAGTAGACTTATCGCCGAAGTAGTAATCAAATCCGGTGACAGCCGATGCGGCAAACAGCGCGATCAAAGCAACGACAATGAAGAAAGTAGATTTACCAGTCTTTTTCACGGTCATTTGCCTCCTAAACTTTTAAACGTCTCATACTTTGTACAGCGGGACGTTTCAGAATTACACGGCAGCGATACGACACATCTTTTCGTTGCCGCGACAATTACAATTATTGTACTATATTTCACGCAAAAAGTCAAGCAAAACGCAAAGAAATGCAGAGATTTCTTAAATATGCACAATTGCTTTGATTATTCATATTGCATTCTGCATAATTATCCCCGCCGCCGGCGGGGATACGGTTATCATTTAAAATGCTTCTGTGATATTTTCAGACGGTTCATAGCACGGTTGAGTGCCGCCTGAGTTTCGTAGTATTCGCGGATACTCTGCTTCTGACGCATCATTTCCTCGGCACGCTCACGCGCTTCCTCGGCACGTTTGATGTCTATTTCCTCGGGAAGCTCGCAAGAATCCGCAAGTATTACCGCCTTATCGGGCATAACCTGTATGAATCCCTCTGATATAGCCGCATACTTCCATTCGCCGTCGATCATATATTTCAGCTCACCTGTCGGGAGCGAGGTAACGAGCGGCTCGTGTCCGGGAAGGATACCGAGAAGTCCGTCGATAGCAGTTATTACGAGATGCTCGACCTCGCCCTCAAAAAAGACACGGTCGGTAGCGATTATCTCAAGATGAAGGGTCTTTGCCATAGGCTCACTCTCCGTCCTCTATCTGCTTAGCCTTCGCGAGTACGTCGTCGATAGTTCCCGCCATGAGGAATGCCGCCTCGGGGTACTTATCCATATCGCCGTCGATAATAGCCTTGAAGCCTTCGATAGTGTCCTTGATAGGCACGTATTTACCCTTGAGACCTGTGAAGTTTTCGGCAACGTTGAACGGCTGTGAGAGGAATTTCTGAATCTTTCTTGCACGGTATACGGCAAGTTTATCCTCTTCATCGAGTTCTTCCATGCCGAGGATAGCGATAATATCCTGCAATTCCTTATACTTCTGAAGAAGCTCCTGAGTACGTCTTGCAACTGTGTAATGCTCCTCGCCGACTATTTCAGGCTCAAGGATACGTGAATTCGATTCAAGCGGGTCTACCGCAGGATAGATGCCCTGCTCGACTATCTTACGCGAAAGAACCGTAGTAGCATCGAGGTGAGCGAATGTTATCGCAGGTGCAGGGTCTGTGAGGTCGTCCGCAGGAACGTATACCGCCTGAACCGACGTGATAGAGCCGTTTTTCGTTGAAGTGATACGTTCCTGAAGCTCGCCGACTTCCGTTGCGAGTGTAGGCTGATATCCAACGGCTGAAGGCATACGTCCGAGAAGAGCCGAAACCTCCGAACCTGCCTGTACGTATCTGAAAATGTTGTCGATGAAGAGAAGAACGTCTTTGTGCTCGCGGTCGCGGAAGTACTCCGCCATTGTAAGACCTGTCTGTGCAACTCTCATACGCGAACCCGGCGGCTCGTTCATCTGACCGAATACGAGAGCGGTCTTATTGATAACGCCCGACTCCTGCATTTCGTTCCACAAATCGTTACCCTCACGCGAACGCTCACCAACTCCGGTGAATATCGAGTAACCGCCGTGTTCAGTAGCGATGTTGCGGATAAGCTCCTGAATAAGTACAGTCTTACCAACTCCGGCACCGCCGAAAAGTCCTATCTTACCGCCCTTAGCGTAAGGTGCGATAAGGTCGATGACCTTGATGCCGGTCTCGAGTATCTCAACAACAGGGCTCTGCTCCTGAAAAGTAGGAGCCTTGCGGTGTATCTCCCACTTTTCCTCTGTCTCAACATCGCCCTTCTTGTCGATAGGCTCACCGAGAACGTTGAACATACGTCCGAGAGTATTCTCGCCGACAGGTACCTTTATGCAGGCACCTGTAGCATTAACTTCCATATTCTTGCTGATTCCCTCACTTGTTGCGAGCATTATACAGCGCACCGTGTGATTGCCCATATGCTGAGCTACCTCCATAACGCGCTTTCTGCCGTCAACCTCTACCGTGAGAGCGTCCCTTATCATGGGGAGCTTTCCGGCAGGGAATTCAACGTCTATAACAGGTCCGATTACCTGTATTATCTTGCCTTTTTCCATATTTATATCACCTTTATAAGAGGTTTTCTCCCTCTCCCATAACTGCTATGTCAACAGCCTTTGCGTCCTCAAGGTGGAACGCCATAAGCTTATTTCCGGTAGTTTCGTTGTAAATGCCGTCAAGTCCGGAAGCCTTTATCATTTCCTCAGCGTATGAATAGTCGCTCTCAAAGACAGCCTTGCCTGTGTATCTAAGCCAGTGACCGTCCTGCTTGCAGGCAACTATCTCACAGAGCGGATTTGCCTTGAGCTGTTTATAAACGTCCTTGAAGTCGCCGACACCGAATATAACTTTTCCGTCCTTTTCGATGAATGCTCCGAGAGGACGAAGCTTAGGCTGGCTGCCGTCATTTGTTGCGAGGAAGAATACGCCTGCTTCCTTTAAAAAATCACCTATTTTGCTCATGATAAAGCTCCTTTCGTATATTGCATTTAGTCTTCAAGTGAAGCCGCGCCGCCGCATACCTCGGTTATTTCCTGAGTTATTGCAGCCTGACGTGCACGGTTATACAGCAGCGACAGGTCCTTTATCATGTCCTTCGCACTGTTTGTAGCGGCGTCCATAGCGGTCATTCGCGACTGCTGTTCACAGCAGAATGCCTCGACCATTGCACCGTAGATGATACCCTTTGCATAGTTAGGGATAAGGTAATCCATTACCTTTTCAGGCGATGGAACGAATGAAGCCTTCGGCAGCTTTTTCATCGTACCGTCGGCAGCTTTTCCGAAATGTCTTCTCTCAAACGGCAGAAGGCGGAGTGAACGGGTCTCCTGCAAATTTGAGTTTACCATATCGGTATAAAGCAGATACACTTCGTCAAGTTCGCGTTTCTCGAACTTATCGAGTACAAGCTCGGCTATCTCCCTCGCGCGGTAGATAGTCGGATTCTGCGTTGTATAGAGGAACTCGCTGTCAACACTTGCCGCACCGCTGTTCCTTGCTTTGCGCTGAAAATACATACGTCCCACCTGACCCATTACAAACAGGCAGCAGTTATCTGTATTGCCTGCGATGGTCTGCTCGGTAAATTTCAGGATATTGTGGTTATAGCTTCCGCAAAGGCCCTTATCGGCGGTTATTACGATATATCCCTTCTTACGCTTTTCCTCGGGTATATCGGAACGTCGGTCGAAATAGAGCTGACGCGTATGGGGGGTATGCTCAAGCACGCTCTCAATAGTCTCCTGAAGCTTATAGAAGTAGGGTTCAGTTGAATCGAGAGCCTTTCTCGCTTTTTTCAGCTTTGAAGAGGACATGAGATACATAGCGTTTGTGATTTTAAGAATCTGCTGTATACTCGCTATCCTCTCGCGTATCTCTCTCATATTGGGCATAGGCTCACCCCTTATTCCTCAAACGCTGTGACGATGCGCTCAATACGCTCGCCGAGGTCGTCTGTGAGAACCTTGTTCTCCTCAATTTCGCTGATGATGTCCTGACCGTATGACTCGATATATGTCATGAGGTCATTTGTATACTCTTTCAGCTCCTTGAGCGGTATATCGTCGAGGAGTCCGTGCTGAGCCGCATAGAGGAGTATTACCTGCTTGTAGTGCGGCATCGGGTTGTAGAGCGGCTGTTTGAGCAGCTCTGTAAGCATATGTCCGTGGTTGAGAAGGTCAGTAGTTGACTGGTCAAGTTCGGAAGAAAACTGTGTGAATATCTCCATTTCCTTGAACTGTGCAAGGTCGATACGGAGGTTTCCGGCAGCTTTTTTCATTGCCTTTGTCTGTGCAGCACCGCCGACACGCGATACGGAGAGTCCGTAGTTTACGGCAGGGCGCAGACCCGAGTTGAAAAGCTCACTCTCAAGGAATATCTGTCCGTCCGTGATAGAGATAACGTTAGTCGGGATATATGCTGAAATATCGCCTGCGAGGGTCTCGATAACAGGGAGGGCGGTAAGTGAACCGCCGCCGTGTTCGTCGTCAAGACGGCTCGAACGCTCAAGAAGCCGCGAATGGAGGTAGAATACGTCTCCGGGGTAAGCTTCACGTCCGGGCGGACGGTGGAGCAGAAGTGACATTGCACGGTATGCAACGGCGTGCTTGGAGAGGTCATCATACACGATGAGGACGTCCTTGCCCTTCGACATGAAGTATTCAGCCATAGCAGTACCGGAATACGGAGATATGTACTGGAAGGGGGCAGGGTCGCTCGCGGAAGCGCATACAACTACTGAATAGTCCATAGCACCGTACTTTTTAAGCGTATTTACTACCTGCGCAACTGTTGAGGACTTCTGTCCTATAGCGACGTAGATACAGATAACGTCCTTGCCCTTCTGATTTATAATAGTATCAATAGCGATAGAGGTCTTACCGGTCTGTCTGTCGCCGATGATAAGCTCACGCTGACCTCTTCCTATCGGGAACATCGAGTCGATAGCGAGTATACCGGTCTGAAGCGGCACGCTTACAGGCTTACGCTCGATAACACCCGGAGCTTCGCGCTCGATAGGGAAGTAATCGTCTGCACGGATAGGTCCGAGTCCGTCAATCGGCGAACCGAGTGCGTCAACGACACGTCCGAGGAGTTCATCACTTACACCTACGCCGGCACGCTTGCCTGTACGGATAACTGACGAACCCTCAGTAAGTCCGCGTTCGTCTCCGAGGAGAACTACACCGACTGCCTTTTCTTCGAGGTTCTGAACGATACCGCGTATGCCGTTCTCGAACTCAACGAGTTCGCCGTACATAACACCGCTCATGCCGTAAACTTGTGCAATACCGTCACCGAGTCTTGTGATGAAGCCGGTCTCTGTAGCGCCGGAGCGCACCTCAAAGTCCTTTACCTCTGTCTTGAGGACGGAGATAATATCACCGGAAGTCAGCTTTTCCTTGCCGCTTTCGGCAACTTCTGCCGCCTTCGTCTGAAGGCTCTCACGCATTGCACGGAGACTTGTGCGGTAGCTTCTGTCGTATTCAACATCGCCGGCATTGAGAATAAATCCGCCGATAATATCAGGGTCATGCTTATATTCGATGTCAACATCGTCCCTGACGAATTTTTCCATTATGAATTTTCTGAGGTCAGCCTGCTGAGATTCTGTAAGGGGAGTAACATAGCGTACAACCGCCCTGATACTGCCCTGCTTTTCGAGCAGAAGGTCCTCATATTCCTCGAAAATATCACCGAGCTCACCGATATTTCCGCCTCTTGCGGCAGTCATAAGGAAGCGTTCAAGGCTTTCAGGGAAAATCTGCTTTATGATATCGTGTTTCTCATCGTTTGTGACGAGGGGATTTGCGAGAGTATCCGCAACGTCGGGACAGGTCTCAAAAGCTGTCTTGACAGCCTGAATGTCCTCACGCGGTATATCAAGGCGGACAAGCTCTTTGAGAAGGTCCTTGCCGTTATCTTTCATCACTTGTCACCCTCCTCTTCGGAAAGGAATTCGTCTACGAGGCGGCGGTTTTTAGCGTCATCGAGGTTTTCGCCTACGATTTTTGAAGCCGCTTCGATAGCAAGGTCAGCTATCTGCGACTGTGCCTGCTGAAGAACGCGTCTGCGCTCGTTTTCGATAGTCTCGCTTGCGGCACTGACTATCTCATCAGCCTCTTCGTGTGAGCTCTGAATTATCCTTGCTCTTTCAGTTTCAGCATCGTCATGAGCCTTCATGATGATACGGTTAGCCTCTTCCTTAGCTTCGCTGATAGAATCGTTATACTGCTGACGGAGCTCCTCTGCCTCTTGACGAGCCTTTTCGGCATCGTCGATATTCTTCTGTATAGAGCGGGTTCTCTCGTTCTTCATTTTGTTAATAGGTTTGAAAAGGAATATTCTCAGAAGCACAAACAGTATTATAATGTTTGCAACAGCCTCGAAAATGCTCCAAAATTCAAATTTAAGCATTATTTGCCCTCCTTATGTAAATTTTGATACGGCTTATTTGCTGCCGAGAATAAAGATTATAAGGAGCGCTATAACGAAACCGTAGATAGCGGTAGCCTCTGCGAGCGCACAGCCCAGCAGC
>CADAYP010000053.1:0-7867 GCA_902792235.1 Ruminococcus flavefaciens
ATCTCGAGCTTGTCGAAAGCAGCTGTTGTCTTGTCTGTAGGACGGATAACATCGATAAGTCTCTTGTGAGTTCTCATCTCGAACTGCTCGCGGCTGTCCTTGTACTTGTGTACAGCGCGAAGGATAGTAACAACTTCCTTATCTGTGGGGAGCGGGATAGGACCCGAAACTCTCGCACCGCTTCTCTTAGCTGCCTCAACGATCTTAGCTGCAGCGATGTCTACTGTAGCGTGATCGTAGCCCTTGATCTTGAATCTGATCTTTTCGTTGACTGCCATGATTTTCGCCTCCTTGAAGAATTTTGGGGACGCCTTTTGGGATTCACACGTTACCGTGTGTTTCATGCTTTACCTTATAAAAAAGACCCGAAAAATCAGTATTTTCCGAGCCGGTTCAGACATATTGAGACACAAAGTGAGCATAGTAGCGCATACGCAAGCTGCGCTATCCATCAACACAAACTGTGTTCAGTATCCCATTCGCCCGGTTTGAAATCGGACATACTCCACGGAAATTCCCTGACATACCGCCAGCAACCTTCCGCTTCCTCGCATATCTTTTGCAGTCAGCGCACACATAGCGCGCTCAACAGTTGTAATTATACCATATCTTGCGGAATAATGCAAGCTTTACCAGAAATTCGCATATAGAACTTTGATAAACCCTCTGCATATTTTTTGTGCACTTTCACAATGCCAATATCATTCTCAGTAAAAAAGAACGCCCGAAGGCGTTCTCTTTAATCTTTATCATCTTTTTCAGCGTTTTTGTCCATATTTTCGGTATTGAGGAACGAAGCAGGGTCGTAGCAGATACCTTTGTATCTTACCTCGAAATGGCAGTGGTTGCCGAACGAGTTACCGGTATTTCCGACAAATCCGATGAGCTGACCCTTCTGAACGTACTCGCCCTCTGTAGCGTAGACCGCTATCATGTGACCGTATACCGTCGCGTAGCCGTCAGGATGTTCTATCATTACAACATTTCCGTAACCGCCGGAATTCCAGCCGGCTGAAACGACCTCGCCCTCGTCCGCGGCATATATTTCAGTGCCCTCGGGAGCGGCAATATCAAGGCCCTTATGGTTACGGTCACTGATGAACGTATCACTGACGTAGCCGCCGTCGAGAGGCCAGCCGAATTTACCCGAACCCGTAAGCGGTTCACCGAAGAAGCAGGTAGCCGGATTATCGGGCATTGCCGAATAAGTACCTATACCGATAGTTTCCATTACCGGATTCTTTGTAATATTTGAGCTGAGTACCTTTCTGGACGCTTCTCTGCCGTCTATATAGGTTATTTCTATCTTGCTTTCCTTTTCACCGCGTTCACCCTTTTGCAGAATAGACCGTACACCGACATTCAGCGCACTCGTCTCAACCTCTATCGACTCATAGTCGAGGAAAGAAAGAGTATCTGTTTCGCGGACATATTTTATCGGCAGATAGCTTTCAGTCTCAACAACATTCACCATCTGTCCGTCTTTGAGTGAAGTACTGATACCGGGGTTCAGTTCGTTTAAACGGTCGAGGTCCATACCGTATTTCTGTGCAACAGTAACGATATTATCGCCTGCCTGCGCGACGTATACACGCTGTTTCTCCTTTTCCGATGTAAGGAGGTCGATAGTTTCCTGCTCAGGTTTGACACTGCTTCGCAGGTAGATACCCTTTGTATACTCTATCTTGTTAACGTATGAAAGGTCTCTGACTATTCCCTTTACGTCGTAATTAAGGAGTCTGTCATCGAGTGCAGTCTGAACCATTTTTTTATCTTCTACGGCACCGATAAAGTTTCCGTCAATGTAGATACCGTAAGCCTCAGTGAGGTCTTCATCGGACGCCGCAAGCATTTTATCAGCAAGCTGTCCGGCTGTGACGAATTTATCGCTGTCAGAGATAACTCTCAGTGACAGCTTCGCAGTCATATCGACTGCCTCCTCATTTTCGGAGTATGATATTCTCTGCTGAACATCGCGTGATGCCGCATCGAAGTCGGCTTCTGACGAAATAATGCCTATTTCGTGACCGTTATACTCTACCGCGATACCATATTCAAATCCTGAGCCGTATCTGATAATGCCGAAAAGAAACGCAAGGCATACCACAAGCATAACATAGTTGAACACGGTATATACCACGCCGTTTTCGCCGAAAAAGAACGAGCCGATAAACCTGAGTACCGCATCATAGTACTCTTTCTTGCCCTCTTTTTTTGCACGGCGTATCTTCTTTGAGTAGTCATTCGAGAGTTTTACTCTCTCGCGGAATGACTCAGTAAGCTCCTTCCACAGCCACCGGATACCGTTTCCGGCGAGCTTTACAAGCTCTGCAAGGTCGGAGAGGACGAATTTCGCCCCTTTTATAAGTGCGAGCAGTATCGCTGCCGCAAATTTTGAAACACTCAGTCCGGCGCGGACAAATATCCGTGCCGCCATATCGCCTGACTTCTGAAATAGGCTCAAAAGCGATACTCCTCCTTTTCATAATAATTGTTACAAATCAGTTACAGTATAATATTATAGCTTATCTGCTGAAAATTACAACGGCTAAAATAACGAAAACCGCGTTTCCGCCGTATATTTTGTATGTCTGCACAAAAAACTCTCAGCGGTGCTGTATGGTTTTTACGGAGCTATTTCCGGTATTATTCCCGATTGAAAAGCTGTTTTATATCGTCCGGCAGTTCAGACCTTACCACCGTCACTTCCCCTGTCATAGGGAGTTTCAGGCACATTTGCCCGCAGTGAAGTGCCTGACGGCTTATGTCAGAAAGCTTGCCGCCGTACATATCGTCTCCGGCAAGGGGGTGACCGATATGAGCAAAATGTACACGTATCTGATGCGTCCGACCCGTTTCGAGCTTTATCTCCATAAGCGAATATCGGTCGCTGCACGCGATGCGGCGGTAATGCGTGACCGCGTGTCTGCCGTCCTCACGGACACACCTGCGGATAATACTCTCACTCTCACGCGCAATAGGAGCGTCAATAACTCCGCACTCGTCGGTAATACCGTGAACCGCCGCATAATATGTCTTATCGCCGCCGCCCTGCATAACGTTTGCGGCATGAGGATTCTTCGCAATGATACAAAGTCCGGAAGTGTCCTTATCGAGACGATTTACCGCGCGGAATGTCAGTTCAGGATAGAGGTACGCAAAATAGTTAGCGAGCGTGTCGTCGCGGTGTTTTATGGACTGATGCACCGGCATTCCGGCAGGCTTATCGAATACGACTATATCCTCATTCTCGAAAGCTATCTCCGCAAAGAGACTGCCATTCGGCTCAGCGGTACTGTTTTCGCCGGTATCAAGTACAATAATGTCGCCGTGCCTGACCGTATCAACACTTCGTATATGCTCTCCGTTGCAGGTCAGACCACCCTCACGGTGCTTGAGTTTTTTCAGCAGACGTGCGGAAACTCCATTTCTGCCGCGCAGAAACTTCTCAAGCGTCATCGGTGTATCAGTATCCACGACGAACCGCAGTTCGCTCATTTTTCTTACCTCCCCTGCCGCATTCCACGGCATATTCGTCCTCTTTAATATAAATAGATATACCTGTAGCAAATGCTGACGCAAACTCAGGCAGAAAAAACGGTATACCAAGCAATGTCGCCATAAGCGGCAGATATACAACACAAAGCTTCAGCAGCAGAGACCTCCTGCCGCGCATGAATCTGAATGCCGCAACAGCAAGCGATATGCCGCCTTTTTCGGGGTACTCAGCAAGCAGAAACGGTACCGCCGCAGTTGTAATTTTTGCCGCTGCCCACACTCCAAGCAGCATGACTGACACCACAGCCATGTTCACTGCCCCGAATAACTCACGGCTTCCGCCGCCACCGGAGAGCAATACTGCCGCATATAGGGCAGCTGCCGCGGAAGGTACTATCGCTGAAAGGCAGATAAATTTACCGGCAAGTGATGCAGCAATGCTTCGCCGGATAAACCCGGTATCAAGCAGCATTTCCGATATATGCTCACCGGACTCCTGTCCTTTCACTGTGTCCATTACTTTCACGGCGGAAGCACAAATCAGCGGTGCAGTGACTACCCATCTTGCGGCAGTAAAAACAGCGGCAAGGACGAGCTGCTCAGCATTTTCGCCTGTAAACAGTTCATTCGGCTGCATCGCCCCAAAGTATAACAGCAGACTGTAAAAAGCCGCCTCAGCAAGCCGGAAAAGCAGCTCCGCACCTACCGGCAGCAGACACACAAGCAGCAGCCGGCTGCGTTTGCCGCTGATATTTCCGCGGGAATAAGAGATAAGCTCAAACACTTTCAATACATCACACCCTTAGCTATATGCTAAAGGCAAGTATTGACAGTATCCGCGGTTTTATTCATTCATATCGTCTATCCTGTCGTAAGGGCAGTAGCCGAGTATTTCAAAGCTCTGCGAATTCAGCCACATCTGTGCAGTCACAAGGATATCGAAACCGCCGCCCGGCTCGGTATTTATCTGTGAGGGGCTGTATTTAGGCAGTCCGAAACCTGCAAGCATATTCGAGATAATGCCTGCGTGAGTTATGAGGGCACAGTGCGTGAGACCGCTCTCCATCATGTCCATGATGACATTATGCAGACCCGTATATGTGCGTGCAGTCATTTCCTCAAGGCTCTCGCCCTTCGGCGGACGGACGTCCTTTCCGCCCTTCAGCCATGCCTTGTAGTCATCGCGTTTAAGCAGCTCGTCTACGGTTTTGCCCTCGAATTCGCCGAGGTCAAGCTCACGAAAGTCGTCAACAGGGACAATCTCAGTCTCAGGGAAGAGAATATCGGCAGTTTCGCGGCATCTCAGCAGCGGCGAGGTGTATACTCTGTGTACGGACGGATAATCAAACTCGTCCATTTTTGCGGCGAGGTCAGCCGCACCCTTAGGTGAAAGCGGCAAATCGGTCTTTCCTATATAAATACCATTTTCATTCGCCTCGGTCATTCCGTGACGGATAACGCTTATTCTGTATCCTTTCATACTTTTAACAGCTCCCTTTCATTGTCTAAAACTCACAAAAAAGCAATATTTTTTTATAACCATTGGTAAATGCGACAAATTCCGGCCCAAAAAGCGCCGATTTTTTAATGTTTCGGCATATTTACAAATTATACAATACGTATTATAATAATATTAAGGTTAAAATATACTCAACGTATCATAAATATAAAAAATGGAATTAGGAGGATATTCCCAATGAACTCGGATTTTGCACGTATTATAACTCTTCAGAGAAAAGAACGTCATATTAGTCAGAAGCAAGCGGCTTCCGACCTCGGTATCTCACAAGCTCTTCTTTCGCACTATGAAAAAGGCATAAGAGAGTGCGGACTTAACTTTCTCGTTAAAATCGCCGACTATTACAACGTTTCCTGCGATTACCTTCTCGGACGTACCCCCGAGCCGGAAGGAAAGGTCATAACTATCGAGGACATTCCTGACGACGACGGAAACAACAACCTCAAAATGCCTTCGCCTGAGATAATCAACTTCAACAGACGAATCATCAACAACTCTATCAGTCTGCTTTTCAGCCTTGCGCAGAAGGCAAACAGTATCACTCTTATAAAAGAAGTATCGTCGTACCTGATGCTTTCAGTGTACAAGCTCTTCCGTATCGTATACAACGCAAATCCGCACAACGACCAGAAGCTCTTCCGCATTCCTAAAGTTATCGCAAACGACAGTGCAAACGCAATCATTTCAATGAGTGAAGCCGACATAAAAGCCGCTTCGAGCGGTATCTCCCTCGACGGAAACGACTGTATCGACAACTTCGATACCCTCTACGTTACAACCGCTACCCTGCAAAAAGACTATGCACAGTACTCCTCATCTCTCCTCAACCTCATCAAGCGAAGCGAGGAAAGTATCGCACGTACAAGAGCCAAATACCGCGGCACAAACGAAAACAACCACGGTTATTGATAAGAGTTTATCGCCCCTGCAATTGCAGGGGTTTTTGTTCAATATGCAGGTAATACATTTTAATGCGAATCTGTAGGGGCGCACATTGTGCGCCCGCTGATTCGTGAATTGCTTTGCTGTATGGGCGGACACTGTTCGCCCATACAGGATAATTCTGAATCTGAATCCGCCCTGTACTATCTTAATATCTGCTGAGCTGATTCCAGTGCGACCGCTATCATAGTGCGTGATATCTGTCCGGTCACAAACTTATGGGTATCGGGGTCAACGCTGAGTATCAGCTGAATACCTCTCATCTGCGGAGTTCTGTTCACAAGGCGCAGAAGCTCCTCAACTCTGCACATCGTGTAACCGGTACCCATAGCCGCAGCGACATCGGTATCAGGAAACACCATAAAGAAGAAATTGCCCTCATGCGGAGCTATAAGAAGCTGCATATCGAAGCCGCCGTCGGAGTTTTCGACTGCGTCGCCGGTAACGGCTGCGAGGACCTCCTCGTTATTCTTTATCATTTCAGCAAGCTTCATACCAACAGCAACATCAACGGCTCTGCCGTCGGTATCGTCGCTGAGAGTACTAACCTTTTCAAAGAGTGCTGCAAGTTTCTGGATATCAGTCATAACGTTCACCTCGTGCAAATATTTTTTATATTATATCATGGAATATGCGAATTGTCAATTTCGCACACAAGCCTAAAGAGCGAAAAGTGACTATATCTTGCCTCATTTTGAAACAACCAATTCATATATGAATGAAAAAAGGCTACCGGAAAACCGATAGCCTTTTTGATTATGCGTTCATGCCAAGCTCGATAGCCTTGTAGTTGTTGGGGATAAGTGCAGCCTTTTTCGGGGGCACTACCTTTTCGATTGCCTTCTTCATAGTATCGAGTGAGCAGATATTTGTCTCCTTGAGGAGTTTACCGAGAAGAATGATATTTGAACCGCCCTTGAGAGCGTTATCGTCAGCGAGCTGCTGTGAGGGGATACCGTAGAGCTCGATGTCAGTTCTGTCGGTATTAGCCTCAATAAGAGTGCTGTCGAAGAATACCTTTCCGCCGGGGCGAACGTCCTTCACGAACTTGTCGAATGAAGGCTGGTTCATAACGATGAGGAGGTCAGGAGTAAGTACGAGCGGTGAACCGATAGGCTCATCGGAGATACATACTGAACAGTTACAAGTACCGCCTCTCATCTCAGGACCGTATGAAGGGAGCCATGAAAGCTCCTTATTGTCCATGAGTCCGCAGTATGCGAGGATCTTACCAGCGAAGAGGATACCCTGTCCGCCGAAGCCTGCGAGGAGAATTTCAGTTGTAGCCATTATTCGTTACCTCCTTCTGCGGGAAATACTCCCTCTTCAACATCCTTGTAAACGCCGAGAGGATAGTAAGGGATCATTTCGTCCTGAAGTCTCTTGATAGCCTCAAGAGGAGTGAGACCCCAGTTTGTAGGACAAGTTGAGAGAACCTCTACGATAGAGAAGCCCTTGCCTGCCTTCTGATTCTCGAATGCCTTGCGGATAGCCTTCTTAGCAGCCTTGATGTGGGGAACTGTATCAACAGCAACACGCTCTGCATAAGCAGTACCTGTGAGCTGTGAAAGCATCTCACATACCTTTACAGGGTAGCCAGCGAGCTGAGGACTTCTTCCGAAAGGTGTAGTCTGAGTGACCTGACCGGGAAGAGTTGTAGGAGCCATCTGTCCGCCTGTCATACCGTAAATAGTGTTATTGATGAAGATAACAACGATATTCTCGCCTCTTGTAGCAACGTGAACTGTTTCAGCAGTACCGATAGCAGCGAGGTCGCCGTCGCCCTGATATGTAAATACGAACTTGTCAGGATTTGTGCGCTTAACGCCTGTAGCAACAGCCGGAGCACGTCCGTGAGCAGCCTCGATCATATCGCAGTTGAAGTAATCGTAAGCCATAACGGAGCAG
>CADAYP010000054.1:0-7891 GCA_902792235.1 Ruminococcus flavefaciens
CTTCTTAGGTGTAGCAGTTCTTACTGCTGTGCAGACGCCTCTCTTCTGAGGTGAGCTCTGGTCGATCTGAGTCTTCTTCTTTGCATTGTAACCCTTCTGAAGAGCAGGAGCTGTAGACTTTGTCTCAAGGTCCTTTCTTCCCTTACGAACGAGCTGGTTAAATGTAGGCATGATTTTCCTCCTTTTTCGATTATTGTGCGTGCAATTACAGCACACTAAAATATTATAGCCGAAAAAGACCGGCTTGTCAAGGGTTATCCTCAAAAAAGCCGGTCATTTCTTATTATTTGGTTATTTGCACAGTCCTGCGAGGTCTGAGCCATTATATATCGGGCATTTTTCGCATTATATGCGGTCTTTTCTTGCCGCGAAGAGGAGTATCAGCGGATATATCTCAAGTCGTCCGAGAAGCATATCGAAGCAGAGGACTACCTTCGAGAAGGAATCAAGTCCTCCGAGATTGCCCGACGGACTGAATCTGCCTACTCCGAAGCCGATATTGTTCATGCAGGTTATTACCGCTGAAAGGCTCTCTTCTATCGAGAATTTGTCATGCGTTATCAGCAGTACCGAGAGTGCCATGAGTATCATAAAGAGTATGAAATAGTTCGTTGCACCGCGAACTATGTCCTTTTCGACAGGCTTGCCGTCCATTTTTACAGTTGCAACAGCTCGCGGACTTACGATGTATTTCAGTTCGCGGATTCCGGTCTTGACGATTATCATGACTCGCGCAACCTTCATACCGCCTCCGGTCGAGCCTGCGCATGAGCCTACAAACATCAGCAGAAGCAGGAGTGCCTGTGCGAATGTCGGCCATTGTCCGGTATCTGTGGTAGAAAATCCCGCCGATGTTATGGTCGAAGCTACCATGAAGAAAGAGCGTCTCAGTGCTTCACCCACTGTTGCGTACTGCTTCAATACGGTCAGTGTGATTATTCCGGTCGCAAGGATTATCACGCCGAAATACGTGCGAACCTCTTCATTCTTGTACGCAAGCGAAAATTTCTTTATCAGCAGATAATAGTAAAGATTGAAGTTTACTCCGAAAAGGATTATGAATATCGCTATCACCATTTCAATGTATACACTGTTATAATGTGCGATACTGTCGTTCCATATCGAGAATCCGCCGGTACCCGCTGATGAGCACGCGTGTATTATCGCGTCATACAGCGGCATTCCGCCCAGCATGAGCATTATAATTTCCGATACGGTGAGAGCGATGTATATGCCGTAGAGGATACGTGCCGAAAAGCTCGACTTCGATACAAGTCTGCCGACATTGGGTCCGGCACACTCCGCTCGCATCATGTGCATGGTTCGGGCGTCGTTGCTCGACATTATCGCAAGTACGAACATCAGCACTCCCATACCGCCCAGCCAGTGAGTGAACGCTCTCCAGAAAAGGCAGGATTTCGACATTGCTTCGACGTTTCCGAGAATTGTCGCACCTGTAGTGGTAAAGCCGGAAACAGTCTCAAAAAGAGCATCGAAATAGTTGGGTATCTCGCCGGAAATCACAAACGGCATAGCTCCTATAGCTGACATAGCTATCCACGCTGATGCTACGCTTACAAATCCCTCCATCGAGAATACAGCGTTGTTTTTTGGTTTTTTTATTGTAAAGGCGAGTGATATCACCATCGTTATCAGAAACGGTATACCAAAAGAAAATATCGCGTGCTTTTCGCCGTATACAGCCGCTACGACTACCGGCAGAAGCATACAGAACCCTACTACTTTCAGTATCTGTCCCATGATATACGTTATCATTCTGTAGTTCATGTCTTTATCCGTTCAGGCTCCCTTTTAAGAAAATTTCCTTCAGGTCACCTAATCCGCGGTTCGTCGTTACTACAACAACGCTGTCATTGACCATAAGACAGTCGTCGCCCTTCGGGATAATCAGCTCATTGCCCCTGACTATGCTCGCGATAAGAAGTCCGTCACGCATTTTCAGCTTCTTCAGCGGTACATTAACGTACTCCTTCTGTTCACGCACTACAAACTCTATCGCTTCGAGCTGGTCGTTTACAAGCCGGTAGAGCGTTGTTATATTGTTTCCCTGCGAATTCTGCTTCGCGCGGACATACTGCAATATCTGATTGACTGTTATACTCTTCGGTGAGATGATACTGTCAAGGTCGAGTGTATCAGTAAGCTGCATGAGCGTCATGCGGTTTACCTTCGTAACTACCTTGTCTACACCGTTATTCTTCGCAAGGAGCGAGAGAAGTATGTTCTCCTCGTCGATTCCGGTAAGCGTTACTACTGCGTCCGCATCGTAAACACGCTCCTCCTTGAGAATATCGTGGTCTGTACCGTCGGCACAGATGACGTTTACCTTGTTCAGCCGCTGACTAAGCTCGACACAGCGCTTTTCGTCAACTTCGATTATCTTGACCTTTACTCCCATTTCTCTGAGCTGCTGTGCAAGATGATATCCGACTCTGCCGCCGCCTATGAGTACTGCCGATTTTACACGCTTTTCACGGTATGCCGCACTTATACTCTTGAAAAATTTGACCATATTGCTGTGTGATGCGGTCATGTGTATCTTATCGCCTGCCTGAAGCACAAAGCTTCCGTTAGGGATTATTACGCTGTCTCCGCGCTGTACGGCACAGATGAGGACATCGAGTCTGAGCCTGCGTGAAAGCTGTGTAAGTGCGAGATTCTCAAGTATGCTTCCCTGCGTTATGCGTATCTCGGCAAGGTCTACCCTGCCCTTAGCAAACGACTCGATATTTATCGCTTCGGGGTAACGCAGTACCTTCGCTATCTCGTTAGCCGCATTGTAGTCAGGGTTGACCATCATGCTGATTCCGAGTTCTTCACGCATGAATACAAGCTGTTTATCAAATTCAGGACTTCTTACTCTCGCTATACAGTGACGTGCCTTCATCTTCTTCGCAATAAGACACGAAAGTATATTTACTTCGTCAGAACTTGTTACCGCTATGAAGATGTTGCACTTCGATACGTCAGCATCGTCGAGTACCTCGGTTTGCAGGCAGTTTCCGACTATGCCCTTTACGTCGTAATCGTTTACGATAGAATTTATCTTTGCTTCATTGCTGTCGATGACAGTTACATTGTGCTCGTCACACAGTACCTCGGCAAGTGCACAGCCTACTTTGCCGCCGCCGACTATTATAATTTCCATAACTCCTCCATAATTGAGAATTATTAAACAATAGGTACAATACCTCAATGTAATTATACAACCGCCTTTATCATTTGTCAAGGCTGATTGAAAAATATTTAATGATATCTCCCCTACAGCTTGACATAATGCCGCTCAGACATTATAATATTATATGTATGTAATATTAAGGAAAGGAGTTTATGCATGGAAAAGCTCTACAGTGTCAGAATGGGCAAAGCGGTATGCGCTGTCGACCTCGGTGACGGAAGTGAACGCGGTGAATACGTCTCTCAGGACTATATCTTAAACCGTCTCGGCCGCCCGCACCGCAGTATCAGCCTTATGTACTGCTATTACCCCTTCGACAAGCAGTGGCCTGCGCGTATTTCCGACGTTCACTATGATGATAATATCACCTATCAGTGGGATTACCCATACGACGACTATTTCCCTTACCGCGGCGGTATCGGCGGTGACAGGAACAGTCAGCCTTTTGAACAGATGCGCGACATACGCAGACACGGTCAGGACGTGACCCTTACCCTGACTATCGACCCGCACGCAACCGACGAAATGCTCGCCGCTATCGGTGACGACCTTCGCCCTTTCGGCAGGGTCTTCCTGCGTATCAACCATGAAGCGACCGGTAACTGGTTTTCGTTCACTAAACGCGCTTCATATCAGGAAATTGCCGATTTCTACTGCCGCGCTGTCCGCATTATAAAAGAACGCGCTCCTAATGTGCTTCACATCATATGCATCGGCGGTATCGAAGACCCCGACGCTGTTGAAATGGTCTTGGAGAAAGAATTCGCTCAGACGGTCCGCGATGCCGATATATGGTCCGTTGACAAATATATGGCGCTCCACTGGGGCTGGCCTTATGATATCGCTGAGTCCGGCGGAAGTACCCACCACCGCTTTGCCGTTAAAGACATCTTCGAGCTTACCAGAAAAAGCTTTGAACGCTTCCGCTTTCTATGTGGCGGCAAGTCTAAACCTATGGTCATGTCGGAATGTAATGCCGACGGCGATGTAACGGGTCCGTATGAACAGGCTGAAATGCTTCGGCTGTTCTGCGATATGCTACGTAAGGAAAAAGCTGACTGGTTCACCGGTATGACGTTTTATCAGTTCCGCGACCGCGGCAGGCTCGGTCTCGAGATACAAGACCCCAACAATGCCGATATAGGCATTGAACAGCCGGTAATGCAAGCTTACAGGGAAATAATCAATGATGAATGGTTCATGCCTTCAATGACTATCGGCGATGAAATACAGCTCCCTGCAAAAATGCGCTGGGGAAGTTCCGAGGACGCTGAGGGTATCGCCGTGAAACTCACTTTTGACGATGAACCGCACTTCTGCGAGCTCATTTTCGACGACGACTCAAACCTTATGATCGAACTCAACGGCCGATGGTTCTACAAGTCGCCAAAGGCTAAAATAATTGACCTTATGCCTGCTTTCTATGACAAGCCGCTCGGCGGTGCCGGTGAGCTTATCATGAAAATTTTCGCTCCGCCTGCTTCCGGTGAGAACGATCTGTCTTCAGATGACGGCATTTTCAACTACTTCTACACTCTCGAAAAATTGCCCGTTATCCGTATTCGCACCGCTCCAACAGAACCAAGTAAAGACTAAATTATTAAAACAGAAAAGGATAAAATATGAACAAGTCAAAGAAATCATTCTTAGAGGTCGCTGTCGTTATCGGATTCGCGATCGCTCTCTGCATCATCGCCATTATCGTTATTTCTATCGTAGGCGGAAAATCAGGAAAAAACAAAAATATCCCTCTCCTCTGCGCTGAACCGGCTTACCCGGAAACTATTCAGGCTAAGGACGGCGAATATGTCCGCAAACTCTCCACTTACTGGTGGGTAGTTGATGTAAAAAACGGTAAGGTCATTCTCCACGACCAGAATAAAATCAAAGAAGGCTTCAATATCGACAAAAGCTGCGGCGTTGCCGATTTCCGCGGCAGAATCACTGTTCCATGCGAATTCACTGAGGCTTATTTCACCTCAAACGGCTATATCATGGCAGGAAATCTCAAGAATATCAGCTTCTTCAACATGGGCGGCAACTGCCTCGAAACCTTCGACGGCGGCTACAGTCAACTCCCTCAGGAAGCTAAGGACGAGTACGGTGAAATGACAACGAATTCCGCTGACAGTGCCCACAATTCCCCGGAAAATGACGCTTATGCCGTTAATGACAATATCAACGGTTACGTTCAGTATTACGGCAAATATATAACCGTCCGCGAAAAGGAAGGCTTCAATAAAAAGGAAAAAGTCAACACCTGCGTTTATGAATTCAAGGCTAAAAAGGAGTAATCATGGATACATCAGTTGTAATCGTCTGCGCCGGTAATTCCACAAGAATGGGCGGGGTCAACAAGATTCTTCTCCCTCTCGGTGACAGACTCGTTATCGGAGTTACCATGCTCGCATTTGAAAAGTGCGAAAGCGTTAAGGAAATCGTCATAGTCGCTCGCGAAGCCGATATACCGGCTATTAAGGCTGAGGCTGATGCCGCCGGTATCTCCAAGCTAATCGCCTGCACTACCGGCGGTGCTACACGTCAGGAAAGTGTTATCAACGGTATCAAACAGATTTCACGCGGTACTAAGCTCGTCGCAGTACACGACGGTGCACGCCCGCTCGTTAAACCTGAACATATCGAGAAGGTCATCAAAGACGCTTCCGTTTTCGGCGGTGCAACACTCGGAGTACCCGTAAAGGATACTATCAAAACTGTTGACGGCGGTCTCATTGTTGACACTCCGCCCAGAAGCTCACTCTATATAACACAGACTCCGCAGATTTTCAAGCGTGAACTCTACTTTGAAGGTATCGACTTTGCACTTGAACACGGTCTCGATTTCACAGACGACTGTCAACTCGTTGAAGCTATCGGCGGCAAGGTCGCTATGACTGTCGGCGACTACACAAATATAAAAATCACCACTCCCGAGGACATCAAGCTCGCGGAAGTACTGCTGAATTACTGAGGAGGTCACTATGTTCAGAATTGGTCACGGTTACGACGTTCACAAACTCGTTGAGGGCAGAAAGCTCATTCTCGGAGGCGTTGATATCCCCCACACAGTAGGTCTGCTCGGTCACTCCGATGCCGATGTGCTCGCTCACGCTGTCATGGACGCTATGCTCGGAGCTCTCGCTCTCGGCGATATCGGTCACCTCTTCCCCGACACTGCCGATGAATTTGAAGGTGCTGACAGCATGAAGCTCATGGCTGAGGTGGTTAAAGTGTGCCGCGAAAACGGCTACGAAATCGGCAACATAGATGCTACCGTCATTGCGCAGGCTCCCAAGCTTGCTCCGCATATCCTCGCTATGCGCGAAAATATCGCTAAGGTGTGCGGCTGTGATGTCTCACAGGTCAGCGTTAAGGCTACTACTGAGGAAAAGCTCGGTTTCACCGGTGAAAAACTCGGTATCTCGGCTCACTCCGTTGCTTTGATGAAGAAAATTTCCTGAATACTATGGCGATGCCTCTGCACTTCTGTCAAGGCTCTGCCTTGACAATCCGGTCAAGGCTCTGCCTTAACAATCCGGTCAAGGCTCTGCCTTAACAATCCGGTTAAGGCTCTGCCTTAACAATCCGCTGGGGCTCTGCCCCAGTCCCCGGCAAGGGACATTGTCCCTTGCAACCCAATCCACGATGTCACTCGCTTCGCATCGCTTACTCTGTACAGAAAGGCTATGTCTGCTTTCGCTCGGTGTTAACAGTAGGCATGGTTAACTATACATTAAAAAGGCTGCTAATCTCTTAGCAGCCTCTTTTTTTATTTGCTCTTTTCAGGGAGTGCCTTTATAAGCTTTGCGTCAAGCTTTTGTATCGCAAGTGCGTCCTTACCTGTGATTCCGTCTCCGGGGTCATAGCAGTCGGCATTTGCCTTTGCCTCTTCGTCAAGTGCATACTTGTCCTTGTTGCCGATGGCATCTGCTACGGTTACGCTGTTATCAAGATTTGCATCGCCGATAAGCTTCGCTTTTACAGTGCCGGATACCGTTGTTGTAGTTGTTGTTGCCTTTCCGGTCGATGATGTAGTTGTTGTTACAGGTGTTGATGTGCCTTTGAACAGGTCAGCCGGAAGCTCGTCAAGTGTTATGCAGTAATCACTGTTGTAGAGTGCTTTCAGCTCGTCGAGGTCCTGATACTTTTCACCGCTTACGAAAGGAGTTTCCGGTGTATCGTACCACGGGCAGAAATACAGCCAGTCTGCGTGCTCTACCTGCATATTCGTCATGCTCGGTACTGAATCATTCTCTGCCATCGCTACCATCTTATTGCCCTTGACATAGCCGTGTATCTTATAGAATATACCTGCTTCTGCGTCAAGATTGGGGCCTGATGTTTTGCCGTCGTGACGATTGTACTGTGTATTGTACTTATCAAATGCAACGATGTCTACTCTGTCATCTCCTGAGTACCACTGTGCAGATGCGTCTGACCATGCATAGAGATTCTGCTCCCATATGAGGTTGTGGAGTCCGTACTCGTTTTCAAGTGTGTCCTGCAAAAGCGCCCACAACTGCTTGTATACAACTGCGCCTTCCTTTGCCCACCAGAACCATGCACCTGAACCGTCTATCGGGTCATCTGTATGGCTCGGATTGCCTTCAGCTTCGTGGAATGGGCGGAAGATTACCGGCACTCCTGCGTCCTGAAGCTTCTGAAGCTCTGCCGCAAGATTCTTCATGCAAA
>CADAYP010000055.1:0-12004 GCA_902792235.1 Ruminococcus flavefaciens
AAAAAAATGTGGTATAATGTAATAGTCTTTTCCTTTCATCAGGGAAAAGAAAAAATACAGATTGGAGCGATTCATATGTCAAAGAAAACATTTTACATCACAACGCCCATTTACTATCCCTCGGGCAATCCGCATATCGGACACTGCTATACAACGGTTGCGTGCGATTCTATAGCACGTTACAAGCGAATGCAGGGCTATGATGTAATGTTTCTTACCGGCACTGACGAGCATGGACTCAAAATAGAGCAGAAAGCGGCAGAAGCAGGAGTAACTCCTAAGGAATACGTTGACGTGATAGTTGACAGATTCAAGAAGCTCTGGAGCTACATGAACATCTCCTACGACCGCTATATCCGTACAACAGACGATTACCACGTCGAAAGTGTACAGAAGATATTCAAGGCACTCTATGACAAGGGTTATATATACAAAGGCAAATATTCCGGCAAATACTGCACTCCCTGCGAGAGCTTCTGGACAGATTCACAGCTTGACGAAAACGGCTGTTGTCCCGAATGTCACCGTCCGGTAAAGTTTGCGGAGGAAGAGGCTTACTTCATGAAGATGGCACCTTTCGCAGACAAGATAGAGAAACTTCTCACCGAGACAGACTATCTCCGTCCTAAGACCCGCGCAACCGAGCTTGTAAACAACTTCATCAAGCCCGGTCTTGAAGACCTCTGCGTATCGAGAACCACCTTCAAATGGGGAATCCCTGTAACATTCGACGAGGGACACGTAGTATACGTGTGGATAGACGCGCTCTCAAACTATATCACAGCACTCGGCTATGAAAACAGCGCACACAGCGACTTCAGCACATTCTGGCCTGCTGACGTACACATGGTAGCGAAAGACATCATGAGATTCCACGCAATCATATGGCCTGCAATGCTCATGGCACTCGACCTTCCGCTCCCGAAGCACCTTGCAGTACACGGCTGGATAACCATGAACGGCGAAAAAATGAGCAAATCGCTCGGAAACGTCGTAGACCCGTTCATACTTGGCGAGAGATACGGTCAGGACGCAATAAGATACCACATTCTCCGTGAAATGGCACTCGGAGCAGACAGTCTCTTCTCAAACGAGATAATGATAAACCGCATAAATTCCGACCTCGCAAACGGTTTCGGAAACCTTGTTTCACGAACAGTAACAATGGTTGACAAATACTTCGGAGGTACACTCCCGACAGAGCGTGAGACCGATGCACTCGACGACGAATTCAAGTCTGTGATTCTCGGACTCCGTCCGGCAGTTGACAGTTTCATCGACGAGACTAAAATAAAGCAGGCACTCGAAACAATATTCGAGGGAGTTAACCGTGCAAACAAGTACATCGACGAGACAGAGCCGTGGAAACTCGGAAAGGACGAGACAAAGAAAGCGCGTCTCGCGGCAGTACTCTACAATCTGCTCGAAACTATCCGCATAACCTCAGCACTTCTCGCGCCCTTCATGCCAACAGTAATGCCCAAGGTATGGGAGCAGATAGGAGCAACAGAAGAAGATGTCAAGTACGAGAATCTCGGCAAATTCGACGTAATGCCCGCTGACGTGACAGTGCACAAGGGAGAGATACTCTTCCCGCGTATCGACGTTGACAAGGAAATAGACGAACTCAACGCGATACTTGCAAAGAACATGGCTGAAGCAAAAGCAAAGCTCTCAGACGAGGAAAAGGGCGATGCACCTGCTGAAAAGATAGAACTCGCACCCGAAATAACAATAGACGACTTTGCTAAGGTAGAAATACGTGTAGCGAAGGTCACAGCCTGCGAGAAGGTGAAGAAGTCGGATAAGCTTCTGTGCTTACAGCTTGACGACGGCATGGGCGGACGTCAGGTAGTATCCGGAATCGCGCAGTACTACACACCTGAAGACCTCATCGGCAAGAAGATACAGCTCATCGCAAACCTCAAGCCTGTAAAGCTGAGAGGAGTTGAGAGCAACGGCATGATATGTGCCGCAGACACCCCCGACGGTGTAAAGGTAATATTTGTAGACGACTCTATCCCTGTCGGCTCAAAAATCAGATAATATCCCGAAAAATACTGTACGGAACACCGCAGCGACGTTCCACACAAAAAAGACTGCTGCTAACAGCAGTCTTTTTCGTGTAAAGTGATATATACAATTATATATACAGATATACAAAAATAATCAAGATTTATATTGACTTATTTCGCCATAAGGTGTATAATTGATATGTATTGAAAATACTTAATTAATTATATATTATGGAGGTTTTACAATGAGCAGAGTTTACAACTTCAGTGCTGGTCCTGCTGTTCTTCCTGAGGAAGTACTCAAGGAGTGCGCAGACGAAATGATGGATTACAAGGGCTGTGGAATGTCCGTTATGGAGATGTCTCACCGTTCAAAGGTATATGACGAAATAATCAAGGAAGCAGAGCAGGATCTCCGCGACCTCATGAATATTCCGGATAACTACAAGGTAATCTTCGTACAGGGCGGCGCTTCACTCGTATTTGCAGGCGTTCCCATGAACCTTATGAAGAATGGCAAGGCTGCTTACATCATCACAGGTCAGTGGGCAAAGAAGGCTGCACAGGAAGCTGAAAAATACGGCGAAGTAGTTAGAGTTGCTTCTTCTGCTGACAAGACCTTCTCATATATCCCCGATTGTTCCGACCTCGACATTCCCGAGGACGTTGACTACGTATACATCTGCGAGAACAACACTATCTACGGTACAAAGTTCTGGGAACTCCCCAACACAAAGGGCCACGAGCTCGTAGCAGACGTAAGCTCATGCTTCCTCTCAGAGCCTGTAGACGTTTCAAAGTACGGCGTTATCTACGGCGGTGTACAGAAGAACGTAGGACCTTCCGGCGTACAGATCATCATCGTTCGTGAGGACCTCATCGCAGACGGTCCCGCACTCAAGTGCACACCTACAATGATGGACTGGAAAATACAGGCTGACAACGAGTCACTCTACAACACACCTCCCTGCTATGGCATCTATGTATGCGGCAAGGTATTCAAGTGGATCAAGAAGATGGGCGGACTCGAAGCAATGAAGGCTCACAACGAGAAGAAGGCAAAGATCCTTTATGATTTCCTTGACAGCAGCAAGATGTTCAAGGGCACAGTTGAGCCTAAGGATCGTTCACTCATGAATGTTCCTTTCATCACAGGTGACGAAGAGCTCGACAAGAAGTTCGTAGCAGAGTCCAAGGCAGCTGGTTTCGAGAACCTCAAGGGTCACAGAACAGTTGGCGGTATGCGTGCTTCCATCTACAACGCAATGCCCATCGAGGGTGTTGAGAAGCTTGTAGAGTTCATGAAGAAGTTTGAAGCTGAAAACACAAAGTAATAGCATCTGTTTCCCCCGCACACCGCGGGGGAAAATAAAAATAACATGAAAGAGGTAATTGAAATGTTCAATATACAGACATTAAACAAGATCTCATCCGTCGGCACAGACGTTTTCGATAAGAGCAAGTACGCAGTATCCGACAATCCGGCAAATCCTGACGCTATCATGGTACGTTCAGCAAAGATGCACGACATGACATTCGGCGATAAGCTTATCGCGATCGCTCGTGCAGGTGCAGGCGTAAACAATATCCCTGTTGACCGCTGCGCACAGGAGGGTATCTGCGTATTCAACACACCCGGTGCAAACTCAAACGCAGTTAAGGAGCTTGCTATCTGTGCACTTCTTCTCGCATCAAGAAAGATCGTAGAAGCAGCACAGTGGTCAGCATCACTCAAGGGCACAGAGGACGCTCCCAAGACAGTTGAGTCCGGCAAGAGCAAGTTTGCAGGTCCTGAGATTGCAGGCAAGACACTCGGTATCATCGGTCTCGGTGCTATCGGCGGTAAGATTGCAAACGCAGCTGAGGCACTCGGCATGAACGTTATCGGCTACGATCCTTACCTCTCAGTAGGCGCAGCTCTTCACCTTGAGCCTTCCGTACAGGTAGTAAAGGACATCAACGACATCTACAAGAACAGTGATTATATCACTATCCATATGCCTTACACACCTCAGACAAAGAACACTATCGACGCTGAGCAGATCGCAATGATGAAGGACGGAGTACGTCTCATCAACCTCGCAAGAGGCGAACTCATCAACAGCGAAGCAGTAGTAAAGGCAATTGCAGACGGCAAGATAGCTAAATACGTAACAGACTTCGCAGACGACATCGTACTCGGTGCAGAGAACGTTATCGTACTCCCCCACCTCGGTGCATCAACACCTGAGAGCGAGGACAACTGTGCAGTAATGGCAGCTGAGGAGCTTATTGATTACCTTGAAAATGGTAACATCAGAAACAGCGTAAACTATCCTAACCTCTCAATGAACAGCACAGACACAAAGATCTGTGTAATCCACAAGAACGTACCTACAACAATTGCATCTATCACAGCAGCAGTAGGCAACGAAGGAATCAACATTGAGAACATGGCAAACGCAAGCAAGGGCGACTTTGCATACACAATGCTCGACGTAACAGGTGAAGTACCTGCAACAGTTGAGGGCAAGATCAACGCAGTAGACGGCGTAATCCGTGTAAGAGTAATCAACAAGAAGTAATTCGGGAATCTGTTTCCAAACAAATAGGAGGGGTTTATCCCTCCACCGCTCTCGCGGCGTATTTTTAACCATTCTCCGCGAAATATACCAATAACAAAGGCTGCTAAAGGGCACTCCCCTTTTAGCAGCCTTTTTATTCTACTGTTTATTCATTCTTCCAAAGTAGGAAATCGCGGAGTTCAAGGGGTTTACCGTAGTAATAACCCTGAAAGCTCTGAATATGATACTGCTGAAGAATCGCCTTCATACCCTCAGTCTCGATACCCTCAACGCACACTTTAGCACCAAACGTCGAAGCAACACCGGCAAACGACCTGATAAGTTCGCGTTCTTTTGGGTCATCCTCTATTTTGAGAACGAAACTGCGGTCGATTTTGATAGTATCGAAAGGCAGATTCTTGACAAGACCGATAGAAGAGAAACCTGTACCGAAATCGTCGAGAGCGATTTGAATACCATGTCCGCGCAGATTGACGATAACACTTTTGAGCAGATACATATCAAGAAGACGGCACCGCTCGGTTATCTCCATACAGAGGTGTTCAGGCGGAAAACCTTCTTCCTTGAGAGTACGGAGAACCATTTCAACGAAGTCCGGCTTTTCGAGCTGAGTGTATGATAGGTTGACATTAATAACAAAGTCAGGGTGTTCTTCCATGATAAGTTTAGCACCGTTTATAGCGGTTCTGAGAATCCACTGACCGAGGTCACAGAAGAGCGGGTCTTTTTCGAGGATAGGGATAAAATGGTCGGGCGGAACCATGCCATACTCGTCACTTCTCCAACGGAGGAGTGCTTCTGCGCCGATAAGCTTTTCAGAAGAAGCGTCAACAACAGGCTGATAAAGCAGGTAGAAACCGCGGTAATTCTGCATAATAGAGGCTCTTATCGCGTAGAGTTTTTCAAGGCGCTGACGGTTGTTATCGTTAAGGTCGTTGTAGAATTCGACCATTTCGCCCTGTCTGCGGAGTTTAGACTCACCATAGGCGAAATTGAGGCACGCATAGACAGTCTGATAGTCGATATCGTAATTATCAACATTAAGCAGACCGGCAGAAAGGTCAAGAATAACGAACTTATTATCAATAGAGAAGCCTTTACGGAAGACAGCGCGGAGTTCCTCATACTTATCCCGCAGTTCATCAGGCGAAAGAGTTCTTGTCAGGATAGCGAATTTTGTACCGTCGAGGCGGTAAGCGATACCGGAATTACCGATATGTTCAAAGAGGTATCTTCCGAACTTCTGCAAGATAGCGTTACCGAACTGATAGCCGTAAACCTCATTTATCTCAGAGAATTTGCTTATAACGATCATGCAGGTCCTTATCTCAGAATGTTTATGCATATTAGACTGCAAGTCCTCGAAGAAGCCGTACTGATTTCTCAGACCGGTAAGCGTGTCTACCCTGCCCTGAATGCCGTGATTGCGGATAACACCGGCGAACCATTCAGGCTTTCCGGACGAAGTACGCAGAACACTTCCGCGGCAGGTGCAGAGGTCAAACGAACCATTAGGTTTCTGAGCGCGGTACTGCATATCGTGCCCCGAGGCATTACCCGAGAAAATATCGCTGATACCTCTGTGGTAAGCGCCTCTGTCATCGGGGTGGATATGGTTCTCCCATATACTGCCTGCGGCATACATATACTCCGAAGGCAGACCGAAATGGTCAACAGCGGCTTTAGACCACCGTGAGTAGTCGTACTGCATATTACAGATATAGATATACGCACCTTCCGAGACGATTTCAAAAGCCTCGAACATAGCATCGAGTTTATGTTTTTCCTCAATAGGGATAGCTTTTTTCTCTTCGACATCGTTATAATAGCCGGACTTCAGGCGTGTTTTATCCTCGTACATAATAGTGTCCGCACGCTTAAAGACAACGGCAACCGATTTATCGTTTGCAGGTTCATAAACAGCCATACCTGAAGCGAGAACAGGAGCGCCCTTGCGTTTCAGATTAACGTGGACCTGTTCACGGAGTCTTTGGAAGAGGAGTTCTCTTTCCTTATAGTCATTACCGCTGAGGAAAGCGACGAACTCGTCGCCGCCGATACGGAAGACAGGGCTATGGGTAAAAACGTTGCAGATAAGGCGGCTTGCGGCGCATATATACTCATCGCCTGCCTTATGACCGAAAGTATCATTAATAGTTTTGAGGTCATTGATATCGCACACATATTCAGCGCCGGTATCTATACTATGCTGAATCGTTTTTTCGAGTTCATGGTAAGCGAACGCATTTTTGACACCTGTAAGTTCATCACGCCGAGCGAGTTCATTAGCATGGTTGAGGGCTTTTACCTGTTCATTTTCCTTTTTAATCTCATCGTTGATATTCTGAACACCTATAATGAAATGTATCTTATCACTCGACCACATAACGGTAAGACGTGTAAACTGCGGTTTACCGTTAATAATAAGGCGGTAGTCAACGCTGAACTGTTTATGGCTTTCGAGAGCGGATATAATATGGTCCTTAGACAATACACTCTGCACACGTTCCTTATCCTTTGGGTGAATGACCTTTTCAGAGTTTCTGATAGACTCGGCAAAAAAGTCGTTACCCTCCTCTTTTATCTCAAGACTGCCGAAGATACTTCTAGTTTTAAACTCGACATAGCTTGAATTAGTAACGTCAACGTAGTAGATAACGTCGTAATTAGAAGCGAGACTTTCAGCGATAGCCGCATAGGTAGAACTTTTCTGACGGCTTTTATCGAGTTCAATGGCAGCGCGTATCTCTGAGTTGATATTTTCAAGACAAACAATAGCATGGCGGTGGTCCTTAGCCCATATCTGAGTAGCGCGGACATGGAGTATCTCATCGTCGATAAGCAGGCGATATTGCGCGGTAAACGTATTATGCTTATCAAGATTTCTTATCATAGTTTGCTTACTGAAAATATCGAGTTCCATTTCGAGGTCATCGGGGAAAGCCAGTTTTCTGAGATTTTTG
The DNA here is from genome assembly GCA_902792235.1 of Ruminococcus flavefaciens. GTDB lineage: Bacteria > Bacillota > Clostridia > Oscillospirales > Ruminococcaceae > Ruminococcus > Ruminococcus flavefaciens_AE. The sequence continues at coordinate 7,543 of CADAYP010000055.1, forward strand.
GCAGTTTCCTTAAAGAAGTCGTCACCGGAAGCCGGCACATTCAGTTTCTTGTAAACGTCAGTGGAAGAAAACTCAAAAAACTCGTTAGTTATCATGTCGATATAGTAGATGGTATCATAGTGACCGGCGAGGCTGTCAGCAATCTGATTAAAAGTTTCACGTTCCTGACGGATTTTAGAATCTGACAAACGTTGTTTCACCTGTTTATCGGTATTAGAGATACCGAGGACAAAGAAATCGTCCTCACCTTTACCGGAGAAAAACAGACAGTGGAGAGTGTGGAAAAACGGAACACCGTCTATCACAAGGCGGTACTCAATATCCTTAATACCACCTTTTTTCAGGTCATCGAGCAAAGACTCCTTCCGCAAGCTCTTAATCAAGCGGGATTTATCCTCTTCATGCACTAATCTTTCCACATCGGCGATAATATCGGAGAAGAAGTCATTTCCGTTCTGTTTGATTTTGAGGGAATCAAATTCCGGAGCGTTAGAATAGCACTGATACTCATTAGTAACGGCATCAACGTAATAAACGCACGCATAGTCTACAAGAAGTGCTTCGGCGATTTTATTAAAAATTGTATTGTTATCAAGCATGGTATCCCTCCAACACATTCATTGTTCTTATTATACATTTTTAAATACCATTTGTCAATTAAAAATGATATAAATGTACGCATCATGAAAGAATATTGTTAAAAGTGCCTATATAAGAGCATAATATTTAATGCCTTCTCAGCAGCTGAAAATCTTTCTGCTGAATAAAAAACACATAGCTCCGTTTTGAACGCAGGGAACCATCAATGCGAAGAAATAACGGAGCTATTATTAGTCATATGAAGTAAAAGACCGAAAGCATGACAAAAATCAGCTTTGGATATTTGAGCGGTACTGAATCGGGGTCATACCCACGACAGAACTGAACTGCCGCAGGAAATATTTGCTGTCCAGGTAGCCGCATTTTTCTGATATTTCAATAACGTTCATCGTAGTTGTTGAGAGGTAATACTTGGCTTTAGCGATTCGAGCAACTATGCAGTCCTTATGGAAGCTGATGTTAAAGCACTGCTTGAAAACGCTTCTCAGATAGCCTGTACTTCCGGGGAAGAGGTCATGGAGTGACTCACTTCCGAAGGTCTCATCGGGGTGATTGTAGATATAACTGCGTATATCAGCCATTTCCTTGTAGTGACTGATAAGCTTCTTCTCACTCATCATACGGATCTTCTCGTCGGCTTCTTCCGAGCACTGTTTGTAGATATCGTTATAAGCCATACCCGAGCATTTCTTGGCAACGCACACAAACGAATCCGCACCACAGTATTCCATATACTTTTTATGCTGAAGGAGTATAGCCGAGATGCAGTCAGCGAGCATATCCGGCTCAGCACTTCTCTGCACAACGCAAACGAGAGTATTATCGTTAATACGTCCGCACAGGTCATGGTTTCCGCTGAATTCGTCTATAGCACGCGAAGCGTCGATAATAGCCTTGATTTTATTATCAGCATTTGACGAAGCGATAGACTCATCAAACAGGCATATTTTAAGGAGAATGAAGTACATTTCCTTGTTTCCGTGAAGAACAGCGGAGCTATATGCTTTTTTCAGACCGTAATCGTTATACATACCGGTAAGGGTATCGCGCTGGTCTGAGAGGTTCTGACAGTTAGTCAGGTAGCGGATATCGTTTTTCATACGCAGGAACTCAAGGCTGATAGATATTGACTTTATCCAGTTGCGGAAGATATCGTCGTAAGTATCGGGGTGTTCATAGCGAAGAACGATGTGACCGAAAAGACGGTGTCCGAAGAAGATAGGGTTAAAGTAGTATACCGCAGGAGACTGACAGCGTGAGAATATCTCTGCGAAGTCATAGCGGTGAACTTCAAACGGAGTTCCGTCAGACCACGGCATAGCTTCACGGCAGGTCATTATCTCAGCGGGTTCCGACTCCGGCTCATACCAGTTAGCGTACAAGCAGAGGAAAATGTCGTAAACATCGCGGAGAAGCCAGTGAAATTTTCCGATTATCTGAACAAACTCGTTCAGGTTTTTTGATTCAGTGATCTCCTGATCGAGCGAGCTGAAAAGGTTCCAGAACTCGTAATCCTTCTTGACTTTTGCGGAGTCGAGTTCTTTGTAATACTCAAAGTCATCTCGCTCACAGGGGCAGCTTTCACCGCTTATGAGCTTACCCTTAGGAGGGATAAACTCCGGTATTTCGCCGCCGGTGAGTCTTGCGTGAATGATTTCCATAGCACTTCTGCCGAGGTCACCGCGGTTGCGCTGATATGTCGTGAGCAGCGGAGCGTGGAGAAGACGCTTGTCCACATTTTCGTATCCGATGATACTGATATCGTCGGGCACATTTATCGGACTATTGCGGAAAGCATCGAGCATACCGTAAGCCATGTAGTCGTTAGCACAAACAACAGCCTGTGGCAGCGGAAGCTGACCTTCGATGTACTTTTTAGCGAGTTCCTCGCCGGAATCCATCCAGAACGTTCCAAAGTGGATCTTTTTCTCGTCGATGGGGAGATTGTGGGCTGCAAGAGCCATGCGGTATCCGTCCGCGCGCTTGTGTGACGCTTCAAGCGTGTCATATCCGGACAGAAAGTCGATGTCAGTGAATCCATGATCCTCGATGAGGTGGCTGACTATCTCGTAAGTATCTGTTTCGTCACTGGTGTTGATGAATGAAAAACGCGGATCGCCGAATTCAGCGAGATATGAGCCGAGTATCAATATTGGGATATTCTTATCTTTCTGATACATAAAGTTGGCGATTCTCTTCCTGATATCCTCATTGACGAACGACTCCGAAAGCATAATAATAGCGGATATCTCGTCTGAAAGGATAAGGTCGTAGATCTTGTTTTCGCATTCAAGTGAGTTGATGTGGACATTTGGATTGTAAATGTTCGACAGAACTGCTGTGTCATAGCCATATTCCTGTGCCTTTTCGATGATACCGTAAAGTATCTGACGCTGCTCGATACTGTTTGCTTCGGCAGCAACGACACAGATTATTGGTCGTTTTGGCTTATTCATATTCTGACCTCCGGTCGGCACCTTTTCCAGCTCATCCCTAAAGCTCAAAAGGTAAATCAATTTCCCAAATTTCCTACCCTAAATTTCAAAATTCCCTTATACTAATTATAATAGAAATGAGGTATCGTGTCAATAGTATTTGTGGCAAAAAATACAAAAAATCAGTTATTTTGTCCACCAATCCTTCGCATTGTGGGTTTACTATTGCTAATTATTAACGTATAATGAATATATCATAAGTAAAATGCAATTAATATGCAGTACAATTTATCAGGAGGGAAGCAAATGGGTATGTTTAAGAAAATGAAAACCGTAACTGCGGGAGCGATTGCCGGCACAATGTTCATAGCCGGACTTTCAGTATTTCCCGCTAATAATGGCACTCAGGACTTTGAAGTAAATGCCGCAAGTGCCTGCACGATCAACACCAACAAACTCTATCAGCGAATCCGCGGATTCGGCGGTATGAACCACCCTGAATGGCAAAGTTACAACGTTCAGAACGGTGCTCCCGGAGACCCGACAGCACAAAGAGCTACAAAGCTCGATGCTACGGTATTTGCGACACCGTGGAATCCACCGGCATCAATGAGGTCAGCCGGAAAAGGCGGTCCCGGCGGCGGACTGTACGTCCTCAACAACGGAGCTGAGGGACAGTACGCAAAGCACCTCAATAGTTTTATTAAATATTGTAACAGTCAGGGCGTACAGCTCAATTCTATTTCGGTACAGAATGAGCCTGACTGGTCAGGTGAGTGGACATACTGGTCACCCGACCGTGCTGCAAGTTTCCTTGCAAACTACGGAAAAGCCGTAGTTGACGGCACAACAACGAAGATGATGTCGCCGGAGAGCTTCAGCTACAACAAGAGCTACTACAACGCGATTCTGAACAACTCAAAGGCAATGGAAAACTGCGATATGTTCGGCACACATTTCTACGGTACACAGCGCAATTCCATGGACTTCCCCGCACTCGAAAACAGCGGCAAGGAAATATGGATGACCGAGGTTTACGTACCTAACAGTGACGCAAACTCAGCCGACAGATGGCCTGAGGCGGTAGCGGTATCGGAAAATATCCACAATGCACTGGTAGTCGGCAACATGAATGCGTACGTATGGTGGTATATCCGCCGACAGTACAGTCCTATATGGGACACCGGAAAGGTATCGAAGCGCGGCTACGCAATGGCACAGTTCTCGAAATACATACGTCCCGGCGACGTGCGAATCGACGCTACAGAACAGCCTAACAGCAATATACTTGTTTCCGCGTACAAGCACAGCGACACACAGGTCGAAGTCGTAGCAATAAACAAGGGTAACAGCGACGTGACACAGGAGTTCAACCTGAACGGCAGAACAATCAAGAATGTCAACCGCTACAGAACTTCCGGAAGCGA
>CADAYP010000056.1:0-560 GCA_902792235.1 Ruminococcus flavefaciens
CGTTATCCGTCACGATATTTGATAAAAAGGCAAAAGCATTCTTAAATTGGGTACAAAAACCAAGCCCCTGCAAGGGGCAATTATTTTTGTGCCCATTATTTCATTAAAATCAAAATTATGGAAGACTCGACAAGTATACATAATCCCCCTAGAGCCTGTAACTTTATTAGTTTTCACAGATCCCTAGGGGGCTAATTACTTTTCTTCCTATATACATTTTAAGTATATCACAAAAGGGGAAACGTGTCAAGATAGAGGACTCTATTTCATAATACATTTAATCACTGAATCTGAGCTAATTATGCTTCGTACATTTCTCAAAGTGCAGAACTTGCAATTTGAAGTGGCAGAACTGCACTTTGGAATCGTCGTATACTTCAATCTATAAGCATCTCCACATCATGCATAAGGAAGTGCAGCTTATCAATCCTCTTGTTTATATGCCAATGCCCGAGATACCATTGCTTATTTCTTGCGTTTATTCTCTTCTTCCGGATTAGCAGGCAGTTTACCAACAAATTTTTTGAATTTCTTTAATACATACGGAATGTGTTCACTCG
>CADAYP010000056.1:603-10102 GCA_902792235.1 Ruminococcus flavefaciens
TACATACGGAATGTGTTCACTCGGAATGACCTTTGTCAGCTCCGAATTCAGAGACTGCCTGTTTGCTGTACTTAGAAGGACATGTATGATTTCTTTCTTTTTCCGCTTGATGTCCTCAATTTTGATTTCCGAATCAAAAACTGAGTTGAGATACATTTCCTCCGGGTATGTATTGTTTATCACAGCATCAATACGGCCTTCGGATGTCAGGATATCACGGGCGTTGCTGCGGTTGTCAAATGCCATATTTGCAAGCCATTCCGGAATAGCCTTGTCTTTCGGCAGCGTACCGTAAAGCTCTATCGTTTCCAGTGCAGTACAGCCTTTCAGCGCATCGCGCCCGAATGATTGAAGTGTGACAGGAATCCGCAGCTTTCTGAGCGCTGTGCAATTCATAAACGCCTCAAACCATATCTCCTCAGTCTTCTCAGGTACGGTGATCTCGGTTATTGATTCGCATCCTAAAAATGCGTCATGGATGATTTGACGTAAATTAGCCGGCATTATCACTGTGCGCAGCTTGTGACAGCCGGAAAACGTATACTCGCCGATGCTTGTCACCAAATTCGGAAGCTTTACAGTTTCGAGCGATTCGCATTTCGTAAAGATCATTCTGCGCATATCCTGCACGCTGTCAGGCAGCATGAGCGTTTTCAGCGAAGCACAGTCGCGAAACGCGCCTTCATATATGACGGTGACGCCGTCGAGAATATTGATATCCCTGAGATTCACGCAGCCGGCAAATGCACCGTATCCGATCTCTCTTAAACTTTGCGGAAGCGTGACCTTTTCAAGCCTTCTGTGACCGGAAAACACACCGTACCCAAGTTTTGTCACGCCTTCGGGAACAATTAGATGCCGAAGCAATTCGGTATTCGGGCTTTGTCTCAGTTCTCCGTCTTTTATGATGAACCTGACTCTGTCTGAAATATCATCGTCTGTAAACTTCAGGTACTCGTCAGGCGACTGAGGCAAAAGTGAAAAGCCATATCTTTTCAGATATAAGCCGCTCGCGCTTCTGATTCTGTCAAGACAGCCCTTTGACATGACGCCGTTCCAGAAAATGATAGTCCCTTCCAGTTCAAGCGCATGTTTGCGAATAGCCTCCTGCAACAGCGGAACGAAAGCTTCTTTGTCTATTTGAAAGCTGACCGAATAGTATTTTTCCTGCAAAAGACACTCGTCAAAATATGCAAAAGCAAGATACACCTCTGATGCATTTCCTGAGAGCAGAATCTTCAACGCTTGCTGAAAAATCGTTTTGTTGCCTGCATCCTGATAGATATGGTCTCTCATTACATTATGGATTTCTGTCGGCAAGGGCTCCGGTTCTGGATCCATACGGGAGCGTGCCAACGGTTTTACAGCATAATGACCGTCGAGCAGCTTTATTACTTCGTTCACATCATTCATATTCACGATGCCACACCTCCTGCAATGCGTCAGTATAATACTCTAATTATACCTCAGAAGCGCTGAAAAAGCAACCTGTTTTCCACATATACGCAAAATCCTCCTCCACCGGTGATGAATAGAACTTCATCGGATGAGGGGGATTTATGCTCTCTGATACATCTGTACAGGAATAAGCGGATTATCTTTGTCGGTTCCTGTGAATAGACTTTACATTCATGTGCTGGTATAATGTCTGATACAAAGACATTCACATGGAGGTAAATTGCAATGGCTAAAAATATAGGACGAGAAGCAATGATCCTGAAAAAGCGCAGGAAAGAGCTGGGGCTGACGCAGACCGAGGTCGCAGACGCCATCGGTATACAGCTGCAGCAGTACCAGATGTTTGAATACGGAACACGCAAGGTCTCGACCAGCAGCATGATCCTTGGACTGCGGCTTTGTGCTGCGCTTGAGCTTAAACCGTATGAGCTGGTCTTTGAGAAAGAGTCGGATTGGGTTAAAAAGGTCAGCAAGGTCTGAAATGTACACTTTGTCGATTCCTTATAAACTACCATAATTCTGCACTGAAAATTTCTACATCTGAAAAATGCGGAATACAACTCGTAGATTGTGGACTTTGACATATGATTATGGTAATATGGCAATAGGCAAAAAAGCCTATAAATACATAATTATGGAGGGATGCGTATGATATGGGGAAACAAGGAAGAAAGATTATGAAAGAGGAGGTCATATATTGGTTGAGTTATTAAGGGGAGGTTTTTCCTCGCACACTGCACAGCAGTGCCGGGCAGCATTCTATCATAATCTCAGCCCGGATCCTGTTGAGCAGACGGTAACGGCTGAGCTGATGAAGCATCGTGATAAGCACACTGCCGATATTTACGGAGTACAGCTGAGCGATGTATATGTCGATCACGCATACAATGCTGAGAAAAAACGCCCCGCATTTGAAAAGATGCTGGAAGATGCAAGAAACGGCCAATTTGAGTTTATCATCACAAAGAGCATAGAGCGTTTTGCACCGACATCGGAGGATACGATACAGGCTATTGAGATGCTGCTGTCGCTGCCGAATCCGGTAACAGTCGTTTTTGAAAGAGATATGCTTGACTCAAATGTAATTCATTCAGTCGTACCGATACTCAGGGGGTGCTGCACTTGAATGACGTGAAAAAAGCCGCTGCAGACCGTGCGTCACATCCGAGCAGTACACCTGCAGGCAGCAGCTTTGAATCAGACCGAAAGAGGGAGAAAGCTGCGCTCACAATGCAGCTGGACGCTCTGGACAGCAGCCAGATCAGAAAGATCGCAGCAGTCAGCGAGACAGACGGTACTCCCCGAAAGCTGCGTGTGGCTTCATACTGCCGTGTCAGCACGGACGATATCGATCAGGCGATATCGATACATCTGCAGCAGGCGGAATACAAGAAAAAGATCAAGTCGAATCCGGACTGGATATTTGCCGGGATGTACGTCGATAACGGTTTCTCCGGAACAAATACGGCACACAGACCGGGCTTCCTGAAGCTTATTGAGGACTGCCGCGCCGGAAAGATCGATATGGTCATCACAAAGGCGGTCTCCCGATTCGCCCGAAACCTGATGGACTGCATAAAGTATGTTGAAGAGCTGAAGAATCTGAATCCGCCTGTGAATGTTTATTTTGAGCAGGAAAAGCTTGATACCGGACTTCAGACCAGCGGCGTTATCCTGATCGTTCTTGCAATGGTAGCTGAAGAAGAGAGCCATATGAAGAGTGAAGCGATGCTGCTGTCACTGGAGTGGCGTTTCAGCCGCGGACGTTTTCTGACACCGGCACTGTTTGGTTACGATAAGGTTGAGGTTCCCGACGGCTTCGGAAGCAAGAAGAAAACGCTGATGGTCAATCCGCAGGAGGGTAAGGTCGTTGAATGGATATATGCGATGCTTGTCAACGGCAGTACGCCGGAGGAGATCGCGGGCGTACTGACAGAACTTCAGATACCCACAGGTGGCAGACGCAAGGATGGTTCCCTGAATACGCGCTGGACAAGCAATGGTGTTGTTACGCTGATGCGTAATGAACGGTACTGCGGTGATGTAGTTGTTACGCTGATGCGTAATGAACGGTACTGCGGTGATGTATTATCCCGTAAGACCTATACTCCGAACTTCAAGGATCATAAGTCCAAGAAGAACAGGGGCAAAAAGAATAAGTATTTTCAGGCAAATCATCACGAAGCAATTGTACCGCGCAGGGTGTGGAACGCCGCACAGCGAATACTGAACAGCAGGCGTTATGGTCACGAAGGCTCCTATCTTCCGATGCATATCATAGACAGCGGCGTACTTACCGGATTTATTTCCATGAACCGTTCATGGGCGGGATTTGATGCGGAGGACTATTACCGTGCAGCGCAGATCGCTATGGGGCTTCTGGATGAAGAACTGGACGATGACCTTGACAATGAGTTCCTGCCTGACGGCGGCCACAGGCTTGCCGGACTGATGGACGATCACGGTATTTCCCGTATCGCCCGTGAGCTGACGGAAGCAGAACAGCGCGTAAAGGACGAGCTGGAGGGCATTGACCGCAGTAAACAGGAGCTGGAGGAGCAGGCGGAGACTGTCAGGACCTTTCAGGTCGTCAGCAGTGAGATGTTCAGCAATATCAACGAGCCGGTCGTTCGTATCGGACAGAAAGACATTTTATTCAACTCCAACTGCGTAGCAAAAATGCAGGCGCAGTACGCAGAGATACTGTTTAACCCGGTCGAGCGCATGATCGTGGTAAGACCAACGAATAAGGAAAATCCGAACGCGATTAAATGGGGCGGTAAAAGCCGCGGTGCAAGCTTTCTTTGTAGGATACTGTATGAAAGCATGGGCTGGGATGCGGAATACTCCTACCGGATACCCTGCCAGCCGATCATACTGACAGCACCAGATGATACTGTTCAGCAGGTGCTCATATTTGACCTTGACAACTATATCGGCAGAGCAGTCAATAAGCGGGAGGAGATCATTCAGGCACGGCAGGAGCAGGAGCGCGAGGATAAACTTGCCGAAGAGGCAAAAAGCTACTATTTTCCGCCGGACGAGGATGAAGAACCCGAGGAGCTGGTGGAAATGGCCGAGCAGGTTCAGAAGGCACTGGAGCTCAACAAGAAGATCTTCGGGATACCCGCCTTCAAACACACATCTACATTCCGCAGCATAGACGGCAACGGCACATGGGAGGAGTGGATGGCACCTGCAAGGCCGCTTGATACCAATCACAGATATGATGCCGATGTGGTAGATGAGATGCTCAGAAGGATACAAGAGGACCCGCCTGAGCTGCCGCCCGAGCCGGAATGCATGGGTGACAGTATAATTGAAGCAAGTGTAACAAATGCCGGAGAGGAGGGAGAGTAATGTCAAGAGACCCTGCTAAAAGCAGACCGCTTTCTGAGAATGTGAAGCGTATGATGTGGCTGGAACGAGCCGCACCGCGTAATCAGAATGTCCTGAACGCACAGCGTGTATGGACGGAGAATGACACGATATACTGTCAGAAGCAGGGCAAGCTGTTCATGGAAGCTGCGGCAATGGGGTTTCCGATGAGCTCCTTTGTTCCGCTGTACATGACAAGCCAGCTTGCAGGTGTGATCGACTATAACTTCTCGTCATCAAATGGTGTCGGCAGTGCGCTGGAGGACCTGCTGCAGATCCCGGCGTTAATGCAGAACCCGCGATCTATCATCGAATCGCTGTACTGGATTGAGGAGATCCTTGAAGATGCAGATGAGACCGATAATAAGAGTATGCTGCTGGCTCACGCCTATGAAGCAGATATGAAGCATACGCCGAAAGCACTGCTTGCATTACCCGAGACTGAAAACAGCGATATTGACGATCTTTCATATGCGTACTGGCTCGGGTACATCTACCGCTGCGAGTGCATCATGCACGACGAATCAAGCAGAATGGTATACAGTGCATTTACTGAGGATATCATGCGGAAAGCATATACCGATGTTGTCAACAGTCCAATGAATGATAGAAATTTGTCGGACTGTGCAAAAGAGATCTGTGCGGATCTGGACAGACTGCTCGTTGAGAAGATCTGGCCGGAAAAGAAGCACAGGAAATACATGTAAAGGAGGATGCATAATGGATGTTGTGCAGCCCTGGGCGACCGGCTTTAACCGCCCGAAACCTCTGCCGTCACAGATGTCTATCCAGCGATCACAGACCTCTCCGCTGAGCCGTGAGGAACAGCTGGAGGCACGAAGGCTGGCAGAGGAGAGTAATTTCAGCTATGCAGGATATCAGGTAGTACGGCGCGAATTCGTATCGCACCGCTTTGATCCTGCGATGACTGTCCGAGTAGGCAGCATCACCTTCAACAATGCCTGCATCAAGGCACTTGAAAACGCGACCTATGTTCAGTTCCTGATCAATCCCACGGAAAAGAAGCTGATCGTGCGCCCTTGTGAGATCGGAGCACGTGATGCGATCCGTTGGTGTGTGGTCAAAGGCGCTGACAGAAAAAGCAGGCAGATCACCTGTAAGCCCTTTGCAGAGAGATTATTCTCTATGATGGATTGGGATGCTGAGTTCCGCTACCGCTTTCAGGGAATGCGTATCAAGTATTATCAAGATGAAATGTATTTATTCGACCTGAGTGCGGATGAGCGTTTCGCTCCCATGAAAAAGGACGAGAATGGTAAACGTATTGTATCAGCACCGGTACTGCCCGAACATTGGAGCGGCAGCTACGGACTGTCCGTAGAGGAGCACGATATGTCAACAAAAGTGGATTTCCTTGACGGATTCCTGATGCCTTCGGATGTTACAGAGGAGGAAGCCGCCGCAGAACAGGAAGAAAGTGAATAGAAAGGCTGAAGTCATATGATATTAACAATGGACATGAAAAACGATCTATTTGTGCTCGATGATGCAACGCTGGATGCGCTCGGCAGACCGAAGCAGGTACAGCTTCTCATCAACACACAGCAGCGAAAGCTTGTCCTCCGTGCGTGTAGTGCGGAGGACGCTGAACCGATCTTCCTGTCGACGGCTCCGATTATTTCAACAGAGATCAGCGGCAGAAAGCTGCTGCAGAACATCCGCACGAATATGGGCTGGGCAGGTATGGAGAGCAGGATCTGTCCCGGCACATATCTCCCGAACCACAAAGCAGTCTGCTTTGACCTGAATCGGGTAAAACTCGCATAACGGAGGACTGTCATGGATAAAGAGCGCCTTTTCAGATATCTTGATCGGAAGTACAGTTCTAAAAGTGAGATCATTCCCAATATTCCACTAGGAGAGAATGCTGATGTGATCTGGGCAGAAATCCTGCAGAGCAGACGTGAACGGTGCATTGAGCTGCCGCTTACAAATGTCTACGGAGATACATACTGGTATATCCTGACTAACAAGATGATATCTGCAAGCGAGGTGATCGTGGATGAACTGATGGAACAGGATAATACCGCAGTGCCGCATACGAGTTCAGTATCGACGATCGAGGAGGTTTATTACACCGGATTTATGGAGGGCGCTCAGATCTCTGTACAGGATGCAATGGATTATCTGCAAAGCGGCGGAGAGCCGGAGAGCGTGGAAGAGCTGATCCTGATGAACAGCAGACAGGCAGCCGGCTTTGCTGCTGAGAATATGTATCACGCAATTGACAGTAACTATCTGCATAACCTTGCTTACTTCCTGACCGAAGGGCTTGACAACGGCGGCGGAGATTATCGTATAACAGATACGCTTGAGATACCGTCACTGCAGGGCGAAACAGTACAGCTGCCGCCTGCGGCAATGATACCGGAGCAGACAGAACGGTTTGCAGGATTTCTTGCCGACACGGCCACACATCCGCTAATTAAGGCGGCTGCAGCGCAGGCGTGGGTATTAGCGTACCGTCCTTTCCCGGAGGGCAACGAGCGGCTTGCACGGCTTCTGTCGAACGTGATCCTGATACGGGCAGGATACAGCTTTTTCGGAGAAATAAGCATATCGTCCGTTCTTGCACGGACAAGCTATGAGTATTTCCGCGCAATTGCCAATATCCTGCGTGTTGAAAACGGAGCAGACCTGACCTATTTTCTTGAATATTATCTGGTAGCCCTGTCATCAGCAGTCAACGATATGCGGACAAGACGGGAGCAGAAGGCCGAGAACGTGATCGAAGCAGAGCAGAAGCTGGCGGGAATACCGCTGCAGGCCGCACCTGCTGTTGTTGCTGAGAAGCGGTTAAAGGGAAATCCGATAAGTCACATCAAGCATAATGAAAATGTTAAGAAGGTAGAAGCCGCACTGAACGAGCTGTTACACAAGGGATATGAGCAGTTTACATTGGCGGATCTGGAAGCGATCACCGGCATAAACAGGAAAATGATAAGCAAACTGCTTCTGCCTTACGAGGCCGCGGAACATATCTTTGCAATACGGAAATCCCGGGTCGGCAACATCTACGCTTTCAGACAGTCAGAACCGCCTGAAGATGAGAGGCAGACATCATTTGTTGAGAATCAAAGCGTCGAGATCGATAATTCTCTCAGGGAAAATGCAATCTCAGCTATGAAAAGACGCATCAAAGCCGGAACGAAGAATGCAGCGATCGTAGCGCGGGGCTTACTGAAACAAATATCTGCCGGAATATTCCGCTTTTCTACTGAAGATATTGCACAGAACCTGAATATATCGAATGTCTCTGTCAGAAATTCACTTAGGTATTATCTGGATAATGATATCATTCGGGTAATCGACGACAGAAATCGATTTTTCATCTATGAATTCAGCTTTCTCAGAGAATCCACAGACGATAACGAGGAAAATACCGTGATGTTTTCACAGGCATCATCACCTCAGGAACCGGATATAGTCAGTAGCGGGAGTGCTATAGAAGATTCACAGCCGGCTATTGAGATGCTTCGCAGATTACAGGACGGTACTAATGCCGAGGTAACAGGTAATATTGCCGGTCAGATCCTGTCATATCTGAATAACGGTATCGATTCATTTTCAGCAACCGATATCGCCCGTGATCTTGGGGTCTCTCGCAAATCCGTCAATAACTTTATGAAAAGTTTTGTTGAAAAAGGTATTCTCTACACGAGCGGGAAAGTCGGAAATTTGAAATTCTTTTCTGTTGTCACAAGCAATCACGGGGTCGATATGGAACGACTGCGCAAATCGTGCCCAAGGCTTATTCAGTACGCTGAAGAAAACGGTTACGCTCGCAATACGGTTGCCCGTGTCCTGATGGATCTTATACAGTCCGGTAAATATGAAGTATCATCAGAGGAGTTGTCGGAACATACGGGGATGAACAACAGACAGTTACATAATGCTCTCAGACCGTTTTTAAGAATGGGGCTCCTTAATCATGACGCCGGTGATGTTTACTACCAGATCGATATTGGCGACGAGAAACAGAAATTGATACAGGCATCTTCTAAAGCGCACTATTCATCGGAAATCCTGGGAAAAATCGAAGAACTAAAGAATTCAGCTACATCTCAGAAAAACCGGCGCATCGCAAGAATACTCAGCAAATGCCTCAAAAAAGGTATTGTCACCAAAGAAGATTATTCAACTGATGGAGAACTTTCTAAATGGAGCACAGATATGAGTTTTGCCGCTCAGCTTGGACTGGTAACGAAGCTCGGCACCAGCAAGTATCGGATAAACACAGAAATAGACGTTTCCTATGAAAAACTGAGGAGTACACAGAAAAATACGCTTTCAGCACTCTATGACCTCTTCGGAGACGGAATGTTCTCAGCAGAAATGGTCGTTGCAAATCTTGACTATAGTACGTCATATGTAAGCGGAATCCTGCATCAGTTCACAATGCTTAAGCTCCTGGATTGCACGCCGAACGAAGATAAGACCTATAGTTATCAGCTGAATGTAAATCCGACAGATAACCCCGAGTGCTTTGAAGAAGCAGCATAAAACAAAAATCCCCTCCACCGGTTATCATTAAATACCGGAGGAGGGGAAAGAGCAATATTCAGTTTTCAATTTCAACACTAACTCCCGATTTGAATTCAAATACGAGCTTGCCTTCAAAAACAGTCACTTTTGACAGCAG
>CADAYP010000057.1:0-5953 GCA_902792235.1 Ruminococcus flavefaciens
TTCAATGGTCTCGTTAACAGAGCCCATAGCAACGATGATGTGCTCAGCGTCAGCAGCACCGTAGTAGTTGAAGAGCTTGTAATCTGTACCGATGAGGTCATTGATCTTGTTCATGTAGTCCTCAACGATAGCAGGAAGAGCATCATAGTACTTGTTGCAAGCTTCACGAGCCTGGAAGAACACGTCAGGGTTCTCAGCAGAGCCGCGGAGAACAGGTCTCTCAGGGTGAAGAGCGTGGTCTCTGAATCTCTGAGCAGCGTCCTTATCGAGGAGGCTGTAGAGAGTCTCGTCGTCCCAGGTCTCGATCTTCTGGATCTCGTGAGAAGTACGGAAACCGTCGAAGAAGTGGAGGAAAGGAACTCTGCCCTTGATAGTAGAAAGGTGAGCTACAGCACCGAGGTCCATAACTTCCTGTGCGCTGCCTGAGCAGAGCATAGCGTAACCTGTCTGACGGCAAGCATAGATATCGGAGTGGTCACCGAAGATGTTAAGAGCGTGAGAAGAAACGCAGCGAGCAGAAACGTGGATAACGTTAGGAAGAAGCTCACCAGCGATCTTGTACATATTAGGGATCATCAGGAGAAGGCCCTGAGAAGCAGTGTATGTAGTTGTGAGTGCGCCAGCAGAGAGCGAACCGTGAACTGTACCAGCTGCACCAGCCTCTGACTGCATTTCTGCAACAGTAACAGGCTGACCGAAGAGATTCTTCTTGTCCTTAGCGGACCAGCTGTCAGTAACCTCAGCCATAACTGAGGAGGGGGTGATGGGGTAAATAGCAGCTACATCAGTAAAGGGATATGATACCCAAGCAGCAGCGTTGTTACCATCCATGGTTTTCATTTTTCTTTTGATTGCCATTTGGAATGACCTCCTGTAAAGATTTTTTCAGGGGTTATGAGCGGTTTAACGTTAAAAATCCGTCAAAGCGCATATAACTTCACTCCACATTATATCACAAATAAATATATTTGTAAACCACTTTTTTACTGTCCGGGAAATTTAAGTCAGATTAACCAAATCTTGGGTCATTCCTTATCCGATTTGCACAAAGGGAGAGGTGCAAGGTATACTATTATAATATATAAGCGGTGGACAAAAAAATAAACCCGACCATAGGTCGGGTTTAAGATGAGATAAAACAAAAAATAATGTGTAGAACAAAAGAAAGGAGACAACAAAACGAGTGATAAATAATTAAGTATTATTTAACACTATAGCTATTATAGCGTATTTTCGGTATACAGTCAAGAGAAAACGTCAAAAAAATATTTTTTCGTTCACATTTTTGGCATTTTTACCAATAAACACATATTATCGTGTTGCAATATGAACAAGGGTCAGCTTTCTAAAATATTGAAAATCAGACTATCATATGATATAATATTAATAAAGAAAGGTAGTTGATTATATTGTTGATGATAACACTCTCTCAGGCTGATGACAGAAAAACTCAGCATAAGCTGGCATATTCTCTGCTGAGGGAATGTCTGAAGCCGTATGGGATAGAATACACCGACGACACTCCCCTGCTGCTTGGCAGACACGGTAAGCCGTCGCTTGAAGAGTACCCGCACATTCACTTCAACCTCTCACATTCGAGTGGCATCGCCGCCTGCGTGGTGTCAGACGCAGAATGCGGAATCGACTGTGAAAACGTAGGGTTATACCGTCAGAAAGTCGCAGACAGAGTGTGCACCGAGGCTGAAAAAGCAATGCTTGCAGAGGCATCGGGCAAAGAACTTGACCTGTTATTTTTCCGCCTGTGGACGCTGAAAGAAGCCTTTATAAAGGCAATCGGAGTTGGTCTTTCTTACCCGATGAATACAGTTGGATTCAGCTTTGACGGTGACGAAATAGAATGTACCGAAGACGGCTACACTTTCCGCCAGTACGTAATACGCGGCGGCGAATACGTAGTATCGGTGTGTGAAAAGAACAGATAATATCCGCCTGTTTTATAACTGCGGAGACATTGCAAAGCAAATTATGAACAAATTGTAAACAATTCTTCCTCTGCTTGACTTCTCAATTCAAAAGGACTATACTATATTTAGCACTCAAACATAGAGAGTGCTAAAACTTGCAAATATTTTGTATGGAGATGTTATAAATGAGCACAAAACAATTTAAAGCAGAGTCCAAACGACTTCTCGAAATGATGATCCATTCGATCTATACACACAAGGAGATATTCCTGCGTGAGCTTATCTCGAATGCGAGCGACGCAATTGACAAGCTCTATTTCAAGTCACTCACGGACGATAAAGTCGGACTCAGCAAAGACGATTTTGCTATATGGATAGAGGCCGACAAGGACAACCGAACACTCAAAATTACCGATAACGGCATCGGAATGACAGAGGAAGAACTCGAAAACAACCTCGGTACTATCGCAAACAGCGGCTCATTCAAGTTCAAGAACGAGAACAAGCTTGAAGAGGACAACCAGATAATCGGACAGTTCGGTGTAGGCTTCTACTCAGCATTCATGGTAGCTAAGAAGGTTACCGTAATCTCGAAGGCATACGGCAGTGACAAGGCATTCCGCTGGGAGAGCGAGGGTGTAGACGGCTACACTATCACCGAGGACGACAAGGACACAGTCGGAACAGTAATAATCCTCGAACTCCTTGACGATACCGACGATGAGAAATACGGCGAATTCCTTGACGAGTACCGCATCAAGGGACTTGTCAAGAAGTACTCCGACTATATCCGTTTCCCTGTCAAGATGGAAGTAACACACAGCCGTCCCAAGGAGCAGTCCGAAGAGGACAAGGAAGCTAAAAAGCCGCTTGAATACGAGGATTACGTTGAAGTCGAGACTCTCAACAGCATGACTCCCCTGTGGAAGAAGAGCAAGTCCGAGCTTAAAGAAGAGGACTACAAGCACTTCTACACCGAGAAATTCTTCGATTACAACGAGCCGCTCAAGTACTTACACGTCAAGAATGAGGGAGTGCCAAGCTACAATGCACTTCTCTATATACCGTCAAAAGCACCTTTCGACTACTACTCAAAGGAGTACGAGAAGGGACTCCAGCTCTACTCAAACGGTGTGCTCATCATGGACAAGTGCGCTGACCTGCTCCCCGACTATTTCAGCTTTGTAAAGGGACTTGTAGACAGTGAAGACCTGTCACTCAATATCTCCCGTGAGATGCTCCAGCACGACCGTCAGCTCAAGGTGATAGCAAAGAGCATCGAAAAAACTATCAACAGTGAACTGAAAAAGATGCTGAAAAACGAGCGTGAAAAGTATGAGGAATTCTGGAAAGCATTCGGAATGCAGATGAAGTACGGTGTATACGCTGACTACGGCATGAACAAAGAAAAGCTTCAGGACCTCATTCTCTTCTCATCGTCAAACGACCACAAGCTCGTAACACTTGACGAATACGTAACAGGAATGCGCGAGGAGCAGAAGTACATCTATTACGCAACCGGTGAAAGCATAGCAAGAATCGAACAGCTTCCGCAGACTGAGCTTGTAAAGGACAACGGCTTTGAAATACTCTACCTCACCGACAGTGTAGACGAATTTGCAATAAAGATTATCGGCAAATACAAAGACAAGGAATTCAAGAACGTATCCGCAGACGACCTCGGACTCGAAACTCCTGAAAAGAAAGAGGAGCTGAAAGCCAAGGAAGAAGAGAGTGCAGATATGCTTGAAGAGCTTAAGAATGCACTTGACGGCAAGGTAACAAAGGTAGCACTTTCACAGCGTCTCAAATCCCACCCTGTATGCCTTACAAGCGAGGGCGAGATAACACTTGAAATGGAGAAGGTACTCAATTCCCTTCCTAACGACCAGCAGGTACACGCACAGCGCGTACTCGAAATAAACCCCGATCACGAGATATTCACCAAGCTCAAGGAAATCAGCACATCAGGCGACAAGGACAAGCTTGCAAAATACGCAAAACTGCTCTATACACAGGCACTTCTCATCGAAGGTATGCCTATCGACAACCCCGTAGAATTCTCAAATCTTGTCTGCGAATTAATGTAAAAAATAAATCAAGCGGCACCATACGGTGCCGCTTGATTTATTTAACAGAATTGACGACGAGTTCTTCCGCCGCTTCGGGAGCCATAGGACGTCCCCAGATGAAGCCCTGAATGAAGTCACAGCCGATATCACGGAGAGTATCAAGCTGGTCGTCCTCTTCGACACCCTCGGAAATGACCTTGAAGTTCATGATATGACCTATCGAAATGATAGCGGCAACGTACTGTTTTGACGAATCGTTAGTATTCATCTTATCAATGAACGACTTGTCGATTTTAAGCAGATTAGCCGGAAACTTGTTAAGGTAGCTGAGAGAAGAGTAACCGGTACCGAAGTCATCGATAGCGATTTTGATACCCATTTCCTTTATACCGTTAATGCACTGCAAAGCCTTTTCAGCGGAGTCTATCATAACCGACTCAGTAATCTCTATTTCTATCTGTCCGGCAGGAATACCGCAGGTATCGAGTATCTCCCGCACCTCATCGAGGAAGTCATTTTTCATTAGGTGTCTTACCGAGACATTGACACTAAGAGTAATATCAGTGCCGGTTTTTTTGATAAGTTCACCGAAGAACATAGCAGAATTTCTGAACACGCTGAGGTCGACCTTGTCAATGAGACCGACTTTTTCAGCAACAGGTATAAACTCGCCGGGACTGATAACAGTACCGTCCGAATCCTTCATACGAGCGAGAGCCTCGAAACCGCGAAGTTTATGGGAAAGGTCATACTGTGGCTGGAGGTTGAAATAGATAGTATTTTCATCGAGAGCGTTCCTGATTTTGCGTTCAATTTCGAGAGTACGCTCAATTTTGAGCAAGTCAGTCGAGAAGCGCAGAATATGGTTACTGCTGTTGGTGCGTTTCACCTCATACATAGCCGCATCAGCATAGGAGAAGACAGAGTCGCTGTTATTGGCATCTTTCGGGTATTCCGCATAACCGAAGCTGGCGGAGATGAATAAATCGCAGTTATCGACTGTAATGCGCTTATCGAGGACAGATTCATAGTACTTGACAGCATTAAGAATATCTTCATCTGAGCGGTAATTGCGAATGATGACAGCAAATTCATCACCGCTCTGCCGCGTAACGAAATCGAGAGTACCTGAAAGACCGGTATCCGCCGCAGTTTTCCAGCGGTTTGCGACCTCTATGAGCACCTCATTTCCTGCTTCATGTCCCATAGTATCGTTGATACTTTTGAAGTTATTGAGGTCGATAGAGACAACCACAAACTTTTCATTACGCTTGACGAGGTCATTTACGAGTTCATTGCAGGCGAATCTGTTAGGCAGACCGGTAAGGCGGTCGGTAACAGCCTGTTCATTGATACGTTTCTGAAATTTTTCGATTCTCACATTGTTTATGTAGATAATGATAACAGCGATGATAGTGAAAATAGTTGAAACGAGACCCGGCAGACTTGTAAGATTATGTCTTACAAGAATGCCCATGACAATGGTTGGTATCTGCACAATAAGCACCATCAGCGCAGTATAGAAGCCGAGTTTCCGGTGATAAACGACCATGAAGATTATGCAGATATTAGACAATGCAGAAAAAACGCCTGCAAATGTGTAAACAGCGAGCTGAGTACCCAATATCCTGATGAAAGTATGTGCCCCTGCCGACATACTTGTGACCATGGAAGTCAGCAGATAGAGTACAAGCAGAGTGAAGTACCAGTAAATCGGCGTTTTTTTCCTGTTTGACAGTTTATCCAGCGTTTTTTCAATATTTTTAAAGCCGCCGGAATCATTACTTTTCTTTTTCATATTCAAATTCCCCTTAACCAAAGATTTCACGTCCGGAAACACTTATTTATTTAATAATATTATATCATAATATCAAATAAAAAATATGTCAGATTCATGAACATACAGTAAACAAAGCGGATATGATTTATAAAAATCGCATGAATTATTGTTTCTTA
>CADAYP010000058.1:0-5417 GCA_902792235.1 Ruminococcus flavefaciens
TACAAGAAAGATAACAGACGCTGTTGCACGTATCAAGCTCGGCGTTCAGGACTATGTTGAGCTCGGAAACATGGATTCCAAGCGCGACTGGGGTCACTCAAAGGACTACGTTAAGGCTATGTGGCTCATGCTTCAGCAGGATAAGCCTGATGATTACGTAATCGCTACAAACGAGACAAGAACAGTACGTGAGTTCGTTGAGACTGCTTTCAAGCACGTTGGTATCGACGTTGAGTGGCAGGGTACAGGCGTTGACGAGATAGGTATCGACAAGGCTACAGGCAAGACAATCGTTAAGGTAAACAAGAAGTTCTTCCGTCCCGCAGAGGTTGATATCCTCCTCGGTAACCCTGAGAAGGCTGAAAAGGCTCTCGGCTGGAAGAGAGACATTTCATTCTCTGAGCTCGTTGAGCGCATGGTAAAGAACGACCTCGCTCTCGTTGAGAAGGAGATAAAGGTTAAGAGCATTACCGGCTGATAATGAACAGCTGGTTTGATAATCCGATGAGACTCGAGGTGCTGAGAAGTGAGAAGGGCGGCTATAATAAGGCAGACGTTCTCACAAAGCTCGATTCGCTCAACGCTATCCTCATGATGCTTGAGCAGGGCGGTGTGCCGCGTGAACAGCTTCTTGCCGGACTTAATGCGGCAGAAGAGGTTGAGCTTAGAAGAGAGAAAGGCGGACTTTTCGGAAAGCAGGGCTTTTCTGTCGAGGACACCGATGCTTACCTCGAAAAACTCAGGTCTGAGATAAGACAAAAAGCCGGACTTTAAGCTATTGCATTAAATTCTGACAACACGCCGCCGCTGCTGCGGCGGCGCTTATCATTTTCACAAAGGTGGGAAGAGCTGCTTTGAATATTGCATTTGACGCATTACCGCTCATAAGTGACCGTATTACCGGAGTAGGCTGGTGCGAGGCGGGGCAGACTATGGCTATGGCACGTCTGCACCCTGAAAATAAGTATACCTATAACTTCTTCTCGCGCAAGGACGACCACATTAAAATGGAGCGCATTGCGCCATTTACCGGCGATAATATCGGTACACAGCTCGTGCATTTTTCGGGATATATGTATCGTGCCGCATCAACTTTCGTGCCGATACCGTATAATCATTTTTTCGGCAAGGATACCGATATCACGCATTTTTTCAACTATATCGTGCCGCCCGGAGTCAAGGGCAGAAAGGTTGTCACTGTTCACGATATGGTGTATAAGACTTTCCGTGAAACGGTTCGCGGAAGGACGAAAATGATGCTGGACATGGGACTGAAAAAGTCCATGGTACGTGCCGATGTTATTGTGACCGATTCCGAATTCTCAAAGCAGGAGATAATCAAATACTTCCCTCAGCATGAGAAAAAGATACGCGTAGTCCCCTGCGGAGTTGACCTTGAAAAATTCCGCCCCTGCGATGAGCCGGAGCGTATACCACAGGTGAAGGAGTCGCTCGGGATAGAAGGTGAATACTTCCTCTACGTTGGCACTATCGAGCCGCGAAAAAACCTCGAAAGACTCATAACTGCGTATAATATCTTCTGTCAGCGTCATTCCGGCGCACCGAAACTCGTTCTCGCAGGCGGAAAAGGCTGGCTTGACGGAGGCATCTATTCGCGTGTGCAGGAGCTTGGACTCGATAAGCAGGTCATATTCACAAAATACGTGCCTGCCGCTGACATGAATCCGCTTATGTGCGGTGCGCTTGCATTCGTTTTCCCGTCGCTGTATGAGGGATTCGGTATGCCGCCGCTTGAGGCTATGGCAAGCGGTGTACCCGTACTTGCTTCGGACGCGGCTTCGCTCCCCGAAGTTACCGGCGACTGCGCTGTTATATGCGACGCTTACTCCGAAGAGAGCATTGCCGACGGTATGGAAAAACTCTATGATTCGGCTGAACTGCGCAATGAACTGAGTATACGCGGAAGAGAGCGTGCCGGTCTTTTTACGTGGGACAAGTCGGCTGAAATGCTTTACGATATTTATAAGGAGCTGGTATAAATGACCGAGAATACAGAAAATCTGTTTGAAAACTTCCTTACGGCTGAGGACGAATTCCGCATGGAAATGGAAGAGTATATGCCCGAATTCATGGTCCGTCTGAAAATGGATACTCTCAACGACGACCCCGAATTCATAGAGAGAACTCTCGAACTGCAAAAGCTCAGCGAAAAAGCCGGAATAGATATGCAGCAGTTTATCATCGATTACGGAAAGGCTAACGGATACGAATAAGCATGGAAAAAAGGCTTGATATTCTTGAGGTCAATAAGGCTTATTTTCCGCACGTCGGCGGAATTGAAAGCCTTGTAAGGCAGTATTCGGAAGAGCTTGGACAGTATGGCGCAGAGGTAAAAACCCTTGTATGCCGCGATGGCAGAGGCGGTACTCTTCATGAGCGGGTAAATGGTGTTGAGCTTACACGCGCAGGAAGCTTCGGCACTTATTTTTCATGCCCTGTGTCACTTTCATTCATGAGTCTTTTCAGGAAAATGGCAAAGCGTTCTGACGCTGTTCACATAAATGTACCTTTCCCCCTCGCGGACGCGGCTCTGCTTTTGTCGGGATATAAGGGAAAAGTCGCGGTATCGTGGCACAGCGACATTGTAAAGCAGAAGAAGCTGATGTTCTTCTATCGTCCGTTCATGATGTATCTGCTGAAGCGTGCAGATATCATATTCGTGGCTACGGAGGGACATATCGACAATTCAGACGTTCTGCCGCAGTTCAGGGAAAAATGCCGCATTCTGCCCTATGGCATAGAGCCTGAGCAGTACCTGAGCATTGAACGTAAACCGTACCTGACCGAAAAGCTCAATAATAAAAATGCCGTGAAGATTTTCTTCACCGGCAGACTTGTATATTATAAAGGTGTTGACGTACTTCTGAGAGCCTTCCGCATGACTAAGGACTGTGAACTCTTTATTGCAGGAACAGGTGTACTTGAGGAAAGTCTCAAAAATTATGCAGATACACATGGTATGTCTGAAAAGGTACATTTTCTCGGCTTTCTTCCGGACGAAGAACTGAAACAGGCATATGCTGACTGTGATATATTTGTACTGCCGTCAGTTGCGAAAAGTGAGGCATTCGGCATAGTTCAGCTTGAGGCTATGGTCTATGGCAAACCGGTAATAAATACGCGCCTTCCTTCAGGAGTTCCGTTCGTGAGTGTTCACGGCGAGACCGGTATAACGGTTCCGCCTGCGTCTCCGATGGCTCTTGCCTCTGCTATGAACAAGCTTGCGGAGGATAAGGAACTCCGCGAAAAGCTCGGACGCAATGCGGCTGTGCGCGTAAAGAAGTATTTCAGCGAAAAAGAAGTAATAAAGAGCTTGTATGACGCTCTATCAGAATAAAGTGAGGATACAATATGAAGGCTTTGATTATAGGCGGAGCAGGCTTCGTTGGAGCTTATCTTATCCGTGAGCTTTCTTCAGCAGGAGCAGAGGTCCATGCGACCTGCCTGCCGTTTGAGAAAATAAGCGAAAAATGCGGAGTCCATACCCTCGATATCATGAATATGGAGGATATATCCGCTCTGCTCGATGAGCTTGCACCCGATGTGGTATATCATCTTGCGGCGCAGAGTTCAGTTGCAGTATCATGGAAAAAACCTCAGCTCACGGCACAGATAAACGTTGTGGGTTCGATAAATGTTCTTGAAGCGGTAAGAAGTGCCGCAAAGAAGGATATCAGGGTCATAATGATAGGCACAGGCGAGGAGTACGGCTTCATAAGGGAGGGCGCTTGTCCGCTCAGTGAGGACGAACCCCTCAATCCCGGCAATATCTACGCGGCAACAAAAAGCTGTCAGGAGATGATAAGCCGGATTTATGTGCGTGCGTATAAAATGGACATCGTTATGGTCCGCGCATTCAATCATTCGGGTCCCGAACAGAGCGATATCTTCGTTATCTCCGACTTCTGCAAACAGATAGCAGAGATAGAGAAAGGTATACGCGAACCCGAGATGGCTGTCGGAAACCTCAGCGCTATGCGCGATTTCACCGATGTGCGCGACGTTGTAAGAGCTTATCGGCTGCTCGCTGACAAGGGAGTTGCCGGAAGAGTTTACAATATCGGAAGGGGCAAGGCTGTGGAGATACAGTTCATACTCGATACTGCCCTCAGCTTCTCCGAGAAGGATATAACCGTTAAACAGGACCCCGCACGTATGCGTGCTTCGGATATACCTCTCATAGAACCGGACGTTTCGCGAATTTTCGAGGATACCGGCTGGAAGGCTGAGATATCAATGGAAAATACTATCCGTGATACCCTCGACTGGTGGAGGATAAAACTCAGAAACTACGGTATGTCGCTGGGAGTTTGAACAGCGGCGAAGTGTTCAGAATAAGAAGGAGTGAACGAATTGTCAGATTTAAAGCTTACAAATGAGAAAATGCACACCTTTGACGGACACGATAAGGTGGGAGTTTTCAAAGCAGGCGAAAAGCTCATGGACTTCGGCGAGAAACAGAATGCCGCAAATGAAGCAGTAGCCGCTAATATCAACGACCTCATCAAAAGAGTATGCGCACTTGAAGATAAACAGGTGCAGAATACGGAAGTTATAAAGAAAATTGCGGAGGAGCTTTCTGCATTCAAGAAGGAACTCGACAGGGTAAGGCTCTCTGAAAAGCTCAATTCCGGAGCTATCGAGCGCCTTGATACCGCTATGCGGCTGGCTAAAGGCGACATCGATAATGCCTGACCTTATCAGGGCGGATTCCGTCTGACCGGATATGACGCAGTGCGGTGCATGGGACAATGTTCATGTGCCGTGTTTTCCTGAATAAATTTTGAGCAAAAGGCTTGACTTTGTTAAAGTTTTGTTATATTATATAATGAGTATCGGAATATGCAGTCCGATATGTGATAAATCCTGCATACCGCAATTGCTTTTATCAACGGAGATATGCACGAGCGCTGTCTCCGTTTTTATTTTAACAAACGAAAGAAGGTGTTATCATGGCAGAAGAGCTTATAGAACAGCTGGAAAACAAAACCGCCTTTACGATACCTATACTCGGAGGTATACCTATTGCCGATTCGTGTGTTGTAACATGGATAATCATGGCTGTACTGGTACTGCTTTCAATAATACTTACAAGAAACCTGAAAAGAATACCTACGGGTGCGCAGTGTGTACTTGAATCGTTCATGGATATGCTCGATAACTTCTTTACGGGAGTTCTTGGTGAGAGCGGCAAGAAGTACGTTCCGATACTTGAAACCTTCATCATCTACATAGGTGCGGCGAATATCATCGGTGTATTCGGCTTTGTGCCGCCTACAAAAGACGTAAATGTGACCGCTGCTCTTGCAGGAATGGCTATCATTCTTGTTCAGGCTGCTTTCATAATCAAAAAAGGTCCTGTCAAGTGGCTGAAAAGTCTGCTCAACCCGATAAAT
>CADAYP010000059.1:0-9675 GCA_902792235.1 Ruminococcus flavefaciens
TTGACATTTCCGGCGATAGGTGATATAATGTATACATCTATGTTATTATTTAGAAAAGAGGACTTCATATATGGCAAAAGATAAAAAAATGGTAACTGCGATTACCTCTATGGACGAGGACTTCGCACAGTGGTATACCGATATCTGCAAAAAAGCTGAGCTTATTGAGTATACAAGCGTAAAGGGATGCATGGTAATCCGTCCTTACGGCTATGCTATATGGGAGAATATCCAGCATATTCTCGATACAACATTCAAGGCTACAGGTCATGAGAATGTTTGTATGCCTATGTTTATCCCCGAGAGCCTTCTCCAGAAGGAAAAAGACCACGTTGAGGGATTTGCTCCCGAAGTTGCATGGGTAACTCACGGCGGAAGCGAAAAGCTTGAGGACAGACTTTGTGTACGTCCTACTTCCGAGACTCTCTTCTGCGAGCACTACGCTAATATAGTCCACTCCTACCGCGACCTTCCCAAGCTCTATAATCAGTGGGTAAGCGTTGTACGCTGGGAGAAGACTACACGTCCCTTCCTCCGTTCAAGAGAATTCCTCTGGCAGGAAGGACACACTATCCACGCAACTGCTGAGGAGGCTATCGAAGAGACAGAGCGTATGCTCAATGTATACGCTGATTTCTGCGAGGATTCTCTTGCTATGCCTGTTGTAAAGGGCAAGAAGACTGAGAGTGACAAGTTCGCAGGTGCCGTTTCTACATACGCTATAGAAGCTCTTATGCACGATGGTAAGGCTCTTCAGGCTGGTACTTCGCACTATTTCGGCGACGGCTTTGCTAAGGCTTTCGGCATTGAGTATACAGACAAGGAAAACAAGAGAGTCAATCCCCATCAGACAAGCTGGGGCGTTACAACACGTCTCATCGGTGCTGTTATAATGACTCACGGCGACGACAACGGTCTTGTTCTTCCGCCCGCTGTTGCACCTATACAGGCAGTTATTATCCCTATCGCACAGCATAAGGAAGGTGTCCTTGATAAGGCTAACGAGCTGAAAGAGCGCCTTGCAAAGGCTGGCCTGCGCGTAAAGCTCGACGACAGTGAGAATTCTCCCGGCTGGAAGTTCGCTGAGTACGAGATGAAGGGCGTTCCGATACGTGTTGAGATAGGTCCTAAGGATATTGAGGCTGGTCAGTGCGTTATCGCTTCACGCTGGAACGGCGAGAAGGTTACAGTATCCCTCGATGAACTCGAAACAGCTGCTGCTCAGAAGCTCAAAGAAGCTCACGACGGTATGTATCAGAAGGCTCTCGATAACCGCAATAGGAGAACCTATTCCTGCACATCTCTCGACGAGATAAACAAGGCTCTCGAACAGGGCGACGGCTTTATCAAGGCTATGTGGTGCGGCGAGGAAGCCTGCGAGGACGAGGTCAAGGAAAAAACTGGTGTCGGTTCACGCTGCATTCCCTTCGAGCAGGAACACCTCTCAGATGTTTGCGTTTGCTGCGGAAAACCTGCTAAGCACATGGTTTACTGGGGCAAGGCTTATTAATGATAAATTAAAGGCAGCCTGAATGGCTGCCTTTCTGTTTAGGCGTTTATAAACCAAATTGACGAGGAGAAAGAAATGAAACAACGTATTTGCAAAAAGAATCTTCTTTGTGCTCTTATTGTAAGCTTGTCGTGCGCCTTGACGATATTTTTTTTCCCGCCTTCTGATACGATGTTAGGAAATGCCGATGAATTTCCTGTCGGACCTGAGAATGTGATGATTCCGATGTTCGTGGTAGCGATTATTGTGGCGGTGTTAATATTTATACTGCTTTTTATATGCATACTGATAAATCAGAAATTGTTTAATTCGATAGTCTGCCTTGTTTTTGGCATAGAATTAGCTACATATTTTCAGGTGCTTTTCTGGAACGGTGAAATGGTGCTGGCAAATGAAAGTCCGGAGAAGTATTCTGAAAGAAATGTATTCAATTATACTAATTTCATAATCTATTACCTTATTGTATTTGCACCGATAATCCTTTACTATGCCAAGCTGAGCTATAAGGCGAAATTTTATAAATTGATAACTCGTTCTAATCTCTGTATAGCGGCAGCGATAATAATAGCAATGCAATCAGTTGGAACAGGCAGCAGTCTGCTTTCTGTACACGGAGCTGACAACGAAGATCATGTTAGATACCTTTCGTTTGAACCGACAACGTCGCTTTCAAAGGAGAAAAATATTATTGTATTTGTCGTTGACCGTATGGACGGTGGGTGGATGGCTGATATGGAAGAAAGGTATCCTGAACTATATGATGAAATGGATGGATTTACTTTTTACCATGACAACCTCTCTACATATTGTCAGACCTTTCCGGCTATAGCAAATCTTCTTACCGGAAGAGAATATGGCAGAGAGGAAAGGTACCTCTATCTTACAAAATCCTTTGACGGAAGAAACCCGCTTGATGAATTGCGGGATAATGGATTTGCGTCGAATTTTCTTACAGAGTGTCCGAATGCGTTTAATAACATTGTCAATCTGACCTCTCACTGCGACAATATCAAGGAGTCTGACTATGAAAGCGGGATCGATTATTTTTCTGACAGCGGTATTGTATATAAGATGACATTGCTGTCTCTTTCGAAATGCCTTCCGTATTTTATGAAGTGTTTGGCAACTGAGAGTATCGAACCTGATTTTACAAATTTTTTTGTTTATCTTAAAGATGAAAACGGAAAAATAGACATAGAGGATAAAGTGGATTATACTATCACACCAGGCAATGATATGAGATATTATAAGTATATCAATGCTCACCCTCTTGATGCTGACAACGAAAACAAGGTGTTTAATTTTATTCACTTTGCAGGCTTTCATGATGATTCAAGTGAAGTATCTGAACTGTATGAAGGATATGATGGCGGACGTGTGAATTATTACACAACTGCAAGAGGAGAATTTGAGATAATTAATAATTATATGGAACAGATGAAAAAGCTTGGAGTATATGATAATTCAACTATTATTCTGTTAGGCGACCACGGAAAAAATGTTTATGACATAACACAGAATTATAAGCTTACAGAGCCTATAACTACAGGCTTGATGATAAAGCCTGAAAATTCCCGCGGAAGAATGCAGGATGACTATACTTCACAGCTGTCGCATGAGTATTTTCAGGCGAGTATACTTGAATATGCGGGTATAGACCATTCAGGATACGGTTATTCGTACAATGATGTGATAAACGGCAACTTAAGCATGACAAGAAAAATATCTTTAGAATCCGTTTGTGCAACTGATTACGAAGTTAACGGAAAGGCTGACGATTTCAGCAACTGGAAATGTGTGTATTTCAAGTAGAAAAAAAGACATGGTTAATATATTCAGAACAGTCCCTGCACGTCGCTGAATGTTAGAGTAGGCTGTAGAGCGAGATTTATGCCGAATGCGATAAGCTGTGAGGCGCGTTCTGTGAGACGGTCGATATCACGCGGAGTCACCATCATATTAGGCAGGTCACTGTCGATATCAGTACCTGTAAGACTGCGGACTATCGTGTGCATATCGACAACAGTCGGGACTCCGACAGCTATCACGGGGATTCCGAGTTGTTCATGAGAAAGCTCGCGCCGTGCATTGGAAACTCCGCTTCCGGGGGAGATACCGCTGTCGCAAATCTGTATAGTCGTGCCGAGACGGCTTATGTCGGAGCAGGCGAGAGCGTCTGCGGCAATAACTGCGGAAGGCTTTATTTCCCGGCATATCGACCTGATAAGTTCGGCACTTTCGATTCCTGTCTGTCCCATAACTCCGCCGGCGAGAGCACATACCTGTCTCAGCGATGAGAAGAATTCCTCTTCGGCACAGTCCGGCTCGTATTGCAGATGACGTGTGGCAAGTACCTTTTCAGCGATTCGCGGACCTATCGCGTCGGGGGTTATATCGCGATTGCCAAGTCCGGCAACGAGGACCGCGCCGTCAGGAATCAGTCTGCGGAGCTCGTCTGCAAGCTCATTTGCCATATCCTCGTAATTGTCGGCAAAACGGCTGAGACTTCCGCCTTCGAGGGTGATGTACCGTCCTTTGCCTTTGCCGAGAGTATCACGGCAGTTATCGTTCTCTATGACGATATCGGTTATACGGAAAGCCTTACCGCGGCGGCTGACAGTAACACCATCAGGCAGGTCATCGGGGTGCATCAGTTCAACTGCAAGGTCTGAGCGTAAAGACATAAATTCCTCCATTTCGTCTGCGATTGTGAAAAATGCTCTAATTATTCTCTGAAACTATAAGTTATT
Organism: Ruminococcus flavefaciens; assembly: GCA_902792235.1. GTDB lineage: Bacteria > Bacillota > Clostridia > Oscillospirales > Ruminococcaceae > Ruminococcus > Ruminococcus flavefaciens_AE. Next base: position 4,261 of record CADAYP010000059.1, read on the forward strand.
ATTTCAATTTGCCTATTGCATTTTCCGGCAATAAATGCTATAATATTAACTGTCTCAGTATGGCAGCTGTGCGTTGCAGCTGTCGGAGCATACGTTATCGTGTGCTTATATTATATGAATCGGGCTGCGGATTATCCGCGGACAAATACAGGAGGTGTAACAAAATGCCAAACATTAAATCTGCAAAGAAGAGAGTTAAGGTTAACGCAACAAAGGCTGCTGCTAACAAGGCAAGAAAGTCAAATCTCAAGACAGTTGCTTGCACAACAGGTGCTGCTGATAAGGCAGAGGCTATCAAGGTAGCTATCAAGAAGGTTGATCAGGCTTGCGCACATGGTCTTATGCACAAGAATAAGGCTGCAAGAAAGAAGTCTCAGCTCGCTAAGAAGCTTAATGCTGCTGAGTAATCAGGCTTTTGTTTGAAAATACAGAAATGGAGTCCCCTTGCTGACAACTCACGGTCCGGCAAGGGGATTTTTGCGTTGACACAAAATTTCGGTCATGGTATAATAATTGAAGAGAGCATTGCATTAAGCGGCAAGGCGGTTCAATCTTTCCTCGGGGACGAGGTGAGGGCTATGTCTATAATGGAGTTACTTACTTTACTAATAGTTGTAATTGAGTTGATAGATATATGCACAAGAAAAAAGAAATAGCCGCCCACCTTCCAAAATAAGCGACTATTTCTTTTAGTTTACTTATTGAGGAGAACCGCTGAGTCGTAAGACTTGCAGTGCTCTCTTTATATTTATATTACCATATTTCCCGTGCACTGTCAAGCCTAATACTTGAACTGGCTGTTGCCAATGAATTCGCATATCAGCGAATCACTGGTGACGTCTTTTTTATTCATCGGAGTAAGCGACTCCATAACCTGAGTAATATCGGCGAGTTCAGGGACGTCGTTCATTTTCCAAAGCTCGTCGATGAGGGTATTGCGGTAAACGTTAAGCTCGTATGCCATGAAAGTGTCGATATCGTAATCTGAGCGGTACTTATACGGCATTATATACTTGTTTTCGCCGTTTTCGACACTGTGGAACATATTCATAGTGTCGCGCAGAGAGCGCTTGCGGAAGTTCCTGTCACGAATCATACGGCGCATAAGGCGAACCTTTGACGGGTGAAGGACTATATCGCCGCAGGTCACACGGGTGCGTACACTGACGTATATCTTGCATATCTTACTGTCAGGCACAGTTATAACGTTCGGGTCGAGAGCGTGTATACCCTCAAATATGACCATTTCGTCAGGACTGCGCTTTAGTTTGATATTTGATGGCTTTCGCTTGGACTCAGCAAAATCATACTTTGGAATCTCAACTTCTTCGCATCGGGAAATAGCCTCTATCTGTTCATTCAGCAGGTCCTTGTCGATACGGTCAGGAGATTCGAGGTCCATCTGACCGAGAGCGGCGAGGCGCTTTTCTTCTTCGGTGAGCGGACAGAAGTAGTTATCCATTGAGAGTGTATGAGTTTCGCAACCGCTTTCGTCAAGAAGCTTTTCGATCATGAGAGCGGTAGTAGTTTTACCTGAGCCGGACGGTCCCGAGAGCAGTACTACCGGCTTTTCACGGCGCGATTTAGCGATTTCGTCGGTTATTTTTTTTAGTTGATAGTAATAATTTTCGTTGACGCTTTTTACGAATTCGGCAGGGTCGTTTTCGATAGCGTTATTGATTCTGGTAACTTCAATGTTCATATAGAGTCTCCTTGTGTGGTTTTAAAAAAAGCGGCGGGTAAGTGCACCCGCCGCGGAGATTCATCTCTGTTCACAGATAAGCTTTATAGCTGTTCTTTCTTCACCGTCGATAACTATGTTGGCAAATGCGGGTATGCAAATGAGGTCGATGCCTATTGGAGCGAGATAACCTCTAGCTATAGCAATAGCTTTTATAGCCTGATTGGAAGCACCTGCGCCTACGGCCTGAACTTCAACGGCTTTCTGTTCTCTGATGACTCCGGCGATAGCGCCTGCAACTGAATTTGGTGTGGAATGTGATGATACTTTTAAGACCTCCATTATTATGACCTCCTATGGGAACTTATTTGCACTTGAACCGGTCCGAATTTACAAAAACTTTTGAAAAATCAGCAATAGTTATAGTACATATATACATTATAGCATGGTGGCTCTGAAATTGCAATAGGCTGAGAGAAACTTTGTAGATTATCTTATAATCAGCCTCTCAATTTTGTATGATTTGCCGCATTTTTCGTCAAATTGCACGCAAATGCCACACATAAAGCAGTCGCCTTCGGCTTCTTTGAAGCGTGCAGGAGTGCGGAAACGGAAACGGTCTATGGCGGGTTGTATAGCCGCGCCGAGACTCGATATCTCCGGACCTGTCATACCGGCATCGGTGATGTAGGCAGTATGGTCGCCGAGGATAATCTCATCGGCAGTCTGTACGTGGGTGTGTGTGCCGAAAACTCCGCTGACTCTGCCGGTGAGGTAGTGACCCATAGCTTTTTTCTCAGAAGTAGCTTCTGCGTGGAAATCAACGAATATATTTGGGGTTTCGATGTCATTGAGAAGCTCGTCGATTTTTGTGAAAGGGTTATCGAGAGGGTCCATGAATACCGTACCCATGAGGTTTATCACCGCTACCGAAAACGCGCCCATATCAAGTACGCACACTCCTTTTCCGGGAGCGCCGCCCTCGGGGTAATTAGCAGGGCGGATAATATGGTCAAGTTCAAAGAGTTCGCAGCCTTCTCTGCGGCGGAAAGCGTGATTGCCGGTGGTTATTATGTCTGCTCCGGCTTTTACCAGCATATCGGCAGATTCGGGCGTTATACCGTCGCCGGCAGCAGAGTTTTCGCCGTTGACAACTGTCACATCGACCGCGTACTGGCGTTTAACGAGCGGAAGCTTTGACATGAGAAATCTGCTTCCCGATTTGCCGACTACATCTCCGATAAATAAAAGGTTCTTCAAAATATTTCCTCCATTCAATCTTGTTATAACATTATAACATTTCAGCAGTTGGAGTGTCAAGGCGAAAAAACGTGAAAAACGGCGAAGAGAGCCTATATTGTGAATTATAGTCAACATTGGCAGTCAGTGCGCATATAATACAGCATATTTCGGCGTGCCGTATGCCGTAAAGCGGCGGAGGATATTATGTGCGGAATTGCAGGAGTTATCAGCTTTAAAGAGGATATGCGCTCCGAACTCGGTGCTTGCACGAAAATGCAGAATGCACTTCTGCGGCGCGGTCCGGACCAGAAGGGAATGTTTTTTGCGCCGGAAGCGGCACTCGTCCATACACGTCTCGCGGTCATCGACATATCCGGAGGCAGACAGCCGATGTCAGTGACAGTCGGGGACAGGCGGTACACAATCGTTTATAACGGCGAGCTTTATAATACCGACGAACTGCGGCAGGAACTCGCTGATGCCGAATTTCAGACACGTTCCGATACGGAGGTAGTACTGCAAAGCTACGTGCGCTGGGGTGAGGAGTGCGTTGAGCACTTCAACGGAATATTTGCATTTGCGGTCTATGACGAGGCGGAGCACCGTGTGTTCATGGCGCGTGACAGGATAGGCGTGAAGCCGCTTTTTTACTATGAAACTCCGGATAAGCTCATATTTGCGTCGGAGCTTCCGGCATTACTCGAACACCCTGATATTCCCCATGAAATCGACCATTACGGTGCGGCAGAGCTTTTGCTCATATCGCCTGCACGTACAGCCGGCTGTGGAGTTATCCGCGGAGTAAAAGAGCTGAAAGCAGGCTGGCGCGGCTATTACTCTGAAAATGGACTCGAAATCTCGCAATACTGGCGTTTGCGAGCGTATGAGCTGAATGAGACCTTTGAGCAGACTGTTGAGCACGTCCGTGAGCTTGTTCTCGATTCGATACGCCGTCAGCTGGTGTCAGATGTGCCGGTCTGCACCTTTCTCTCAGGCGGACTGGATTCAAGTCTGATATCGTCAGTCGCGGCGCGTGAACTTCAGAAGCAGGGGAAAAAACTCGCTACCTTCTCAGTAGACTACCGCGATAATGACAAGTACTTCAAAAAAAGCCATTTTCAGCCTAACAGTGACCCCGAATATATCAACAGAATGGTTGAATATCTCGGTACAGAGCACCATTGGGTAGTGGTCGATACTCCTGAATTGATGGGGAATCTCGACGCGGCGACAGATGCCCGCGGACTGCCCGGAATGGCGGACGTTGACGCTTCAATGCTTTTGCTGTGCCGTGAGATAAAAAAGCATGGTACAGTTGCACTTTCCGGCGAGTGCGCGGACGAGATTTTCGGCGGTTATCCGTGGTACAGGGACAAGGATATACGCGAGACTGACGGCTTTCCGTGGGCGCAGACTACCGCCTGCCGGAGCAGTTTTCTCTGTGAGAAATATGCGAATCTTACCGACGCTGAGGACTATGTCTACTCGGCTTACCGCAAAACCGCTGACTATGCGGAAAAACTGCCTGATGACAGTCCGCTTGAACAGCGTATGCGTGAAATGACACAGCTCAATTTCGACTGGTTTATGCAGAATCTTCTCGACCGCAAGGATAGAATGTCGATGTACAGCGGACTTGAAGTGCGTGTGCCGTTCTGCGATTACCGCATCGCCGAGTACCTATACAACGTGAAATGGGAGTACAAGGACTATAAAGGCAGAGAAAAGGGACTGCTCCGCGAGGCTGTAAAAGACCTTTTGCCTGACGAGGTGCTGTGGCGGAAAAAGAGTCCGTATCCGAAAACTCACAACCCTGCTTTTGCAAAGGCAGCAGCAGAGCGTCTGCGTGCGATACTTGCCGAAGATACGCCGCTTACAGAGCTTGTCAGACGTGATAAGCTTGAATGGCTGCTTAGTACCGATGAAAGCATAGCGTGGTATGGACAGCTTATGAATGTTCCGCAGATGCTCGCTTACTTTGTGCAGCTTGACCACTGGCTGAAAAAATTTGAGATAAAACTAGTGTGAGAGCGGTGGGGGATAATCCGGAATTTGATATTTAAACTATCAGCGACCGGCTGTAAATCGGTCGCTGACTACTTTATATTATAATAGTATACCGTAATAATGGAATTATATTTACCATTTAAAGGTTACATAGTTGCGTTTTATGCACTTTATCAGTGCAAAATGACGAATTACAAGTTAATGCATTTGTCTCAGTTTACAATTATATAAAAAAATATGAAAAAATGAGATTTTATGTTGCAATTCGTGCGAGGTTGTGATATAATATTTGTGTAAGTTAAACAATGTGCAGCATGGGTACAACAATGCTGCGTTTTGTTCTGCCTTGAGATTGTTTTTTGTAGAATAATCGAGCTATACACTGTCTTGTATTACGTCTGGTATAAAAGTTAGTGAATATTGATAAAAAACGTCTGATTATTTAAGTCAAAAAAGCGATTGAAAAGTAACTCTTAAAATGCTAT
>CADAYP010000060.1:0-5025 GCA_902792235.1 Ruminococcus flavefaciens
GCTGTACGAGGTGTGCAGCCGTTACTGCAAAACGTATCACATAGAAAATTCGGACGAGCTTTCATCTTTGAAGCTGCCCTTTGCCGGAAGGATAGGCATTACTGCCGGAGCTTCCACACCGGCGTATATAATCAAGGAGGTACAAACCACTATGACAGAGAATGTTAATCTCACAGCAAATCCGGATGAGGAGATCGATTTCGCATCAGCTCTCGATCAGTCATTCAAAAAAATACATACAGGAGAGAAAGTTAAGGGTATCGTTGTAAGCATCGATAACGCAGAGATCACTGTTGATCTCGGTACAAAGCACACTGGCTATGTTAAGCTTGAAGATCTTACTGATGACCCGACAAAGAAGCCTGAGGACCTCGTTTCTGTAGGCGATGAGATCGAGCTCATCGTTGTAAAGGTTAACGATGCTGAGGGTACAGCTGCTCTTTCCAAGAGAAAGGTTGACGAGCAGGCTGGCTACGAGACAATCGTTAAGGCTAAGGAAGAGGGCGAAGTTCTTGAGGGAACTATCAACCGCGTTGTTAATAAGGGCGTTACTCTCAACTACCTCGGTGTAAGAGTATTCATCCCTGCTTCACAGACAGGTCTCCCCAGAGGAGCAGAGCTTGATCAGCTCAACAAGCAGAAGGTACAGTTCAAGATCATCGAAGTTGATGAGGGCGGCAAGAAGAGAGCAGTAGGCTCTATCAAGGCTGTTGAGAACGCTAAGAAGGAAGAGGCTAAGGCTAAGTTCTGGGAGACTGCTGAAGTTGGCCAGACATTCGTTGGCAAGGTTAAGTCTCTCACAAGCTTCGGCGCATTCGTTGACCTCGGCGGCATCGACGGTATGGTTCACATTTCCGAGCTTTCATGGAAGAGAATCAAGCACCCGAGCGAAGTTGTAAACGTTGGCGATACTCTCGAAGTATACATCAAGGACCTCAACCGCGAAGAGAACAGAATCTCACTCGGCTTCAAGAAGGCTGAGGACAATCCGTGGGAGATCTTCCTGTCCAAGTACGCAGTAGGCGACGTTGTTAAGGCAACTATCGTATCTATCACAAGCTTCGGTGCATTCGCTCAGATCATCGACGGCGTTGACGGACTTATCCACATCTCTCAGATCGCTGATAAGAAGGTTGAGAACGTTAAGGACATCCTTTCTGTAGGCGACGAGGTTGACGTTAAGATCATCGACATTGACACAGATTCCAAGAGAATCAGTATCTCTATGCGCGCTCTCCTCGAGGACGCAGCTGACGAGGAAGCTCCTGCTGAGGACGCTGAATAATCAATTGCATATCAAAAGCTGCACTTCGTGTGCAGCTTTTTGTGTTTATACGGTATTTTGACTGGAAGGAGTGAAATATATGACCGAGAAATTCTGCGTGGAATGCGGTAAGAAACTGCCGATGGCAGCTCGCTTCTGCGATGCGTGCGGAAGACGTCAGCCGGAATTTGTTGTTCCGCCGGAGCTGAAAGAGGTGGAACTGCCTGAGCCGGTGAAAGTTCCGCCTGAACCTGTAATAAATGCTCCGGAGAGTGTTCATATCGAGCAGGAAAATGTTTTGCCTGAAAAAACTGGAGAGGTGACAGAAGAAACGGTTCAGACCGAGGATAGTTCTGAAAAGAACGAGGAATACAAGAACGCTGCTCCGGAACCCGTGAAAGAGGCTGCACCTCCGCCGTACATACCGCCTCCGCAGGTACCGGACTCCTACTATCAACCGGTTCCGGAGAATAAGACAGAATCGGGAATGAATCCTCTGTATATCCTGCTTATCGCGTTTGCACTTGTCGCTGCGGCAATTCTTATAGGAGCCATGTTTGCAGTTAATAAGGGCTTTATAAACGACAACAGCAGCAGTTCGTCACGAGTGGTTACCTTCGTTGAACCGACTGAAAAACCTGAAACTACGACACGTCCCAAGCGGACGACAGGCGGCGCTGCGACGGAAGTGCCTACTCAGCCGACGACTGATGACGACTATTTCGGAGTGGGCGGAAAAGTAACTGAAGTCTATTCCGATGGCGAGTACGAGGTCGGCAAGGACATACCTGCCGGCGAGTATATAATTGCTGCGAGTGAAGATGAAATTGAATTCTACGATGAATTGAAGAAGCAAGGAGAGTATTACGAACCCGAGATACATGTTATTGTAAAAGATGGCAGAAAGGATATTATCCGTAACTGGTATCAGAACCATACATACGTCAAACTCAAGGACGGTCAGCGTATTGAGATTTCACACGCAGATATGTGCAGTGCTGATGATTCGGGAAGAAAGTTTGACCCTTTTGAAACTTCCGGAACATTTATAGTCGGCAGAGACGTTGAACCGGGCACGTATGAATTGGTTCCGACATCCGGTGAACATTATGATAGCTATATCGTGTTCGACAACATTGATGACATGATGGCGCATGAAAATGATTATGAAATGGAGCGCCACACCATGAGTGACGAAGACTTTTCTCTCACACTCAAAGAAGGACAGGTGCTGATACTCACTGACTGCAAGCTGAAAAAATAAAATCTCCGCGCATGAGGATTTTTTCTTGTGCGCGATTTTTTTCTTGACAAATCGGGAAAAATCATGTATATTTAAAGTGTATAGGTGTGCAGAGCAGCATACCAATAAATTGAGAGGGGAAATCTATTATGAAGTTCAAAAAGTTAACAGCTGCATTATCAGCTTTTGCAGTTTCTGCGGGAATGCTTTCGGCACTTCCGACTGCTAATGCTGCCGACAGCAGTTACAACTACGCAGAAGCACTGCAGAAGTCGATGTTCTTCTACGAGGTACAGCAGGCAGGTACACTTCCTGAGTGGAACTATGTACAGTGGAGAGCAAATTCAATGGTTAAAGAGGACGGAACCCCTTCTGATATCGTTGACGGCGGTTGGTTCGATGCAGGTGACCACTACAAATTCACACTTACAAATGCTTATTCCGCATCAGTTCTTGCATGGGGCTATCTCCAGTACAAGGACGCTGTTGACAAGGCAGGACTCGGCGAGGTATACAGAAACAACATTCAGTGGGGTATCGACTACGTACTCGGCTGTGACCTCGGCAACGGCAAGATGATCGGTACTATCGGCGACGCTGACGACCACGTTGTATGGTGCAGCGCAGAGGTGTACATGAGAAAGCACAAGCTCAAGTTTGAGAATGAGGAGCGTCCTTACGATGAGATAACAGACTCTTCAACACTTGCACTTTCAGCTGCCGCTCTTGCACAGGGTTACATGATATTCAAGGACGACCAGCCTGAGAAAGCTGCTGAGTATCTCAAACACGCAAAGAGCCTTTTTGCTTCTGCTGATGAGACAAGAAGCAATGAGGACCAGGGTGCCCAGAAACAGTTCTATCCCACAACATCATGGGTAGATGACTGTATGTACGCAGCAAACTGGCTGTATATGGCTACAGGTGACAAAAAGTACCTTGACCTCTGCGAGAAGGATTATATCCCGAATTTCCCGCTTGAGAACCAGTCTACTGACAAGAAGTACACATGGGGATTCTGCTGGGACGATACAACACAGGGTGCAGCAATGCTCTACGCTCTTAATACCGGCAAGAAGGAGTGGATAGAACATATCTCACATCATCTTGATTACTGGATAGAGGGTTACGGCGGAAAGAAGGTAAATTACACTCCCGACGGACTCGCTTACCTCATGCAGTGGGGACCTCTCCGTCATGCTGAGAATACAGCATGGCTGGCAATGCTCGCTGCTGATACTATCTTCAAGGACGATGCTGCACTTTCTAAGAAATATAATGACTGGGCAAAGTCTCAGATGGACTACGCATTCGGCGATAATGAGCTTGGTCTTAGCTATGTTCTCGGTATGGGCGACAAGAATCCTACAGCGATCCATCACAGAACAGCTTCCGGTATCCACGATGACCACTGGAATGAGCTTGGACAGCCTTCCGGCGGTACTGAGGGCTGGCAGACAGAGTATGCACATACTCTCTACGGTGCACTTATCGGCGGTCCTAAGGAAGACGGTTCATTCGGCGATGTAAAGGTATCCGACTATCAGCAGTCTGAGGTAGCTATCGACTACAATGCCGGCTATACAGCTGCACTTTGCGCTATGATAGACGATTACGGCGGAAAAATCCTTCCAGACTTCCCGCCTACAGAGACTCCTACATGGGCAGAATGGGAAGTTTCAGCTGTTATCAACGGTACAGAGGGCAAGAGCTATACCGAGGTAAAGGCTTGGGCAATGAACCACACAGCATGGCCTGCAAGAGTTGCAAAGGACATCGAATACCGCTATTTCTTCGATGTTTCTGAGATAATTGAAGCTGGTCTTTCTGTTGACGATATCAAGGTAGAGGGCAAGTCTCAGCAGTACAGCGAGGGCGACCAGGGTTATGCAACTGTTTCGGGTCCTTACAAGTACGAGGGCGACTCTACAGGTAACACATACTACGCAAAGATAAAGTTTGAGGACGGCCGTGCTATCATGCCTACAGGTCAGTCCGAACACCGCGACGAAGTACAGTTCCGTATCTCAATTCCTGACGCTGTTGACGGAAAGTCTACAGACGGTGCATGGAATGCAAAGAACGACTGGTCATATCTCGGCGGACTTGCTGATGCTACAGACCTCAAGAACGAAGATGCACTCAACGAGCATATCACAATGTATGTTGACGGTGCACTTGTATGGGGCGAAGAGCCTGACGGCACAAAGCCCGGCGAGAACACAACTCCTAAGGTGACTACTACTACTCAGCCCGGCAAATCGACAACTACAACATCAACTATTTCGACTGATTCAACCGAGGCTAAGCTCTACGGCGATGCCAACGAGGACGGAAACGTTACAGTCGCTGACGCAGTTGCTATCCTCCAGTTTATCGGCAACAAGGACAAGTACCAGCTCGGCAAGGACGGCAAGCGCAATGCCGACGTTGACGGCGTTCCCGGAATCACTGCCAACGACGCTCTCGTTATCATGAAGTACGACGCAAAGGTAGTAGTTCAGCTTCCCATTGCGGC
>CADAYP010000061.1:0-4808 GCA_902792235.1 Ruminococcus flavefaciens
AGTTATCGCAATGGATTCATTCAAGGGAAGCGTTTCTTCGCTCGAAGCCGGAAAAGCTGTAGCAGAGGGAATACGCCGCGTTTTTCCCGACGCTGATACAATAATAAAACCTGTTGCAGATGGCGGAGAAGGAACTGTTGAAGCTCTCGTCAGCGGACTGAACGGACGATTATGCGAAGTGAAGGTATCCGATCCTCTCGGCAGAAAGATAGCCGCCAAATATGGTATTCTCCACAACAATACCGCAGTTATTGAAATGGCTGCGGCTTCGGGACTTACGCTCATTTCAGAAAATGAGCGTGATCCAATGCTCACTACTACTTACGGAACAGGCGAACTCATACTTTCCGCGATTCTCAATGGTTGCCGTGATTTCATAATCGGTATAGGCGGAAGTGCAACGAATGACGGCGGTATCGGCTGTTTGCAGGCTCTTGGCTTTGGTATGCTCGACAAAAACGGTCAGCAGGTCGGATATGGTGCAAAGGGTCTTTCTCAGCTTGCGGAAATAAATGATACTAACGTTGTACCGGAACTGAAAGAATGCCGCTTCCACATTGCCTGCGATGTTACTAATCCTCTCTGCGGCGAGAACGGATGCAGTGCAGTATTTGCTCCGCAGAAGGGCGCTGACGCTGAAATGATACGCATTATGGACAAATATCTCGGCAATTATGCTGAGATGACAAAGAGATATAATCAGGCAGCCTCTCCTGATACGGCAGGTGCGGGTGCGGCAGGCGGCCTGGGGTTTGCACTTATGTACTACCTTAATGCAACGCTTGAATCTGGAGTTCAACTCATCATGCGGGAAACTAAGCTCGAAGAATCTATAAAGAACGCGGATATTGTCATCACGGGCGAAGGCTGCCTCGACAGTCAGTCCGCTATGGGAAAAGCTCCGGTTGGAATTGCGACAATTGCTAAGAAATACGGCAAGCCTGTTATTGCTTTCAGCGGAGCAGTCAAAGACAGCACTGAGTTTTGCAATCAGCTCGGTATAGATGCATTCTTTCCGATATTAAAGCGTGTATCAACTCTTGAACAGGCAATGGACAAGTCTAACGCCTATAATAATCTTGCAGATACGGCAGAGCAGGTTTTCAGAACTATAAAAACATTTTCAAAGTGAGGTAACAGCTATGCAATCATACAGAATAACTGCTGACGAAGCGAAAGAACGGCTTAAAAACGGCAATCTTGAATACGTTTATACCAACAGGTTCGTCTGCGATACATCTATCGAACATCTAAAAAAGTTCAGCGAAAACGGTCAGCAACCCTATGCGATAATCATTACCTGCTCAGATTCGAGAGTTGTTCCGGAACTGATATTTTCGGCTGGAATCGGAGACCTATTCGTCATAAGAGTTGCAGGCAATGTTATAGATTCACACCAGCTCGGCAGTATCGAGTACGCAGCTGAACACACGAGCCTGACGGCTATATTAAGTACATAACGGACGAAATTGTGAAGGCTATCGGCAACGAAAAGGACGAAGTAAAGGCTTGCTGCCTCAATGTCAAGCACAGCTGTGAGCTCATCGAACACAGCTTGCAGATACAAAAGGACGAGCGTGAATACGGTCTGAAAGTCCTTGGTGCAATTTATCACCTTGAGAGCGGAGAGGTCGAGTTTTTATGAAAACAGCGCGGAGTCCACGCTGAAATATATAGCATATAATTAGGAGGAAAAAACATGGACGCTATCACAAATATGCTCACAAGAAGAAGTATCAGGAAATACAAATCTGATATGATACCAAAGGATATTATCGGGAAGATAATCGAAGCCGGAACCTATGCTCCTACAGGAATGAACAGGCAGTCCCCTGTCATTATTGCCGTTACGAACAAAGAGCTCCGCGACCGTCTTTCTATGCTGAATGCAAGAATAATGGGAGTTGATACCGACCCTTTCTACAACGCTCCGATCGTACTGATAGTGCTTGCAAATAAAGAGTTTCCCACATACCTGTACGACGGAAGCCTTGTCATGGGAAACCTTATGAATGCCGCCCATGCTTATGGCATTTCAAGCTGCTGGATACACCGTGCAAAGGAGGAATTCGCGTCTGAGGAAGGTAAGGAACTGCTCAGAAGTCTCGGTATCAACGGAGACTACGAAGGAATAGGTCACTGTATTCTTGGATATGCTGACTGTGAAGAACCTGCTGTCTCGCCGCGCAAAGAAAACTACGTTTACTGGGCAGAATAAAGCCTGAAAAAAGGAGAACTCAATGCTCGAAACAAGAAGGCTGAAAATCTATGCTGCATCTCAGGATATCATGGAACAGTTCATTGAAGCGCAGACTGTTGATGTCCTGAAAGCTGCTTACACAGAAATGCTGAATGGCTGTCTGGAGCATCCCGACCAGTGGGAGTGGTATGCGATCTGGATGATTGAACTGAAAGACGGCGCACATATCGGAGAACTCTGCTTCAAGGGGCTTTCTGCGGACGGCGTTGCAGAGATCGGATACGGAATCTCCGAAGAATATCAGAACAACGGTTATGCGACCGAAGCAGTGAGGGCAATATTGGAGTGGGCGTTTGCGTTACCGGAGGTCACCGCAATTGAAGCAGAGACCGATTCAGATAATACTGCGTCAAAAAGAGTGCTTAAGAAATGCGGATTTGCTCTCAATGGAGTAATCGGCGCAGAAGGACCGAGATGGGCTGTTTCCAAGTGATGAATAATTAGAGGTAAAAACGTATGATAAGAGTTATGTTTGTATGTCACGGCAATATTTGCAGATCACCGATTGCTGAGTTTGTAATGAAAAAGCTGGCGTCAGACGCAGGCTATTCCAATGACTTTTACATTACTTCAAGTGCGACAAGCACGGAGGAGCTTGGCAATTTCGTCTATCCTCCTGCAAAATCTGAGCTTGCAAAGCACGGCATAGGCTGTGCAGGAAAGTATGCAGTTCAGCTTAAAAAGTCCGACTACGATAAATACGACTATTTCATTGGAATGGATACTGCCAATATCCGCAATATGAACCGCATTTTCGGCAGCGACAAAGACGGGAAGATATACAAGCTCCTCACCTTTGCAGGCAGGAGCGATGACGTTTCAGACCCGTGGTACACACGCGATTTCGGCAAAGCCTACGCCGATATTGAAGAAGGCTGCAAGGGACTTCTCAAACACCTTATGGAGCAATTATGAAGGAAATAACGATGATTGACAACAGCTTTGCGCTTGCAGGCTTCACGTCTGGAAAAGAAGGGATCTGGTCGAGGAACGAACCCTCTGATCCGCCGACAAACGATTATACTGCACTCAGCGAAAAGCTTGAAATCCCGCTCTCACGTTTTATCCGTCCCTATCAGGCAGGCGGAGACAAGGTCGGAACAGTCGGTGCTGAACATGGCGGTTCGGGTGTTATCAAGAGCAACGATCTCAAAAAGGTTGACGGACTTATCACCGCTGAAAGGGAACTTGTTCTGAGCATTATTGCCGCCGACTGCGTTCCTGTTTATCTTGTAGATGAAAAGGCTGAGGTCATCGGACTTCTTCACTGTGGTTGGAGATCTGCGGCTGGAGCGATCATACATAACGCAGTCGAGCATATGAAAAAGTTGGGAGCCGTTCCGTCTAATATACAGGTAATAATCGGTCCGCACATCTGCGCGGAGTGCTATGAAGTCGGTGAGGAAGTCCGCAGCGAATATGCCAAAGTCTTTGCACCAAAAGAGCTTGAAAGCATATTTGAGCAGCGTGAAGGACGGCTGTATCTCGCTCTTACTCAGGCAATACATTTGAAACTGACAGCCGAGGGCATTCCCGATAACAACATATCCGCTGTGAACGACTGCACCTGTCACGATACTGCGTATTACTCATACAGGCGCGGCGACAGAGGGAAACAGAATCTTGCATATATTATGATGAAATAAAGAAAGGCTGATCACTATGAAACTGCTCATTATCAGGCACGGCGATCCAGACTACACCATCGACTCGCTTACCGAAAAAGGTCATAGGGAAGCCACTCTGCTTGCCGAGCGAATAGCTCCAATGGATATCGCTGCTTATTATATCTCTCCTCTCGGCAGGGCGAAGGCTACCGCTGAGTATACTTTGAAAAGATGCGGACGGACAGCAGAAACTCTCGACTGGCTGCACGAATTTGACCGTAATCTTATCATTGGTCCTGACGGTCAGCGGCGCATTCCGTGGGATATGCTGCCGCAGGACTGGACCGCTGTTCCCGAATATTATGATAAGGACAAGTGGACTGACGTTCCTGTGATGTCCGAAGCGGATATGAAATCCGGCGTTGATTATGTTCATAACGGTCTGGACGCACTGCTTGCTAAGCACGGCTATGAACGTTCCGGAAACTGCTATAACGCAGTCCGTCCCAATGAGGATACAATCGCACTGTTCTGTCATTTTGGAGTTGAATGTGTGATGCTCGGACATCTTCTTGGTATCTCTCCTATGGTTCTCTGGCATGGTTTTATCGCTGCTCCGACCTCGGTTACAACAGTCTGTACTGAAGAACGCCGTGAGGGTATTGCATACTTCCGCGTTACTGCTTTCGGGGATATCTCTCACCTTAATAACAGCGGTGAACCGCCTGCATTTGCAGGAAGGTTCTGCGAAATGTTCAGCAATACTCAGCAAAGGCATGATTAAAAAGCAGGCAGCCATTAAGGCTGCCTGCTCATATATAGAAATGAATGCTCAGAAATTGAAACAGATGAAAAGAATGATCAAAGCAAATCTAATAGTAATCGGTAGCCAGTATTCATTCTTTTAGCTGAGGCGCCAATTTGTTACCATAGGTTAACAT
>CADAYP010000062.1:0-3517 GCA_902792235.1 Ruminococcus flavefaciens
GGAATTTTTACTTCTTTTGTTTTCATAACCATTCTCCAAACTCGTCTTATTCCTGACCTTCATCGAGCGGGAGCTCGACCTTGCTGAGGCTTCTGTTTATCTGTCGGGTGCGCGTACCTATGAGCTTTTCGAGGTCGTCGTCCACCTGACGGATATGCTTCTGTGTCTTTTCAAGAGCTTCACTGAAATTGTTGAACTCCTTCTTGACAGAGCCGAGTATCTCCCATACTTCGCTGCTGCGTTTCTGTATCGCAAGCGTGCGGAATCCCATTTGCAGCGAATTCAGCATTGCCGCCATAGTCGAGGGTCCGGTTATGCTTACGCTGTAATCGCGCTGCAAGGTCTCGACAAGTCCGAGCTTGACAGCCTCTGCATAGAGTCCCTCAAACGGCAGGAACATTATTCCGAAATTGGTAGTATACGGCGGAGCTACGTACTTTGTACGAATGTCCCCTGCACACTTCTTCATAACGGCTTCAAGAGTTTTTCTTGCCGCTTCGATACGCTCCCTGTCACCGGAATCGTATGCTTCCTGAAGAGCAGAGTACGTATCACCGGGGAATTTCGAGTCGATAGGCAGGTAGATATTTGAACCGTCCGCCGCTCCCGGAAGCTTGACCGCAAACTCAACATGATTCCGGCTTTCAGGAATAGTCGGAACTTCGGTATCGTAAAGCTCGCGGGGAAGTATCTCCTCAATGATACTTCCAAGCTGTATCTCACCGAGGATACCGCGGGTCTTTACGTTAGTGAGAACCTTTTTGAGGTCGCCCACTCCGGAAGCGATACTCTGCATCTCACCGAGACTTTCATATACCTTTTCAAGTCTCTCACTGACAAGTTTAAACGACTTCTGCAGCTGACTTTCAAGCTTTTCGTTTACGGTATTCTGTATGACGTCGAGCTTTTTCTGATTCTCTTCCTGTATCGTCGTGAGCTGACGCATCATTGTCAGCCGCATAGCTTCAAGCTTTTCGTTGTTCGACGATTCGAGTGTCTTGAAGCGGTTTTCGAGGTTGCGGAGCGAATCGTTCATTGCTTTGCCTGACTGCTCCTGTTTCTCGGAAACTGACCGGCTCATTACCGCGATATGCTGAGAAAGCTTCTCGTCCATACCGGAAATCTGTCTCTGCTGAGACTCCGAGGCAAGCCGCTGATTATCAGCTATGAGGCGGCTGAACGTCTGCATATTTCCGTTCAGCTCCTCGCTGTAACCGCGCTGTAGTTCACGCATACCTGCCGAAACAGCTTTATTAAGCGCATCGCCGTCAGTTCTGCCGACTGCTTTCAGACGCAGAAGCACCATTATCAGAAGGATTATTATTACCGCGCCGATTATTATTAAGGCAATATCCATTACTTCTTAGCCTTCATCTTGCGGAGAGTATAGCCCTCATTTACCTTGAGCTCTCCTCTGTCGATAGCGAGTGCATAGTCCGGAACATCGCGTGTAACGGTCGTTCCTGCAGCTGTATAGACACCCTTGCCGAGGCGGAGAGGTGCAATAAGGCTCGTATTGCTTCCTATGAAGCTGTAATCGCCGATAACACAGCGGCTCTTCGCAACGCCGTCGAAGTTGACAGTAACAGTTCCTGCGCCGATATTCACCTTTCTGCCGATATCACTGTCACCGATATAAGCGAGGTGAGCGATGGCAGTTTTGCTTCCGATAGTCGAATTTTTGAGTTCAACGAAGTCTCCGACTCTCGCCTCTGAACCTATTTTACTGTCAGGACGGATATGTACGAACGGGCCCACATTTGCTCCGTCTTCAATCTCTGACTGATATGCCTGAGCTGTATTGAATATAACGTTATTGCCGATAACGCAGTCTTCTGCGACAGAATTAGGTCCTATGACACAGCCCTCGCCTATTTTTGTATTGCCGCGGAGAATCGTATTCGGCTGAATAGACGTGCCGAGACCTATCTCAACGCTTCTCTCGATGATAACGCCGTCTGTACATACGAACTCAACGCCGTTGATAAGGTGCTTGTTTATAACCTCCATACGCGCGTAGTTATTGAGTTCAAGCAGGTCGCGGCGGTCGTTCGCACCCTTGATTATATTAGCGTTAGGCGAGCGGTACGCTCCGGCTTTCTTGCCCTCAGCAAGAGCTATGCCGACTGTATCGGTAAGATAGTATTCATTCTGCACATTGTCATTTGTAAGCTTGCCGAGAAGATTTATAAGGTCAGCTGTTTTGAACCAGTAAGCACCGGAATTAACTTCCCTGATACTGCGCTGTGCCTGTGTAGCGTCCTTATGTTCAACTATGCCCTTGATACCATTTTCAGAGCGGACTATGCGTCCGTAGCCTGTCGGGTCGTCGAGTTCAGCCGTAATGACCGTTACAGCGTTGTCGTTCTGCTTATGAAGCATGAGCGACTGCCTGATAGTGTCCTCATCGATAAACGGAGCATCGCCGCAAAGTACGAGTGTATTGCCGCTTTTGTCCTTTTCGAGGAAAGGTATCGCCTGCTGTACCGCATGACCTGTACCGAGGCGCTCTGCCTGATTGACGGTAGTGTATCTTCCGGCGAGATATTCGTCTATCATCTCGCCCTTATATCCCTTTACCACGCAGATATCGCTTACATCTGCACTCTCACACGCTGTTATGACCCATTCGAGCATAGGCTCGCCAAGTACCTTAAAAAGCGGTTTAGGCATTTCTGCCTTCATTCTCTTACCCTGTCCTCCGGCAAGAATTACTGCCTTATCCATATCATAATACCTCCAATTATTATACATTATTTTATGGGTCAATGGGGACAGCAGTCCCGACTCCATAATAATAATGAAGACCCCCAAAAAATATCTATAATGCAATTATTACAAAAATAAACAATAAATGCAAGTGTTTTGTCCCTTATTTATTTCTTTTCACATTAATTTGTGCAAACTGCAATAAAATCCACTATATTTTTTTACCTTATTCTATATGGCATTTTCCGGCATTTTATGTTATAATATAATCAAGTCGGAATAGGACAACTATGTCTGCTTCCGCAAAGTCTAAAACTGGAGGTATATACCAATGGCAAACAAATATTGTTACCTTTTTTCCGAAGGTAATGCTAACATGAGAGAACTTCTCGGCGGTAAGGGCGCTAACCTCGCTGAGATGACAAACATCGGTCTCCCTGTTCCTCAGGGTTTCACGATCACAACTGAGGCTTGCACACAGTACTACGAGGACGGCGGTATCTCTGACGAGATCATGGCTGAGATCAACGAGTACATCACAAAGATGGAAGGTATCACCGGCAAGAAGTTCGGCGATAAGGAGAACCCGCTTCTCGTTTCCGTTCGTTCAGGCGCAAGAGCTTCAATGCCCGGTATGATGGATACAATCCTCAACCTCGGTCTCAATGAAACTGTTGTTAATACTATCGCTGAAAAGTCCGGCAATGCTCGTTGGGCTTGGGACTGCTACAGAAGATTCATCCAGATGTATTCTGACGTAGTTATGGAAGTTGGTAAGAAATACTTTGAAGAGCTTATCGACAAGATG
>CADAYP010000063.1:0-2604 GCA_902792235.1 Ruminococcus flavefaciens
TCCGGGTGCTGTTTGCACAGCGTTTCTTGTATTTCTATTTTACCATATTTACGCTGTTTTGTACAGTGCTTGGCGGACTCAGTTTTGCGGAATCAGGTACAAATCAGATTCATAAGGAGGAATCGTCATGAGCAAAAAATTAGTTGCATACTTTTCAGCAAGCGGAAATACCGCTTCCCTCGCAAAGAAACTTGCAGATGCGGCAGGAGCCGACCTTTACGAGATACGTCCTGCGACACCGTATACGTCTGCTGACCTTAACTGGCAGGACAAGCAGTCGCGCAGCAGCGTAGAGATGAGCGACCACAACTCACGTCCGGCGACAGCAGATAAAAATGCCAATATTTCGGACTATGACACAGTATATGTCGGTTTCCCCGTATGGTGGTATATAGCGCCTACAATAATCAATACATTCCTTGAGAGCTATGATTTTACAGGTAAGAAGATAGTGTTATTTGCTACATCGGGCGGCAGTGGATTTGGCAAGGCAGTTGAGAATCTCAAGCCGAGTGCACCGGGAGCAGAAATCGTAGAAGGCAAGGTAAATCCGAATGCAAACGACATAAAAGCACTCGCAGAAATCGGGTAATCAGCCGTGAGAATCATAGATATATCGCAGGAGGTTTTTTCGTGCAACGTGTTTCCGGGCGACCCGTTACCGGTAAAGAAGAGGACACACAGCATAGAAAGAGGGGACATCTGTAATCTTACCGATTTTTCGATGTGTGCCCATAACGGTACGCATATTGACGCTCCCTTTCATTTTATAAACGAAGGCAAAACGATTGACCAGCTCGGACTTGAAGCAGTTGTCGGAGACTGTTTTGTAGCGCGCCATGAAGGTGATGTAACAGCAGAAAAAGCCGGAGAAATCATACGTATGGCACGCGAAGCCGGTGCAGCGGAGCGGATACTTATCGCCGGAAAGGCAACTGTTACCGCAGCGGCAGCCCGTGTATTCGCGGACGCAGGGATAAAGCTTATCGGCAACGAAAGTCAGACCGTAGGACCTGAGGACGCGCCAAAAGAAGTGCACCTGATCCTCCTCGGGGCGGAGATCGTACTGCTGGAGGGGATAGCCCTTACAGACGTTGAGGAGGGACGCTACTTTCTCAGTGCAGCATCTCTGAATTTTGGAGGCTGTGACGGAGCGCCGTGCAGAGCATATCTCATACAGCAAGACTGAAATAAATGGAAGAGTCCTGAAAGAAAGGGGAATCCTATACTTTCAGGACCTTTTTATCTCTGTTTGAAAGGAGCTTTGGTAAAAATATATAAAATAGTTGAAGATTATTCTACACATATGATATATACAATGTGCATAAAAATGATTGACTTGATTTGAGCAGTATGATAGAATAAAGTCAAAGCAGTGTGTGCAGGCGCTGCTGAATATGAAACATTATCTATAAGGAGGATGGTCAAAATGAAGTCATTTATCAAAAGGGCAGTAAGCGCTGCCGCAGCAGCTGCCTGTATGCTGACGAGCTTCCATTTCACGTTTATCAGTGAAGTCACCCAAGCGGAAGCCGCAAGCGGCATGAATGCATTCGACATCACGCGTGAGATGAAGATTGGCTGGAATTTAGGCAACAGTCTTGACGCGACCGGAGGCAACGGCAATTACGGACTGAATACCGAGATAAGCTGGGGCAATCCTAAGACAACGCAGGCAATGATAACCACGGTCAAGAAAAAGGGGTTCAATACAGTGCGAATCCCGACTACATGGTATCCGCATCTTGACGGAAGCAATAAAATAGACGGAGCATGGATGTCGAGAGTCAAGGAGGTGGTGGACTATTGTATCGGCAACGATATGTACGTTATACTGAACGTTCACCATGAAGAATGGATAAACGTTGCACAGTTCAACGACCAGACCTATCAGAATGCTGAGACCAAGCTTACAGCTATATGGAAACAGGTAGCCGAGGAGTTCAAAAACTACGACCAGCACCTTGTTTTCGAGGGAATGAATGAGCCGCGTCAGACCGGAAATCCGTCAGTAAGCCAGTGGGGCAACGGCAGTGAAGACGGCGGTTATACATGGAATTATATAAACAAGCTCAATGCCAAGTTTGTATCGACAGTACGCGGACAGGGTTCTTCCGCAAATAAGGAGCGTCTGCTTATGCTTCCGGGATACTGTGCATCTTCTGACATGAAGGCGATAAGAGCGGTATCATTCCCGTCAAACTGCGGAAATGTTGCATATTCAGTTCATGCGTACCTGCCTTACTATTTTACGATGGCAGAGGACGACAAGGCAAACCACAATTATCCCGGCAAGAGCGGCTGGGGTGAGGACTATACCGGAGCTATCAACAGCTTTTTCAGCGGACTCAAACAGCTTGAGGACGAGAAGAATATTCCCGTAGTAATCGGAGAATTCAGCGCATCAAACTTCAACAATCTGAGTGCACGTCAGGCGTGGGCGAAGGACTACATCACGCAGGCAAAAAAAGCCGGAATTCCGTGTATACTCTGGGATAACAACGTTGAAGGCGGCAACGGCGGAGAGTCACACGGCTACCTTAACAGAAGTGCGAATTCATGGTACTCAGCATCTGAGCCGGTACTTAATACCATGATGTCTGT
>CADAYP010000064.1:0-5041 GCA_902792235.1 Ruminococcus flavefaciens
GCCGCCTGTTGCGCAGTAGGAATAATATACAAGGATGATAGAAGCGTCTATTGAGTTTATTGTGCCGTCTCTGTTGAGGTCAGCAGCAGCGATAATGCCGTTTGCAGCGGTATCGTTGTATTTTTCAACATAGTTGAAGCTGAAAGTATACTGTCCATAGGAGGCAGCCTTTTCGTTAGCTCCTACAGCTACAGTGTACTTGCCCGGCTTGAGAATGAGATTATTCTTCTTGGTTATCCTGCTGTCCTTCTCGTCATTTTTCTGGTAAATGCCGTGCTTGATGAGGTCGTCCTTATTATCGTAGAGAGCCCAGTCAACAGCATTTAAACCGCCGGCAAAATCGAATGTCACACTTCCCTCTTTTTCAAGATCGAATGTGTAATAGTCGATATCGTCATTCAGGGATATCTGAGCGTTGTACTTGGTTTCGAGCTCTATCTCAGCCGCATCGCCGATAGCGTTGTTGCTGCCGTCGCCGGGAACATTGAGGCTGCTTGAGTCAGCAGCTATCTTGAGGTCATACTTTGCGCGGTCACCGTTCGAGCCCCCATGCACGCAAAAGTAATAATCACCGGCAGTAAGATAGAATATAGCATTGATGTTTTTGGTATTCTTCAAAGTCTGCTCATATATCAGCGAATTATCATTTGTGCCGTCGTACATATATACGTGGCTCCAGAACATAGCGCTGTCTGCGCCGTAAGAACTTGTACCAGTCGTCATCATCGTTTTCGGTGATAGCTCCGGATACGAGCTTGCCCAGTGTTATCTCATCAGACTGAAGCATTGTATTGCCTGAAAGGTCGGTATCCACTGCTGATGCAGTGATGCCGCTGAACGGAACTGCCGATGCAGCAAGCACCGCAGAAAGAACCAACGCAGCACTTTTTCTTATTCTCTTAAAATTCATCTCTTTTTCCCTCTCATTCCTAAAATTATGTCAATTACTTGATCATGTTAGCAATTTCGTCAGCGAAGTTCTCTTCCTTCTTCTCAACGCCTTCACCACGCTCGAAGCGAACAACGTCAACAACCTTGATGCTGCCGCCGAGCTTCTTAGCCTCTGCGTCAACATAGCCCTGAACGCTGAGCTTGTCGTCCTTAACGAATGACTGCTCAAGGAGGCAGTTTTCGCTGTAGTACTTGCCAACCTTACCCTCAACGATCTTTGCGCGAACCTGCTCGGGCTTGTTAGCCATCTTAGGATCCTCAGCCATCTGAGCGAGCATGATCTCCTTCTCCTTCTCGATAACCTCAGCAGGTACCTGCTCACGGCAAAGATAAGGAGCATTAAGAGCAGCAGACTGCATAGCAACGTCCTTACCGATAGCAGAAACTGCATCAGCAGAGAGGTCAGTATCAAGCTTTACGAGAACGCCGATGCTGCCGCCATTGTGGATATAAGAAGCGAGAACGCCTTCCATTCTTACGAAACGACGGATAACGATGTTCTCACGGATCTTCATGCCAGCGAGCTCTGTAAGAGCCTCACCAACTGTACCTGTACCACCGCTGATGGGGAGTTCCTTAAGAGCTTCAACGTCAGCAGGGTTCTTTTCGATGATAGTATTAGCAACGTTTGCAACGAAGTTTCTGATATCGTCAGTGTTAGCAGCGAAGTCAGTCTCAGTGTTAACTTCGAGAAGAACACCTGTGTTGCCGTTTACAACAGCAGCAACTACGCCCTCAGCAGCAGCTCTTCCGCTCTTCTTAGCCTGAGTAGCGAGACCTTTTTCTCTGAGGAATTCGATAGCCTTGTCCATATCTCCGTCGTTAGCCTCAAGAGCCTTTTTGCAGTCCATCATGCCAACGCCGGTGGACTTCATGAGTTCCTTTATTTCTGCAACAGATACCTTACCCATTGTAAATACCTCCAATAAATAATATAAAATAATTGTAGGGGACGGCGCCTCGACGTCCCTGAAATTCATCGGGTTGTCGGGGACGCCAACCCCTACGTTTCAATTCAGATTATGATAGTGCTGATTATTCAGCGTCTGCCTCAGCAGCTTCCTCAGCGGGAGCCTCAGCCTGAGTGTTGTCGCCGCCCTGTCTGCCTTCGATGATAGCGTTAGCAACTGTACCGGCGATAAGCTTTACAGCGCGGATAGCGTCATCGTTACCGGGGATAACGTAGTCAACTTCGTCAGGATCGCAGTTTGTATCAACGATAGCAACGATCGGGATATTGAGCTTCTTAGCCTCAGCAACAGCGATCTTTTCCTTGCGGGGGTCAACGATAAAGAGAGCTGCGGGGAGCTTCTTCATTGTCTTGATACCGCCGAGGAACTTCTCAAGCTTTTCTATTTCAAGGTTGAGCTTAACAACTTCCTTCTTGGGGAGGAGGTTGAAAGTGCCGTCCTCTTCCATAGTGTGGAGCTGCTCAAGTCTCTTGATACGAGTCTGGATTGTCTTGAAGTTTGTGAGCATACCGCCGAGCCATCTTGCGTTAACGTAGTGAGCGCCTGCGCGAGTAGCCTCTTCCTTAACGGAATCGCCAGCCTGCTTCTTTGTACCTACGAAGAGAACTTCGCCGCCCTCTGCTGAGAGGTCACGAACGAACATATAAGCTTCTTCAAGCTTCTTAACTGTCTTCTGAAGGTCGATGATGTAGATACCGTTTCTCTCTTGTACGGTGCCATTTTTGGGTTCCAGCGTCTTGTCTGGTGTCCGAAGTGAACGCCAGCCTCGAGGAGCTGTTTCATTGAAACTACTGCCATTGTGTAGTCCTCCTTAAAATTGGTTATTAATATCCTCCGCCCGACTTAACTTACAGACGACACTCAAGCGAGTGCACCGGTCTGCAAAAGCACAGACGTGCGAATTGCTTTAATATTATACCACAAAGCGCGTCCGACTTCAAGTATTTATTCGTCTTTAATCAAACAAACTTTTAAAACTATTTCTGCCAATATTTGTCGAAAACGTCAATTCGTGGTGGTCTACCAGTATAATATCTGTACCTATTACTTTTATCGCACTGCATGGTATCTCAGTATCATCGCCGCCCAAAGTACCGAAAAATCCTCTTCTGCCGTAGATGACCAGTCCTGTGACCATTGACGTGACCGTATCGAATCTCACATCATCGACAGTGCCAAGTCTTTCGCCTGTGCGTATATCAACAACTTCTTTGTCTTTCAACTCTGACAGACTGCAAACCATAAAAATACCTCCCGCAAGCTTTATAATAAAAGCTATGCCGGGAGGCATGGACATTATTTATTCTTCCTCATCATCTTCGTCGTTTTTCTTTTTTCCGGCTAAAAATGCCGATACCAGAGCGATAACTACCGCCGCGCAAGCACCGATGATTATATATTTTGCAGGGAAAGTATCACCTGTAGCGGGAACTGCCGCAAGTAAACTCATCATAAAAATTCCTCCAATCAAGAATAATTTATCAAGAACATTTTATCACACCCTGCTCCGGTTGTCAATTCGTGTGCGATTAAAAACGGAAGTCACGCTCACCGTTTCTTATCTTGTCGAGGTATTCGAGTGCCTTTTCGCGGCGCTTCGGGTCGGGAACATTCTGTATCTCGCGGTCTATGAGAGCTTCGCCGACCTTGCGTGTCTCAGGAGAAGCGTAGTCCTGTAAATACTCCTGAAGTGTAAGGAGTGCATTCGGGTGACAGCAGTTCTGTATCTGTCCTACCTTGCAAAGCGCCATGAATCGGTCACCTGTACGTCCTTCACGATAGCAGGCTGTACAGAACGACGGGATATAGCCGCTGTCCATAAGCCACTTTACGACCTCGTCGAGTGTACGCTGGTCAGAAACGTCAAACTGCTCGGTATCATGAGGTCTTTCTTCAGCATCATAGCCTGCGTATCCGCCGACAGAAGTTCTCGAACCGCCGGATATCTGCGATACGCCGAGACCGATGACCTTTGCACGACATTCCTCACTCTCACGGGTGGAGATTATCATTCCGGTGTAAGGAACAGCAATACGAATACAAGCTACTATCCTTGCAAATGTTTCGTCGTCGATACCGTTATCGAAAACATCAGGGTCGATATCTGAAGCTCTTCTGAGTCGCGGAACACTGATAGTATGCGGTCCGACACCATGAACAGCTTCAAGGTGCTCAGCGTGCATGAGAAGACCCGCAAACTCGTATCTGTACTTGTCAAGACCAAAAAGCACTCCGAGACCAACATCGTCGATACCGCCTTCCATAGCTCTGTCCATAGCTTCTGTGTGGTAAGCGTAGTTGTGCTTGGGTCCTGCCGGATGAAGAACCTCGTAGCTCTCCTTATGGTAAGTCTCCTGGAAGAGGATATAGGTGCCGATGCCTGCTTCCTTGAGCTTGCGGTAGTTTTCAACAGTTGTTGCCGCAATGTTGACATTTACACGGCGGATAGCACCATTCTTGTGCTTGATTGAATAGATTGTATTTATACATTCAAGAATATACTCAATAGGATTATTAACGGGGTCCTCACCGGACTCAATAGCAAGTCTCTTGTGACCCATGTCCTGAAGTGCGATAACCTCATCACGCACCTCGTCCTGTGTGAGCTTCTTACGCGGAATCTCCTTATTCTGCATATGGTATGGACAGTAAACGCACTTGTTCACGCAATAATTCGAGAGATAGAGGGGTGCAAACATAACGATTCTGTCACCATAGAATGCTTCTTTTATCTCGCGTGCAAGCCCGTAAATCTTCTCGGTCATTTCGGGAATATCGCAGGCGAGAAGTACACTTGCCTCACGGTGAGAAAGTCCCGCACATTCAACTCCCCTGCCGGTCTTCTTCGGCTTTGCCTTTTCGAGGATTTCCTCAATGAGAGCCTTGTTATGCTTATTCTGCTCGGCATATTCAAGGGTTTCGAGAATTTCTTCGTGATTGATAAACTCCTCAGCTTTTAAAGATTTAACGTCATACATATATATTACCTCCAGTTAATATTACTTAGCTTTACATGATATTTTTTCAGCTTCAAGCCTGAAAACTGCAACTGCACCCAGCATTTTTTCAGTGTACTCCCAGTTTTTTTCACCTGCCTGATGATTCATGAGACAGTCAAG